>JAEEZS010000011.1 GCA_016291905.1 Bacteroidaceae bacterium
AATATGCAGGGCCGACAGCACCGTGCTCGACACGGCAAAGATGACCATCTACAAACGCAGCGACCAACCGTTGTATGCCGTTTTTTCGTCGAAGGTGAAGACGGATGCAAACGCTGTGCTCGTCCATGCCTGGCTGCAGGGCTACGACGATGTGTGGCAGCGGGTGAACATCACGGGGCAGACGGAGGTGGAAGTGCCGACGATAGAGATGCGCAAGATGCGGGAGATAGAACTGAAGGAGGTGGTGGTGAAGGCCACTCGCGTAAAAATGTTCTATCGCGGCGACACGCTGGTCTATGATGCCACGGCGTTCAAACTGCCCGACGGCTCGATGCTTGATGCACTGATACGGCAGATGCCGGGTGTGACGCTGAACGAGGCGGGCGAAATCTTCGTGAACGGGCGCAAGGTGGACGAGCTGTTGCTCGGCTCGCGCTCGTTTATGAGGGGGAATAAGAAGGTGCTGATGGAGAATCTGCCGTACTACACCGTACAGAACATCAAGGTCTATGACAAGCAGTCGGACAAGAGCAAGGCACTGGGCTACGACGTGGCTCCGAAGCAGTTTGTGATGGACGTTAACCTGAAACAGGAGTACCAGCGGGGCTACATCGCCAATGTGGAGGGTGCCGTGGGTACTGAGGACAGGTGGCTTGCCCGCGCCTTTGCCCTCGGGTTCAGCGACCACTACCGCTTCACGCTATTAGGCAATGTGAACAATGTGAACGAGAGCCGCCCCATCGGCGAGTCGGGCCACTGGACGCCCGCCTCAATGCCCAGAAACCTGCTCACGACAAGGAGCGTGGCGGGCGAGATGGACTACCACGCCAAAGAGGACAAGGTGAAGAACAACCTGACGGCCTCGTACACCTCGACCACAGACATCAGCGAATCGAGGAGCCGCTATGAGCAATTCCTGCAAGGGCTGACACCCACGTCGCTGACCGAAAGCAGCAACCGCACGGGCAGCCGGGCGTGGAATGCGCGGGATGCATTCACGCTGACCAAGCCCTTCTATCTATATGCGGTTGCCGATTTCCGATATTCCAAGAATCACGGTGCCTTCAGTTCCATGTTCGACCAATGGAACGATACGCTGACGGCCTCGCAGCGCAACCGTGGCTTCAACGAGGGAAAGGCATGGAGCGGAAGCATGGATGCGCAGGGCGCATTCAACGTGGGCAAGAACCAGAAGCATATCGACTTCCACGTCATGGTACAGCACAACGAGAACGAGTCGGAATCGGCCATGAGATACAGCACACGTCAATATGTAAACCCGCAGCAGAACGTTCAGCATAACGTGGACGACATCAGCAACCGCACTACTTGGGGCATCGTATCGTTGAATTACGGCATGCAACTTTTCAAGGATGTGGACATGCGCCTGGGCGAAAGCTTCAATCTGATGCGCATCGATGCCCACGATTATTTGTACCATCCCGATACGCTGCTGTTGGCCTCGCAGATTGACGCGCTGACAGCCATCACAGACATTAACAACTCATACGACAGTCGGACGAACGTAGCCGAGAACACGGTCGGCATCTCCTTCTCGGGCAAGGGGAAATACAAGATGAATCCCAACAGCCCGTTCACCCTCAACTATCAGCGCTGGAACGTGGATATCAGCGTCCCCATACGTCACGAGTCGCTCGACTATCAGCGGGGCCGACTCGACACGCTGGCACGACAGAACACGCTGTTCGTGAATACCTCGGCATCGTTCAGACATGCCTCGGAAAGCGGCAAGCATGATTTCCGGGTGCATGCCAGCCATAAGCGCAGTGCCGCCAACCTCTCCGACCGCATCACCTATCGCGACGACAGCCAGCCCCTCGCCGTCAAGCTGGGCAATCCCGACCTCAAGAGCTTCGTAACTTCCAACTTCGGCATAGACTATTCGAACAAGGCCGGAAAGAACCAGCAGCAATGGCACGTAGGCACATCGGCAGACCTCTACCACCGGCAGACGGCGCAGTCGGCGAGCTATGACCCCGCCAGCGGTGTCTATACCTATCAGCCTATGAACGTGAAGGGAGCCTATCGCCTGAATGCGAAGTTCGACATCAGCCGCACCATCGACAAGAACCGCTACTGGACATGGCAGACCAACGCCGACGCGGGCTATCACCACTCCATCGACCACGCCATGCTCGCTTTGCCCCCTAAGTTAGGGGGCTTAGGCAGTGAGGAGAACGTGGTCAACACCCTTACGCTGCATGACAATACCTATATACAATATAATAAAGGTACGCTCAGCATCCGCGCCACGGGCGACATCCGCTGGCGACACTCAGAAGGCAAGATGCGGGACTTCGAGACGCTCAACGCCACCGACTTCCAATACGGCCTCTATGCCCGCTACACACTGCCGCGCCTGAACACCACACTATCTGCCGACGGCAATATGTACAGCCGTCGCGGCTACGGCAGCAGCGAACTCAACACCGACGACTTTGTGCTGAACGCCTCCGTCAGCCAGCCGTTCTTCAAAGGCAAGCTCATCGCCCGCATCGAAGCCTTCGACTTGCTCCACCAGCTCAGCAACACGCAGTACAGCGTCAACGCCCAGGGCCGCACCGAGACATGGTACCGCTCCCTCCCGCACTACATCATGCTGCATCTGGTGTATCACTGGAATAAGAATCCGAAGAAGAAATAACACCAAACTGAGCCATTTTTCCAGTTTTTTCTTTAAATGGTTAATGAGTTGCGCCCTCGGCGACCGATTTCCGGGCCTCGCCGGGGGCTTTTTCGTGTCTTTTTCGTAACTTTGCAGGCGAAAATCTAACTTTCTTCAAAAATAATGGCAATGAGGGGTATTTGATTTGGCCGTTCGAGGGTCTTATATACGATTAAAGACCAAAGAGACACTTATGGATTATAGTAAACAAGAGTTTGAACACCTGTTCAAGGACAGTTATCCGCACATGTATCGCATGGCATTCTCAATGGTGGAGAACGCCGACGATGCCAAGGATGCTGTGCATCAGGTGTTCGCCCAACTATGGAGGAGCAAGCCACAAATGGCCGAGGACAGCATCAGAGGCTATCTGTTGGCGGCTACTCGCAACCAATGCTTGCACATGCTGCGTTCACGGCAGTTGCAGCGGCAGATGGAAGAAGAGTTGCAACGAGGCATGGCCGAAAGCGAGAACGAAGAACGCGAAGACCTGCTACGGCAGCTTCAGCAGGTCATCGACAGTAATCTGACCGAGCAAGACCGGCGCGTATTGAGTCTGCACTACGACGAAGAAATGACCTACGAAGAGACGGCCACGGTGCTGGGTATCAGTGCCTCGGCAGTGAACAAGCACATCACGCGGTCACTGGCCAAAATCAGAAGTACCCTTAAAATTGCAAAGTAACATGAAAAGAGAAGATATCGACAAGAGAATAGGTATGCCCGACGTGGACGAAGAATGGGCACGGTTTGAGCGCGAAGTTATCGGCACAAGCGTCAAGCCAAACTGGCGGCGTGTAGCCACATGGGCTGGAGGTATTGGTATTGCAGCAGCCATTGCACTACTTTTTGTGTTGAATTTGGGTAATGAGAAAGTTGCTGACCCGCCGTTAGTAGCGCAGCAAGCAGAAGAGCAACGTTGGGCAACGCAACTGACGACTCCCCTCGATTCTACGTTCCAAGAGCGCGTAAGAACCTACGAATACGAAGGGCTTGCTAATGCAGCGACAGAAGAGGCCTTGCAGGGAGTCATCGCCGGACTGGACTTGGATGAAAAAAAACTCCACTTTGTGACGGAGACCGATCGGCCGGCATTGCCTTACTTGTGGGAGCGTGACACCGTACTGACCTTGGTCAACGGAAAAGAAGACCCAGACTTCCTGCGCTATCTGAGCGGCATGTCCCATTGGTCGATGAGCAACGTCTATGACTACTTCTTTGAAAGAAACCAGCTGTTTTTCAAGCAATCCCTTCCCTCCAAGGAGGTGCAGGCAGTACTCTACGCCCCATCCCTGTTTGAAGGCCGCGACATCAGGCTGGTTGTAGATTACCTGACCAAGCCGTTCACGCCCGTCAGCCAGCTCACTCCGGAACAGATCAAGTCGCGCCGCCTGACTTACCTCCAGAGCAAGTATCGCGCGGGCTTCAACAAGAACAGCTACCAGGACTACTACGCGCCCGACCTCTACGATACCCCCGCCAAGGAGCGTCTCTTTGGCCTGACGGCAGCCAAGTGCCGCAGTTACGGACAGCAACACGAGTATTTCGGTCCTATGGGCAGCGACAGTCACGGCGTCTATGTTCCTCTGATTCGCGATGTGGTAATGACCACCCACGATGATGCGTGGTGGGAGAACGGCGAAATATGGGTCCTCAAAGACGACCCCCGTTTCAATCAGATTGTTGACGACATCCGGCAGGCGGCCACCTGCGCCGAATCGTCTGCGGTGACGGGCGGCGACAGCATCGTCAGGCTGGCATTCATCTTCGGAGGAAAGGTCATAGAAGGGCAGCCGAATGACTTAATAAGTGGCATGCAGAAACAGCTCTATGAGAAAGTAAAGAATAGCACACTTGAGTTTAAGCCCGATGCCGATGCGCCGTCCTGGTGGTCGGGCGAGGCCTATTATTCCACCACGTCGCAGCGCCAGCTGTGGATGCATCTGCATTCCGTTGACAAGCTCTACGCTGCCGACTGCCCAGAACTGCTCAGCAACCGCCGTCATGTGGAAGGCACGGTGACCGACGAGAAAGGTGAACCGCTGGCCGATGCCAGCGTTTACATTGGCTTCGTTACGCCCTGGGACGCTGTCGTCACCGACAGTCAAGGCCACTTCGACCTGTGGATCCCCTTCCGCGACGCCACCATCCGCGTGCACCGTATGGGCTATAAGCCCCATGTAGTACACCCCACCGACAGCGCCTTCACCATCCGCATGAAGGATGCGACAAATATTAAAGACGTGAAGGTAAACTGAATACACACACACGCCCCGCTGCGTCGTAATGACGTGGCGGGGCGAATGATTCAACACATAAAAACGTTAAAGTCGGCTATTCAACATATAATTCGGTTAAACTTCATGGCGAATCCATTGCGGTTCGCCATATTCTTTCTTACTTTGCAGCGTGAAAAGGCAGCAAAGGCTGTATTAGTCATATTGTAAATCGTCAAATATCATGTATAAGTTAACCGCAAAGGAAGAAGAAGTGATGGAGCGCATCTGGCAGCTCGGAGTCTGTGCGCCAAAAGACGTACAGGCACTCTATGCCGATGAAGAGCGTCCGCATATCAACAGTGTCGCTAATGTGTTTCAGGCGTTAGAGAAGAAGGAGTATCTGCGACACCGCCAGCGCGGACGGGGTTACATCTACGAACCCATCGTCACAAAGAAGGAATATGGCCGAGCCAAGCTCTCCAACTTCGTGGATCGTTACTTCGGCGGCTCCTACCTCGATGTCGTCTCGAGCTTCGTCACCGACGAGAAACTGACCGAGGAAGAGCTCATGGCGTTCCTGAAGGAACAACTTTCTCACACAAATGACCGTTAATTATTTCCCACGAATCAATCATAAATCATTTATGACTGATTAATGGATAATAATTCGTGAACATTTGTGTAAAAATATGTATTCATGTAATTATGCTCAGTAGCTTTTATGATTTACCTCATTAAGTGGGCCCTCGCCCTCACCATACTCTACTCGTTCTACGGCCTGACCCTGCGCCGTGAGACGCTGCACACGCTGAACCGCTCCGTGCTCGTCATCATCCTCGTGACATCGCCCCTCCTGCCGCTATGTCCCGTCCAATTCGACCATGAGACGTGGCTGAGTCAGGGTTTCGAGAGGCTGGAAACGGTGCTGACAGCCAAAGACATTGTATATAGCGGCCAGACACAAGAGTCAGGACACACAACAGAGAGCACCGATGAAGCTAACTTCTCTGTCCAAGAAACCCGGCTTCAACCATTATTCCAAAGTTATGGAACAATCATTCTAAATCCTTTGAATAATCATTCCAAGACCTTGGAACAATTGACAAACCTAAGTGTTTTCCCTTGGCGAACCGTATTGTTGTGGTTCTACATCTTGGGAACCGTCGCTTGTTGGCTTGCTTTCCTGCGTTCGCTCTACGGAGTCATGCGTCTCATCCGCCGCTCATGCCTCATCGAGGAACGGGACGGCGTCCGCATCCTCGCCTGCCCCGAACTCCGCAACTCCTGCTCGTGGATGCGGTGGGTGCTGCTGGCAGAGGCAGACGGCACCGCGCCCTCTGTCCTCACCCACGAACTCGCACACGTCCGTCTCGGCCATTCATGGGACAAACTACTGGCCGAGGCCACGTGTCGCACGCTCTGGTTCCTCCCCTTTGCCTGGATGCTGCGCGAGGACCTCAGCGACGTGCATGAGTACGAGGCCGACCGCGCCGTGCTCCTTACAGGAATAGACATCCGAGAATATAATCAGCTGCTGATTCTCAAAGCCGTTCGTCCGGGACTGCAGCCCGTGGTGAACGCATTCAACAAAAGTAAAATCAAAAAACGTATCACGATGATGTTCAAGAAGAAATCCAACAAGTGGGCTGCAGCCAAGGCGCTGTACCTGCTACCCGTGATGGTGCTGGCCCTCGTCGCTTTTGCCAAACCAAAAGCTGAACCGCTTCTCGTCCCGAACGAAAAGGCCTTATCCGCCGTCGATGATAAAGAGACAGCAAATGCCTCCGACGAGAAATTGATTAGGATATCAAAGGACGGCGACTATTTCATCGTCACCTGGCCACGTGGAACATGGGTTCAGAATAATGAAGGTTCCTACATAGAGGAGCGGCATCCTAACCGCCCTTCACCCTTACTGCGGGTCGGTGAGGTCACCGTGCAGATTGACGGCCAAGAGCGTGACATCCACCAACTGCTGGACAAACCAGCCTCTATCGTGAAGAAGGTAGAGTTAGATGTCAGCAAGAAGACCATCAATATCGTCACCACGCCCGTCCAGATACCCGCTGACGTGAAAGGTAATATCAACCCAGTACTCACTGTCCTGCTCACCGGCACGCCGCCAAAAGGCAACCCCATCAAATCGTCCATCTACATCAAAGAAGGTCTCCACGACAGCTTCGACTGGAAACGCTATCAATACACCTCATGGACAGCTCAAAGCCAGAACATCGGCGAATGCCTGGAGGAAATAGCCTACCGTCAAGATCACTTCGTGCGCGTCAACGCCTGTCGCGGTGTTCCGCCCGAGCACATCGTCCGCATCAAACGCCTCATGCAAGAGAATGGCATAACGCATTGGGATTTGGTCAAAGAGGGGGAGTCTGGGAGTGAGGAGCCAAAAGTTCTCGCTCAAGGCCGTACATACAAGCTTGACTTCAACAAACCCGCCAATGCCGGCACCGCCAAGAAACTCGTCGCCTTAGACCCCTCCGTCCTCCTCCTCATCGACGGCGCACCTGCCTCGCAGGACAACTGGCACGGCCTCGCGGGCCTCGACTTGGGCAATGTCATCATCACAGAAGACGAACAAGGCAACATCGTCCAAGTGAACTTATACACCTTGAAGAATTAGTAAATCCTCTTCAACCGCCCCGCTGCATCGCAATGACGTGGCGGGGCTTTTCGCGTCTATAATCCATAAGTTCTTATTCCGAAAATCTGTGCATAATCACACTTTTTCGTCGCATAGGTATGATAAATCTCTGATATTCGAAAGGATTACGCAATAAAAGTACAAGATATAGACGCAAAAAGGTATAAAGACGTATGTACATGTCCTATATTTAACATCTTTTATGGGTAAAGATTCGGGCACTTATGCGTTATAAAGGTGAATGCAATAAACCAATAACATACGAGTATGAAGACAAGACACTATTGCCGCCTGCTTGTTGCGGCGCTGTTCACGACTGTTAGTCTGTCGCTCACTGCCGAGGACGTTTGGCTGTGGCCCATCGAGGGGCAGAAGGCGGGCGAGGGAATCCTCTACCGTCCACAGGACAACATCGAGAAAGAATTCAACTTCGGGAATCTCTTCATCGGCGCGCCGGAGGGGATACGGGTGCTGTGTCCCGCCGATGCCGTGGTTACGAGCTACAACTACACCTACAATATGTCACTAACCAACTCGACCACTTGGGGAGGAAGCGACCAAGGCTATGATGCGCTTGTAGCCGAACAGAAGGACTACTTCCGCAGCAAGGGCTGGGACATCCGTTATCTCATGTTGTCCATCGGTCTGAAGATAGGTGACAAGACACTATGGATTAATGGACTTCGGCCACTCGGAG
>JAEEZS010000052.1 GCA_016291905.1 Bacteroidaceae bacterium
GTCAAGGTCAAAATGGTCATTTTCGTTTTCGGATTCGGTCATTTGCTCACTATATATAAATATAAATATTTATTATATAGTGGCGGATTTTGACACTTGGAAAACGATTTTGACCAAATGACCAAATGACCAAATGACCGCACGCGAATCTTGAAGTCTGTGATTAAGCGAGTGCAGAGCCAAACTCGTTTGAGCTATGCCGAGCGCCAGCAGTATTTTCTTCAGTTTATGCCTTTAGTATTCACTGCGTATGTGATATCTCCCAGAGTCTCTTTCTTGAGGAAGCAAACCATATAGATGGGAACGTAACAGACGTTATTATCAATGCTTACGTTCTCATTGCAAAACACAAGGGCTTGCGGAATCTCATAGTCGGCATTACCCATCACGTTATTCAGGGCATTGTGACGTTGATAGTCCTTGCCGGACTTTACTTCAATGGGCAACGTATGCCCGTTCTTTTCTATAACAAAATCCAGTTCTCCCTGTTTCTTGCTATTAAAGTAGTACAGGTTAAACCCGTGAGCATTCAGTTCCTGAGCTACCACATTTTCATAGATAGAACCAAAGTTGATGCTCTTTTCGTCATTGATGATACGTAGTTGTATACCTTCAGCATATTGACATGCCAATAGACCTATGTCGCTCTGGAATAGCTTAAAGAGATTACGGCTGCGAGAAAGCTTCAGCGGCACCACAGGTTCTTCCACATTGTATGTGGGCAATGCCACACCTGCATTCTTCAGCCATAGGAAACTGTTCTCGTAACGCGGGAATTTCAAATTCTCATTCAGATCCTTCAGGATGAACCGCTTGTTCTTGGCGTTCAGTTCAGATGGTATCAGGTCGAAAATCTCGTCAATGTATAGTTTATGGTCTTTATCGTACTTCGAGATGTCGCGCTTGTACAGCCTGATAATTGCCTGTTGCTCCATCATCACGTCTTTCAGGTTGTTTGTGTCCAGATACTTCTGTACGGCTGCAGGCATTCCACCAACAATGAGGTAAAGCCTGAAGAGTTCCATAATCTTCTTATGCACAAAGTCGTCCACCGGCTGTTTCTGTTCGTAGGCAGTACGCAGTCTTTCCATCACTTGTTCCGATACGCCCATTGCCTGGAGGAACTCTTCTATGTCAAGCGGATACATATCCTTTACATCCATATAGCCAACAGGTTCAGAGCGCAAGTCTTTCAACTCAATGCCCAAAAGCGAACCGCTCAGGATATACCTATAGCTGCCTTCATCCACCAGGAACTTGATGGCTGTCACTATTTCCGGACACTCCTGTACCTCGTCAAAGAAGATGAGTGTCTTCCCCGGAACAAGGTCTATATTTGTTAACAAAGAGAGTCTGACGATTATGTCTTGGCTGTTCTTCGCTCCCTTCAGAGCTTCTGCGGCATCAGGTTGCTCAATGAAGTTAATCTCTACAAAGTGTTCAAAGTGGGATTTACCGAACTGACGAATGGAGAAAGACTTCCCTGTCTGTCGGGCTCCGGTTACCAAAAGTGCCTTGTCGGTTCGCTTATAGAACTCGTCTAAATAGCTGTCAATCTTACGTTTTAGCATACACATGTCCGTTTTTCCGATGCAAATATAGGCGGTTTTGTCCGTTTTTCCAACACAAAAAGCAACTTTTTTGTCCGTTTTTCCAATATAATCTAGATTTGGGGCATTACTTATAGCTTTCAGAATCTTTTCCCGCGAATCATTCGTGAACCGCAACCGGCTGTCCTTACCTTTGCACCGGGTTTAGAACGCCCTTCGGGCTGTAGAACGCTGCGCTGTAGAACGCTCTTAACTCTAATATTATATTCCACTGCGTTAAAAAATTATTCCATTGCGTTAAAAATTTATTCCACTGCGTTATTTCCGTATTGCTTATGAACAATTCATCTGATTACTTCATCCTCTACCCCTGTGCGGGGCGCACACGCTCATACACCTTCTCCATCGATGCCTGCACGCCCGTGCGCACGATGACGAAGCGGGAGGTGGCTGCCCTGTACTTCCCCGATGAGCCGAAGGGCGAACTGGCACGCAAAGCGCTATTCTACGAACTCCTCCATGCCCGCCAGCCGGCGGGACGGCTCTCGGACGACGACCAGGCGCTGGCTCGCCCGGACGGCTTCGTCTATCTCGCCGACGTCCTCCACGACATCTCTCCCTGCGACACAGCCAAGCTGTTCCTGTCCGCCCACGTGGCGGCCATCCTGCATTTCCTCGGCCCTGCCTCCGACGAAGAAGATTACGCTGCAAGAGCGGCGTAATCTTCAGTTCATAGTTCATAATGCATAGTTCATAGTTGGGCGTAATCGGCGCGAGAGATATCCCACGCTGCCATCGGAAACTGGCAAAAATAGATGTATTATCTTTGCAACGTGAATAGTCTTGTATGCGCATAACCAAAACTATTTTTCTTAACTCTTAATTCTTAACTCTTAACTATTTAAAACCATGCCAATTACTTATCAGATTGTGGGTTGCACCAACCCGAATGGTGCCGAGGGCGTCGACTACGCCACCAACCGCGCCGTGAAGACGGGCGACTATGACTTCAAGTCCCTCACCGAGGACATCCAGTTTGCCACCACCGCTACGAAGGCGGACATCGTGGCCGTGCTTACCGCTGCCAAGGAGTTCATCAAGACGCACCTGCTCCAGGGTCAGCGCATCGTGCTGCAGGAGATCGGGGCGCTGCAGGCGAACCTCAAGAGCAAGTGCTTTGCCCAGAGCGTCATCCCGCTGGAGGCGTTCGACCCGGCGTCGTACATCAAGGGCTGCGGTATCCGCTTCCGCGCCGATGCCGACCTCCTCAAGTACGTCCGCACCAACCGCCAGCTGAAGCGCGTACCGAGCGAGCTCTTAGCGTAAGACCCACCCCCGAACCCCTCCCGTGAGGGAGGGGAGCGGGGAAAAGGGGTAGTCTTTCGGCAAAGCCGGAACTAAACCAATTTTCAATCTTCAATTTTCAATTTTCAATCTTATGAAAGCTATCTCATGGAAAAAGATTCTCGAAATCGTGATTGCCGTGCTGACGGCCATCATCGGTACGCTCTCCGTACAAAGCTGCCTCTGATGGAATTAAGAGTTAAGAATTAAGAGTTAAGAAAAAAACCTATGTGTATGCAGTGGATTAAAACCATAACCCTCATTCTCTCGACTCTCATCCTCATAGGGTGCGCCGCTGGTTCATAGCTCATAATACATAGTTAATCGCTTGCAGAACTATTTTTCTTAACTCTTAACTCTTAATTCTTAACTAAAAAAAGTATGAAATACTTTTCTTTTCCTGAATTTGAATACTCGGTGACAGCGGCGTTGAAAGGCTACGACAACGAGGCGCCACGTGAGGCGAGGCGGAACATCGAGTATCTCGTCGACACCGTCCTCGACCCGCTCAGGGAGTACCTCGCACAGCCCATCGTCATCACCAGCGGCTACCGCTGCCGCGACCTGAACCACGACGTGGGGGGCAGCCCCACGAGCCAGCACCTCCTCGGCCTGGCTGCGGACTTCCGCCCGCTGCATGCGACGGACGAGCAGATGGACACCGTACGCCAGTGGTTCAGGGAAAACGCGGAGCGGCTGGAGTTTGACCAGATGATTGACTACGGCTCGTTCTTCCACGTGGGCGTGCGCCCCGAGGGGAGCACCAACCGACGCCAGATGAAGTGCTACAACGCCTTCGGGCAAGGGTACAGAAAGGATTGAGCCCCCATCGAGGCTCAATCCTTTCTAAGTCAACGAGTCAACGAGGTCAACGGGTCAACAGGTCATTAACAGGAGGGGCAATCGCTCCTCCTTTGCCTCACAGCCGGTAGTGGCAGAGGATGTGCTTGCGGACTTTCCGCTCCAGAAGGCTGACGTTGAGCATGTCGGAGGCTTCGGCGATGTCGCAAACGGTGCCGTCGGGGTAGAGGATCTCTATCTTGTCGTCGGTGGCGGAGTACATGTCCTTCTGGAGGGTGGTGTGGGTGAGCATGTAGCGGGCAGCGTCGGCCACGGGGATGCCGAGCGAACGGGCGATGTCGCGGGTCAGCTGCCGGATGTAGTCGTCGGAGAAGGGGTCGGCCTCAATCTTCACCTTGAAGAGGCGGCGGTTGACGAGGCCCTCGGCAAGGGTGGAGAGGATGACGTCAGGGTGGCTTGCCCATACCTTCAGGGCGCACCAGATGTCGTTGTCGTCAAGCTGGACGAAGGTGTCGAGGCAGTCGGGGTGCTCGCGGAACGTGTCGCCGGTGATGCGGTCGTACAGGAAATAGCGGAGGGCAGGGGAGCAGAAGAGGTCCTCGCCCTGGGCGGCCAGCCACGAGGCGCGCGAGAGGACGTTGATGAGCATCTTCTCGGCAGCGACGGAGGTCTTGTGGAGATACACCTGCCAGTACATCAGGCGGCGCGCGGTGAGGAAGTTCTCAATGGAGTAGATGCCCTTCTTCTCCACCACCAGGTGGTCGTCGAGGACGTTCAGCATCTTGATGATGCGGGCGGAGCCGATGTTGCCCTCGGTGACGCCGGTGAAGAAGCTGTCGCGACGGAGGTAGTCAAGGCGATCCATATCGAGCTGGCTGCTGACGAGCTGGTGGAGGAAGCGCTTGTCGTACTCGTCGCGGTAGATGCGGATGGCGAGGTCGAGGCGTCCGTCGAGGTCGGCGTTCATCTTCTCCATGAGCAGCAGGGAGATGTCCTCGTGGCTGATGCCGTGCACGAGGGTGTTCTCAAGGACGTGGGAGAACGGGCCGTGCCCCACGTCGTGCATGAGGATGGCTGCTTCGACGGCTTCGGCTTCGTCGTCGGTGACGGCCACACCTTTGGCGCGGAGGCTGCCGACGGCCTCGCACATCAGGTAGTAGGCGCCGACGGAGTGCTGCAGGCGGGTGTGCTGCGCCCCGGGATAGACGAACGACGAGAGCCCGAGCTGGCGGATGCGGCTGAGACGCTGCAGGACGGGGTGCGTGAGGACGTCGTAGAGCAACCCTTTCGGGATGTTGATGAAGCCGAAGACGGGGTCGTTGATAATCTTTACTTTGGTCATAGCAGGCCCCTTTCGCGCAGGAGGTTTTCCATCTGTTTCTGAAGCTCGGCAGCTTTCTCGCGGGCGACGTCGGCAAAGTGCTCCGTAGAGTCGGCAAAGATGATGCCGCGGCTGGAGTTGACCAGCAATCCGCAGGCATCGTTCATGCCATAGCGGCAGACCTCCTCCAGCGAACCACCCTGCGCACCCACGCCGGGGACGAGCAGGAAGTGACGAGGCACGATGCGGCGCACGTCGGCGAACAAACTGCCGCGTGTGGCACCCACGACGTACATCGTGTTGTGCTCATTCCCCCAACCGAGCGACGTGCGGAGCACCTTCTCGAAGAGCCGTTCGCCATCCTTGTCCTCGAGGAGCTGAAAGTCAAGCGAGCCTTTGTTGGAGGTCAGGGCAAGCATGACGACCCACTTGCCCGCGTAGCCGAGGAAAGGGGTGACGCTGTCTTCGCCCATGTAGGGAGCGACGGTGACGGCATCGACGTCCTGCTCCTCAAAGAAGCTGCGGGCATACATCTGCGAGGTGTTGCCGATATCGCCGCGTTTGGCGTCGGCAATGACGAAGTGGGTGGGGTAGTGATTGTGGAGGTATTGGATGGTGCGTTCGTAGGACTTCCATCCTGCAAGGCCGTTACACTCGTAAAAAGCAAGGTTGGGCTTATAGGCCACGCAGACATCCGCCGTAGCGTCGATGATGGCGCGGTTGAAGGCGAAAACGGGGTCGTCCTCGTTCTCAAGCAGGTGCTTGGGGAGCTTGCGGATATCGGAGTCGAGCCCGACGCAGAGGAAGGACTTGCGACGACGGATATTATCAAATAATAGTTGACGTGTCATTTTTTCTTAACTCTTAACTCTTAACTAATTTACAGTTCCGAGGCTTTCAGCCGTTCGGCGTTCTCAGCGATGATGAGGTGGTCGATGCAATCCTGGATATCGCCGTTCATGAAGGCAGCGAGGTTGTAGATGGTGTAGTTGATGCGATGGTCGGTGATGCGTCCCTGGGGGTAGTTGTAGGTGCGGATCTTGGCCGAGCGGTCGCCAGTGCTAACCATTGTCTTGCGCTTCGAGGCAATATCATCGATGTACTTCTGATGCTCCTTGTCGTAAATGAACGTGCGCAGACGGGCAAGGGCGCGTTCCTTGTTCTTCGGCTGGTCGCGGGTTTCAGTACATTCGATAAGGATTTCCTCTGTAATGCCTGTGATGGGATTTTTCCAGTTGTAGCGCAGACGCACACCCGACTCCACCTTGTTGACGTTCTGTCCTCCAGCGCCGCTGCTGCGGAAGGTGTCCCAGCGGATTTCGCCCTCATTGATTTCCACTTCGAAAGCATCGGCTTCGGGCAGACAGGCAACGGTGGCGGCACTGGTGTGGACGCGCCCCTGCGTTTCGGTGACGGGGATGCGCTGCACACGGTGAACGCCGCTCTCGTACTTCAGCGTGCCATACACCTTTTCGCCGGTGACGCTGAAGATGATTTCCTTGAAACCGCCCACAGTACCTTCGCTGAACGAGCTGACTTCAACCTTCCAACCTTTCGATTCGCAGTATTTGCTGTACATCTTGAACAGGTCTCCAGCAAAGAGGGCCGCCTCGTCGCCTCCCGTGCCGCCGCGGATTTCCATGATGACGTTCTTTTCGTCTTCAGGGTCGGCAGGGATGAGCAGGAGTTTTATCTCCTCCTCCATTTCGGGAATCTGCTTGTTGCAGTTCTCAAACTCCTCACGAGCCATTTCTCTCATTTCAGGGTCAGATTCCTCGGTCATCATCGTACGCGATTCCTCCAACGTGTTGAGCAGCTGGCGATAGCGCTTACGAGCATCCATCAATGCACCAAGTTCCTTATATTCTTTGTTCAGTTTAACAAAACGGTGCATGTCGGCTATGACAGCCGGGTCGGTAATGAGAAGTTCTATCTCCTCATATTTTCCGGTGAGAGCATCCAATTTGTCAAGTAAGGTGTTTGCGGCCATATTAGTCAATGATTTTTAGGCGATAATCAGGTCGGGTGGTTTGAACTACTTTGCAATTGTATTCCGTGAGGCGGGTAACCAATCCTATCTTGCGGAAGGTGAGCGTAATCATCGTTCCTTCGGTGGTGTGCGGGGCACTCATGTTGGAGATGAAGTTTCCCTGCGACCAGACGACGGTATGATAGTCAGGCTTGTCGGGATAAGGGAAATACTCCGTGGGTTGGATGACGTGAGGATGCCCCCCAATGATGTGGTCAACACCCTGCTCGAGGAGCCATTTGCCAAGAGAGCGTTGGTCGCTGTCGGGCAGGAGCTTATATTCCGTCCCCCAATGCATGATGGCGATGAGGACGTCGGGGCGCAAGGAGCGGGCAATGAGGATGTCGCGCTTCATCATGAGGGTATCAATGACGTTGACGACGTTGGGCTCTTCCACTTCAAAGCCATTCATGTCGTAGGTGTAGGTGATGAAGGCAAATCGGATGCCATTCTTCTCCACCATCAGCGGGTAACGTTGCTGACGTTCCTCGGCGTTCCGATAGGTGCCCAGCGTCAGGAATCCCAACGAGTCGGTCATCATCAGCGTGCGTTCCAATCCTCGGCGTCCTCGGTCAAGGCAATGGTTGTTGGACGTGGTCAGCACGTCGAATCCGGTTTCCTTTATCGCCCAGAGCCAGTCGTCGGGGGCGCTGAAACAGGGATAACCCGTGTAGGGCGGTCCGCCAAGTGTGACTTCGAGGTTACCGACGGCAATGTCGGCAGCTTCGATAAAAGGTTTTACTTCCTCGAAACAGACGTCGTAGTTAAAGCTGCCGTCAGGTTGTTTCGCGTGGAGGAATTGGGGGCTATGCTGCATCAGGTCGCCCACAAAAAGCAATGTGGCTTCGCTTTGTGCCGCAGCGAAAAGGGAAAACAAGATGAAAAATGAAAAACACAAGCGGCTTCTACTGTGTCGTTGCATAGGAGGCATTGTATGATTCATTTTTCATTTTTTGATTCAAAACAGATGCTTCGCAGCCTTGAGGGTGTTCATCATCAGCGAGCAGATGGTCATAGGACCTACACCGCCAGGAACGGGAGTGATAAAGGAGCACTTGGGAGCCACTTCGTCGAACTTAACATCGCCCGTGAGCTTAAAGCCGCTCTTGCGCGTGGCATCAGGAACACGTGTTGTGCCGACGTCGATAACCACCGCCCCCTCCTTCACCATATCGGCTTTCACAAAGTTAGGTTGTCCCATAGCGGCAATGAGGATATCGGCCTCGCGGCACTCCTCCACAAGGTTCTGGGAATGACTATGGCAGACGGTAACTGTAGCGTCGCCTGGCACGTGCTTCTGCATCATCAGCGTAGCCATAGGTTTGCCGACGATGTTGCTTCGGCCGAGGATCACACACTTTTTGCCTGAGGTATGAATGTCGTAACGGCGTAGCAATTCCAGAATGCCGGCAGGGGTGGCGCTGACAAAGCAGGGGAGGCCAATGGACATACGGCCGACGTTTACGGGATGGAATCCGTCGACATCCTTGCGGTAGTCGATAGCCTCAATAATATGCTGCTCGTTGATATGGCGGGGGAGGGGAAGCTGCACGATGAATCCGTCCACATCTGCATCGTTGTTCAACTCCTTAATCTTCTGAAGCAGGATTTCCTCGGTGACGTCGTCCTCGTAACGGATGAGGGTGGATTTGAAGCCACACACCTCGCAGGCCTTTACTTTGTTCGCGACGTAGGTCTCGCTGCCTCCGTCATGTCCGACAAGGATGGCTGCCAGATGGGGGCGTTTCTCGCCTCGGCTGATGCGTGCCTCCACTTCGGCGGCAATCTCCTGTTTAATCAACTCGCTGGTTGCTTTTCCGTCAATCAGTGTCATTTTTAATGCTTTTAGTTGTAAATGAAACAAAATAAAATTCAGGCGCATGGAGCGTCTGAATCTAAATAAAATGGAAGGCTATCTTCTCTTCAGCTTCGGCATGCGCCCCCTCGGATTGTTGGAGACGCTTTTCATCATTTTCTTCATGTCGTCGAATTGCTTCAGCAGGCGGTTCACCTCTTGGATGTTGGTGCCGCTGCCCTTAGCGATGCGTTCGCGTCGGCTCCCGTTGATGATTTCGGGGTGCTCGCGTTCTTTGGGGGTCATGGAGCCGATGATGGCTTCGATGCTCTTGAAGGCATCATCGTTGATGTCGATATCCTTGATGGCTTTGCCCACGCCGGGAATCATCCCCATAAGGTCCTTGATATTACCCATCTTTTTGATTTGGGCAATCTGGGCACGGAAGTCGTTGAAGTCAAACTGGTTCTTGGCCAGTTTACGACTAAGCTCGCGGGCTTCTTTCTCGTCATATTGTTCCTGCGCACGTTCCACAAAGCTGACGATATCGCCCATGCCGAGGATACGGTCGGCCATACGATTGGGGTGGAACACGTCGAGGGCTTCCATCTTCTCGCCCGTACCGACAAACATGATGGGCTTGTCAACGACGGTGCGGATGGAGAGGGCTGCACCACCGCGGGTATCACCATCAAGCTTGGTGAGGACAACGCCTGTGAAGTCAAGCCGCTCGTTGAACTCCTTGGCGGTGTTGACGGCGTCCTGACCCGTCATAGCGTCAACGACAAAGAGGATGACGTCAGGGGTAACAGCCTCCTTGATGGCTGCAATCTCCTGCATCATCTGTTCGTCGATAGCCAGACGTCCGGCAGTATCAACAATAACGACATCGTTGCCCTTTGCCTTGGCTTCATGAATGGCGTTTTGGGCAATCAGCACAGGATTGTTGTTGCCGATCTCTTTATAAACGGGCACCTCAATCTGTTCGCCCAACACGCACAACTGGTCTATAGCGGCAGGACGATAGACGTCGCAGGCAGCCAGCAGAGGACGTTTGTGGCGCTTGTTCTTGAGCAGGGTAGCCAGCTTAGCGCTCATGGTAGTCTTACCAGAGCCCTGCAAACCGCTCATCAGGATAACTGAGGGGTGTCCCTTCAGCTCCAGCTCGGCCGTCTCGCCACCCATAAGCGAAGTTAGCTCATCGTGGACAATCTTCACCATCAGCTGCGAAGGACGTACGGAGGTGAGCACGTTCTGACCAAGTGCCTTCTCCTTTACCGTATCGGTAAACGACTTAGCTACTTTGTAGTTGACGTCGGCATCAAGGAGCGCCTTGCGGACGTCCTTCAGCGTCTCGGCAACGTTTACCTCAGTGATTTTGCCTTCACCTTTCAGTATCTTGAATGATTTCTCTAATCTTTCGCTTAAATTCTCAAACATCTCTATTCAATTGAAAAAAGCAATTCGTTCAATCGTTATTACCTTATCCTATCTTGCTGATACGGCGCAGGCGATCTTCATCGATAATCTTTATCTTGCGTCCGTCGATGGCGATGATGCGTTCCGAAGCAAAGCTGGACAGCGTGCGTATGGCGTTGGCGGTTGTCATGTTGGAAAGACTAGCCAAATCCTGACGCGAGAGATAGACGCTGATGGTGGCTCCGTCGGCTTCGAGGCCATAGTTTTCTTTGAGGAAGAGCAGATTCTCCGCCAGACGGCCTCGGATGTGCTTCTGCGTCAGGTTGACGGTACGCGCATCGGATTCGCCCAGGTCGTAAGCCAGACGATGGATGAAGAAGAAAGCCACACGATTGTTCTCGCGCACCACCTTCTCCACAATCTGCATAGGGAACGAGCAGATGACGGAGGGCTCAAAAGCCTTGGCGTTCGTCACGTAGCGTTCGCCTGCAAAATAGGCACGGTAGCCGAAGTAGCCCACGCTCGTAATCATGCGCATAATCTGCGTACGTCCACCAATGCCCTCGCGATAGATTTTTACCTTCCCTTCCAACACGCAGAGCAGTTTCTCAGGTAGTCCTTGCTCCGAATAGACCACTTCGTTCTTCTTGAAGCTGCGCACGCTGATGTTCTTCTGCATGAGTGCTTTCTGCTCGTCGGTGAGCAGCTCCCAGAGATCGCTGATGTAGTCGATGGCCTGTTCGGGGGTGACTTCCTTCTTGGTCATGTCGGTGTGTTAGTCAATGAGTTCAAATCCGGTGTAGGGCACGAGTGCTGCGGGGATGCGGATGCCTTCGGGCGTCTGGTTGTTTTCGAGCAGAGCGGCAACGATGCGCGGCAGGGCGAGGGCCGAGCCGTTCAGCGTGTGGCAGAGCTCAATCTTACCTGTGTCGGCACGACGGAAGCGGCACTTCAGGCGGTTGGCCTGATAGCTGTCGAAGTTGCTCACCGACGACACCTCGAGCCAGCGACCCTGAGCCTCGGAATAGACCTCGAAGTCGTAGCAGATAGCGCTTGTAAAGCTTTGGTCACCACCACAGAGCAGCAGAATACGATAGGGGAGTTCCAACTTCTTGAGCAGACCTTCCACGTGCTCCAGCATCTCCTTGTGACTTTCCTTCGAGAGATCGGGTTTATCGATACGCACATTCACCATCTTTGAGAACTCGTGCAGGCGGTTCAGGCCGCGCACATCCTTGCCGTACGAGCCCGCTTCACGACGGAAACACTCTGTATAGGCGCAGTTCTTGAGGGGCAAGTCTTTCTCGTCGAGGATAACGTCGCGATAAATATTCGTGACGGGCACCTCAGCCGTAGGGATAAGGTAGAGGTCGTCCACCTCGCAGTGGTACATCTGTCCCTCCTTGTCGGGCAGCTGTCCTGTGCCGAAGCCAGACGCCTGATTGACGACGGTAGGGGGCATGATTTCCTCGTATCCTGCCTTGTTGGCTTCAGCAAGGAAGAAGTTGATGAGGGCACGCTGCAGGCGTGCGCCCTTGCCGCGATAGACGGGGAAACCTGCGCCGGTTATCTTCACGCCCAGGTCGAAGTCGATGAGGTTGTACTTCTTTGCCAGCTCCCAGTGGGGCAGGGGGTTGTCGATGCCCAGCTTGGGGTTTACATCCCAGTTGCCTACAGTATCGCCAGCAGTACATTCCTTCAGATTGCTCTTCACTACATGGTTGTCCTCAGCACCGAATCCCTCGGGCACCTCGTCATAGGGCAGGTTGGGGATGGTGCAGAGCACGGCCTGCATGTCGGCAGCGGCGCGGTTCATCTCCTCCTCGAGGGCCTTGTTCGTCTCCTTCAGCGTGGCAACCTCGGCTTTGACGGCATCAGCCTCGTCGCGTTTGCCCTGCTTCATCAGCATCCCGATCTGGGCTGCCAGCTTCTTGGCATCGGCGAGGTTGCGATCCAGCGTGGTTTGCGCCGTACGGCGCACCTTGTCAAGGGCTATCACATGGTCGACGGCCTCCTGCGCACCTTTGAAGTGCTTTTTCTCCAGACCCTTTACGGTCTGCTCGGTCTGTTCAGTAATTTGCTTTAGGGTCAGCACAATTAAAGAATAATTTAATTAGGAATGAGGAATTACAAACTATAAAAAAAGGAATTAGGAATGAGGAACTATTGTGAGGAATGGCAGCCGCAGCAGCCAAATCCTAATTCCTGATTCCTAATTCCTTAATTCTCCTAAGCTTCGGGCTTAACAGCGGGGATGATGGAGACGTAGCTCCGGTCGTCCTTACCCTTCTTGAAGCTGACGGTACCGTCAACAAGTGCATACAGCGTGTGGTCGCTGCCCATGCCCATGTTGCTACCGGGATGATGGACGGTGCCACGCTGGCGGACGATGATGTTGCCTGCCTTGCAGACCTGTCCACCCCAAATCTTCACGCCCAGACGTTTGCTGGCTGATTCACGGCCGTTCTTAGAACTACCTACACCTTTCTTATGTGCCATAATCTGATTCTGTTTTTTGAGGGTTAAACTTCGCGTCGGGTTTTAAGCGACAACTTCCTTCACAACGATCTCGCTGAACTGCTGACGATGGCCATTGAGCTTGCGGTAGCCTTTGCGACGACGCTTGTGGAACACGATGACCTTGTCGCCCTTCACCAGCGGGCTCTTCACTTCACATACCACCTTGGCTCCCTCGACGGTGGGGGCACCCACGGTGATGTTTCCTTCATTCTCCACCAGCAGCACCTTGTCAAACTCTACGGTCTGACCGCTTTCGCTCTGCTGAATGTGGTACACGAACAACCTTTTGCCTGCCTCGGCCTTGAACTGCTGTCCGTTGATTTCTACGATTGCGTACATTTTGTAACTAAAACTATTTTAAGTTTTTCCGTCAGGCGAGCCGCCCTGTGCGACTGCTTCTCCGAGCCTGTGCGGACTAAATCGGGCGCAAAATTACTGTTTTTCTTCCTAACTGCCAAATATTTTCCTGACTTTTTTCATTTGGCTGGTTTTACGGAGCAAGACGCAGAGTTTCCGGACATCAGGCGTTTTTCTATTCACGTCTTCGGTTTCGAAGTATATTCCAAGCTTTTCTTATTGTACCAAACCCGTTAGGACACGTGTCCTAACCCGTTGGGACACCTTACCTAACCCGTTGGGACACGTGTCCCAACCCGTTTGGTACAATAACTTTTGCCTGCGCTGAGATTATCTTCCAGCTGCCTGAAAAACCGTTTTCATCAAATTAACTCGTTTTTATTTGCATTTTCGTTCGCTTTGCATTACTTTTGCCGATATTAACCTTCAACCTCGGAGTAATATGACTATTGGATTAGCATCGGACCATGCGGGCTTTGCCCTTAAACTGTTTGTAAAGAAGTATCTTGACGAACAAGGTGTCGCCTATCACGACTTCGGCACCTATACGGAGGAGAGTTGCGACTATGCCGACTTCGGACACGCCCTTGCCTATGCCGTTGAGCAGGGCGAGGTGGATAGCGGCATTGCTATCTGCGGCTCGGGCGAGGGCATCGCTATGACGGTCAACAAGCATCCGGGCATCCGTGCGGGCCTCTGCTGGATTCCTGAGATTGCCCACCTCATCCGTCAGCACAACGACGCCAACATCCTCGTCATGCCTGGGCGGTTTATCGATGAGGAAACGGCGCGTCAGATTATGGACGAGTACTTCGCTACGCCCTTCGAAGGGGGACGTCATCAGCGCCGCATTGAGAAAATACCTTTGCCAACTAACCTATGAAACACTTCCTTTTAACCCTCGTTCTGATTTTTTTTCCAGCGATACTTCTGGCTGAGCCTGAGGACGGCAAGATTTATCGGCTTATCAACAAGTATTATCCAGCTCTGGCAGCTGCAGAGGACGTCAGCACGGGCGGCATCGTCACTCGCGAGAAACGGGGCAACGATGCCTTTGAGCAGATGTGGCGCTTCGATGCTAGCGGCGCAGGCTTTACGCTGACGAACGTCCTCACAGGCAATGCCATCAGCAGCTACGGAGGCTCCAACAACCAGTACTGGACAGACGGGAACGGGGCTGCACACACGTTCCAGCTCGTCTCGCAGCCTTCGGATTATTGGAACGTGCGCCACAATACCGGCATGGGCGGGCTGCACGCCGCTTGGACGGGCAAGGTGGTCTATTGGCACGACAACGCTGCCGATGCCACGCAATGGAAACTGGAAGAGATTTCCAACATCTCAGAGGAACAGCTCTCGCTGAAGCAGCTTGTTTATAAGAAATATGTAGACCTTTTGACAAACGAGGCAAACTACAACGAGGCATTAAAGGAGTTCTTCACCGACGAATCGTGCTCGGAGCTGCGTCCTGCCTACGCTTCGCAGAGCGACGATGACTTGCTTATGGCTATGAGCGCCCTGCCTGACGTCTTCAAGAATATCGCCCTGAAGATAAAAAACGATGCGTGGGAGCACCGTGAAAAGGAATTCCGCATCCGCGACTATAGCGCCTACAGCGACCCTGATTACTGGTATAAGCATTTGCTCATCACCCGCCCAGGACGCATCAACAACCCAACGGGCATCTATGGCAACGCAGGCGACGTCATCTTGGTGTTTGTTGGCGATGAGATTCCCGAGGGCGCCACGCTGGGGCTGGAGTTCATTCGAAGCACGGACGTGGAGGGTAGCTCCGTGAGCCTGCATCGCGGAATGAACGTGATAAACGTCGCTTTGGACGAGTCACTCTTTTACATTCAGTACATCGGTACAACGACGCCCGACGGAGACCGTCTTATTACTGACTATCCGCCCTTGCGCATTCACATTGAGAATGGCATCGTGAACGGATTCTGGAACATAAAGGAGCATACCGACGAGGACTGGGTGGACATCCTTGCCCATGCTACCGCCTCGTCCATTGATGTGAAGGGCGAAAAGGTGATGTACCACATGCACACTAGCGTCATGCGCAAGAACTGCCCGAAGGGTATCCACGACGCTATTGACTGGTGGGAGGATATGCTTACGTGGGAACGTGGCCTCATGGGGCTCGAAGGGCTCGTGCCGGAGAAATGCAACAACATGGCCTGCGCCATTACCCTCGACGACGACCACACCTACATGGCTGCCACTTGGTATCGCACCCAGTACCACGTTGACGTGGCCTACAAGATACTTAATTTCAGTACCGTCGTTACCGATCCTGACTACTGCTTCGGCCCGGCGCATGAGAACGGACACATGTATCAGGGCGCTATCAACATCGTGGGATGCACGGAGAGCAGCAACGGCGTGCTGGAAAACCTCGTTGTATGGAACATCGGCAAGTACCTCACGCGAGGCCCTGTGAATGCCTCCATCTACAACGAGTATGCCGATGGAGTTCCTTGGGTAAAGCGTCAAAACGATGATATGCTGCGCTTGCAATGGCAACTCTACCTCTATTTCCACGAGTGCGGCAACGACCCCACCTTCTGGCCTCGTGTCTTCAAAGCCATGCGCCAGACGCCTCTTCCCATTCGCTGGGGCGACAAGAGGGAGGTGAGCGCCTCGGAGGATATGCTGCTCTTTGCCAAAACCTGTTGCGATGTGGCTCAGCTGGACTTCTCCGACTTCTTCCGCGTCTATGGCTACCTTGTGCCGCATGAGAAGATGGAGACGCGCGAATCGAACAACTTTCTCGCTACGCCGCAGAAGGATATTGACGATTTCCTTGCCTACGTCAGCCGCTATCCGAAGGCTCCGCCCATTGAGTTTCTCGACGACAGGGTCCGTCCCATTCCGCGTACCGATGGAGGCAGCGGCAACCGCCTCACCTACGACTACGGCCCAGGGCAATGTGGCGACGTAGGCCTCTATACGGACTTCCTCGATTCCTCTGTCCCTGCCGAGGGCTATCTCTACAGCCGCTCAGGCAATTCCATTACGCTAAAGGGAGGCACAGGGGCTGTCGGCTTCCGTCTTTATAATAAGGATAGCGGAGAACTGGCTTATCTTACCAACTGCCTGCGCTTTACGTTGCCTGCCAGCTGCCAAAGCATCCGCCTCCGCATGGTTGCCGTGCAGGCCGATGGTGCCGAGGTTTATGTGCCCTCTACCGCTGAGGCAGGCACTGAGGCTGAACAGCTCTCTGCGCTGAAAACCTCGCTTACTTTAGCCCAAAGCACCCTTGCCCTTCAGGACGACGAGGGCTTCACCGTAGGCCACATCTATGGTTACGCCTTGACGGACTTGCAGGCGCTCTACGACGCTGCTCTTGCAGCCCGTGACGCAGCGGACCAAACCCTTCACACCTATGGGCAATGGGCTATGTTGCTTGACGAAGCCGTGCAGGCTGCCCGTGAGAATGCCGAAGCCCGCGTGCCTGTTTGGCCTGAGAACATCTATGCCCTCTACCTCAGCACCTACAAGAGTTACTCGCTCTACTACTTCTCTTCAGGCCCAAAGGGCAACACCCTCGACCCTGCTTCAAACAATACGAAGCAATGGCAACTGGTGCCTGTGGATGGCCTCTATGCCATTCAGAATGTTTCTAACGGCCTGTTCATTACCTCCCTCGTAGCCAATAAGCGTGCGAAGATGGAGTCGGACAACCTTGCTGACGCCGTTCTGTTTGATGTGAAATACACTCCAAACGGACTCGTCACGTTTGCTGCGCCTAACCTTGGGCTCTATCTCTCCTACAACACCGACAAGGAAGCCGTTGGTTCAGCCGATGCCTCCCTCTGGCGCCTTTCGACTGTCGAAGATCACCATTGGGAAACCTTGCAGGCACGTGCTGATGCCTATTTCCGTGTGGCAGGCTATATGGAAGAAGAACTGGCGTCTGTGCACTACATCGTGCTTTTTCTCCCTAACGATTTCGAGGCGCGGAAGCAACGTTTCTATGATGCCTTGCAAGCTGCGAAAGCTCTTTATAATCACGACGTGGAAGGGCGCATCGACTTGCGTCTCGCTGAGCTTTGGGAGGCAATGGAAGCCCTTTCACCCACCTATTGCTCTTTGAAATTCTTCTATACAGAGCCTTTTGCAGGAATCATCGACGACAACCAAGGCCCTTGGAAGGGCTATTATGTCTATCTGCAAAACCTCCGCACGGGCACCTATGTCTATTACAACGACCAGCCTGGGCGCTACGAAGGCTGCCTCCGTATGGGCGCTCTCACGGATCCTGACGATAAGCGCTTCCAGTTCCGCATAGAGTGCGACAGCGAGGGGAACTATTACTTCCGCAACCTTTATTCAGGACGGCTTGCCGCTCTTTGGGGCAAATACATTGATGTCTCTGGCGAGCGTACTCCCGCTTCGTTCTTTCTTTTCTTTGATGTTGAGGCTGGAGGATTCTTCATTCTTAATGACGAGGGCTACTGGAGTTGCCAGACTACCGAGGGCGGTTATGCACAGTTCCGTACAAGCGGCACTCCCTGGAAATTCCGTGTGGGAGGCTTCAACGACGGAATGGGCATATCTTCTCCCTCTGTGGATGAGCCGAGAATAGGGGAGGAAGAGCCTGTCTTTGACATCGTCGGACGTCCTATGAATTTGCAGCAAGGAGTTCATTCTCTCCAGCCAGGTTTCTACATCAGCAACGGCAGGAAAATTAGGGTGAAATAATTCCACTGGGCTGCGAAAATAACGTAGTGGGCTACGAAATTAGCCCCTTGGGCTACGGATTTATTCCCTTGGGCTGTGAAATTAACGCAGTCCGTTGTAACGGGCTTTGCCCGTTTAAGACGGATGATGCCTCAAAAAACGCAAAAAAATTTGCTTTTTCGCTCGTTTTGCGCTAATTTTGCAGCATGCACATCGCTATAGCAGGAAACATCGGCTCAGGGAAGACGACGCTGACGAACATGCTGGCGCACCACTTTGGATGGACGCCTAAATTCGAGGCTGTCGCCCATAACCCCTATTTGGAAGATTATTACTCAGATATACGTCGTTGGTCGTTCAATCTGGAGGTATTCTTCCTGACGCAACGTTTCAAGGATGCGTTGGCTATACGTCGCTCGAAGGAAACTGTTATCCAGGACCGAAGCATCTTCGAAGGCGTCTATATCTTTGCTGCTAACAACTACGCAATGGGCAACCTCAGCGAGCGCGATTTTCAGACGTATATGGATTTGTTCCACCTGATGACAACGCTTGTGGGCACGCCCGATTTGATGATTTACCTGCGCTCGTCTGTTCCGCATCTGGTCATGCAGATTCAGAAACGTGGGAGAGACTATGAGCAGACCATGCAGTTGGACTACCTGAAGAACCTCAACGACAGTTACGACGACTTCATCTTCAACAAGTATCCAGGCCGCGTGTTGGTCATAGACAAGGACAACCTCGACTACGAGCACAGTCCGCAGGACTTTGCATCTATCGTTGACAAAATCAATGCGCAACTCTATGGCTTGTTCCCTTTGAATCCTTAACCCGATAAACAGCTAAACCCTTAACCCAATACCCTCACCATCATGCATATTGCTATCGCAGGAAACATCGGTTGCGGCAAGACCACCCTCACCAAAATGCTTGCCAAGCGTTACGGCTGGACGCCGCGTTTCGAATCCGTCGAAAACAACCCCTATCTGGCCGACTATTACGAGGATATGGCCCGTTGGTCGTTTAACCTTCAGATTTACTTCCTCAACAAGCGCTTTCAGGACGTTGTAGAGATTTCGAAGTGCAAGGAAACTATCGTGCAGGACCGCACTATCTTCGAGGATGCCCGCATCTTCGCGCCTAACCTCCACGATATGGGCCTGATGAGCGACAGAGACTTTGCCAACTACTCTGAATTGTTTGACTTGATGATGAGTCTTGTGGGAAAGCCAGACCTCCTAATCTATATTCGTGCTACGATTCCGCACTTGATTGCGCAGATTCAGAAGCGTGGGCGTGAGTATGAGCAGGGCATCCGCATCGATTATCTGAATGGTCTGAACGAGCGATACGAAAGCTGGATTGCCGGATACGACGGGCGTCTCCTCATTGTGGATGGTGATAATCTTGACTTCCAGAATAATCCGCGCGACTTCCAGTCTATTACAGACCAAATCGATGCTGAGCTCTTCGGCTTGTTTGCTTAATTTTCCAATCAATAAAACTATGAAAGATTTCTTTTATCAATTGCTTCGCAGCTTAACCGTGCTGCTTGTGGGCGTGCTGCTTGTGGCTTGCAGAGAGCAGTGGACCCAGTGGATTGTTGTGTTGACTGGCGCCGTGTTCTTTATCGTCGGACTTATCTCAGTATTTAACTATCTGTTGAAAAAGAATCGTGGCAAGCCCACAGGGTCACTTCCGATTTTGGGCATTGCCGGCATCCTGCTTGGCCTGATTCTTATGATAGCTGCAGAAACCTTCCTCAAGTTCTTCATCTATGTGATGGGTGCTGTGCTCATCTTGTTTGCCATCTATCAGTTGGTGACGATGCTGAACATTCATCGAAAGGTGCGCCTGCATAGTGCGTTGTTTCTGGCTCCTATCTTAGCAATTCTGTTTGGCGTGTTCGCCTTGTGGAATCCCACCAAAGTGGCTTCGATACCCTTCCTGCTGACGGGGCTTGGCTGCATTGTCTGCGGCGTGGGTGATATCATTGCTTTGGTAGTCTATGGGGCCCGTAAGGCTAAGGAAGCAAGACAGGAAAAAACAACCGTCTGACATGTTCGTAGCACGTAATCTGCGAAAGACCAACATTGCCGAATACCTGCTCTATATGTGGCAGGTGGAGGATTTGATGCGTGCCAACCAATTGAATATCGACGCGCTGACAGAAGAGGTGATAAACCGCTATCAGTTGGAAGATGCCCAACGGGCTGAACTGGTGGAGTGGTATGGGAATTTGTTGGAAATGATGAGGCATGAAGGTGTGGAAAAGGAGGGGCATCTGCAAATCAACAAGAATGTCATAATTCAGTTGAATGACCTCCATGCTCGTCTTTTGCATTCCACGAAATACCCCTACTATCAGGCGGCTTACTACAAGGTGTTGCCTGCGATTGTGGAACTTCGTGCTAAGAGCCACACGCAGGACGAGACGGAGATAGAGAATTGCTTCGATGCCCTTTATGGGGTGTGGATGCTTAAATTGCAAAACAAACCCTTGAGCAAGGAAACGGCTGAGGCCATGCGGGATATCAGCACTTTTCTTGGAATGTTGAGTGACTATTTCCAGAAAGACAATGCAGGTGAATTGAAATTCGAATAACGTATGAATATACTTGTTACAGGAGCAAACGGACAATTAGGTAATGAGTTGCGCAAGGTGGCTGCTCAGTCGAAACAAGGCGACACGTGGTTCTTTACCGATGTGGCAGAACTGGACATCTGCGACGAAACAGCCATAGAGCTTTTTGTGAAGTCGAACGAGATAGAATGTATCCTCAACTGCGCTGCTTACACCAACGTGAATGGCGCAGAGTCAAACGTGGAGCTTTGCGACAGGCTGAATCATTTGGCTCCAGGCAACTTGGCGCGTGTGGCAAAAAGCAATTATTGCCGTTTGGTACATATCTCCACCGATTATGTTTTTAACGGAAAGCACTATATGCCCTACACGGAGGACGACGAACCATGCCCAAACTCCGTCTATGGTTCAACGAAGCTTGCAGGAGAGCAGCTAGTTCAGGCTTGTTATCCGCAGGCGATTATCATCCGCACAGCTTGGCTTTATAGCTCGTTTGGTAATAACTTTGTGAAGACCATGATTAAGTTGGGACAGGAAAGGACATCTGTTGGCGTGGTGTTTGACCAGATTGGCACGCCAACTTATGCCTTTGATTTGGCTAGGGCGATAGACAAAATCATTCATAGTGTGGCTTGGGTGCCGGGTATCTATCACTATAGCGACGAGGGCGTTTGCTCTTGGTACGATTTTGCAAAGGCTATCCATGAGTATGCTGGACTGAGCGAAAAATGCATTGTCCGACCGTTGCATACAGTCGACTATCCTACACCGGCTTCGCGCCCCCCATACTCCGTGCTTGATAAAACAAAAATAAAGAATATCTATGGCGTGGTGGTGCCTCATTGGACCGTCAGCCTGAAAGAATGTATTAAAGAATTATGAATTGTGACAATGAAATAGCTCGCAGACGGACGTTTGCCATCGTCTCTCATCCCGATGCAGGTAAGACGACGCTGACGGAGAAACTGTTGCTTTTTGGCGGACAGATACAAGTGGCTGGTGCCGTAAAGTCCAATAAAATCCGCAAGACAGCAACATCCGACTGGATGGAAATTGAGAAACAACGCGGTATCTCTGTAACAACTTCCGTAATGGAATTTGATTATGAGGGATACAAGATAAATATTCTCGATACCCCTGGCCACCAAGATTTTGCTGAAGACACCTTCCGCACATTAACAGCTGTCGATAGTGTTATCATCGTTATTGACTCGGCAAAGGGCGTGGAGGCACAAACGCGCAAACTGATGGAGGTGTGCCGCATGAGGAAGACTCCCGTCATTATCTTTGCTAACAAGATGGACCGTGAGGGTAAGGATCCCTTCGAGCTGTTGGACGAACTGGAGGAGGAACTACACATCCACGTGCTTCCGCTTAGTTGGCCCATCGAGCAAGGCCCTCGCTTCAAGGGTGTTTATAATCGTTATGAGCAGCGCCTTGACCTCTATCAACCCAGCAAGCAGGTGGTAACAGAGAAGGTTGAAGTGGATGTTAATAGTCACGATTTAGAGGAACATATCGGTGAGCGTCAAGCTGAGCAACTGCGTGCAGACTTGGAGCTTATCGAAGGCGTTTATCCTGAATTTGATGTGGAGAGCTATCTTGCTGCAGATGTGGCACCTGTGTTTTTCGGCTCTGCGTTGAATAACTTTGGCGTAAAGGAACTGCTTAATTGCTTCGTGAAAATTGCTCCAAGCCCACGCCCTGTGCAGGCTGTCGAACGCGAGGTGGTTCCCGCTGAGGATAAGTTTACGGGTTTTATCTTCAAGATTACGGCAAATATTGACCCCAATCACCGTTCTTGCGTGGCGTTCTGTAAGGTTTGCAGCGGAAAGTTCTTGCGTGGCGCTCCCTATCTGCACGTTCGTTCGGGAAAACTGATGCGTTTCTCTTCGCCCACACAGTTCATGGCGCAGCGGAAAAGTACTATTGACGAAGCTTTTCCTGGTGATATCATTGGTTTGCCTGATACGGGGAACTTCAAGATAGGCGATACACTCACAGAGGGTGAGATGCTTCATTTCAAGGGACTCCCCAGTTTCTCTCCTGAAATGTTTAAGTATATCGAGAACGATGATCCGATGAAGACCAAGCAATTGGCTAAGGGCATTGACCAACTAATGGGTGAAGGCGTGGCGCAACTGTTCATCAACCAGTGGAACAACCGTAAACTCATTGGTACGGTTGGACAACTTCAGTTTGAAGTTATTCAGTATCGTCTGGAAAATGAATACAACGCCAAGTGCCGCTGGGAGCCTGTGAGCCTCTACAAAGCCTGTTGGATTGAAAGCGACGACGAGGCAGAGTTGGAGGCATTCAAAAAACGCAAGTATCAATTCATGGCAAAAGACAAGGAAGGGCGCGATGTGTTCCTTGCTGATAGTAACTACGTTCTTCAAATGGCTCAGATTGATTTCAAACACATCAAATTCCATTTTACCAGTGAATTTTAACGACGATATTAAGAAAGCATGCGAGGTCATGCGGGCGGGAGGAGTGATTCTCTATCCTACCGACACGGTGTGGGGCATAGGTTGCGATGCCACGAATCCTGAGGCTGTCAAACGTGTCTATGAAATCAAACGGCGCGAGGACTCGAAGTCTATGCTTGTCCTTGTTGATTCCGACGCCAAAGTGGATCTTTATGTGAAGGATGTGCCTGCGGTGGCATGGGATTTGATAGAACTATCCACAAAGCCACTAACTATCATCTACGATGGGGCAAAGAATTTGGCCGAAAATCTGTTGGCGTCTGACGGTAGCATCGGCATACGCGTGACGGCTGAGGATTTTTCGAAACAACTCTGTTTTCGTTTCCGCAAGGCCATTGTTTCTACCTCAGCCAATATCAGCGGAGAACCTACGCCCAAGTCATTTAGTGAAATCAGTGAGGAGATTAAAAATTCCGTTGATTACATTGTCAGTTATAGGCAGAAAGAGAAGGGCGCAGCCAAGCCTTCCTCAATTATCAAGATGGACGTAAAAGGTAATATTCAAATCATCCGCGAATGACCCGTCCCGTTGCCGATTCTTATGTCTCCCTGCCACGTTTTTTGCGTTGGCGTCAGAAACATCTTAGTGACAGGACGTTTCTGCTGATACTGAGCGTGTTCGTGGGTCTGTTCTCTGCATGCGCCGCTTTGTTGTTGAAATTTCTCATTCGACTCATTGAACATGGGTTGACAAGGGGATTTGATACTTCGGAGGCAAACTATCTCTATTTGATTTTCCCCATCATCGGTATATTCCTTTCGGGCACGTTCATCCGGCGTGTTGTCCGTGATGATATCAGTCACGGCGTGACACGCATCCTTTATGCCATTTCTCGTCGTCAGGCTAAGATACGCCGACACAACATGTGGTCTTCGCTTGTAGCCAGTTCCATCACTATTGGCTTTGGTGGTTCGGTGGGTGCTGAGGCACCTATCGTGTTGACGGGCTCGGCTATAGGTTCCAATTTGGGCAGTCTGTTCCGTCTTGACCAGCGCAGTATGATGCTTTTGGTAGGCTGCGGCGCAGCTGGGGCTGTGGCAGGTATCTTCAAGGCTCCCATTGCGGGCGTTGTCTTCACGCTTGAGGTGCTGATGTTCGACCTTACCATGTCGTCTTTGCTTCCTTTGCTCATATCCAGTGTCACGGCAGCAACAGTCTCCTACATCGCGTCAAGCATGCAGCCGATGTTTAGTTTCACACTTGAAAATGAATTCCTGTTGCAACGCATTCCCTATGTCATTCTGTTAGGTGTCATTTGTGGATTGGTTTCGCTTTATTTCTCGGAAACTATGAATTGGATTGAGGAGAAATTCCGTAGGGTTACAAACTATTATGTCCGTTTCCTGATTGGAGCTGCTACGCTGAGCCTTCTCATCTTTCTTTTGCCGTCGCTGTACGGTGAGGGTTACGATACCATAAACATCCTGCTTAGCGACAATGCTTCTACGCCGTGGGAGAGCGTTCTTCATAATTCGTTCTTCTATGGTAAGTCAGGTATGCTGTTTGTCTATTTGGGCCTGATTCTGCTGACGAAGGTGTTTGCTACGGTAGCCACGAATATCGGTGGGGGATGTGGCGGTATTTTCGCTCCCAGTCTTTTCTTGGGCTGTATCACGGGATTTGTCTTCTCGCACATCTGCAATACGTTGCATTTGGGCGTTTATATGCCAGAGCAGAACTTTGCCTTGTTCGGTATGGCAGGACTGATGTCAGGCGTCATGCATGCACCATTGACGGGCATTTTCCTGATTGCCGAGCTGACGGGAGGGTATGGCTTGTTCCTTCCGTTGATGATAGTTTCTGCTGTCTCCTTCTTGACTATTCGCATCTTCCAGCCTCACAGCATTTACAGTATGCGTTTGGCCCGCAAGGGTGAGTTGCTTACGCATCATAAGGACCGCTCGGTGCTCACGCTGATGAAAACCGAGAATGTCATTGAAAACGATTTTCTTACCGTCACTCCCGATATGGATTTGGGTAAGTTGACGGGTATTGTGTCCCGTTCTAATCGTAATCTTTTCCCCGTATTGGGGGCCGATAAAAAGTTGGTGGGCGTGGTTTCGCTCGACAATATCCGCAAAATTATGTTCCGCACGGAGCTCTATCATCGTTATACGGTGGAGAACTTAATGTCTCAGCCCCCCGCTCGTATCATTCATACTGATTCCATGGATGTTGTGATGCACAAGTTTGATGAAACGAAAGCGTGGAATCTGCCCGTAGAGGATGAAAACGGCGTCTATCTGGGGTTTGTCTCCCGTTCTAAAATCTTTGGTGAATACCGCAAGCTTCTTGTTGATTTCTCTGACGAATAGTGCATCTCGCTGTCTTTTTCCCTCTTTCACCCATTAACCCATTTTTTCCTTATAATGAACAAATCCTCCTTTCGCATCATCTTCATGGGCACTCCTGACTTTGCTGTCGCATCCCTGAAAGCCTTGGTTGAAAATCAATATAACGTTGTGGCAGTCGTTACGATGCCCGACAAGCCGATGGGGCGTCACGGGAGTGTCCTCCAGCCTAGTGCCGTCAAGCAATATGCTGTCTCTGTCGGCCTCCCTGTCCTTCAGCCAGAAAAGTTGAAAGATGAAGTCTTTCTGGAAGAACTACGTTCTTATCAGGCTGATTTGCAGATTGTCGTTGCGTTCCGTATGCTTCCTGAAGTGGTGTGGAATATGCCCCCGCAAGGCACCTTCAATCTCCATGCTTCGCTCCTTCCGCAGTATCGGGGAGCTGCCCCCATCAACTGGGCTATTATCAATGGGGAGAAGGAAACGGGCGTCACGACCTTCTTCCTTCAACAAGAGATTGACACGGGTGCTATCATCCATCAGGAACGTTTACCTATTGGGCCTGAGGACGATGCCGAGGTCGTGCACGACTCTCTGATGGCAATGGGGGCTGATTTGGTGCTTCGTACGGTAGATGATATCCTTTCCGAAAATGTCCATCCCATTTCTCAAGATGAATACGTAGCAAAAGATGCCGTATCCCTCAATCCTGTTCCTTTGAAGCCTGCCCCCAAGCTCATCCGCGAAAACACGCGCATTGACTGGCAGCAGTCTGCCGCAGCCATACATGATTTCATTCGTGGGCTCTCTCCTTATCCTGCTGCATGGACGACGCTCGTTTCACCCGATGGAGCTGAAACCGCGCTCAAGTTGTTTGAGAGTAGGGTAGTGGTCTCCTCTCCAGTCACGTCGGACGAATTCGTTTTGTCTCCTGGCGAAATTGATACCGACGGAAAGACTTATATACATATAGGTACGCGCGCGGGAATCCTCTCCGTTCTCTCTCTTCAATTGGCAGGGAAGAAGCGTATGCCTATTGCTGATTTCCTGCGAGGCCATGCTCAACTGAACCAATGTATGGTAGTTTGATAATCTCATGAGGCGCCGGACCTTCATCATCTTTCTGTTCCTCTGCATCGGTCTTTCGGCGCAGACGGAGGATGATGTTAATAGGATAGCAGGTTATGCCTTTCACATCAACTACTTCAACCAGCTATGCCCGCAAGAGAAGGTCTATCTCCATTTGGATAATACGGCGTACTTCCAGGGCGAGACTATCTGGTACGCGGCTAACGTGGTAGATGCTACTACGGGAGGCGAGGCAAAGAGCAAGGTGCTCTATGTGGAGTTACTATCTCCTACGGGCGTGGTGCTGAAGCAGCAGAAGCTGAAGGTGGTTGACGGGCGTTGTCATGGCTCGTTTTCCCTTATTGATTCGTCTGTCGAGGAGGCTGTGAAGATGCGTGGCGCTATCGGCTACCCAAGCGGATACTACCAGATTCGCGCCTACACCCGCGCCATGCTCAATTTCGACGATGCGGGCGTCTTCTCACGCGTCATCCCCGTCTATAAGGAACCCAAGACGGAGGGCGACTATAGCGACCCCGTCATGGAGAAATATACCTACCATGAGTTGAACCGCCCCGACCCGAAGCGCTCGGAGAAACTGGACAGGTTCAACCTGACCTTCTATCCCGAAGGGGGGCACCTCGTCAACGGGCTTCCCTGCCGCATCGCCTTTAAGGCTACCGACAAACAGGGGCACGGCGTCAATATTGAAGCGTTGACGGACAACGACGGTAACACCCTCCCCATCCCCCTCCAGCACAACGGCATGGGCAGCTTCGAGTTTACGCCTGGAGAGAAAACGCAGAAAGTACAGGCCATCTACGGTGGAAAGAAATACACGTTCACACTCCCCGAGCCCGAGCCGGAAGGGTGCACGCTACAGGTTTTGAGGTCAACAAGTCAACAAGTCAACGAGTCAACAAATCAGCAAATCCACGAGTCAACAAGTAGAGATAGTTTTATCGTCAACTTTGCAGCTGCAGGGCTGCCGGCAACCAAGCTGCTGGCCTATACGCTCACCTCGCAGGGGCGATGCCATGCCGTAGATACGCTTACCGTCGGCAGAAGGGGCTGCACACGTACCCTTTCAACAATGGGATTTCCTACGGGAGTCTATCAGCTGACGCTCTTCGACGCGGAGGGCACCGTCTATGCCCAGCGCCTCTTCTTCGTTGACAACGGCATTCCGACCGAGGCCGTCTCCGTTACCGCAGACAGAGCAGACTACCGCCCCTTCGACGAAATCCGCCTGAACCTGCAGAGCGCCGCTCAAAGCACCTTCTCCCTTGCCGTACGTGATGCTGCCGACTATGGCACAGCCTATCGTGACGACATCCGCACCTATATGCTTCTTTCGTCGGAACTGAAGGGCTTAATCGAAGACCCAGGGTGGTACTTCGAGAGACCCTCGGACGATAGCGAGGCTCTCCCCCTCACGGGGGAGCGGGGAGAGGGTCTCGACTTGTTGATGATGGTTCAGGGCTGGACGCGCTACAACTGGCGTCAGATGGCAGGCGTGGAGCCGTTTAAGGTGCGCCACTATACCGAGGGACAGCTTGTGGTTGACGGTTGGGCATTCAGCCGCATCAAGGAAACGCCTCTTCCTGATGTGAAGATTGCCGTGCGTCTCTCTTCATTGGACCGTAAACATCGTCAGGAAACCACCGTCACTACGGACAGCCTCGGCTACTGGAGCGTCGGCGTGGAGGATTTTGAAGGGGAATGGGACCTCTACATGGAAACCCGTCAGAAAGGCGACAAGAAGGGAACTCAAACCACGCGCGTCCGTCTGGAGCGCTCGTCAAAGCCTAACCTCTACGCCTACACCCCGCTTGAGACGTGGCTGCCAGCCTACACGTGGAACTCCGACAGTTTGTTTACTGTTGAGGAAGCCGAGGATTCCGAATACCAGCTTCCACCCGATGCACATTTGTTGCAAGAGGTAGAGGTACAAGGCCGCCGCAAGTACATCGACTACCTTACCTTCAAGGCTTTTGATGCTGAGAAAGACGCCGAACTGATGCTGGACGAGGGGATTTACACATACAGGGTAGTGGACTACCTTCGCGACAAGGGCTATAACGTCCAGCTTCCCGATGGAAGACCTTGGGATTCCTTCATTCTTGAGTGGGAGAGAGACAAAGAACTGCAACTCATCTATCCCCCTTTGGAAGATATCCAACTTCCTTTATCAGATTCTGCCTTGTCGCGCACCATCTATTACGAATGGCTGTCGGTACAAGCCCCGATAAACGGAATTCGTTCATTCTGGTTTATCAAAGACGGAAAGAAAGACCATACTGGACCGGCATATTTTGATGGGTTTAATATGGATTTGGAAGAAGTGAAAAGCATCATCGTCTATGACGACCCGATGATATTCGCCTCCTTTCCGGCTGTACGTGAGGTAATGACTAACCGTCTTATTCAAGAATGGTTCAATATGCCCAAAAAAGAATTGGGATTTACCGCTGGCTTGTACATCGTTGAGATAGAACTGAATCCTGCCCGACGTCGTCGCACTTATGTAGATAAAAACGCCCGTTCCACCTCATTTACTGGCTATACCCCTGTTGTAGAGTTCTATGCTCCTACGTATCCAAACGGCCCCGTGCAGGGTGACAAAGACTATCGCCGAACTATCTACTGGAATCCTGCAGTCACCACAGATGCCGACGGCTACGCCTCAGTCTCGTTCTTCAACAACGGCTACAGCCGCGCCCTCACCATCTCCGCCCAAGGACTGACAAAGGACGGTGTACCGATTATCAATAAGTAACGGTTATATTCCAGGCAACTGCTCTCACAGCCCAAGCATCTGACGGCACAGCCCAAGGGAATTAATTCTCAGCCCAAGCATCTATTTATAAACACGGGCCGTGTTTATATAAACAGGGGCGCTGTTTATATAGACAGGGGCGCTGTTTATAAACAACGCCCTACGTGCGGAAAATGACGTCAAACATCGGAACACCTTCCACAAAAACACGAAAATTGCTACATCGCTACACCAATGGGCTTATTCCGCTGGTACATAAACTATTGAGGATGTAGATGGGCAATAATTCCTACACCTTCCTACACCAAAAACGGGCATTTCGCGAAAAAGCGCACCTTTTTCCACGCGAATCTTTGGTCGAAAGTCGCATCGAAAAACACGCAAAATGATGGGAAAAAGGGTATGCGGTATCAATAAATACGTAAAAACAGGTAGAAAATTGCATTTTTTTGCAAAAAAATTTGGTGGAATGCTTTTTTTGTCTTTCCTTTGCCCCCGCTAAACCAAAATGTAGAACAATTAAACGTCTTTGCCTATCGAAACATCCTTACTCTAATAAAGTAAAAAAGGAAGTTTATGAACAATTTGAAATCATTGGCCGACAACACGTTGGTCGAGATGTATTCAAAAGGTAATGACAAGGCATTCGACGAATTGCTCACTCGCTATCAGAGTAAGCTTTATAGCTACATCTATTTTATCGTCAGAAATGTGACACTGGCAGAGGACCTCTTCCAGGAGACTTTCATGAAGGTTATCACCACCATCCGTCAGGGCAACTACTCTGAGTCGGGGCGCTTTGGTGCATGGCTCACGCGCATCGCCCATAATCTCATCATCGACTATTTCCGTCAGGACAAGAGCGAGAACACCGTCTCCAACGACGAGACGGAGGTGGACCTCTTTAACGATATGACGCTTTCCGACGACGATGTGGAGACGAAGTTGGTGAACTCCCAAGTGCTCTCCGATGTGCGTCGGCTTATTGGCGCACTCCCAACCTCCCAGCGCGAGGTGGTTTACATGCGCTTCTATCAGGACCTCAGCTTCCGCGAGATTGCCGATTTGACGGGTGTTAGCATCAACACGGCTCTCGGACGGATGCGCTACGCCCTCATCAACATGCGCCGTTTGGCTGACGAGAAGGGCATCTCCTTAACTCTCGCTTGAGCTACATTTCTCGCCTTTTCCAGTTTTTCCTTCCAAGAACCCACTTTTTTCAGATTTTTTTCAAAGAAAACTGCAAAAAAAGGTAAAAAAATTTTGCCAGTAAAAAATCTTGCCTTACCTTTGTACCCACTTTCCGCCAAAAAATGCGCAAGCAGGCGGCGAAAAGCGTGTGATCTTTGAAAAGTTTCCCATACAGACGAAGTAGTACAAGAGCGGCCCTGCCGTGCGTGCTCTCCGGAGCCGGTTATCCGGTTTCCTTGGGGGAGCGTCTCGCGCAGGGTCGGGTAGAGAGAAAGAAAGACGAACCGTCAATTATAATTTCCTTGGACTAGGAAAGAAGGATATGTGAGTCGTCATGAGCGGAAAACAACTGAACATTATAAAACAATGAAGAGTTTGATCCTGGCTCAGGATGAA
>JAEEZS010000053.1 GCA_016291905.1 Bacteroidaceae bacterium
GGTATAGTAGCTACGCCGGCGGTAGTCAGGGTCGCGGTCGGGAAATCTGTCGTAAAGGTCGAAAAGCCTGCGGTAGCCATAGAAGCGGACGTAGTTCCACGGGTGGTCGAGCTTCATGTAGTAGTAGTGGGCAGAGTCAAAGTCGCCCAGTCGCAGGTGGTAGTCGCCGCGCAGCTTCCAGTATTCGATGGCGGCATACGACCCCACATGCTCCAAATCCTCGCGGGTGAAACGCTCGTATCGCTGCATCCACATCGTCATCGAGTCGGCTAAGTTGGCATCGTTGATATCGAAGAACGGTCCCACGTCTTTGCGGCCATTGAAGAAAGCCTCGGTGCCACCAGCATGGCTGATGAGTGCTTCGAGATTCTTGCGGTCGTAGCTCAGGAGGTAGGACATGTAGGGAGCGAAGGCGTCGACGGCCCAGTCCTTCCGTCCCCGCTGCCACAGCTCGCTGAAGGCGCGATAGGCGGTAGGCAGGAATTGAACATCGGCATTCACCGTCAGCGCCACATTCGCTTCCTGGCCCATGCATCTATAATATAACAAGGTGTCGCCAGCCAGCTGTGCCAGCCTCATGCCACGCCGTGCCGTTTGCTTTGCTACCTCATCGTCGAAGGAGAACTGCTGGTTGATGCTCCACTCATAGCAGATCTCGGCCAGGGCACGCGGGTCGAAGTCTGCACTCAGCGAGTCCACGCAGTCGGCAGCCATCTCGTAGGCGAAGCCCTCGTATATCAGTGCCCCGTGGCGGCGGTACATCTTCGCCATCATGCGCCATGCCTGCTGCAGCTCGCGGGGTGTGCCGTGCCGCTCCATGTAGTAGAGCACGGCGCGGGCATCAGAATCGTTGGGCATCACGTCGTAATGGTCCGTGGCCTCCATCAACTGATCCATCATCTGCACCTGCCGCTCGTGCTGCGACAGGCAGGAGGTCAGCATTGCCATCAATAGAACAACAGCTATATGTCTCATAACGGCTGCAAAGGTACGAAAAATACCCCAAAACAACTTGTAAACTCAGTTTACAAATCTTTTTTATACCAAATAAAAGCCTTTTTCCGTTATATAGGTTAGGAAAACGAAGCATTCGTTTGTCTCTAAGATAAAACGCAAGCAACGAAAGATGAATCAGAGTACACTGGAGAAGCTGTTCCGACAACACCATGCCCGCCTGCTGGCCGAGGCTCGTGCCATGCTCTACGACGACGCAGAGGCACAGGACGTGGTGAGCGACCTCTTTGCCGAGCTGCTGCGACGTAAGCCCGAGGTGGAACGTGGCCGCGAGCTGGCCTACCTCTGTGCGAGCGTGCGCAACCGCTGCCGCAACGTCCTGGCTCGCAAGACGCTGACGGAGCGGGTGACGCATCTCTATGCCCTCGACCAGCCGACGGCGACAGAGGACGAGGAGAAGGAGAGGCTGGACCGCCTGCAGGCTTTCATCCTGACAGGACTGACCGAGGCTCAGCGCCGTGTGTTCCAACTTCGTTTCGGCGAAGAGCGGAAGTATCGTGAGATAGCTGCCGAGCTGGGTATCAGCGAGGTGGCGGTGTACAAGCATCTTGTTGCTGCAATTACGCGAATCAAGAACCATTTCAACCCTTAACGACATGGAGACGAACGACAAACTAATGACACTGCTGCGGCTGATGGACGAGCAGGAGGCAATGACCGAGGCACAGTTGGAGGAACTGCTCTCGGACGAAGAAGTGCGAAAGGCTTACGACGTAATGGCCGACTGTAAGAAAGTGTATCAGAGGGGAAAGCTGCATACCCCCACACTTCCCAGCCGCCACGGGCAGAGTGCTCAAAGGCAAGGGTGGATATACCGCATAGCCGCTGTCTTCCTCGGTGCAGTCCTACTCAGTGGACTGGTGTACGCTACCATCCACCTTCTGAGTTCTAGTTCTGCGCCAGAGGATGCTACAACGGGAACAGCTTTTGAAACGAGTGAAGCCCCTACGGGGACTGTCCGGGGGGCACCTGTCCGTTTCGACGACGTGCGTCTCGACAGTATCCTCACCGTCGTCTCGGCTCACTACGGCAAGGCTTTCAGCTTCCGCGACGAGGAGGCCAAGGGCATGAAGTTCATCATGACATGGGACCCCGATACGCCGCTAAGCGACTTCATTGACGGTCTGAACCTGTTCGACGGACTCTGCCTGACCTTACAGCATGACACCATCTTTGTAGAAATCAAAGAAGATAAAGATAGTAAATAGTAGTAAAACACCTCCCTCACTGCGTCGTGAGACGTGGTGGGGGGATTCTTATGATTATGAAACGGCAACTGTTATTTATCCTTTTATATTTGTCATTTAGCTGCGTAACAGCGCAAGTCACCCATGACTTCAGCGACACGCCACTGACCGAGGCCCTGCGCACCATTGAGCTGGGACAGGAGGAGTACACCATCGCCATCCTCTCCGATGGTCTCGACAAGCTGCAAACCTCTGCCAAGGTGAGAAACCTCACTATGCCCGAAGCTGTGAAGCTCATCTGCAAGAAGCTGCCTGTCAAGGTGAAGCAGCAGGGACACCTCATCACCGTTCAGGCCAAGCGGGGCTGGCGGCCTGCCGTGGAAAAGGTAAGCCTCGTGGGACCGGTGGAAGACGGCTTCCTGAAGATGCCGCTGCCCGACGCACGGGTGTCGGTATTCCCAACAGACAGCGCGGTGGTTGTAGACTCAGCATCTATGATACGTTTTTACAATGGCAGCGAGCGCCTCGTGATGGCACAGTTCGTTGCGCCGGTGCGACCGGGCCGTGAATACTTGGTGCGGGCTCGACTGAATGGCTACGACGACAAGTGGCAGCGGGTGAGCGTTGCGGCCACGGAGAGAGAGGACGTACACGTGCCTACGCTAAAGATGCACAAGATGAGGAACATCAACCTGAAGGAGGTGGTGGTGACGGCCACCAAGGTCAAGTTCTTCTGGCGAGGCGACACACTGGTCTACGATGCCACGGCCTTCAACCTGCCCGAAGGCTCGATGCTCGACGACCTGATACGCCAGCTGCCGGGCGTGACGATGAACGACCAGGGCGAGATATTCGTCAACGGACGCAAGGTGGA
>JAEEZS010000001.1 GCA_016291905.1 Bacteroidaceae bacterium
CGCCAGGAGTCCAATGGCTTTTTCACCCTGCCGCCATTGTTGGGTTCGAAGTACGCGGTCATGAAGATGTGCGAGTAGAGCGACTTCTTCTTGTCGTTGTACAATGCCTTCTTGCCTTCGGCGTAGAGCCTGTTGCATTCGGCCACGATGCGTGCGGTGCGCTCTGAGCGTGCTACTTCGTAGAAGAGCTGGCGAGTGCACGGCACTGTTTTTGAATTGTTGTGCTGTTGTAATACAAACATTTGTTGATCTCCATACAAATAGTGTTAAAGTTTTTGATAAAGTCGATGTTCTCACGCAGGTCGATGGTCAGGGCCATTTCCAGCCGTCCGCCCTTCATGTCGAGGTGCACTTTCGCATGATCCTGATCCATCAGTTTGCGACCCTTCAGAGTGGCCCTCCGCTTCGATGGCGGCAGGGCTTTCACGAGATTCTCCAGCTCATCATAGAGTGATGCGGCGGGGTCGGCTGCATCGGCAGGGATGCGCAGACGTGCGATCAGCGATTGCGTCTTCTCGCCTGTAGTCCTAGCGAGCGAGCTCTTCTTGCCGCCCTTGTCACCCTTGATAAACTCCAGTTGGGGCTCGCCTTTGCCGGCTGCCCTGAAGATGTGCATCCCACCTTCATACTCGGTCAGCTTGCCACGCAACTCATTGATTTTCTTTTCGTTAGTTGTCATTCTTTTGCTCCTTTCCAGTACGCGAGTCATCGAGTACGCGAGTACGCATTAAGCCATTTTCGACGTCGAATTTTCTGCAGATATCTTTTGATATATATATTATATATATATAATATATTATATCAAGTTGATGTGTGACCTTAACGCGTACTCGAGTACTCGCGCACTCGCGTACTTTTTCTAATTCTTACTTTTGTAATGATTGTGTCGTTCCCACCAGGGCTTGAACTCCAGCTCCACCCATTGCCTCACGTTGAAGCACGGGCAGGCTTTCTTGGCAAATTCGTTGTGGCCGTGGATGCAGTCGGGTGTCAGCTTCCACTTACGCAGGTGGAAGGCGCATCGCTGCTTCAAGGCCTCCTTCTGCTTCTCGGTGCGGGTGTCGTCCCATGCCCAGTGGCCATTGTCCTTGAGATGTCGGCCGCCGATGTAGCAGATGCCGATGGAGTGCTGGTTATGGTCGGGGCAGTGGGCACCTGTGTCGGCGTATGGCCGTCCGTATTCTACCGTACCGTCCAGACGGATGACTTCATGATAGCCGATGTCGCGGAAGCCGGGGCCGCCCTTCTCCCGGGGTGTGGTGTGCCAGCGGCGGATGTCGCCAGCCGTCACGTCGCAGCCTTCCTGAGTGTCGCTGCAGTGGATGATAATCTCATTGATCTTACGCATGTTCGTTTGTTCCTTTCTTTGTTTTTACGTTAAAATTAGAATCCTTTCTCCTCCTTGTGGATAACAGTGTAGCCGGTGATTTTCGCGTTCGTGCCATAGCCAGAGGAGCCTTCCTTCGTCCATTCGCGGCACTTGAAGGCGAGGCCGACGCTGAGGATGGTGCCCTCGGCATATCCCTCCCTGGCAAACTGCTCCGCCACCTCACCGAACATCTCGGCAAACATCTCCTGACCGCCAGCGGCCAGCACAAGGCCTATGACGAGCATCGAGCCCATCTGGCCGTTCATCCGCGTCACCTCGATCATCCGAGGCTGCGCGATAGTCTTGATCTTAAATACTTGTACCATAATCGCTTTGTTCCTTTCTTTTTTTTCTTCTTGGTCGGGCTTCGTCCGACCCCTTTAAAATTCTTAATTCAAGTTTCGCAAGCTTTGCTTGCCCAGGCTCCTAGACTCCATGAAACTTGCGATTTCTAATCTCCGGAGCAATGAAAAACTTCAGGTGATCGACGAACGGCAAGCCTGAGAAATCCTCCCTGACCAAGCCGATGGCAACATCATAGTGGCGCTGCGCCACAACACTCTTAAACTTCATCCTGTGTCCCGTCAGCACAAACACTACCACCGCATAGGCCAGGGCAGCGCGGTCCACAGGGTGATAGAACTTCATGATCTTCTCCACACGCCTGCGGCTGTGGGGCAACAGCAGCAGCATCAGGATTTTCTCCATCATGATGCTGGGCAGCCTCTCCTCCCAATAGCCTATCGTCTCCTTGCCGCCGGTCTTTTCAATCCAAGGCGCCAGATAGTGCAGCATCAGCTGGATCTCTGTTTGCTGCTTGTTGTCTACTTCGTTTGCAACTTCCCATTGTGTGTCTGTTGGCTGAGCCAACTTCATCACTTCTTCATGAATCTCTGTCATTGTCTTCATTTTTAAAATTGTACGTAAAAAACAAACCCACGGACACCATTTCTGATTTCCGTGGGCAAAGATTCTGAATCCTTTTCGATATTTGCAAGAGTTTTTCCCGATTTTTTTAAATGCATAAGTGCCCGATTACCAGACTATTGGCTGAATCCGGAGCACTTTCCAAAAAAGGATTCAGGCGGATTCAGGCGGATTCAGGCTCTGGGATACCTCCTGAGCAGCCCCTGCAGCGTGCCAAACACCATGTCTGCCTCCATCGACGAGAGCTTGCGGAACTTGAATAAATTGCCTTATTTGAAAGATAATTGGGGGGGAAGTATTGTTTTGCATCTATTTTCTTCGTACCTTTGTATCGTGATTCAGCCGCACACCCCGTAACTGCACGCCTCACAGCCTAAGGGTAAAAGAGCTCAACCCTAAGGGTGTAAGGCCTGAAGCCTAAGGGTGTAAAGCTGGAAGCCAGGAAACCAAAACAAAAATTTTTAACAAAACTAGACAAGAAAGGAGAACTAAGACAATGGCAAACAATTCAATCATCATGAGCCTCGACATCCGCAAGAACAACAACGCGCTGTCGAAGTGCTTCGGACACTATTTCGCCGAGGTGCACCGCCTCGGGACCCTCTCGACCTACGCCCTCGCCAAGCACATGAGCGAGCACAACAACCTCTTCGGCGAGGAGGAGCTGCGACTCATCCTCGGCAAGCTGGCTCGCTGCATCATCGAGATGATCTCGCAGGGACGCGGCGTGAAGCTCGACGGACTGGGCACCTTCTATCCCACCGTGCAGAACGTGGAGGGCGGCGCTGCCGACCTGGCCACCGCCCAGCAGATGGGTGCCAAGGGACTGGTGGAGGGCATCCACATCCGCTTCAACCCCGAGAGCGAGGATCTGCGCGACCTCACCTACAAGGCCATGAAGCGCAAGTGCACCCTCCGCCTGGAGAACGTCGTGGAGTCGACTCCCGTCACCGAGACCGTCGACGGCGAGCAGAAGATCGTCCGTCGCAACCGTGTCTTCACCCCCGTCAGCGACTTCGCGTACAACGAGGAGCAGGGCAGCGACAGCGGAAGCGGAGGCGACGACGAACCGAGGCCCTAAAGGGAATTAAGAATTAAGAATTTAGAGTTTAGATGTGTCGCCCTTTGGGCGAGTATGAAGTAGGAGTTTAGAGTTTTCCCAGAGCAAAGCAGAAAGAGAATTCTTACATCTCAAATCCTACTCGCCGAAGGCGATACTTCTAAAATCTAAAGTCTAAATTCTAAATTCAAAAATGAAAAGGAGGAAAGCACTATGAAATGGAAAATGTCTGAACGACTGAAGAACCGACTGATGGAAGCCATCATCGCAGCCATCACGGCGTTCATCGCGGCCATCACCACTACCTCGTGTATGGGACACGGACCATTCTAACAAGAAGTACGCGAGTACGCGAGTACGCGAGTACGCGTTAAGGGCCTCAAAATCGCAGGATTCTGAGGCCCTACTCTTTGGAAAGACCGAAAGCACTTCCGCTAGGGGAAAACAAGAAAAACAAGTTTTTTCTTGGTTTTTCGCTCACTTATTCGTAACTTTGCACAAAATTTCTTACTAACCTGACTAACTGATGAACAAAAAGAGGATTCTGACTACGGTCTCGATGCTGCTGACGCTGACAAC
>JAEEZS010000054.1 GCA_016291905.1 Bacteroidaceae bacterium
TCACTTTCGATACCAACAAGAAATATTCCATTGTCAACTTTCAGGACAACGCCTATTTCATGAAGGACGGGCGCACGGGATGTGTGCTCGTGGAGACAGGCCTTACCTCCAACGCCCTATGGCAGTTCGAAGCCTCGGGCAAAGACAACTGCTACTATGTCCGTAACGCCCTCACCGGCAAGTACATGCAAAGCACGAATTCGAACGAGGAGCCTGTGCTCACTGCCGATACGCCCCTTGAGATAAAGGTCGTCAACGACCTCGCCAAGGGTCTCGACGTATTTGGCTTCGCCTCCACCGACCAGGACGACCTCTCCTTCAAGGACGACAAAACCTTTGGTGCCAACTGGAATGCCGATGGCTATGCCCAGGGCTATGCCGTGACGCTCGACGGGCGTCCGCGCTCCTTCTGGAAAGTAGCAGAGGTCCCGACCGTGGATTTCGCTGACAACGTCGACAACACCGCCGCCATCGCTGCAGCTGCAGGCGATGGCAAGAATGCCGTGGTCACACGTTCGCTGGCCAAGGACATGTGGAACACCCTCGTAGTGCCCCACGACATGAACCCCCAGGCCATCACCCGCAACTTCGGCGAAGGTGCCAAGGTGGCAGCCCTCACCCGCGAGGCCGACGGAGAACTTGAATTCTCCACTGTCACTGAAATTGTGGCCGGCAAGCCCTATCTGGTGAAGCCTACGATTGACGTTGTCAACATCATCACATTGCACACCCCGGTCAGCGCCGACCAGACCACCGACGGCGGCGACAGCTACAAGTTCGTAGGCCTCTATGCTCCCGCCACCATCGGCACCGACGATTACTTCATGGCTGCCAACAACACGCTCATGAAGAACGGCGCCGGAGGACAGATGAAAGCCTTCAGAGCTTATTTCCAGGCCACCTCAAGTCAGGTTAAGGCGCTGGTGGGCTTCAGCGTAGATGAAACAGAAACGGGCATCATCGCCCCCAACGGCACCATCTACGAAGATACGCGCATTTTCAACCTTGCCGGTCAGCAAGTGAACCTGAACAATACACGCAAGGGTATATTCATCATCAACGGTAAGAAAGTCGTCGTTAAATAATTCTTATAATACAAGAAAACATGAAAAAGATATATATCACACCAGTACTTCAACTCTTTCAAATAAATGTTGGTACCTCAATTGCACAACTTATAAGTGCTTCTGTTGCCGGTGAGAGCATCAAAGTTGATAACGATAACACAAAAGTTAACGCCAGCAGCGCACTCGTCAAAGGTCAAGACAACAATTACAATGTCTGGGACGACGACTGGAGCCAGTATTAACTATACCTATTTAATAAAGATATGAGATCAAGAAACCTCCTACCACTGACTGCCGCTCTGCTGCCCGGTATGGCCGCCGCACAGGCGCAGGCCGAACGGCCTAACATCATGCTCATCGTGGTCGATGACATGGGCTACTCGGACCTCGGCTGCTTCGGCGGCGAAATCAACACGCCCAACATCAACGGCCTCGCCAGCAACGGCGTACGCTTCACACAGTTCTACAACTGCGGTCGCAGCTGCCCCTCACGCGGAGCACTGCTCACCGGTATGTATGCTCAGGAGTGCGGCATCACGGGCATGGGTGTCAGCCTCAACACCCAGTGCGTCACCATTCCCGAGGCGCTGCTCGCGGCAGGCTACCGCACCCGCATGAGCGGCAAGTGGCACCTGTCGCGCACTCAGGCCATCGGCGGCAACAACAGCGCCGACCAGCTGGCATGGCTCTCGCATCAGAACACCTTCAACAACCGTCCCTTCGCACCCCTCGAGACCTACCCCTGCAACCGTGGCTTCGAAGAGCATTGGGGAACCATCTGGGGTGTGTGCAACCACTTCGACCCCTTCTCCCTCGTCCACAACGAGGAAGCCATCTACACCGACGACATCCCCGATGACTTCTACTCCACCGACTTCGTCACCGAGAAAGCCATCACGATGCTCGACGATCTTGCCACGCAGAACGATCCTTTCTTCATGTACGTCTCCTTCAACGCCCCCCACTGGCCGCTCCACGCCAAGCCCGGTGACATAGCCAAGTACAAGGGCATGTACGACAAGGGTTGGGACGTGATGCGCACCAACCGCTACAACCGTATGGTAGAGCTCGGACTGGTGGATCCTGCCGAAACGCCCAACGCTCCCAACGAGTCGGGACGCTCGTGGAACAACGAGTCGAACAAAGCCCTGCAAGCGGCTAATATGGAAGTGCATGCCGCCATGGTGGATTGCATAGACCAGGGCGTGGGCCGCATCCTCGAAGAGCTGCGTGCCAAGGGCATGTACGACAATACCATCATCATCTTCACGTCCGACAACGGCGCCTCGTCAGAGAACTACGGCATCGGCGACTTCGACCGCCACGACCGCACACGCGACGGGCAAAAGGTAGTCCACAACGCCGCAGTGCCGGGCGACGAGCTCACCTACAACTACCTGGAAACAGGTTGGGCAGGCGCCGTCAACACGCCCTTCCGCTACTGGAAGCGCGAATCGTTCCACGGCGGCACGGCAGCCCCCACCATTATCCATTGGCCCGCTGGCTTCAAAGGTCAGAAGGGCAGCATCGTCAAGGCTCCCTGCCATTTCATCGACGTGATGCCTACATGCTTAGAGCTCGCACAAGCCACCTATCCCAAGACCTACAAAGGCCACACCATCCTGCCGCTGGCACAAGAAGGCCGCAGCCTCTTGCCCCTCATCGAAGGCGCCTCCTCGTGGAGCGACGAGCGCACCCTGTTCTGGGAGCACGAGGGCGGACGCGCCGTGCGCATCGGCAACTGGCGTCTGACCGCCAAATGCGACGGCGGCAGCTGGCAACTCTTCAACCTCGCCAACGACCTCTCCGAAACCACCGACGTCTCAGCCGCCAACCCCGCTAAGGTCACCGAACTCAAGCAGGCCTACAGGGCTTGGGCTGTGCGCGTAGGACTCGCCTCCAACACCTCCTTCAGCACCACCAAGAGCTACACCATCCTCAACCGCAACGCCGAGAACGGCAATGCCTATCTGCAGGACAACGGCAACTCCGACAACGTCGTAGCCGTCAACACCCTCAGCGACGACAGCTATTGGAAGTTCGAACCCACGGGCAACCCCAACTGCTTCTACGTCAAAAACGCAACCACGGGTCGCTATCTGCAGAGCTGTAAGACAAACCTGCAGGAAGTGACGCTCAGCTCCACGCCCGTGGAATACTACATCGAGGCCAAATCGGCTGAGGGCGAAGGCATGTACGGCCTCGCTTCCACCGACCAGGCCGTCTATGACTTCACCGGCGGCACCTACGGCCTCAACTGGAAGCTCAAAAACGACACCGGTCGCCCTTTTGACACCGGCCAGGGCTTCGCTGCCGTGGCCGGCACCAACCATCGTTCGTTCTGGAAGATTGTCGAGAAGGAGGAGGCACCCGACGGCCCTTTCGCCGCTGACAAGAAGTACACCTTCACCAACTACCAGGACGGCAACTACTATATGAAGGACGGGCGCACGGGACGCGTGCTCGTCGAGAAAGACCGTACCTCCAACGCCCTCTGGCAGTTCGAGGCAACGGGCAACGAGAACTGCTTCTACGTTCGTAACGCCCTCACCGGCAAGTATATGCAAAGCACGAAGTCAAATGAGCAGCCCGTGCTTACTGCCGATACGCCCCTGGAGATCATGGTCGTCAACGACCCCGCCAAGGGTGAGGCTTTCTTCGCTTTCGCCTCCACCGACCAGAGCGACCTCACCTTTCAGGGCGACCGTACCTACGGTGCCAACTGGCGTGCCGATGGCTATGCCCAGGGCTTCGCCGTGACGCTCGGCGGCCGTCCACGCTCGTTCTGGAAGGTGACGGAGGTGGAGACCGTAGACTTCAAGGACAACGCCGACAACACCGCAGCCATCACTGCCGGTGCGGGTGCAGGCAAGAATGCCGTGGTCTCACGCGCGATGAAAGCCGGCATGTGGAACACCCTCGTAGTGCCCCACGCCATGAACGCCAAGGCCATTATCCGCAACTTCGGCGATGATGCTCAGGTGGCACGCTTCGAGAGCGAGACCGCCGACGGCGTCATTCACTTCGTCAGCGTCAGTGAGATCGAAGCCGGCATACCCTATCTCGTCATGCCCACCATCGACGTCACCAGCATCATCACGATGAACACCACCGTGGCCGCAGGCCTCACCGCCGACGAAGGCATCAACTACGATTTCGTTGGTACCTATGCTCCTACCGCTATCGGCGCCAACGACTACTACGTGGCCGCCGACAACAAGCTCAAGCGCAACACCGCAGGCTCCAACATGCAAGCCTTCCGTGCCTACTTCAAGGATAAGTCGGCAGGTGTGAAAGCCCTCAGTGCCTTCGACGTGGACGGCATAACCACGGCCGTCAGCCTCACACCAGCCGCTGCATCCGTGGTCGAGAGAAATATCTACAACCTTTCCGGTCAGCGTCTTCGCCATCTGCGCCGAGGCGTGAATATCGTTAATGGGCGTAAAGTTATCGTCAAGTAATACATCAGATGACTAAAAAAAACACGGCAGCAATGAAAAAGACATATCTCACGCCGACAATAGAATGGCACCGCATTGACACCGAGCCGCTGCTCATCACCGTATCTGCTGGCGACACCCTGCCACCTCTCACCCCCGACGATGGCGACGGCGATGCCTCCGAGGCCCTCGTCAAATCCGGCTTCGACCAAGAGGACTGGGATTGGTGAGCCCTACGCATCAAACCTATAAGGGCCTTCTTTAAACCCTTAAGAGAGCTGCCAAACTCTCTTAAGGGTTTTCTCGTCATCCCGCTAATGCTCCGCCACCGACTATTTGGAGTTTGGCCCTCGGGACAAATCGCAAGCAATCATCTTATTCATTCCAGTATTTTAGAAAGTGTTATTGATATAGACGCTGATACTGCCTTCGGTTTGCGTATTGCTTCCGCCTGGTCCGCTCACCGAATGGCGGTAGTAGGTGGGCGTAGTAGGCCACACGGTGTACTTCCATTGCTTGTATCGGTGGACGCCGTCGTCATCTGCTACCGGAGACTCATCCACCTCGACATTGCCGAATTCGATATCTCTCTTCTCGGTGGTGGTACCTTGATCATTCGTATATTGATTGGTTTGGTGGAACGTACCGCTGGCCACGACGGGGTTTTTCTTTCCTGCGCTACTGTTGCTGGTGTCTATCGTCATGCTGAATGAATAGCTCTTACTGCTGCCATCGCCCGACTCGCTATGATTGGCGGTAATGGTGACCATGTCGCCATTCCTTGAGACCGAACAGGCCTGGTTGAACAGCACCGATGAGCCATCCACGAGAGATACGGTTTTGATGGCATCGCCGGGATTCGGGTCCTGAGTGATGTTGACGGCGTCGCCTACCTGTCCTACGCCCGAGGTGCGACCGCTCACGGAAACAACCGATTCGGCCTTGCTGATGGACTGGTTAGGATTGGCGATGATGGTGAAGGTCTTAGAGTGCTCGTTCCATTGCCGTTCCATATTCTTCATTCCGGGAACGCCGACAGATAATTCCTCGGCGTTTGTTGCTATCGACACTGATGCCGAGCCGCCGTCGGCCGGGAAATGTATGTCATGCGGCGTCAATTTCAGATATGGTGTCACCAATACATCCACGGACTGCGACTTGACGGGCAGCGTGAAATCGAAGGTCTTGACGACGGGCACGATCTCGTATCTGCCCGGTGTCAGCGCCTCGAATCTGCCGGTATATGGCTGGGCGGGTTTGCCCAGGGCACAGGTCGTGGGGAAGATGCTTTCCTTGAGCTCGCCGTTCTGATAGGCGCCGAAGCCGAGATAGCTTTTCCAGAAGACGCTGCGCTGGGCGTCAGTAGAACACTGCACAGCACCTGTCTGAGGCTTGAACTCGGCCTGCGTGTCCTTGAACGTGGGGAAGAGGTAGCTCTCCATGCTGCCGAATTGTTTGGAGCCGCTGAAGAAGGTGCTCTCGTCGGGGTCTTGCCAGAAGAGCTTCAGGCGAGCCTTGGCTTCCAGGTCGAGCGAGATGGGGTGGAAGGCTATCTTGCTGTCTGACAGCGATTCGTAGGCTCCTTGTTGCAGGAGGCGCGCCGTGGAAAGCGACAGAGAGCCTTCTATCTTAGGACCGGCATAGAGCTCCAGCCCGATGTATGCCCACATGATGCTCGAGAACCAGTCGTTGGTCTCCACGCCTGCCGTGAACTTGGTGCCAGCCTGCACGAAGCCTGACAGCGAGATTTCCACATCGCCGGTGTTGAACAGCTCCTGCGTGTCGGAAGTGCCGTTGGAGAAACCTTGGTCCATCGTGAAATCAAAGGGGAACGTCCTGTCGGAGTCGAAGCTGAGCGTCTCCTGGTAGTTGTAGCCTACCGTGGGCAGCGTGAGTTTTACAGCCAGATCGCCGCCGCCACGGAGGAACATCTTGGGGAAGGGGCGCGTCTGGAACAGCGGAGCCACGGCGGGGAACTTAATGGACGAGAGCAACTCGGGCAGGCCTGTTATCTCATATTCGAAACTCCTGGAGCTCTTCACCGTGGCTGACGGCGTGAGGCTGACGCCAAAGGAACGTCCGAGCTTGAAGAAGATGCGCCTCCAATTGATGTTGTAGGTGACGTCGATGCCGGCTTTGAGATTGATGTCGGTGCTCACCGAACCCCAATCCCATTCGCGCTGAAGCGTACCACTGACATCGAAGAGCGAGATGCTTCCGCTGCCGCTCTTGTGTCGGCGCACATAGCGGCGTGTCGATTCGTCGTAGTCGAAACCGGCCACACGGCGCTTCACATGCCCCTGCTCGTCGTAGCCCAGACGCTCGACAGAGATCAGCTGCATGAAGATGTCGGCAAGGTCGGTGACGGGATCACACATGACGGTCCACTGGCTCCCTGCGGCATATTGGCTTATGCTGGTCACCTTGCAGGCAAATCCCGAGAAGTTGTCGCCCGTCTGACCGCTATAACTGAACGACGGGTTGCTGAAATTCACCAGCACATCGCCCACCTCGGGGACGATCTCACGGGGAGCGTCGGGGTTTATGCGGAAGAAGGCGGTCTTGTCCTGATACGCAGTGAAATCCTTGATGTAACCTATCAGGCCCGATTCGTCGATATGCTTTACCTTGGGACTGAATATCACGTCCGGCTGCTGGAAACCGATGGAGTCGATGACGCAGAGGGGGATGCGATAGAGCGAGTCCTCAGTCTCTATCTCCTGAATGACATATTCCTCGTGCTCCACACCCTGTGGATCCACCTTCGAATAGCCCATGCGGACGACATCGTCGAAGAAAAAGCCGTCGAAGTCGCCGTCGTTGCGATAGATGTAGAAAGCGTCCTGAGCCATGACGACCGACTCACCCCCTGCCCTCCCTGTGAGGGAGGGAGCAATTACCTGAGCAAACGACCAGGCAATGGCAATGATTATCTTATATGATGGTTTCATAATGTTGTTTTTTCTATTCTTGAAATGTTACCACTCCCTCCCACACAGGGAGGGTGAGGGGTGGGTCCTCTTCATCGCTTCACGAATTTATAGGTGGCGTCGCCCACTTTCACCAGGTACGTCCCTGCGGGGTGGCGTTGCAGGGAAACGATGGTCTTCTGTCCGGAGCGTGCCGTTTGTGTCGCCAGTTTCTTGCCGTCGAGCGAGAACACTTCAACGCATGTGCCGTCCTCCAAACCGTCGAAAGCCATGGCATTGTCGTTCTGCTGCACGCGCATCTCGCCGGGCTTCAGCGTGGGAACACCCACCACGGGGATATTACCCTCATAGGTGTAGCGCAGAACATCGGTCAGCGGGTAGCTGACGCTGACGTGCGAGGTGGACAGCATCAGGTAGCCCGCATTGAAGCGTGTCTCGGGCTTGTCGGCCAGGGCATGCACCACCTTTTGTCCGTTCTTCAGCCACACTACCAGCTGCTGTGTGACAGCGCCTTGTGCCCACGAGACCGTTGCCGTGAGTGCCATCATGAGCGTAAGGGCAATCATTTTCTGTCTCATAATCATAACGTTTTATGTGAATAAAACTAAGTATTTCGCCGCAAAGATAGCGACTTTCCCCCATCCCATCAAATCTTTCGCCCAATATTTTCGAAGAATTTTTCTCGGCAAAGAAAAGAGGCATGAAAAAAGCGCCTCGACGTGAGGCGCTTGGGGGAAATGCAGACCTGCCCACTGTTTCCTACTTGCTGAGAAGTCTTTCCGCCAAGGTATTTTCAGCAATTATCAGATTTTTTAACAAGCATTATGCAGTTCATTAACGAACAATGTCTTACCTTTGCAGCGCAAATAGGATGATTAATCGTAGAAAACACTAGTATGGGCTTTATGTCAAACGATAATCATAAGCGTGGACTGGTGGCTCGCGTTTTGGGCGATCAGCCGACAGCTCTCCAGAAGGTTTTCTTCTGGCTCATGGTTTCATCGATATTGCTGTGGCCTCTTGGTTTTTTTATTTCAGTATTCTTCTTCGATGCTCCATTCCGTTCGACAATCGACGTAATTTGCCGTTGTGGCATGGCGCTGACCATTTGGCTTTATCCTCTGTATTTGCTGCCATTAATAGGATTGTGGTTCCGATTATCAAAACGCCTGCGGGCGCCTTGGCTTTTTTATTTATGCCCTTTAATACCTGTTGCTTTGTTTTATCTGTTCGTAGCCATCGCCTCAAGCGAATTTGCAGCCAGTAAACCAGAAGGATATGATTCATCGACATTCAAACGCTTGGATGAAACGTACGCAACAGATGTCAACCACGTATATTTTTACAACGAGGTTTTGGAGAAAGCTGATCCCGCGTCATTTCGTGTCCTGAACAATAGTTATGCCTCAGATGCCCGACATGTATGGTACAGAGATGGTTTGATTGAAGGCGCTGACCCTGCTTCTTTCGTAGCGGCTGACGAAGGGGGATACCTTGTTGCTCGCGACGACCATGATTTCTATCGTTTGAGTACCCCCCTACATGTGGCAGATATGGGGACATTCAAGGTCGTTGACGGTTGTTGGGCCGTGGATAGCAAATACGTTTATTACCTCGGAGAGGAAGCCCATGATTCAACAGGCTACGGAAGAGTGCATATCAGCGATTATCAAACATTCAGAGTGCTGAATCATCACTATGCAGCCGATGACCTGTCTGTCTATTATGAGTACAAAATAGTGAAAGGTGCTGACCCCGGGTCTTTCGCTCTTCTGATGGATGAACAGAAATACGCGCAGGATAAGAATCGTGTCTATTATCAAGAACGCGGAACGGCAATCCGTGACTTCAATGCTTTAAAGCACAAAGATATGGATAAGAAAATCTGGAATGCCTTCCATACCGATGGCACTACAGTATATAATCCTAAACTTCAGCCAATGCCTGATGGTTGTGATTTTGCTACCATCTACAAAGTAGAGCCATATCGTGAGTGGTATGCAGACAAGAACCGGGTTTATTATGAAAACCGCATCTTATCTGGAGCTACCCCCACAACTTTCAAGATATTCCCGATTCACTATGTATCTGAAAATTATGTATCAGATAACAACAAATCTGCCTATTATTCCTATGACGGCAACCGCGTCTATTATCGTGATTCATTGATGCTTGGGGTGGATGTCCCCTCCTTCATCTGTGGCTACGATTATGTCAATCACTATTCATTTGCCTTCGACAAGAACCGGTATTATGAAGGGAGCCCTAATCCACGACTGGAGAAACTGCGTCAAGGCAAATGTCAGGTAGAACACGAATGATCAGATTGCAGCCAATCCTCCCCCTCATCTCCCTCATTCACGTTTCATTTCCTTCTTTCTCCTCTTCCTGAATGAAGCCTATTGGTCTGATACCGATTCTATATCCCCTTTGTCCACAAAAAACTAGCGGTTTTCCTTTTAAATCGCGAGTACCACTTTCGATTTTCAATCATTTTCGAGCGCAAAGATAGGCCTAAATGCAAAAGAGCGCATGAAAAAAGCGCCTCAAATGAAGCGCTTTGCCATCATCAATAAAGTCTTATCAAGCGTTATCTATCTAGTTACCACCCCCCAATCCCAAAAGGCACATATCAATATCCATATCACTATAATAATTACAAAGATAGTTCCCAAAATTTCATCATTGTGATTATCCTTTGTGCCAGTAGGCAGGTTCCCATTATCCTGATCTTCCTTTTGATTCTCCTTCAGACCAACAAAACCAATACCACATTCTTGCGCAATCCTTTCCAGTTCGATGATGTTGTCCTTATTGTTTTGAATCCTCGAGTAAATCTGGTTTGCCACATGCAACTTATCCGCATCATAGTGCTCTCCAACATATTGTCGGGGATTATATGCCTCTGAAAGCTTTTCGTATAGTTCCGTTGCTGAAAAAGAAATACCCAACTTAGTGATAGCGAGGTTTCGCAGTTTAATGAGGGTCTGAAGATCATTTGCGCTCCTATCTAACTGGGCATAGATACCATTCGATATCTCCACCTTTTCAGCATCGTAAGGCTCCAGAAATAGAGCAGGGTTGCACTTCTCTTTCAATTCAGTCAATAGCGTGGAGTAGCACTGAAGCGGAATCCTGGGATTATCGGTTGCAACGGTTGTCTTCGAATCGGATATTATTTCTTTCTGGACTTCTTTTTCATACTCTTTTAATGCATTCTTATTCTTGTGCTTCCTGTACAAGTAAATACATATACCTATGATTAAACCATTCAAAGCTCCGATAAAGAAACTTTCACCTATTGGTACCGAAGCAGACATATACTGAATCATGATGTTATATGGTCTATTAATAGATTGGTCTCACCACTTCAACTCTCATGCCGAGAGCGGCGATGATGCGATAGAAGGTGCCTACGCTTGGGGTGATGACACCATTCTCGATTTTCGAGATGTACGACTTGGTGGTCTGAGTGCGTAATGCCAGTTCGGCCTGAGTCACCTTGGCCTCCCTGCGGGCATCCTGAAGGATCTGGCCGGAGTAGAATGCATAAGCATCCTCCTCGGCGCGTGCCCTTTCCTGAGTGCCTTCCTTGCCGAACTTTGCGTCCAGCACAGCATCGTAGTCAACGATTTTGTGATTGTTTGTCTGCATAATAAGCCTCCTTGATTATTATTGCTTTTTCTATTTCATTCTGAGGGGTTTTCTGTGTCTTTTTCTGAAACCCGTTGAAGAGCACCACGATCTCGCCCTCGTCGAAGATGAAGAACACACGGAAGATCTTGCCGCCATACTCTGTGCGCAATTCATAGATGCCGTCACGTATCAGCTTGACAAATTTCTTGGGTAACCGACCCTGCGTTTTCAGCAAGAGCAATCCGTATTGAATCTTCTCTTGTTCTTTCTCTGTCAGCGTCTGCATGAACGATTCGAAATAGCCGCCGTATGTTCTGATCTTACGTTTCATGGTTGCAAAGTTATAGAAAAGTTGTCATATCATACAACTTTCAGTTGATATTTTAATAAAAATTAAATCTCGTAGATCTTTTGTGGTAACTGCTCAGTCATGCATTCATTGATGGTCGCTACGCTCAAAATTATCAGAAAATTAATTCAAAAAATTTTAAGAACAGCAGTTGGACATACCATTCCATCAGGCAGTTAAAAGCCTTGATGGCCGTTGCGAATAGCGACCATATCTTTCGTCCCCCGTCTTTAGCGGCTATCAGGATAGGCTGTCGGGAGCTATGAAAATACTTCTAACAGTGTAGCTCGTTCGGTCGCGAGCGAACGACCGAAACGATTGACCGTTCACGCTGCGACGTTAGAACGTTACGACGGCAGCGGCTTGAAGTGTCGATACCGACGACTTGACGTGTCGAGGACAGCGGTTGAACGTGTCGGCGCCAGCGGATGAAAGTGTCGGCAGTACTCATCAGTCGTTGTGTTGTAATATATATTTATCACTTCCCGTTATTTACTGTCCTCTTCCACTCTTTATCTTATACGTATACACTATACATTTCCATACACTTTTACACCTTCTGCATATAATCCATTGTCTACCCGCGTATTAATGTGCTTTAAAAAGGTGTATTTATAGTGTATTTATAGGTGTATTAGTGTATTTCTCGGAAATTCTTTTGCCGAAAATTTGGATAATTCGAGAAAATGATGTAACTTTGCACTGTTTTAGAGAAGGAACTTAATACCAACATTTAATCGTAAAAATTCATAAATCGATGTATATGGAAAAAGAAATCAAAAGGAAGAAAATGCTATGGCGGGCACCCAAGGTGTCTGACATGCGATTCACGCTCGAGAAGCCTTATGGCGCGAAGCGTGTGACACGTAAGGAACTGACGCCTGCGGCGTTGGTGGAACTGTTGCACGACGGCCCTCACCGCAAGTCGGTGGAGGAGCTGCGCAGCAACTTACCTTCGACGCGCGGCTTGACGTACGACCATCCCGAGATATGGAAGGTGGGATGGGTGGTGCCTTCGTGTATGCGTCTGAACAAAGGAGGACAGATGAGCGCCAAGGTGTTCAACGGCGTGGTGCTGCTGGACGTGCAGGACGTGTATTCTTCCGAGGTGGCGACGTTGTTGAAGGAACGCGCCGCCTCGATGCCCATGACGCTGGGCGCCTTCGTGGGGTCGAGCGGCATGAGCCTGAAGGTGCTGGTGCGCTACTGGCCCAGGGACGGACGCCTCTCGCGCGACTGGGACGAGGTGGAGGCGCTGCATCGTGCGGCTTATCGTCAGGCCGTAGCCACTTACGGCGCTGTTCTGAAGCGCCAATTGAAGGAAGATCCCGATTTCGCGATGTCGGCGCACTTCCGCCTGAGCATCGATGACCATCCTTATTGGAACGAGAACGCTACGGCGATGCTCGTGACGACGACGGATGCCGGCGACGCTGCATTGGAGACGCCCAGTGCCGTGCCGCCTGCCGATGCCAGGCACTACCACTATTATTACGAAAGGTATATGCAGGCCCGCCGCGTCGTGCTGGCGCGTTTCCGCGAGGAGCAGCGCGACACGACAATCGAGCGCGATGCCTTCATGCAAGCCGTCACGGCACAATGCTTCGAGATGCAGATCCCTGTGGCTGAGGCGCGTATGCGCATCATCGACGGCGAACCCGAGGAGCGCGCGATGGCGTGGGGCAACTACGTCAACGACTATTATGCCGAGCATACGCCCGACACGGGCATCCAGGACAAGAAGGCCAAGGGCGTGCGGGAGATGCAGGCGCTGCTGATGGGTAACTACGAGATGTACCACAACGACATCGACGGCGGCGTCTATTACCGTCCTCGCACGACGCGTGGCCACTGGAAGGCGTTGGACGTGACGAAGCAGGCAGGCATGATGCTCGAGGCCCTGGAGGCTGGGGTGGTGACATCGCCCAACATGGTGAAGACGTTCCTGATGAGCGACCGCATCCCGCTGCGCAATCCCCTGCGCGAATATCTCGAAAGCGTGCGCGGACGATGGGACGGCAAGGACCGCATCACGGAGGTGGCGCGTGCCGTGGCTCAGGACAACGTCCTGTGGGAGAAGGCATTCCACGTGTGGTTCCTGGGCGTCGTGCAGCAGTGGATGGGCATCCACCCCGAGCACGGCAATGCCGTGGCACCCCTCCTCTGCGGTCCGCAGGGCACGGGCAAGAGCACGTTCTGCCGCTTGCTGCTGCCCGACGAACTTCAGTGGGGCTATCTCGACCACATCGACCTGACGAAGCGCGAACAGCTGATGCGCACGATGGCGCAGACGCTGCTCATCAACATCGACGAATTCGACCAGTACCGCGGCGACTCGCAGCGCGGACCGCTGAAGAACCTGTTGCAGCAGGCTGATGTGCGCACCAGGCAGCCGTGGCGGACCAACATGCAGGTGCGCCAGCGCCTGGCGTCGTTCATCGCCACGTGCAACCCCACGGAGGTGCTGGTGGACGAGACTGGCAGCCGCCGCTTCGTCTGTGTACAAGTGAAGAATAAGATAGAGCTGCCCGCCTATCTCGATCATTTCCAGCTGTATGCGCAGGCCGTCGATGAGATCAATGCCCGTCGCGACAACCCCGGTGGCTTCGCGGAGGATGATGTCTTTGGGCGTTGCTACTTCACCGATGATGAGCGCGATGCCATCGAGAATAACAACCGCCATTTCCGTGTCCGCAGTTATGCCGTGGAGCGTTTCAGCGACTGCTTCGAAATGATGCTCCCGAATAAGCCTCGTGACCGGAGTTCGGTGAGACTGACGCGCAGCGAAATCGCCGAGTACCTCGAGCGCCGCTCCGGCCGTAAGTTCTCGGGCGAGGACATCAAGCAGTTGTATGCCTATCTCGAACAACAGCATAAGGCGGGAAACCTCGACAAACGTCGTGCAAATAAGACCTATGTCTTTCATGTAAGGCGCAAATCGATGACAACAAACTGACTTTTCACCTCATTTATACACTAATACACCTATAAATACACCCTAAATACACCTTTTTTAAGCATGTTAACACGCAGGAATACAACGTATTAGGTGCAAAATGGTGTAAAAGTGTATAAAAATCATCTTATTTTCATAATTTCTTATTTTCTTAATGTTCACTAAGATTCGATTTACGATAGCCAACCACACGCAGCCTTCTGGCGAGAAAGTGTTGATGCCGCGTCTCAAGAGCGGTAGCATAGAAGAATTCATGGATAGGTACGACGCTGAAGGGAGTCCTTTCAGGCAAGGCGTGATGGTCGGAGCGCTCTACACCATGCGCGATAAGCTGTTGGACATGATGAGCGACGGCTCTGCCATCCACCTGCCCGGATTCGGCACCTTCACGCTGACGCTTGGCGGTAGGGTAGAGGTGCAGAACGGCAGCTACGTGGGCCGCGATGTCCATGTCGATGGCATACGCTTCACGCCGGATGAGCGGCTGTTGGATGCCCTGCGTCGCCTCAAAGTCGATCAGGACCCGCTGCCCGTGCGGCCCTACGTCGATGAACAGGACATCGATGCCGCCCTTGCCGCCCTCTTTGCCCGTCAGGACACCATCTCGCGCCGCGACCTCTCGTATGCCCTTGGCAGCACCCTCTCGCTCCACCGCCTCAGCGACCTCCTCAACCGCCTCGTCGCCGAAGGTCGCCTGCGCCGCGAGGGTACAGGCAGCCAGACACGTTATCGTAAGGCTTAGGCTTCGCTTAGATAATAGCAGGTAGATGTTCGGGTCATCCCTCAAACATCATCCATCATACTTCATCCATCATATGAGGTAAATCCGTTGGTTCCAGTCTCTAACCACAGCTGGAAGAAGCGGTCGTAGATGCAGTACACATTGTCGTTCTGAGTGATGAAATCCTTTTCTAAAAGTCCTTTTACGGCAGAGACGACAGAGCTGGTTGAAGGAAGGTGGTATTTGTGGACAAACTTGCCTCCAGAGATGCCTTTCACCTTCCCTTCTGCTGCGATGGCCAAAAACACATTACGCTGCTTCTCCGGCATCTGGCGTAGCAGCTCCCCGTAATATGCTGAGGACAGTTGCAGATAGGTGTCAATGGCGCGGTCAATCATATCCAGCGTGCAGGTCTCGCCCTTTGGCGTCAGCATGTAGAGCATGTTCATGATGCGCTGCACGTTGGCCGTGATTCCCTCAAAACGTTGGTACACCGATGCCACGACGTCATAAGAAATCCGTCTGCCGCCGTTCTTGGCAAACTGCGGTTCTGCGAAAGCCCAATAGCGATCTAAAGGTATTGAACCGAGACTCATGGGCACCACCGACTGGTAGAAAGGACGTGAAGGAGACAGGAACATCTCGCTCATCAGATGACGCTGGGAGCCGGCAAAGACGAAGTTGGCGTTCGGGCACTGCTGAATCTGGGTGCGCAGCGCTGCCTCTACATTGTGGTTATCATTATAGTAAAGGATCTGCTGGAACTCATCTATCGCAACGAAGCAGTGTTTATCTGCCGTGCGCAAATAGGTGAATATCTCGTCGAGCGTCGTTTGCGGAGGAACCATGGCCCCAACACCCAAACCCCATTGCGGATTACCGTTGATGTCGAAGGAAATCTCTGAACGTATCGACAGCAAGGTGTTCAAAAAGCCCTCCCACACCTTTCTGCCTTTGGGCTTCAAGGCATCAAGGATGGATTTGCCGAACATGCTGACGAAATCACGAAAAGAGTTGGTAGCATAGATGTCGATGAGGAAGCAGTAATACTCCTCTTTTATTCCGTCCTGCTGGAAACAGTGTTTGATCAAGTCTGTCTTGCCCACTCGGCGTGGTGACATCAGGGCGATGTCATTCCCGTTGGTCAGCAGGTCGGTGAGCATCGCCGTTTCGTCCACCCGGTCGCAGAAGTACTCAGGTCCGGCATAGCCGTTAGTTACAAAAGGGTTTTCAATCATATCTCTTGCTATTTCGACCGCAAAGATAAGGCCTTTATTGTAATTATCAAAAAATAATTATCAAAAAATGATAATTTTTGGAATCTGCTGCAATCGAGGTGCTGTCAATCGGCTCCCAGACCGTTGAGTTCCCGCTCGACACGGTGGCAGATGTCGATGTGCTACGTTAGTGATACGGTCTATGACTCACTGCTTATCCGCCAGTTCCTTTTTTTATCGCCACTAAGGAATGGTATTCGCCGAGAGCACCAAATTTTTACCTGAAAAAAGAATGCTAACGTTGAAA
>JAEEZS010000055.1 GCA_016291905.1 Bacteroidaceae bacterium
CAGTTGGCCTCGGAACCTACGGCACGGAACTCGAAACGGTTGCCGGTGAAGGAGAAGGGCGAGGTGCGGTTGAGATCGGTGTTGTCGATGAGGAGTTCGGGAATCTCGGGGATGTCGAGCTTCATGCCCTGCTTGCCGTCCATCTGGAAGAGGTCATCCTTGTCTGCCTTCTCAATATGGTCGAGCAGCTAGCTCAGCTGCTTGCCGAGGAAGCTGGCGATGATGGCAGGCGGTGCCTCGTTGGCGCCCAGACGGTGGGCGTTGGTGGCGCTCATGATGCTGGCCTTCAGTAAGCCGTTGTGCTTCCAGACGCCCATCAGCGTCTCCACGATAAAGACGGCGAAGCGGAGGTTCTGCTCGGACGTCTTGCCGGGGGCATGGAGCAGCACGCCTGTGTCGGTCGAGAGGCTCCAGTTGTTGTGCTTGCCGCTGCCGTTGATGCCGGCAAAAGGCTTCTCGTGAAGCAGGGCGCGGAAGCCGTGCTTGCGGGCCACGCGCTTCATCAGCGACATCAGCAGCATGTTGTGGTCCACGGCGAGGTTGGTGTCCTCGTAGATAGGAGCCATCTCGAACTGGTTGGGAGCCACCTCGTTGTGGCGCGTCTTACAGGGGATGCCGAGTTCGAGCGCCTGAATCTCAAGGTCGCGCATGAAGGCAGCGACTCGCTCAGGAATGGAGCCGAAGTAGTGGTCGTCCATCTGCTGATTCTTGGCGCTGTCGTGCCCCATCAGCGTGCGGCCTGTCAGCAACAAGTCAGGACGGGCGGCGTACAAACCTTCGTCCACAAGGAAGTATTCCTGCTCCCAGCCGAGGTTGCTGGTGACCTTCTTCACCGCGGGGTCGAAATAGTGGCACACCTCCGTCGCTGCCACGTTGACGGCTTTCAGCGCTCGCAGCAGCGGAGCCTTGTAGTCGAGCGATTCGCCTGAGTAAGAGATGAACACGGTGGGGATGATGAGCGTGTCGTCGATGATGAAGACGGGACTGGTGGGGTCCCAAGCAGAGTAGCCGCGCGCCTCGAAGGTGCTGCGGATACCACCGCTGGGGAACGACGAGGCGTCCGGCTCCTGCTGCACCAGCAGCTTGCCGCTGAACTCCTCTATCATGCCCCCCTTGCCGTCGTGCTCGATGAAGCTGTCGTGCTTCTCGGCTGTGCCTTCGGTGAGGGGCTGGAACCAGTGCGTATAGTGCGTGACGCCGTTCTCCCGGGCCCACTGCATCATGCCGGCAGCCACCGCGTCGGCCACCTTGCGGTCAAGCTGAGCGCCGTTGTCGATGACGGACGTCATCTTTTCATAGATATCCTTGGTCAGGTACTTGTACATCTTCTCGCGGTTGAAGACGTGCTTACCGAAATACTCGCAAGGGCGTTCAGCCGGTGCTTCCACGTCGAGAGGCTTCTTCTTGAATGCCTCTCCGACAACCTGTGTTCTTAGTGCTTCCATCGCTGTAAAAATTATAAAATTAGGAATGAGGAATTATAAAAAATAGGAATGAGGGATTAATAGTAATTTGTGATTCTTTCCAACGCCTCTTCGGTGCGCTCGCGTGAGCAGAAAGCGGTGAGGCGGACGTATCCCTCGCCCGAAGGGCCGAAGCCGACGCCCGGCGTGCAGACGACATGGGCGTTGTAGAGCATCTGTTCGAAGAAACGCCACGAGGTCATCCCCGCTGGCGTGCGCACCCAGAGGTAGGGACCATCCTCGCCTCCATAGACCTTCATGCCGATGCTGCGCAGGGTCTCACGGATGTGACGGGCGTTCTGCATGTAGTAGTCGATGGTCTGCTTGACCTGCTCGCGTCCTTCCGGTGTATAGATGGCCTCGGCGGCGCGTTGGCTCAGGTAGCTGGTACCGTTGAACTTCGTGCATTGTCGGCGGTTCCACAGATGATTCAGGGCTATGCGCTCACCCGTCAGCGTACAGGCAGTCACCTCCTTCGGCACCACGGTGTAGCCGCATCGGACGCCCGTGAAACCCGCCGTCTTGGAGTAGCTGTGAAATTCGACGGCGCAGCGGCGCGCTCCCTTTATCTCGTAGATGCTGTGGGGCACGTCGTCGTGCTGGATATAGGCTTCGTAGGCAGCGTCGAAGAAGATGAGGGCATCGTTCTTGAGGGCATAGTTGACCCAGCGTCGCAGCTCGTCGCGGCTGAGGGCTGTGCCCGTGGGGTTGTTGGGATAGCAGAGGTAGATGACGTCCACCCGCTGCTGGGGCAGCTCGGGCACAAAGCCGTTCTCGGCCGTACAGGGCAGGTAGATGACGTTCGACCAACGTCCGTCGTCGCTCTTCGTGCCAGCACGGCCTATCATGACGTTCGAGTCGATATACACCGGATAGATAGGGTCGGTGACGGCAATGCTGTTGTCCCAGCGGATGAGTTCCTGGAAGTTGCCCGTGTCCGACTTTGCCCCGTCGTTGACGAAGATTTCGTCGCGCTCCAGATGGATGCCACGTGACAGGAAATCTCCTCGGAGAATGGCATCGCGCAAGAAGTCATACCCTTGCTCGGGACCATAGCCGCGGAAGGTGGCTGCGCTGGCCATCTCGTCCGCAGCGCGGTGCAGAGCCTCTATGACGGCGGGACAGAGCGGCTGCGTGACATCGCCGATGCCCAGACTGATGACGTCCGACTTCGGGTGCTGCGCCTTGAAGACGTTCACCCTCTTCGCCACATCGGCAAACAAATAGTTGTTTGGCAGCTTCAGAAAATGGTCGTTGATTAATGCCATGCTATTCTCTGATTGAAGATTGATGATTGATGATTATATTTCCACTTCGCCCTCGAAGGCCATTTCGGCAGGGCCTGTCAGACGGACGTGATTGTCCCATTCGCACCATTCGACATCCAATGCCCCGCCATCCATGATGATGCGGCTCTGTCGCCCTGCACGGCCTGTCCGGGCGGCAGCGACACTGGCGGCACAGGCACCCGTCCCGCAGGCCATGGTGATGCCGCTCCCACGTTCCCACACACGCACCCGGATGCCATCTGGACGTACATCGGCAAACTCTATGTTGCAACGTTCGGGAAATGCCGTGTGGCGCTCCAGCTTCCGCCCCTGCGCTTCCACGCTGTCCACATCGTCGGTAAAAACGACATAGTGAGGATTTCCCATCGACACGAACAGTCCATCGGGAAGCTTCTCGCCCTGAGGCCTGTACTGCACAGGGTTTTCAAACACCGGCTCACCCATATCCACCGTCACCGCCACCACCCTGCCCTCGCGGACATCCAGTTCCAGCACCTTCACGCCCGATGCCGTTTGAAGGGGGATTTCCGTATCGGTGGCAAGGCGCTTTTCATAGAGGTACTTTCCGATGCACCGGCAGGCGTTGCCACACATCATCGCCTCTGAGCCGTCGGCATTGAAGATGCGCATGGTAAAACCTGCGGCATTATGCCCGATGAGCACCAGTCCGTCGCTACCGATTCCCGTGTGACGGTCGCTCCACCGTCGGGCAGCGCTGACTGGGTCGGCGATGGGGTAGCACGTGGTATCGACATAGATATAGTCGTTGCCGCAGCCGTGCATCTTGGTGAAGTGGATTGTGTGGGGCATGGGGGCTGTCTTACATTATTGTTTATCCTTTTTTCCTGACATAGGCATCCACTTTCCTTGCCGTGTCAAGTCCGCTGGCGATGGCACGGACGACAAGGCTGGCACCGCTGGCGGCATCGCCACAGACGAAAACGCCCTCGGGATACTGCGGGTGCCCGGGCTTCAGAAAACCCATCGCCAGCAGCACAAGTTCCGCCTTGATAACCTCAGGCTCACCCGCCTCAACCATCACGGGCCGTCCGCCTGCAGGATTGGGTTTCCAGTCGATGGGCTGGACACGAACACCGGTAAGACGCCCGTCCTTACCCAAGAACTCCAGGGTGTTGATATTCCAACGGCGCGTACAGCCCTCTTCGTGGCTGCTGGTGGTTTTGAGGATGACAGGCCAGCCCGGCCAAGGGGTAGCGGGGTTGTGTCCCACAGGGGGTTTGGGCATGATCTCAATCTGCGTGACCGACCGTGCTCCCTGACGGTGAGCCGTGCCGATGCAGTCGGACCCCGTGTCGCCACCGCCAATGACAAGGACATCCTTTCCCTTCGCGGTGATGCGCTCCTCCTCCGGAAACTCCCTGCCGGCCAGCACGCGGTTTTGCTGCGACAGCAGTTCAAGTGCGAGGTGAACACCCTTTAATTCGCGACCGGGAACCCGCAGGTCACGTGCCGTAGGAGTACCCGTTGCCATCACGACGGCATCGTAATCTGTTAAATCATAATTCATAATTGACAATTCACAAGTATTCCCCGTATCAGAGGGAGAGGCGCCAGCCATTTGTGAACCATGAATGGTCAGTGGTGAATTGTAAACGAACTCCACCCCCTCCTGCTCCATGACGGAGATTCGTCGGTCGATGATCTTCTTGTTAAGCTTAAAGTTGGGGATGCCGTAGCGGAGCAGACCGCCGGCAGCTTCGTTCTTTTCAAAGACGGTGACGGTGTACCCCATGTGGTTCAGGGCATGGGCGGCTGCGAGCCCTGAGGGACCGCTTCCCACCACAGCCACGCGTTTCCCATTGCGCACAGGATGCTTAATAGTGACATACCCTTCAGCAAAAGCGCGTTCCGTGATGGCAGCTTCGTTTTCGCGGTTGGTCACCGCTTCGCCGGTGGTGTGATAGAGCACGCAGGCTTTCTCGCAGAGGGCGGGGCAGATACGCCCCGTGAACTCAGGAAAAGGGTTTGTGGCCGTCAGCAGCTTATAGGCCGATTCCCATTCGCCACGATAGAGGGCATCGTTCCACTCGGGATCCTTGTTTCCCAGCGGGCATGCCCAGTGGCAGAAGGGCACTCCGCAATCCATGCAGCGGCTCGCCTGTTCCTGACGGTCGCGGGTGTTCAGCGTCTGCTCCACTTCACCGAAGTCGTGGATGCGGTCGTGCACAGGACGATAGCCTGCCTCCTTACGAGGCACAGTCAGAAAAGCTTTCGGATTTCCCATAGATGAATTGACATTTGATGATTAATAGTCACGTTGCACTTCGGCTATCTTGCGCTGCAACGCCTGCATTTTCTCCTCTTCAAGCACTCGCTTATATTCGATGGGGACGACCTGTATGAAGTCTTCCACATGGCGGCTCCAGTCGTCGAGCAACTGCCCTGCCAACGGGCTGCCGGTATGGAGGTAGTGACGGCGGACAAGCTCCAGCAACTCCTTGCGGCTGGCGGCATCCTCCACGAGGCTGAGCTCCACCATGTCCATATTGCAGTAATAGTCGAACGTGTGGCCCGGGTCGTACACGTAAGCCACTCCGCCGCTCATGCCGGCAGCAAAGTTGCGGCCCGTAGTGCCCAGCACGACCACCCGACCGCCAGTCATATATTCGCAACAGTGGTCGCCGGCACCCTCCACGACGGCCGTAGCTCCCGAGTTACGTACGGCGAAACGTTCGCCTACGCGGCCATTCACATACAATTCGCCTGAGGTGGCACCATAGAGGCCTGTGTTGCCGGCAATGATATTCCGGTCCGCCACGAAGTCGTCGCTGCGTCGCACAGGCGGAACGATGCTGATGCTCCCGCCGGAGAGTCCCTTGCCAAAATAGTCGTTGCACTCGCCTTCGAGCCGGAGACGCAAGCCCTTCACGGCGAAAGCGCCAAACGACTGCCCCGCCGAGCCCTTGAACCTGAGCGTGACGGTGCCGTCGGGAAGCCCTGCCTCGCCATACTTTTTGGCAATGATACCCGACAGCATGGTGCCCACAGCGCGGTCGGTATTGCGGATGGTATAGTCGAGGTTCACCTCTTCCTGACGCTGGATGGCAGGCTGCGCCGCCCGGATGATGTCTTCGTCCATCACGCCGCTGACGTGGGTGAACGCCCCGCGGTCCCAATAAAGCGGTTTGTCCGTCTCAGGCCTGTGGAGCAGACGAGCAAAGTCTATGGTCCGTTGCTTGTCAGTGGCTGTGTCGGTAAGTACTTCGATAAGGTCTGTCCGCCCGATAATCTCTTTCAAGCTATGGGCGCCGATGGCGGAAAGATATTCGCGTACCTGCTGGGCAAGAAAAGTGAAGAAGTTGACGACATAGTCAGCCTTTCCCATGAAACGGGCTCGCAGACGTTCGTCCTGCGTGGCCACACCCACCGGGCAAGTGTTGGTGTTGCACTTTCGCATCATCACACAGCCCAGCACGATGAGCGGCAGCGTGCCGAAAGAGAACTCGTCGGCACCCAGCATGGCCATGATGACGACGTCCTTGGCCGTCTTCAGTTGGCCGTCGGTCTGGAGACGCACTTGGTTGCGCAGACCGTTCATCACCAGCGTCTGCTGCGTCTCGGCAAGGCCAATCTCGGGCGGTATGCCCGCAAAGCGCATGCTGCTGGCAGGGCTGGCACCGGTGCCGCCTTCAGCGCCGCTGATGACAATCAGGTCGGCCTTGGCCTTGGCCACTCCTGCGGCAACTGTACCCACACCGCTCTCGGCCACCAGCTTGACGCTGACAGCAGCGGTGGGATTGATGTTCTTAAGGTCGAAAATGAGCTGCGCCAAATCCTCGATGGAGTAGATGTCGTGATGTGGCGGAGGCGAGATGAGCGAGATGCCCTCGATGGCATTGCGCGTCTTGGCAATGATCTTGTTCACCTTGAAACCAGGCAGCTGACCGCCCTCGCCGGGCTTGGCACCCTGCGCCACCTTGATCTGTATCTCCTCGGCATTCACCAAATATTCAGCCGTGACGCCGAAACGTCCACTGGCAATCTGCTTGGTCTTTGACGAGAGGCTCACGCCGTCCACCTCGGTGTGATAGCGGGCATTATCCTCGCCGCCCTCACCGGTGTTGCTGCGTGTGCCGAGGCGGTTCATGGCCAGCGCCAAGGCCTCGTGTGCCTCGATGCTCAGTGCGCCAAAGCTCATGGCACCCGTCACAAAGTGGCGCACAATGCTCTCCACAGGCTCCACGTCGTCGATGGGCGTCGGCACCGTGGCTCGCTTGAAGCCTAGGAAATCGCGGAGGAAGATGGGGCGCTCTTTTTCATCGACCATCTTCGCCCATTCCTTGAACTTCGTGTACGACCCGAGGCGGGTGGCAATCTGCAGATTGGCGATGGTTTCGGGATTCCAGGCATGAAGGATGCCGTCCTTACGCCAGGCGAACTGGCCGTTGTTGGGGAGGACACCGTCCGCCTGGGGCGACTCAAACGCCATGTCGTGCATACGGATGGCATCGTTAGCAATGTCGCGCAGTCCGATGCCTCCGATAGTGCTCATCTCGGTACCGAAGTAGCGTCGCAGCAAATCCTCGCCGAGACCGATGCTCTCAAAAATCTTGGCACCACGATACGAGCGGATGGTCGAGATGCCCATCTTCGACATGATTTTCTTAAGACCCTTATCGACGGCCTTGATGTAGTTGGCCTCGGCAGTAACGTACTCCTCCTGAATCTTATTACGTCGGACAAGGTCATCAAGCACGGCGAAGGTCATGTACGGGCAGATGGCACTGGCGCCATAGCCCAGCAGCAGGGCGGCGTGCATCACCTCGCGAATCTCGCCGCTCTCCACGATGAGGGCGGTCTGCACGCGCTTCTGCACGGAAATCAGATAATGGTGTACGGCCGACACGGCAAGCAGCGAGGGAATGGCGGCATGGCGGTCGTCGATGTCGCGGTCGCTGAGGATGATGTAGTTCACACCCTCATCCACCGATGCCTCGGCAGCATGGCAGAGGTCGTCAAGGGCCTGACGAAGACCGCTTGCACCTCTCCCGATATCGAAGAGCATAGCCAGCTTGCGCGTCTTGAACCCCTTGTAACGGATATTGCAGAGGATGTCAAGCTGGGTGTTTGTCAGCACGGGTTGCGGAAGGCGCACCATCTTGCAGTTAGCAGCGTCAGGGGTCAGAATATTTGTCCCCACGGCACCGATGTACTCCGTCAGGCTCATCACCAGTTCCTCGCGGATGGGGTCGATGGCAGGGTTGGTCACCTGGGCAAACTGCTGACGGAAGTAGTTGAAGAACACCTGCGGACGGTCGCTGATGACAGCCAGCGGAGTGTCGTTGCCCATGGCAGCCACAGGTTCCTGCCCTGCCGTAGCCATGGGAATAAGGGTTTTGTCGATATCTTCCTGTCCGAAGCCGAAGGCTATGAGTTTGCGTCCGAGGTCGTCCACCCCGTTCTCCACATGGCGACCGCTGCGCAGCTTCTCCAGCTGGATGCGGTTTGCCTGGAGCCATTCGCGATAGGGATGGGCCATGGCGAGACGTTCCTTGACGTCGCCGTCGTAGTAGATGCGCCCTTCCTGCGTATCAATGAGCAGGATTTTCCCCGGCTGCAGGCGTCCCTTGCTCACTACGTCGAGGGGGTCGAAATCCATCACACCCACCTCACTGGCTACCACAATCATGCCGCCACGGGTGATGGTATAGCGGCAGGGACGCAAGCCATTGCGGTCAAGCATACCTCCGGCGTAGCGGCCGTCGGAAAACAGCAACGCAGCAGGGCCGTCCCACGGCTCCATCAGGATGGAGTGGTATTCGTAGAAGGCTTTCAGGTCGTCACTGATGGGATTTTTATCATTGAAGCTTTCCGGCACCAGAATGGCCAGTGCCTGCGGCAGGCTCAACCCGCTCATCACAAGGAATTCGAAGACGTTGTCCAGGCTGGCCGAGTCGCTCATGCCCTCCTGCAAAATAGGACGGATGTCGCGGATGTCGCCCAAGGCGGCGCTGCTGAGCACACTCTCGCGTGCCTGCATCCAACCACGGTTGCCGCGGATGGTGTTGATCTCGCCGTTGTGCGCCAACAGCCGGAAGGGTTGTGCCAGCTTCCACTTGGGAAACGTGTTTGTGGAAAACCGTGAATGTACCAGCGCCAATCCGCTTGTGAACCAGGGACTCGAAAGGTCGGGGAAATAGCGGCGCAGCTGTCCCGAAGTGAGCATGCCCTTGTAGATGATGTATCGGCTTGACAGCGAACAGATGTAGAAGTCTTCATCCGTGACGCGGCGCTCCACACGCTTACGTACCTTATATAATAGTCGTTCAAGCGATGAAGCATCGTCGGCACCCGCTGCACCCTGGGTGACAAACAGCTGTTTCACGGCAGGCTCCACGTCGCGGGCAGCGGCACCCAGCACATCGGCGCAGGTGGGCACCGTGCGCAGATGCATCAGCTGCAAGCCCTCGCGCTCAATCTCCTCTATCATCACATTGATGATGTCCCGCTGCGCGTCCTCGTCCTTGGGCAGGAACACCATGCCTGTGCCGTAGTGCCCCTTCTCGGGAACGGGAATACCTTGGAGCAGAATAAACTCGTGGGGAATCTGCACCAATATTCCAGCGCCGTCGCCCGTCTTGTCGCGCGTCTCGGCACCGCGGTGTTCCATATTCTCCAGCACCCGCAAGGCATTGTCAACCAGCTCGTGGCTCTTTGCACCATGAATGTTCACCACCATGCCTATGCCACACGCATCGTGCTCATATTCCGTACGATATAGTCCATCCTGTCGTGTCATTGTCGTCTGCTTGCTTAAATAATGTCGTTCGTACATAAATCCGCTGCAAAGGTACGGACTATTTTCGGAACCTGTGTGGTAATGCCATCATAAACTCTGCAAGAAATCGACAAAAACTTTCATTTAGCAACAAAAAGCGTCGTTTTTCTTTCAATTATTTTGCAAAAAGCAAAGGCAAGGTGACATTCCGTAATAAAAAGGCAATTTCTTTGCCCAAAACAGCCGCTACTCCTTTGCCAGTCCACAGGAGGGCAGTACCTTTGCAGCCAAAATTTGAGAAAGCTATGAAACGTATTGAAGCCATTATCCGGAAAACGAAGTTCGAGGAGGTGAAGGAAGCGCTGTTGAACTCGGACATCAACTGGTTTGAGTATCACGATGTTCACGGCATCGGCCAAAGCCGGCAGGAGCGCATCTACCGTGGTGTGCAGTACTCGACGGACGTCATCGAGCGCGTGGCGCTCACCATCGTCTGCCGCGACCAATTCGCCCAGCCCACCGTGGACATCATCATCTCCACAGCGCAGACGGGCGAGGTGGGCGACGGGCGCATCTTCGTCAGCGACATCATCGACACCTGGAGCATCCGCACAGGCGAGCACGGCGACACCGTGCTGCGAGACAGGAAATAACCAAAAGATTAAAAATTGAAAATTGAAGATTGATAATTATGAACGAAATAGCTTTATCACTGGATACTGTTTGGATGTTGTTGGCTGCCATGCTGGTGTTCTTCATGCAGCCAGGCTTTGCGCTGTGCGAGGCAGGGTTCACCCGCAGCAAAAACACGGCCAACATTCTTTTCAAAAACTTCGTCGACTTCATGTTCGGCTCGCTGCTGTTCTGGTTCGTGGGCTTCGGCCTGATGTTCGGTTCCGATGGCGCGGGCTTTGTGGGGAGGCCCAACTGGGGCGACCTCTCCTTCTATCAGGGCACGCTGCCCGTGGAGGGATTCCTGATTTTCGAGACCGTCTTCTGCGCCACCTCGGCCACCATCGTCAGCGGTGCCATGGCCGAACGGACGAAGTTCTCAATGTACGTCATCTACAGCGCCTTCATTTCGCTGATTATCTACCCTATTGAAGGTCATTGGACATGGGGCGGCGGCTGGCTATGCAACGATGCCGACGGCAGTTTCATGATGGACACCTTCGGCCATGTGTTTCACGACTTCGCAGGCTCGGCCATCGTCCACTCCGTGGGCGGCGTGCTGGCTGTGATAGGCGCGCTGGCGCTTGGTGCCCGTCGTGGCAAATATGACAAGGACGGCAAGAGCCGCGCCATACCGGGCCACTCGCTGACGCTGGCTGCGCTGGGAGTCTTTATCCTGTGGCTGGGCTGGTTTGGCTTCAATCCCGGCTCGCAGCTGGCAGCCTCGGGAGCCGTCAACCGCACAGCCATCTGCCACGTTTTCCTGACCACGAACCTCGCTGCAGCGGCAGGCGGCGTAGCCACGATGGCTGTCACGTGGCTGAAGTACGGCAAGCCCTCGTTCTCGCTGACGCTCAACGGTGTGCTGGCAGGCCTCGTGGGCATTACAGCCGGCTGCGACATGGTGTCGCCTGCAGGAGCCGTCATCATCGGCCTCATCTGCGGCACGGTGCTGGTCTTCGCCATTGAGTTCATCGACCATAGGCTGCACATCGACGATCCCGTGGGTGCCTCGTCGGTACACGGCGTCTGCGGCATCCTCGGCACACTCCTTACAGGCCTGCTCTCCACCTCAGAGGGCCTGCTGTATGGTCACGGCTGGGGTTTCCTTGGGGCCGAGTGCTTCGGCATCCTCGTCATCGACCTTTGGGCAGCTGCCTGCGGATTCGTCCTCTTCTTCGGCATCAAGTGGCTGCACGGCCTTCGCGTCCCAGCCCGCATCGAGGACGAGGGACTGGACATCTACGAACACGGCGAGACTTGCTATAATTAAAGATTGAAGATTGAAGATTGAGGATTGAAAAACCAGAGAACCCAGAAAAGAGCATGACGTTATGTGTGGAATAGTATCTATTTTCCGTATTAGCAGGCAGCGGCCTGAACTGCGCCGGAAGGCGCTCAGCATGAGTCAGAAAATCCGTCATCGCGGGCCCGACTGGAGCGGCATCTACTGTGGCAGCACGGCCATCCTGGCCCACGAGCGCCTGAGCATCGTCGACCCCGAGAGCGGCGGACAACCCCTGTTCAGCCCCGACCGCAAGCAGGTGCTGGCCGTGAACGGCGAAATCTATAATCATCAGGACATCCGACGCCGCTATGTGGGGCAGTTTGACTTCCAGACACGGAGCGACTGCGAGGTAATCCTGGCGCTGTATCGCGACTTTGCCGAGGGAAACATCACCCTTGAGAGCCTGCTGGAAAGCCTCAGCGGCATCTTTGCCTTTGCGCTCTACGACGAGGCGCGCGACCAGTTCCTCATTGCCCGCGACCCCATCGGCGTCATCCCGCTCTACATCGGCTACGACAGCGACGGCACCGTCTATGTGGCCTCGGAACTGAAAGCCCTCGAAGGGCAATGTGAGCGCTACGAGCCGTTCCCCCCTGGGCATTACCTTACTAATACTGAAGATGGACTATTGAATTTTCAATCCTACTATCACCGCGACTGGTTCGACTATGCTGCCGTCAAGGACAATCCTGCCAGCGCGGCTGACATCCGCACCGCCCTCACCGCTGCCGTGAAGCGTCAGCTCATGTCCGACGTGCCCTACGGCGTGCTGCTCTCCGGCGGTCTTGACTCCAGCGTTGTCTCCGCCATCGCCGAGCGGTTCAGCGAGCACCGCATCGAGGACGACTCGCAGACCCGTGCCTACTGGCCTCGCCTGCACTCGTTCGCCGTCGGACTGAAGGGCGCCCCCGACTTGGAAAAGGCCCGCCTCGTAGCCCAGCACATCGGCACCGTGCACCACGAAATCAACTACACCATCCAAGAAGGCCTCGACGCCATCCGCGATGTCATCTACTTCATCGAGACCTACGACGTCACCACCGTGCGCGCCTCCACCCCTATGTACCTGCTGGCACGCGTCATCAAGTCGATGGGTATCAAGATGGTACTCAGCGGCGAGGGTGCCGACGAGATTTTCGGCGGCTACCTCTATTTCCATAAGGCTCCCAATGCGCAGGCCTTCCACGAGGAGACCGTCCGCAAGCTCTCCAAGCTCTATCTCTACGACTGCCTCCGCGCCAACAAGAGCCTCTGTGCGTGGGGCGTCGAGGGGCGTGTGCCCTTCTTGGACAAGGAGTTTCTTGACGTGGCCATGCGGACGAATCCCCAGGCGAAAATGTGCACAGGCTCCACTATTGAGAAGAAGATTGTGCGCGAGGCTTTTGCCGACCTGCTGCCCGAGGAGGTGGCGTGGCGGCAGAAGGAGCAGTTCAGCGACGGCGTGGGCTACTCGTGGATCGACACGCTGAAAGCCGTCACCGCGGCCGCTGTCACCGACGAGCAGCTGGCCCACGCTGCCGAGCGCTTCCCCATCAACCCCCCGAAGAACAAAGAGGAGTATTTCTATCGTTCCATCTTTGCCGAGCACTTCCCCAGCGACAGCGCCGCCCGTAGTGTGCCCAGCGAGGCCAGCGTAGCCTGCTCCACCGCCATCGCCCTCGAGTGGGACGCCGCTTTCAAGAACATGAACGACCCCAGCGGCCGCGCCGTGAAAGGCGTGCACGAACAGGCATACTGACAACCTCCATCTCCCCCGAGAGATATCAACGCCGGATGATTCGTTTAGGAGATTATCAATCTCCCCTCAAAACAAAATTCGGCGTTTTTCTTGCATCTTTGCCTGCTACGTTGTATCTTCGCAGCAGATTTCTGTGAAGTATGAAGAGAAGTAAGCGCAGCCTCCTCCTGAAGACGGCCCTGCTGCTGATGGCAGTAACGGGATTGTTGTCGTGCCGCGATACCTCGTGCCGCGATGCCCTGCAGCGTGCCGAAGCCCTCATGGAGACCGACCCCGAGGCCGCCCGCTCCGTGCTGGACAGCCTCAATCTTCAATCTTCAATTTTCAATTTTCAATCTAAAGATGCTGCCGACTGGGCGTGGCTGAAGGTGCAGACCGACTACAAATGCTACATGCCTCTTACCACCGACACACTTGCCCGCGTCGCCACAGCGTATTACGGCACGCCGCGCCACAAAAACCACCATGCCGCCATGGCGTGGTACACGCTGGGCTGCGTCTATACAGAAACCAATGACGACCCCAAGGCTGTTGACGCCTACCTTACTGCGCAAGAGCTGTTCCCCGATACCGTCAACCGCTATTACGTCATCGCCCGCTTCAACACGGGCAAGCACTTCCTCAACCGCCACATGTACTCCGAGGCAGAGGCATGTTTCCTTTCGGCGAAAAACAACCCCTATTGCCTGAGAGACTCCCTACAGGTTGCCTACGCCGACTTCAATTTAGGTCTCTCCCACATGTACCAAAACCGCTACCGCCATGCGGAGGAAGATTTCTATGCCGTCCTACGCAACCCCCACACCCCTCCGCTCATCCGGAAGGACATAGATTATCAGTTGGCCCGACTGAATTTCTACGAGAGCAAGGACTGCGCCACATCCCTCTCCCACGTCAACCGTTTCATTGCCCAGACCGACAACCCCAAGGGGATTGCCGCAGCATGGGTGCTGAAAGGGAACATCATGGCCTACAGCGAGCAGTACGACTCAGCCTATGCCTGCTACCAGAAAGCCCTGGAATGCCATACCGACATCTATGCGAGGAACCAGGCCAACAAACTGCTGGCACACATCTCGCAGCTGACGCAGAAGAACGACTCTGCCGAATACTATTCCATGGCCTATCAGTCGTCGCTCGACTCCATCTATAATAACTATGGACGGGAAGAAATCGACTCCATCAGAAATGCGCACACGCTTGAGGTCCGTCAGCGCATGTCGGCTTCAAGGTCGTTACGCCTCTTCGGCATCGGCCTGGCAGCCCTGCTTGCCGTGGGTGTTCTACTCTGGCTCAGCAGGAGGCATCGGCAACATCTTCCCGCCCCGGCCGTCCTGCCGACGGATGCCGTTCCGTCCGACGAACTGACCAAACAGGAGAAGGCTGCTCTCTGCCGTGAACGATTCATGCAGACGACGCAGTTTGCGCAGCTCATGGAGGAGTTGGGTGACGACGACACGCCTGTCAAGCTGAGCCAGGCCCGCAGAGATGGAGTCCGAAAAGCCGCCCTCGACGCCACATCCGCCATCCGTTCAGAGCTCATGCTTGAGTGCCCCCTTCTCACAAAGGAAGACCTGGAGTTTTGTGAATACATGCTGGCAGGATTTTCCATCAAAACGATGGCAAAATGCAGCACTTATAGCGAGCATGCCCTCGAAAGCCGCAAGAGCAGAATAAAGAATAAAGTGTCGCCAGAGTGGTTGGAGATTATTTTTAGCAACGATTCTTGCTTCTGACCCCGTCCGCCATTCGTTTGCAGGCCAACAGGTTATCTCAAATTCTCAAAATTGTGAGCGATTGTGAGGTAAATTGTGAGCGAAAAAACTTGCAGCCTTTTTCCCTTATGCCTACCTTTGTTCCCAGAATAAAAACATGTCTAATTCTTAAAGTAACCAACCATGAGAAAAGAAAGTAAAACAGCCTTTGCCTTGTTGGCACTCCTCCTTGTGCCTCTTTTCGTTTGGGGACAGAAAAACATTCCTATGGTTTTGGAAAACGAGTCAGTCAGACAGTCTGGTCCTCGTTCCCCCTTCCCGCCTCCTACAGTTGTCCTCGACGGTACGACGCTGACCTTTGATTTTGCCACAGCCACAGCCGCGCAGGTCATCATCGTCAATCCGTCGTCCGACCAGATAGTCTATTCCCACGACTTCGGCTCGTACACCCACCTTTCAATAGATGTATCGCAGGTGTGCGTGCCCGAGGTGCACTACAGGATTCGCCTCAAGGCCCATGAGCTATGGTGGTGGGGCGAGTTTGATGCCGAAAAGAAAAAGCCTGTAGGGGACGACGAAAGCTGGTGGTACAACTGGAATGGGAGAAAGGACATAGAATTAGTGAACGATGATGGCCTGCGTAACGACAGCCTTCAATGCTTCTTGTCGGTTAGCGATATCATCTATATCGGCCATGTAAATCCACAGTATTATCGCTACCTTGGCAATCTCATAAGGCAAGATTCAACACTTACAATTGCTAAACTCGATACCACAACGGTTGTTGTCACGCGAGCGGAAACTAATGATACCGTTTTCATGAGGGGTTATAGAAAATGTGATGATCCCCTACTCCAACTGAATTATCTCGGATTTACTAATGGAGATTACAAGTTGAACGTTCAGTGGCGCGACTGCTGGTGGAGGGGCGACTTCACGTTCAAATCGCATTGGCCCGAAGGGGAGTACGTGTTCGTTGACAGCGCGTATTACCGGCTGTACGGAAAATACGCCGCTACCATAGACCCTGCTTATTTAGACAAGCCCGGCACGCTCAGGAGGGGTTGGGATTGGTGTAAGCCCACTTATCGGGACTATCCGGATCATCTCGTCATTCCTGAAGAACTCATCTACGAGGGAAAGGCGTACGAGGTTGTCGCTATTGAAAAGCGCTCCTTCTGGCATTGCTATTACCTGCTGTCGGTTAAGCTCCCGAACACGGTTACCCACATCGACGATGCCGCTTTCATGGACTGCCCGAATCTCCGGCGCATCATTATCCCCTCAAGCGTCACTTCTTTAGGAGACGGTGTATTCTCGGGTTGTTCAAGACTGCCTGACATAGTCATTCCCGAAGGGATAACTGTAATAAAAGGTTCGACATTTGAAGAATGTGCAAACATACAGGCCATCACACTTCCAAGTGGGCTTACGAATATCGGGGAGAGGGCTTTCGCTCAATGTACTTCTTTGCCCTACATGGAGATTCCCGACAACGTTAAGACCATCGAGGAGGAAGCTTTCTTCCGTTGTTACAACTTAATGGAGATTAAACTACCCAAGAGTCTTAAAAGCATAAAATATAGAACATTCTATTTCTGTTCGTCATTGGCGTCGATTGTAATTCCACAGCACGTCAGAAGCATTGGGGATGAGGCTTTCGCGGGCTGCACAAAACTGGCATCTGTCACTCTTCCCGAAAGCCTGACACAGATTGGCGACAAGGCTTTTGCCGATATGCCCAATTCCGGCCACATCTACTGCTATGCGAAAACTCCTTGTAGGATTAGTGCAAATACATTCAACTTCAAGTGCACCCTGCACGTCCCATACGGCTGCAAAAAGAACTATGAGAAAGACGAAGATTGGAAGAAATTCACTAATATCGAGGAGATGGAAGCAGAAGAATACAGCGAACCCGTGCAATATGGTGAAACGGGCGTCGCGCCTGCTGTGAGTGATGCTGCTGCATCCGACGGACAGCTCTACGACCTCCAGGGCCGTCCTGCCGACGGAACAAAGAAGGGTATCTATATCCGCAACGGAAAGAAAGTGCTGGTGAGATAATATGGGAACAAAGTAAGAAATAAGCCTGCTTTTATTCGCTTACTTTTTCGATACGATGAATTTTCCCCGCTGCTCGCGACGAGTGGCGGGGATTCATATTGCATCAGGTGTTCATGGCCTCGTAGAGGAAAAGTAGGTGTGTGGCACGGGCGTTTCAGTTGTTTCAGTTTCAGTTAGGTTTTTTGAGGGTATGTTTTTCTCAAATCTCCTTTATAATACTATATAATTAGTTAATAATAAATATATTATAATATAGAATAAAGAAGGAGAGGGAGAATGGTACCCTTTAAAAAATAACTGAAACAACTGAAACTGAAACGCTAGGCCATGTTTATTTTCACCTAAAAGACAATCAGACAACAACATACAACATCACAAAATCGACCATTCAAGTTGTTCCGAAGCTCAAATGAGGCACAAAATGCGTCCAAATCCTGCCCTTTTAGGGCTCAAAAGACAGCAAAAACCGCTAATTCCGATGTTTTTTCCCTGCATTTGGCACACAAATCAGCGGCGCAGAATTTCAGCATTCCGACCTCAAATGGAAGGAAACGTGCGGCATTTGTGGGCGAATCGTGCGTTTTTTTATTCCAAGCAACTAATCTCACAGTCCAAGCATCTAATTTGCTAGCCCAAGCATCTGGCAGCACGACGCAGTGGAATAATCTGCCATTCCACTTCGCACACGTTAGTTCATAGTTAAAATGGCAGCGAGAAGGGACTCTCGCTGCCATCGGACACTAGTAAAAAAAGATGTATTATCTTTGTAGCGTAAACAGTAAACCGCTATGTCACTCAAACGCTTTCTCCATCGAATCATCCTTTCCCTAAAGGGCTGGGACACGTCAGCCAGCCGAGCCGAATCATTACCGCAGCTTGGCCTTAGCCGAGCCGAAGCGGAAGTTGATGTCAATCTGTACGGGCACGTGCTGCGGCGCCGTCGAGAGGTAGAAGCGGAGCACCTCCTTCGCATCGTCGCCCGAGCCTTTCAGCGAGAATGCGTGGCACTCCACCAGTCCGCCTCCCTCGGCCTTCATCTGCTGGCGGCCCAGATAGACCAGCGTCTGGCTGAGCACCTTCTTGCTGTCCACCACGGGGAACGTCAGGCGCTGACCCACGGTGAGGGCATCGAGGTCGAGGCTGCGGGCGTGGAGCATAATGCTCACCAGGTCGTAGGGCTGCGTCGGGCCCGTCCACTGGTCCTCGCGCACACGTCCGTCCACGTAGTCCTTGCGCAGGTCCACACGGTAGTTTCCGCCCGAACGGCTGTACCACGCCTGCTCAAACACCACGTCCTTGCCCTCCACACAATGCTTGACGAAGTAGAGCGGCGTGCCGTCGCGGCTGACGGTGGTGGTGAGCGTGTCGCGCAGGTAGTAGAGGTTGTCGGCTGTGCCCGAGCTGCTTGCAAGCAGCGACGCCTCCACGGCTTCCTTGCCCTTGTAGTGCACAGGACGTGTCGTCAGGCTGGCCGTGCCTGCCTTTATCCACACAAACTTCCAGTTGAAGTAGAGCGTATAGTCCAGCCGCTCCTGGTCTGCCTTGGCGTGGAGGGTTGTGGCCAGGCAGAGGGCTGCGACGAGGGAAAGGAGTATCTTTTTCATTTTCGTTGGTTTCGTTTCTGTTTTGACTTTGTTTCCAAGGTTAGGTTTATTTTCGCTTCTGCTTCTTACGCTTCTGCTCCTCGCGCTGCTGGTTCTTGCTTTTCTTTTCCTTCTTCTCCTTGCGGGCCTTCTTCAGGTCATCGGGCTTCTGCTTTTCAATGGGCACGGACAGGGGGTTCCAGTCCTCGGCATAGTCCCAGTTCTCGCGCATCTCGATGGCCTTGCCGTAGTAATAGACGGCCTCGGCGTGTCGCCGCTCGTCCCACAGCCCCGTGTCCCACACGCCGTTGCCATTGTCGTCCACCAGCAGCCTGACGTAGTACGTAGCGGGCTTCACAAAGTAGAACTCTGCCCTACCCTCGGCGTTCACCGCGGCCTGACGGATGACCTTGTCGCTCTTGTCAATCAGCTGCGCTAACAACGGCGATGTGGAGGGGCGCTCCACCGTCAGCACGAACGAGCTGTACTTGTCCAACGACTTGAATCGGATGTTGGTGTCGGTCTTCTTCGACTCCAGGCCGTAGATGCCTCGGAACGCTGCCGAATCAGCCGTGAACTTGTACTCCTCCTCGGGGCGCCACTCGGCCAGCAGCTCGTAGGTCATCAGCTTTGCCTTCTGGCGGCGGAACACAAACGGCTCATCGACCCACAGCGTATCGACCTTCCTAACCAGATGCAGCGCCGAGTCGCGCCAGCTCGCCAGGGGCTCGTTGAACGTTACCGTCACCACGGCGTTCAGGTCCATCGACGAACCGCCGTTCACCTTCATAGGCAGTACGGGCGTCTGCTTCTTCACCATCGTCGAGTCGCCACGCTTCAGCCGCTTCTCCAACTCCTTCTGCTCCTCCTTGCGGCGCTTCTCCTCCTCGGCCAGCTGCTTGGCGCGCGTCTTCTTCGGCACCAGGTTTAGCGTGTCCGTCCGCCCTGACAACAAGCCCAGCGTGTCCGTAGCCACGTAGGTCAGGCACATCGAGAGCGTGTCCTGGTAGTAGTACGTGGTGTCGCGCATCCAGTAGGTGATGGTGTCGTTGCGCGGATTTGCCTCCACGATGTACGCCGAGTCGCTGGGGAAATTGAGCGGCTCAATCCAGGGCAGCGTGTCGGCAGGCGTGGAGAAGATGAGAGTGAACTTGTTGAGTGCCGTCCGCTCGCTCTTCACCAGGTAGCGAAACGTGGGCTCCTCGGTAAACGACAGCAGCACTAGGTCTTCGGGAAGGTAATGGGTGACGGGCAGGATGCGTACCGTATCCACCGTGAGCGAGTCCTTCCACACGGTGTCGGGCTCCATACGTACCTCGGTGGACGGCACCACCAGCGAGTCCAGCCAGCCGAGCGTCTCGGACTTCTGGTCGAACAGGAAGTTCTGGTTCATATCCTTCAGCGCAAAGGCTCTGTAACTGCCTGAGGCTATGCCGCGTATAGTGAAACGCCCCTCGGCATCGGTCCTCGACACACGCACAAAGGGCAACGTGGTAAACGCCGAGTCGTCCAACTCCTCGTGCAGCCCCACCAGTATTCCCTGCACGGGCTCGAGGTTCTGGGCATCGAGCACCACACCACTCACAGCCAGCGTGTCGATGACCTCGCCCGTCGAGAAGGCAAAGGCAAAATCGCCCAGCGGGTTGCCCTCGTTGTTGTCCACGATGGCATCGTTGAAGTCGATGGTGTAGGTGGTGTTCTCTTTCAGCGAATCCTCGATGGAAACGGTGATTTTCTTGCCCGAAGTCTTGATGACGGGCTGCTGCACCTGGGGTGGCGACACCACAATCTTCTCGCTGGCCTTCTCCAGCTTTATGTACTCGTCGAAGCTGAGCGTCACCTTGCCGTCCTTCACGTTCAGCGCTCCTCGGGCAGGGGTGCTTCCGACGAACACAGGGGGCGTTTCGTCATACGGTCCTCCGTCGGGGCTTCCTATTGACGCACAGCCCATCAGCAGCAGCAAGGCCACCAGAGCCAGCATAAACCGTTTTTTCCTCTCGCTCGTCATTCTTAAGCCCTCAGCTTTTCTTCTTTTTTTCCTTCCGCTTCTTCTCTTCCTCGGCCTTCTTCAATGCCTTTATCCGCTCCTCCTCACGCCTCACCTGGATGCTCACGCGGTCCACCAGCTCCTCGCCGTGGAGGTCGTTGAAAAGCACTCTGCGCTGCGGATTAAGCAGCACATTGGCAGGCAGTTTCGTCACGTTCAGCTGACGCAGCATATCCAAGTTCCAGCCTTGGAAACCGTTGCCCTGTGTCCACGTCAGCGAATCTTCGCGTATGGCCTGCATCCAAGCCTCACGGTCGTTGTCGAGGCTCACGCCCAGCACGGCAAACGGGCGTCCACGGAACGAATCGACCAGCGCACGGTACTCTTCCTGGTCGCGACGGCTCTCTTCGTTCCAAGATGCCCAGAAGGTCACCAGCATACACGTGTCGCGAAACAGGTTTGTGTTCAGCACTTTCCCCACCGTGTCCCTGAGGTTGTAGTTGCTCAGCACGGTATTCGCGGTGCTTACCTTCAAGCCGTTCAGGCGGCTCTTCAAATCGACCACCTGCGGATTGTCCTGCAGGTTGCCGCTCATCTTGTTCATCAGTCCGCGTACTTCGCTCACGCTCGGATTATCCGTGCGCAAAAACCATTCCTTCAACAGCCACACCGACACTTCGTCGTAGGGATGCTCAGTAATGAACGTGTCAGCCATATGCTGTATCTGCCAATGAGTCAGCACCGTGTCGCGCAGCATAGCGCGGAACTCCTCCAACAAGGCGTTCTGCCGTCCTCCGCTCAGCGTCAGCCACCCTTCGGCAGCCGAGTCGCCCGAGAGCGTCGTCGTTACGCCCCGTTCGGCAAACACCATCTCGCGATGTCCGTTCGGGAATGCCACCCAGAGGGGCGTCACCGTGTCGGGCGTGAATGTGAACGTCCATCTGCCCCGTCGGCCTACCACCGTGTCAACCTTGTCGAACCATTCGTCAGCCCCGTAAACCACCAGCGTGTCGCCTCCTGCCTGAGCCACGTCGGCCCGCAGGGTAAACGACGTCTTCCTGCCCTGGCAGCCACACAGCAGCAACAGGGTCAGACAGACAACGGACAGGGTTTTCAAGGGTTTCATACCACAGGGACTGGCTTATCGTGCCGCACGTTTCCGTTCCAGCGCATCAAGGATTATCTTCCTCATTCGCATCGACTTGGGCGTCACCTCCACATACTCGTCTTCCTTGATGTACTCCAACGCCTCCTCCAACGAGAAGAGCACGGGCGGCGCAATGTGTGCCTTTTCGTCGGCACCGCTGGCACGCATATTCGTCAGCTGCTTGCTCTTGGTGACGTTAATTACCAGGTCGTTCTCGTGCACATGCTCGCCCACTACCTGACCTGCATAGACCTCTTCCTGCGGATGGATGAAGAACTTGCCGCGGTCCTGCAGGTGGTCGATGGCATAGGCAAACGCCGTGCCCGTCTCCATCGCTACCATCGAGCCGTTCGTCCGACGCTCAATGTCGCCCTTGTAGGGCTGGTAATTCTTGAAACGGTGCGCCATGATAGCCTCGCCTGCCGAGGCAGTCAACACGTTGGTACGCAATCCGATGATGCCGCGCGAAGGTATCTCAAACTCGATGTTGATGCGGTCACCCTGCGTGTCCATCGAGAGCATCTCGCCCTTCCGACGCGTAATCATATCAATCATCTTCGACGAATATTCCTCGGGCACGTTGATGGTGAGTTCCTCTATCGGCTCACATCGGCGTCCGTCTATCTCCTTGTAGATCACCTGCGGCTGACCCACTTGCAGTTCGTAGCCTTCACGACGCATCGTCTCGATAAGCACGCTCAGGTGGAGTACACCGCGTCCGAACACCGTCCACTTGTCCTCGTCCTCGCTCTTCGTGACGCGCAACGCCAGGTTCTTCTCCAGCTCGCGGTCCAGACGCTCCTGAATATGACGCGAAGTGACGTACTTGCCCTCGCGTCCGAAGAAGGGCGAGTCGTTGATGGTGAACAGCATACTCATCGTGGGCTCGTCAATGGCAATGGGCTCTAATGCCTCAGGCGCTTCAGCATCGCAAATGGTGTCGCCTATCTCGAAGTGTTCCAAGCCAATAATGGCACAGATGTCGCCGCTGCTTACGCTCTCCGTACGTCGGTGAGTCATACCCTCGAAGGTGTGGAGCTCCTTGATTTTTGCCTTTTCCTGCGAGCCGTCCCTGTGTACAAGCATCACCGTCATTCCGTCCTTGAGCGTACCCCTGTGAACGCGCCCCACGGCGATACGGCCCGTGTAAGGCGAGTAGTCGAGACTGGTGATGAGCATCTGCGGCGTACCCTCCAGCATCGGAGGTGCGGGAATGTGCTCCACAATCTGGTCAAGCAGATAGGTGATGTCCGTTGTAGGTGTCTTCCAGTCGGCGCCCATCCAGCCTTGCTTTGCCGAGCCGAACACCACGGGGAAGTCCAGCTGCTCCTCCGTGGCATCAAGGGCAAACATCAAGTCGAACACCATTTCGTGCACCTCGTCGGGGCGGCAGTTCGGCTTGTCCACCTTGTTTACCACCACGATGGGCTTCAGCCCTATTTGCAGCGCCTTTTGCAACACAAACCTCGTCTGCGGCATCGGACCCTCGAAGGCATCCACCAGCAGCAGGCAGCCGTCTGCCATATTCAGCACACGCTCCACCTCCCCGCCAAAATCGCTATGTCCTGGCGTGTCGATGATGTTGATTTTCACGCCCCGATAGACGATGGAGACGTTCTTCGACAAGATGGTTATTCCCCTCTCGCGTTCCAGGTCGTTGCTGTCCAGTACACATTCGGCATCCGCCTTGTCGTTCTTGAAAAGGTGTCCAGCCAGCATCATCTTGTCCACCAGCGTTGTCTTTCCGTGGTCAACGTGGGCAATAATGGCAATGTTTCTGATATCTTGTTTCTCCATATTCAGCTTCTACATTTCCTTGATTATCTGCATTCTTTTTCTTTTTTCTCAAAAATCGGCGCAAAAGTACACATTTTTTCTGAAACTTTTCGCGTACCTCTTTAAATAATAACAGCCTTTAACGTCTCCAACACCAGAAAAGCCTCTGCGACTGCCTGCATTCCACCCGCTCCGTCCCACGATTTTCTCCTTGTTTCTCCTCCGATTTTTCGCTCAAATAAAAAAACTTACAAATTTATTTGGTTATTCGCCCAACTTGCCGTACCTTTGCAGCCGCTTTTGAAAAAAGCAGTGTGTAATTCATTATTTAATTAAAAAACAGTATGTATTTAACCCCAGAGAAAAAACAGGAGATCTTTGGACAATACGGAAAGTCCAACACGGACACTGGTTCCCCTGAGAGCCAGATTGCCTTGTTCTCATACCGTATTTCCCACCTGACGGAGCACCTGAAGGTGAACCGTAAAGATTATAGTACCTCCCGTGCTCTGACGAAGCTGGTTGCCAAGCGTCGCGCCCTTCTGAACTACCTGAAGGATAACGACATCGAGCGCTACCGTGCTATCATCAAGGCCCTCGGTCTTCGTAAGTAAGACCCTGCAAGGAAACAGGTACGAAAAAATCCTCCGCTTTGAGCCGCAGCCCACAACAAGGTTGCGGCTCCTTGTTTTTTCAGAACGAATAACGCAGCTGAAGGGCAATGTCTTCGGCGTGGTTCTGGGCAATCAGCTCGGCTCCCGAGCCTATTTCGTCGCGATCGAAATAGTGCGTCCAGCCCACCTTGACTGTGCAGACCAGACTTTTCATCAACGTGCAGTCTGCCATCATCGCTCCACGCAGGCCGTGCCCATAGTAGGAACGGTAGTTGTAGGCATAGAGCAATCCGCGCTCGTAGCCGTAGAGCCTTGCTGCCCAGTCCGTCGTGCGGAACCAGGAGAATTCGCCGTTGATATGAAGGGGCTTCACGGGATGCGTCCACGTCAGTCTGTCTGCCACGCGGAAGCCATAGTTCACCTTTTCGGCATTCACCTGACAATAATCTGCCGTGCCCTGCATACGCCACGATGGCCCCAGCGCCACATCGGCTTGCAAACGGACACGTTGTGTCACCTCGCGGAAAAGTCCATTGTACGAATAGCCCGACAACACATTGCGCTCCTTCACCTTACACCGATAGCGGGCAAGGAACGACAACCCATCGTTCGGGCTATACTGCGCCGAAGCCATCAAGTCCACACCTTTCGAAGGCTCGTCCACCCGATAACGCGGCTCAGGGAAACGGAACAGGTCGGCATAGGCATTGAACTGCCAGCGACGCAACCGTTGCACATCCACCCCCACATAAACGCCCTGCTCGTTCCTCACCTCGCTTCCCTCGCGGAAAGCGTTGGACTGAAATCCCCAATAATCACGCGAATAATGGCGCTGAAGCAAAGTAAACGCTACGCGCTCAAAGGGTTCGACGCGCAGGCTGTTCAGCGTTGCCCATCCCCCATTGCCGCTCAGAGCCGTCTCGCCTGCAAACGTCACATTATGCCGATAAAAGGCATAATCGGCGCTCCAGTTCGTGAAGCTGCGCCCCTCGGGATAGTACATCTTATACGTCAGATGCCCTTTCGTAAGGGCGTGGTTATACCCTTGCCAGAGCCCCGTCGCCCCCACGTGAAGTCCGTTCCAGCTGTATTTGACGTGTCCGCCAGCCAGCATGCCGCCCACATTGCACGCCTTCTGCATCTCGGGCGTTGTGCGATGCCTGCCCGTTGTCAGAAAAGTGCTGATGGAGTCCTTCACCATCGATGCGTCATAGTGCCTGTAAGAGACAAACCCCGTCACATCCACCGCGCCGAAACGTACCGTAGCCGCTACGCCACGCAGATAGTCCGTCTCGTTCGTACCTCCGTGACGATGAATAGGGTCGGCTGTAGCCGAGCGCTCCAGATGGCTCAGCGCGAAGTTCTTACCCAACGAGAAGTTCGTATTCATCACCAGCCCCTGCCCGAAGCTCAGGCGGTATGTGCCCAGCGTGAGGTTTCGCAGCCAACCCATGTCCTTCACCTGCACATAGCCCGAGTAGAAGTCAAAACCCTTGCGCCCCAGCAGCTCGCCGTCAGCCCCTCGCGTAAAGAAAGGTTCGCCTGCATCCTTTTCCGCAGCCAGCCCCCAAAAGAGGCGCTCCCGATAGTGGTAGCTATAACGCACGGAACTATATAGCGGGTTGCCCCAATAGTGTCGCGAGGGATACTGTTCCCACTCGCTGCGCGTGAAAGGCAGGTTGCCAGCCCGCGTGTAAAAAGGCACGTCCATCCGTCCCATGACAGCACTCTTCCCCTTCGTCAGCCATTGACGAAAATCGCCCATTTCATCGGACTTTTTCGGCACTTCGAAGGTCAGGAAATAGGACAACAGCCGACGTGTGTCGTAGTCAAGCGAGGGAATGAGCATCAGTCCGCCCGCAGCGTGTATCGGTCCGTCGACATCGATGTGAAACAGGATGTCTTCCACCTGACGGGGCGAGAGGAAGAACAACTGCTCGAGCTCCTCCTTGGTAGCCGTGTTGATGCAGATGGGATGCTCGCGCAGGGCCGTCAGCTCCTCCACGAGGTTTTCCCACTCCGTGCTTTCCTCGTTTTCCGACAAGAGCCGCTGCTCCAGAAAGTCCTCCCATGAAGTGGCTCCGCCCACCTGCGCCTGCCCCTTCATTCCTCCGAACATGAGGACAAGCACCAGCATCAACCCATAAAAATGCCCTTTCATGGTGCAAAAATAGCTAAAAAACACAAACAAGCGGCATTTTTTGTCCCGAAAATAAAACTCTTTGCGTACATTTGCACCGTGAAACGCACGAAACGATATCTCCTTTCCCTTCTGTTGCTGGCAGTAACGGCGCTTACCGCCTCCGCGCAGATCTATACCGACAACGCTTTGCCTGTCGATATCTACAAGGGCGATACCATCCCCGTCATCCACATGCGCGATGTCTATATCTTCAGCCCGCCCAAGTTCAAGAACCGTCGGACGGAAAAGGAGTACTGGCGCAACGTGCGCGACATCAAAAAGACGCTCCCCCTGGCGCAGGAGATTCGCGGTATCATCATCGAGACTTACGAATATATGCAGACCCTGCCCGACGACAAGGCACGCGAGCGCCACATGAAGAAGGTGGAAAAGGATCTCATGGCAACCTACACGCCCCGCATGAAGCAGCTCACGCTCCGTCAGGGCAAGATGCTCATCAAACTCGTTGACCGCGAGTGCAACCAGACGGGCTACGACCTCATCGTGGTCTTCCGCGGCAAGTTCCGCGCCACGTTCTACCAAGCCTTTGCCACCCTCTTCGGTGCCAGCCTCAAGAGCGGCTACGACCCCGACGGAGCCGATGCCGAGCTGGAGGAAATCATTTGGCTCGTCGAAAACGACATCCTTTAACCCTTTTTCTGCAAAAAATCAGATAATATAAGGCTCTATAGCTCCAGTATCCCACGTCTTTTTTTTGATAGCATGATATTTAAAAAATGCCCATTTCATCGGGGGAAATTCAATACTTCAAAAATTGCAACGTTTTTGCAACGTGTTTTTCTTGACAAAAAAGAAAAAAACTGCTTTTCTTTGTAGCGAAAAAGAATATCTTTAAAAATTCGACAGAAAAATAAAAAAAGTTCATTTTCTCGTGCAGTATTTTCAGTAATCCTGCGTCTTTAAAATAGAATTATTAACCAAAAGTTATATCGCTATGAAAAAAACAACATTTATATTCTTGATGGCAATTGCAGCCATCTGTTTCACGACAACGTCGTGCAGTAACGACATCGACGATGTTCCTGGGATTGAGAGACAGGGGACGATATCCCTGATGGCAAAGAAGGACATGCCAGACTGGCTGTCAGAGAAAATCACCGAATTGGAAAAGGATGCTCCTCCCTTGTCCCTTTATAAGGTGTATAAATGCAAGTGGGAGTCACAGACCATCTATTATATCTACTGGAATTTCGCTTCATGCAAGTTTTGTACCACTTTTTATGCCGACGGCACAAAGATAGATTGGGAAAAGGTCGACTTCAATGATTTCTACATAAAAAGCACCAACTGGAAATGCATCTACATCTTCGAAGGGCCTTATTAAGCTGACGAGAACTGGTTCACCGAAGCGTACTACAATAAATAACATGTGATAACAGTTTTTTTTGCCTAAAAATAAAAAATAGTTCATTTTTTCGTGCAGTATTTTCAGTTACCCTGCGTTATTAGGATAAAAAGTAGGATGAATTGTACGGAAAGAAACAAATAATATTAACTGCAAAAACGAGCATTATGAAAAAATGGACAAAAACCATTGAGTGCCTGTTATTCGTATTCATGGCGTTTCTTATCTCCTGTGTCGAGAGTGAGGACTACGAAACCGTGAGGGGAACGGATATCCCTGTGTCGGAGTTATGGAAAAGTGAAGGAATTACCGAAGGAGCTTTTAAGACAGCGACAGAAGGGAAATACTATGCCCTATGTGCCTATTACTGTCAACGGAAGGGTACTTCCTTACGCTATTTACAAACAGGAGAGAATTACTACGGCATTGAGGGATACCTTAAGGATGTAAGGGACGGGTCTGGAGACTTTTATATCCAGTTTGACGATTCCATCATGCATTACTATAACGACCTGTTCATGTGGGATCGCAGATATATCTTTACCTACGATGAAAAAGCCCTGAAAATACCTACGATTGTAGTAAATGGCGTGTCGGACAGCAAACTCCACACCTGCGAATTGCTCTATGTTGACGATAAGAACATTATTGCGCGGACAGCCGTGTATCGTCCTCACATCCAGTCTTTAGAAGCGCGCCAGGCTGCGGCAAAAGCAGATTTCGTGTTGCTTCGCTTCGCAGCAAGAATTCCGCCCGAGTATTTCAAGGGTTATACCGACTGGGATGTCTCCTATCTTTCGTATTAGCAGACGAACTAAAAGAATTGGCTTTAGCATCTATTTATAAACACGGCCCGCGTTTATATAAACAGGGGCCGCGTTTATATAAACAGGGGCGCTGTTTATAAACATCGCACTACGCGCAGAAAATGCCGTCAATCGTCGGAACACTTTCTATAAAAAACATGAAAAATTGCTACATTGCTACACCAATGGGCTTATTCTGCTGGTACATAAACCATTGTGGGTGTAGCAGAGCGATTATTCCTACACCTTCCTACACCTTCCTACACCTTCCTACATCAAATACGGGCATTTCGCGTTTTTTCATGAATTTGTACTCTGGATAATTCGGGAAAGAATTAACCAGAAGCTGCAGTTTTTAGCGGTTGATGACCCAGCGACGGTCGTGGACTTTTGTATCTTTCGGATTGTAAAAAAGTGCCTTTTCATCGGGGATTTTCAGGGAATAGGTGCGCCCCGACTTGTTGTTGAGCGAGTTCTCGCGCAGCCAGAGATTGTCGGCCTTGAGCTGGGCGAAGGTGACGCCGTGCTGACGGGCAAAGGCGGCAAGGTCGGGAATGGGCTTGGTGACGGTAACGGTATCCTTGGGGGGGATGTAGGGGTAGAGGTCCTCGCTACGCAAGACGAAACCGTAGCGACGGGGGTCGGAGAAGACGATTTTTGCGGTAAGGATGCGGAACATATAGCGCGAGGTCTCCTCAACGAAGAACATATCCATAGCGCTCTCAACACCCTGTGCCTCCTGCTTGCGGATGACCCCGCCCGGACCTCCGTTGTACGAGGCAGCCACCGTCATCCAGTCGCCAAACTGACGATACTGCTTCTTCAGATAGGCGCAGGCAGCACGAGTGGACTTCTCAATGTGGTAGCGCTCGTCGATGTTGTCGTTGACCTCGAGCCCATACTCGCGTCCTGTAGCCGGCATGAACTGCCAGAGGCCTGCGGCACCTGCACGAGAGACGATGCCTGGGTCGAGGTTGCTCTCAATAACCATCAGGTATTTCAGGTCGTCGGGCACGCCGCACTCCTTCAGCACGGGCTCCACGATGGGGAAGATGCGGTTGGCGCGCTTGAGCATGAGCAAAGTGAGCTGATGGGAATAGGTGAAGGCAAGGATCTCGCGGTCCATGCGTTCATGCAAGTCGGCGCGGCGCAGGTCGACGGTCTGCCCGGCAAAGTCGACAGAGGTGGGCACTTGTGGCGACGTCACCACAGAAGGTACGGCTGAACGGGGCTGCTGGTCGTCGCCCACAGCCTGATGGGACAGGAGCAACGTGGCCGATGCCCCCAACAAAAGTCCCGAAACGAGGTAGAGAAGTTGCTTTTTCATAAATCCGAGCACAAAGATAACGCAAAAAAGCGATTAAATGCGCACGGAATGGATTTTTTCGTTTTTTTTTATTACTTTTGCACCCAATTCTTAGATTCAATAGCAAGTGGAGACTTTTGAAATGATTGCCAAGACCTTCCAGGGACTGGAGGAAGTGTTGGCAAAAGAGCTTATCGAGTTGGGTGCTAACGACGTGCAAATTGGCCGCCGAATGGTTTCATTCACAGGCGACAAGGCCATGATGTACAAGGCGAACTTCTGCCTGCGTACCGCCATCCGCATCCTGAAGCCCATCAAGCAGTTCAAGGCAAGCGACGCAGACGAAATCTACAACGCGCTGAAACCCTTTGAGTGGGAGTGCTACATGGACATCAACACGAGCTTCGCCGTTGACTCGGTGGTGTATAGCGACGATTTCCGTCACTCGAAATTCGTGGCATACAAGGTGAAGGACGCCATTGCCGACCACTTCCGCGACCGTGAGGGCCGACGCCCTTCGGTGGAGGTTGCCAACCCCGACCTGCTGTTCCACATCCACATCGCCGACAACCAATGCACGCTTTCGCTGGACAGCTCGGGCGAATCGCTCCACCGCCGAGGCTATCGTCAAGACGCCGTAGCAGCCCCGCTCAACGAGGTGCTGGCTGCGGGCATGATACTGATGACGGGCTGGCAGGGCGAGACGGATTTCATAGACCCCATGTGCGGCTCGGGCACGCTGCCCATCGAGGCTGCCCTCATCGCCCGAGGCATCGCCCCGGGCGTGTTCCGCAAGGAGTTTGCCTTTGAGAAATGGACCGATTTCGACGCCGAGCTCTTTGACAGCATCTACAACGACGACAGCACGGAGCGCGAGTTCACACACCATATCTACGGCTACGACAACGACTGGAAGGCCGTCAACATCGCCAAGGCCAACGTCCGCTCGGCAGGCATGACGAAGTATATCGATATTGAGCATCGCGAGCTGGAGGACTTCACGCAGCCCGAAGCACCTGCCATCATGGTGACAAACCCGCCCTACGGCGAGCGCCTCAAGCCCGACGACCTCTACGACCTCTATCGCCTCCTCGGCACCCGCCTGAAGAACGCCTTCCAAGGCAACCAGGCATGGATAATCAGCTACAAAGAGGAGTGCTTCAACAAAATAGGCCTGAAGCCCTCCACCATCGTCCCGCTCTTCAACGGCGCCCTGCCTTGCGAACTGCGTAAGTACGAACTGTTCAGCGGGCGCTTCAGCGAGTTCCGCGAGAGCGGCGAACAGCTCGACAAGAGCGACCGTCCCCTCAAGGAGCGTCGCCCCCTCCATCTCCGTCAGGCTGCTGCAGAGAAATCCGACAAGGACGAAAAGGCAGAGAAGCGCGACAAGCTCGGCTTTGAGAGCCGCGAAGAGGAACAGGCCTACCAGTTCCGCCTTGAGCGGCACAACGAATTTGCCCGCCTGCAGCAAGCCCGCGAACGGAAAGAGAAACGTGCGGCAAGAGAGGAGAAGGAAAAGAATGGGGCAGACGGCTTCAAGAGAGAAAACAAAGAGAGCAGGCCTTTCAGAGAGAAGAGAGACTTCAAGGAGAAAAAAGATTTCAAGGAAAAGAGGGATTTCAAAGGCCCCAGGGACGGCAAAGGCTTCTCCGGCTCACGCAAATCGTTCGGCGAAAAGGGTCGCTCGTTCTCGAAGGGTAACAACCGAGGCGGAAACTTCAAGAAAAACAATTTCAACAATAAAAAAGGAAGGTCATGAAACACGCTATTTCATTCACGCTGTTAGCACTACTGTTTTCTCATTCCATGATGGCTCAAGACGCTCCGCTGAAAACATTCACCCTCGAAGACCTCATCCCTGGGGGAAAGACGTACGCGCAGATGCGCCCCGAGAACAAGACGTTTGCCTTCGATGGAAACAAAGTCGTTGAACTGACAAGGGAGAACCGCGAGCAATGGCCCGCGAGGGAGACACCCCGCTACTCGGCCTTCACAAAGAAGAACAACCTCTTCATCCGCACCGCCGACGGCGAGGAAATTCAGGTGACCGACGAACCCAATGGCATCGTCTGCGGACAGGCCGTACATCGCAATGAGTTCGGCATCGAGAGCGGCGCTTTCTGGAACCCCGACCGAAGCCTGCTGGCCTTCTACCGCATGGACGAACGCATGGTGACGGACTATCCCCAGACCGACTTCTCCACCCGTATCGCCACCATCGTCCCTGACAAATACCCGATGGCGGGCATGACCAGCCACGTGGTCACGGTGGGAATTTTCAACCCTGTCACCAAGGAAACCGTCTGGCTCAAGATGGGCGACACCACAGACCGTTACCTCACCAACATCAGCTGGAACCCCGACGGCACGAAAGTCTATATCATAGAGCTGAACCGCGACCAGAACCACGCCGAGCTGGTGCGCTACGATGCCGCTACAGGCGAGCGCGAAGCCGTGCTCTTCGAGGAGCGTCACGAGAAGTACGTCGAGCCTCAGCACCCCCTCACCTTCCTCCCCTGGGACAAGGACAAATTCCTCTACTTCAGCCAGCGCGACGGCTATAATCACCTCTACCTCTACACCTCTGACGGCACCTTCGTAAAGCAGGTGACGTCCGGCGCCTGGGTAGATGAGAGCATCATCGGCTTTGACAAAGCCCGCAAGTGCGTCCTCATCAAAAGCCGCGAGACATCGCCCCTCGCAAGCACCCTCTGGAGTGTCTCCCTGAAGAACGGCAAGCGCACCCTGCTGGGCGAAGGCAGGGGCATGCATAATGCCCGCCTGAGCGACGACGGAAAGCAGCTTATCGACAACTGGAGTGCCCCTGACGTTCCTCGCGCCATCGACCTCGTCGATACCCGCACGGGCAAGGCAAAGCATCTTTTTACGGCCGAGGATCCTTGGAAGGACTACGATGTGCCCGAAATCACCATTGGAACCGTGAAGGCTGCCGACGGCGTAACCGACCTCTATTACCGTCTGGTGAAGCCCACCCACTTCGATGCCAGCAAGAAGTACCCTGCCGTCGTCTATGTCTATGGTGGCCCGCACATCCAAAATGTCACCGGAGGCTGGTACTACGACGTCCGAGGCTGGGACATCTACATGGCGCAGCTGGGCTATGTCGTCTTCACGCTCGACAGTCGCGGCAGCTCCAATCGCGGACGGGATTTTGAAAACTGCACCTTCCGTCACCTCGGTACCGAGGAGTCCAAAGACCAGATGGAGGGCGTGAAGTGGCTGAAAAGCCTCAACTACGTTGACGAAAACCGCATCGGCGTGCACGGCTGGAGCTTCGGAGGCTTCATGACGATTACGATGATGACACGCTACCCCGAGACCTTCAAGGTGGGCGTTGCCGGAGGCCCCGTCATCGACTGGAAATACTACGAGGTGATGTACGGCGAGCGCTACATGGACACGCCCGAAAGCAACCCCGAAGGCTATGCCGAGAGCAGCCTGCTCAACCATGCTGCCGACCTGAAGGGACGCCTGCAGGTCATCATCGGGGGCAACGACCCCATCTGTGTGCCGCAGCATACGCTTTCGTTCATGCGCGCCTGCATCGATGCCGGCACCCAGCCCGACCTCTTCATCTATCCCGCACAGGGGCACAACATGGCTGGGCGCGACCGCGTCCATCTGCACGAGCGCATCACACGCTACTTCGAAGACTACCTTAAATAACCCATCCCTAAATCCCTGACTTATGAAGCTGTTACTTCTTGGAAGCGGTGGACGCGAACATGCGTTAGCGTGGAAAATCGCCCAAAGTCCCAAAGTGGAAAAACTCTATATCGCCCCCGGCAACGCCGGCACAGCCGAGGTGGGCACAAACGTAGCCCTAAAGGCCGATGATTTCGAAGGCATCAAGGCGTTCGTCCTCCGCGAGGGCATCGACATGGTGGTGGTTGGCCCCGAAGACCCGCTGGTGAAGGGCATTGCTGACTTCTTCCGTGCTGACGCAGCCCTATCGGCTATCCCCGTCATCGGCCCGTCGAAAGCCGGAGCTCGCCTGGAGGGAAGCAAGGACTTCGCCAAGGGTTTTATGCGGCGCCACAACATCCCCACAGCCGCTTACCGCACGTTTACACGCGAGACGCTGGACGAGGGAAAGGCTTTCCTGCGCACCTTGAAAGCGCCCTACGTCCTCAAGGCCGACGGGCTCTGCGCCGGTAAGGGTGTGCTCATCGTCCCCACCCTTGATGAAGCCGAAAAGGAACTGGAGGCTATGCTGGGCGGTATGTTCGGCAACGCCTCTGCCAGCGTGGTGATTGAGGAATACCTGAGCGGCATCGAGTGCTCGGTCTTTGTCCTTACCGACGGCAAAGACTACCAAATCCTGCCCGAAGCGAAGGACTACAAGCGAATTGGCGAGGGCGACACAGGCCCCAACACGGGCGGTATGGGCTCCGTTTCGCCCGTTCCCTTTGCCGACGCACGCTGGATGAAGAAGGTCGAGGATCGCATCATCCGCCCCACCGTCAACGGATTACGCGAGGAGGGTATCGACTATCGCGGCTTCATCTTCTTTGGCTTGATGAACGTGCTGCCCGAAGGAACAGACGTTGCAAATGCCTCTGAGGGCGATCCCTATGTCATTGAATACAACGTCCGCATGGGCGATCCTGAGACAGAAACCGTCATGCTGCGCCTCCAAACAGACCTTGTGGAGCTCTTCGAGGGCGTTGCAACAGGGACGTTGGCTTCGCACCCTGTCAGCTTCGACTCCCGTAGCGCCGTCTGCATCATGCTCGTCTCGGGCGGCTACCCTGCCAGCTATGCGAAGGGCTACCCCATCAGCGGTTTGAAGGACGTGCAGGAAAGTATTGTCTTCCATGCTGGTACCGCGCTGAAGGACGCTGAGGTTGTCACCAACGGAGGACGCGTTTTGGCTGTCTGCTCGTATGGTAAGGACGGCGAGGAGGCGCTGGCTGCCTCGCTCAAGAATGCTGGCAAAATTCACTTCACCGACAGCTACTTCCGCCGCGATATCGGAAAAGACATCCTTTAATATGCTGCGGAGCTATGGTACACTGATTGGCAGCCTGTTGCTGTTCATCCTGATAGGTGCTGCACGGGTGCTTGGCTGGCTGGGAGCCCCCCTCGGCGAAGCGTCCCTCACCCTCTTCGGGTGGACGTTCCAGCTTCCGTTTGCCGTTCAGTTGGGTGTAGGCATGCTGCTGATGCTGATGGACATCTACCTGATGCTGCGCATCATGAGCGAGAATGCCCTCTACGACACCCGCACCTATTTTGCTCCGTCGCTATTCCTCATGCTGATTTGCGGAGCGCCCTTCACGTTGCCGCTGACGACGGGACAAATCTGCCTGACGCTCACGCTCTTCAGCATTCTCATCCTCCTCACCTCGTACCAGCAGAAGCGCGCCGTCAGCGAATACGTAGCGGCATTCCTCTTCTTTGGCATAGCCACCCTGTTTGCTCCGCATTGGATCTACCTTATTCCCTTCCTCTTCATCGGATGCAGCTTCATCGGCTCGCTCACAGGGCGCACCTTCCTGGCAGCCTTGCTGGGCCTCATCGCTCCTTGGTGGATAGCAGCTGGAGTGCTGTTTTTCCTCGATGGAATCGATAGTTTTTGCCTTCCCTTCCTTGAGTTAGTCCGCTTTAGCCCCATTGACTATACAAGCCTCCCTGTGGAGCACATCGCCTCCATGCTGCTCGTCATCCTGCTCTTGCTGCCCGCCCTCATCAGCTATCCCTCTGCGGCACCCAGCCTGAAAGAGCGTACACGCGTTGCCTACTCCTTGCTTATAACCCTACTAATCGGAGTATTGCTATTCTGCTTCCTCCAGCCCCAACAGATTGACAACCTTTTTCCCCTGTTTGCCTGCCTCACTAGCCTGCTTATCTCGCGTTTGCTGCTCACGCCCTTCGTCCTCAGCAAGCCAATCTTTCAGGAAATCCTCATCTTCCTGCTTATCGTTTACCTTACCTGCCCGCTATGGATGCCTTTATTGACTTTCTAATCAGCTACGGCAATCCTGGCATGTTCATTGCCGGCCTGCTCTCAGGCTCCATCGCCCCCTTCATCAGCAGCGAGGCTGTGATTATTGCCTTGCTGGCAGTAGGAGCTGAGCCTTGGGGACTGTTACTTTGGGGCACGATTGGCAACGTGCTGGGTGGCATCATCATCTACTATCTCGGCTACATCGGCAGCCCGCAGGGTGTTGAGCGCCGCTTTCACATCAACCACGATAAGATGGAGCGCGCCCGTGCGCTGGTAAGCGAGCACGGAGCCCTTGCTGCTGCTTTCGGTTGGATTCCCCTGCTGGGCAGCGCCATCATCATCGTACTGGGCGTCATGCATGCCGATGCCCCCAAGACACTCCTTTGGATGACATTCGGCAAATTCCTCCGCTATCTCGTAATCGTTCTTTCCGCTGTCGGCATCTCCATGCTGGTAGGAGGATAATGAGTCGGCTAAGCCTGCCTGGCACTCATGGGCCTCATAGGGACGAAGGGCTTGTAGGAGAGTGAATTGTGTGGACGAGCATGTCAGTTATGTCAATTTCAGTTAAGTTTTTGAGGGTATGTGTTTTCTCAATTCTCCACTATAATACTATATAACTAATTAATAATAAATATATTATAATATATAATAAGGAGGGGAAGCGAGAATGATACCCTTTAAAAAATAACTGACATAACTGAAATTGACATGCCTGGCCAAGACTCGTTCCATCTAAAAAGCAATCAGACAATGATATACGATATTACTAAACCGATTTTGCCAATACAAGTATCTGACGTTTGTAGATATTGCACTTTGTGCAAATAGAATATCAAGCAACGTAACACTTTCTACGAAATATAGGAAAAACGCCTAAAACAGCTACATCAAAGGAGTGCATTTTGCGGTTCATCACCCCTTAGTTTGTTACCCTTCCCCCCCCCATTTAACGTATGTTACCCCCCAAATTAACACAAAAAATACCACGTTTTGACACACTAAATTTCGGGGTTTTTCCTCGCTATATAAAAATGCAACGATTTTGGGACGTTTTTTTCTTGCATATAACGTAAATAATTCTTTTCTTTGCTGCGAAATAATTAAAAAGCTTACCATTATGAGAAAGACATTAACAGCCCTCTTTACCCTTCTCCTTTTTGTTGGAGCCGTGCAAGCCCGTACCAACATCCCCTTGGTAAAGGACACCTCTCACGGAGGAAATGAAGACGACCGCGCTCGCACAGCTGTCCCTGAAACGGCTCCTCTGGCCTATTTGGACGGCAATGTGTTGGCAATCGAATTTCCTGAAGACGGAACAGCACAGGTACAAATCTGCACACAAGAAACCGAAGCCATTGTGTTTACAGGAACATTCACAACAGTTACAGCCGAAGAAATCACCATTGACTTGCAAAGCAACCACATTGGTGTGGGAAGCTATTACCTGCGCGTCTTTTTTCTCAACCAATGGTGGAAAGGCCTTTTCGATGTGGAGGATGCGAATAAACAGCCCGTCAAAGATACCGAAAAATACTTTACCAAACGTACACGCTGGGTGGAACAATGGTACACTCCTGGCACAGAACCTGAATACTCCTCTGTGAAGATTTATTCTATAGGCAAGGACGTCGTTTTCAACGACATCACCTACAAAGAGGTGCTTATCGACGGAAATGAGTCGGGCATGTGGCTGCGCGAGGAGGACGACAAGGTGTTTCTGCGTCGCGACGATTTTCCGCACGAGATTATGCTCTACGATTTCGACTGGACAGACAAGGAGTCTATCAAACGCCAGTACATCGAAAAGGGAGAACTGAAGGAAGAGGTCATTCCCATCACCTCCATTAAGGAAATGGCGCTTGATGATGAAGGCGGATGGGCTTTTACTGACTACATCGACGTGGGCGACACTAAAATAATCAAAGGCATAGGGCTTATTTGTGAGCATACGAAGGACTGCTGTCTTTTAGGTAGCGTTGTCCCTGACGATATTCCTCCTGTGAATGCCGAATGTCGATTGCTCAGTTTTACTAAAAGCTATTACGGAGCTTCACCCTATTTCCTCTATCAACACCGAGATGCTATTCATGAGTTTTTCTCGTATAATGGCACACGTTCGGGAGTGGATATATTCTTCTATTCCCCTTGGCCCTATTCCTTGAAAAACCTGCATCAAGAACTTGATAGCATCAGCAACAACGTCATCTACATCAGCAGCCATTACAACTCTACGGCCAACGATTCGTATTACGGAAAGGCTGAAGTTAAGTTTGGACGTCTCGAAGCCGGAGACTACACAATACGCATGACGGCAGTCGATGATGCAGGAATTGAGACAGACAACCGCGTGATGGAACTACCCCTTACGGTAACAAAGAATCCCGTGGATGCCCTTTGCGGAATTGTCCCTTCCAACTGCAATAAAGAAGAGGAAGAGGAAGAATTCGACTATGAACATTTTGACCGTAACACCTACTTCCCTGATATAACGATTACGCAAGAGGGAGACAGCCTGCACGTTACGGGTCTACTCTTTTATACCTGCTGCGTCGATCACTATTGCTATTACGAAATTCACGATAATTCCGTTTATCTGGAAGGCATAGAAAACAGTTGGAGCGGACTCGCATGTATGTGCCATTCACGGTTTACGGTTGACTTTAAGATTGGCCCTTTCAAGGGAGATAAAATCGATTTACATATAAAAGAAATGTACACGTCAGAATTCCATAAGACCTTCGAATTCACTTCTGCCAGATTCCCTGAGAAGGAGGAAACGGTTTCTACGTCCTATGACTTACTGGGCCGTCCTGCGAAAGAGACGCAAAAGGGTATTCTTGTCCGCAACGGGAAAAAAGTGATTATCAACTAACATAGAAAGTTTCCGAAAAAGTTGCAAATGCAAAAAATCGCCCGTACCTTTGCAATCCAAATTTGTTGATTAACTGCATTTAGTAGTTTTTTCAAACGAAAAAATAGGTATAAGAGATAGTAGAGGTAAATGGATACGACGGCAATCATGCTTTTACATTGCCCTGACCAGCAGGGTATTATATCAGAGATAACGAAATTCATTACGGATAACAAGGGCAATATTGTGTATCTTGATCAATATGTGGACAAGGTAGACAACATGTTTTTCATGAGAATTGAGTGGGAACTGAACGGCTTCCTTATTCCCCGCGATAAGCTATACGATTACATTACAACGCTCTATTCACAACGCTATCAGATGAAGTTTACCCTTTATTATAGCGACAAACGCCCCCGTATGGCTATTTTCGTTTCAAAGATGAGCCATTGCCTTTATGACTTGCTGGCACGCTGGAAGGCAGGAGAGTTTAATTGCGACATCCCCTGCATCGTGAGCAATCATGAAGACCTGAGATACGTTGCCGAACAGTTTGGAATACCCTACTACGTATGGAGCATTAATAAGGACCAATCGAATAAGGCTGAAGTGGAGGCTGCGGAGATGGAGTTGCTCAGGAAAGAGGATATCTCGTTTATTGTGCTGGCCCGTTATATGCAGTTAATAAGTGATGAAATGATAGCAGAATATCCCCATCATATCATCAATATCCATCATTCCTTCTTACCCGCATTTGTAGGAGCAAAGCCCTATCATCAGGCCTATGAACGTGGGGTGAAGATTATAGGAGCAACAAGCCACTATGTAACGTCAGAACTTGATGCCGGACCCATCATCGATCAGGATGTCACTCGCATCACCCATAAGGACACACCCGAAAGCCTTGTCCTGAAAGGAAAGGACTTGGAGAAAATAGTCCTGTCGCATGCTGTCTCCAAGCATCTTCAGAGAAAAATCCTTACCTACAAGAACAAGACTATTATTTTCAGTTGAGACATCTGCAAAGCAGCTTCTTATAATAGGAAAAAATCATTAATAATTCCATAACAAAATCATGATTGTAAAATCTTTTGTCCTACGACAAGAATCTTTTGAGGCAATTGTCAACCAATGCAAGCCAGGAACAATTGCAGTAGTGAGGCCGGAAAAAGCACTCTTAAACCTGTTCAAGGATTTAATCCGCAAGATGGTAGTGCAGAAACAGCCTGCACAAACTGAATTATCAGAGGTAGAGAAGTATCTGGACGCTTTAACAAACAGCCCTGCATACCAACAGAAGAAAACGGAATTTGTTGAGTATGTGCATGACTATCTTCAGAAAGCCATGATATATAATGTGCCCGTCACAGCTGTAGAAGACTATGTCCTTGCCCAATGTGTTTTCCTTTGCGCCCAAGCAGTCGCTTTTGCTGCCAATGTGGAGGTGTTGGACGGACGTGACTTAGTCATCTGTCATCAAGAGGCTAATACTCCCCTGTTTGACTGGTCGGCAACTTGCTCTGAGATAGAAAGAAAATGCAAGGAAAAGGCAGATGTCGTCATAGCAGGCGGATATGCCCGTACGCCGCGTGGACAGGTTTTAGGCATTGGAAAAGGCGGAGCCAATATGATGGCAGCCTTGGTTGCTTCTGCCATCAAAGCTGAACGAATTGATTTCTATGTGGAAGGCGAAGGCATCAATGGTATATCCTCCATGACGTATGATGAGGCAGCTCACTATTGTGCCTCAAATATCGCTCCATTCCCTTCAGCTGCTCTATGGCCTGCAAAGAAAAATGACATTCCCATTGTCGTGAAGAGCATTCTGCATCCGGACTTTGCCGGTACAACTATCTCTAATACGACTGTGAATTCCGAAAAGGATATTTCCGGAATAGTGATAGACCAAGAACTCAACTTGGTAACGGTATACGGAACAGGCCTTCTTGGGTACATTGGCGCTTCTTCTGCTATCTTCTCATCGTTGGCAGAAAGTGGAGTGAACATACGGTTTATCTCCCAGACCTCCTCTGAATACGCCATTTCCTTTGCTATTAATCCTAAGGATAGCGACAAAGTATCGTTGGTCATCAACGCTTTGGCATCCAACAATCCAATGTTTCCATTAGAAGACGTAATGGTTGTCAACCGTGAGGTAGCTATCATTACGGTGTACGGAAGCCGCATGAAAAACATTCCTGGTGTTTCCGGCAAGGTCTTCTCGCTTCTTGGAAACGCAGGCGTAAATGTGATTGCTGCAGCTCAAGGCGGAGAAGAACTGAGTATTTCTATTGTCATCGAGGTTTCAGACTTAGACAAAGCACAAAAGGCGCTCAGCGAATTATATTAAATACAGCAGAGCTTTTATTCTAAATGAAAGGATGGCAGTCAAATGGCTACCATCCTTTTCCTTATTAAATAGAATAAGCATCTAATTTTTTAACGCAGTGGGCTGAGAATTTAGAATAGTGGGCTGTGAAATTAACGCCCTGCGTTATTCGGATAGAATAGTGCGTTAATAAATGTGGATAACTTGTGGAAAACTTGTTAGTAAAAAAGTATAAATAAATTTGGAGAATTCATATGTCTTTATATCGCAACACACCTCAGATATCTCCAAATAAATTTAGCTTTTTTTCTCCCCCTTGTTTGCAGAGAGTTTTCCACCGAAAAAAGAGAAAACTCCTTATTTTATATTGCCAACATCATCGTTTGGGGATAGAGTGGAAAAAATATAAAATTATAGAATTACGAATTATAAATTAGGGATTTAGAGAGATAATATTATGTGCATTATTCGTGGAAATAATGTGCATAAGAGATTCCTTCGTGTGCATAGCAAACAACAAAATTTTTTTTCTTTTTTTTATCCACTCTATCCACACGATAACATCATCATCAGAAAGAGTTTTTAAAAAATAAAAGAATAAAATATATTCTTATTTTATCACGGTGATTTTGGTAGCTATGCCTTCGCGCCCTTCTGCATCGGTAGCCAGCACGAAGTAAACTCCTGTAGGAACGCGTTGTCCTGTGCTTGGGTCACGAAGGTTCCACGTGGCTGTTCCTCCAAGACTGGTGGTGTGGGCTACGAGATGGCCTGCTGTGTTGAGGATGCGTACGTCGGAGTCAGCCTTGAGTCCACAAATGGTGACTGAGCCTTCGTAGTCTGGATCGACGGGATTAGGGAAGGCATAGACATCGGATTTGTTGTATCCCTCTGCACCACGTGTGGCATCGCTACGGAAAGAGACAAGACCTCCTGCCGTAGCAATAAAGACTTCGCCTGTGCTGCCCTTGATGGCAATATCCTTGATATTGTTGGACGGAAGTGGGCTGTTATCGGCTGTAAAGTGATGGATGTTCTCCATTCCATCGGCACTAATGAGATAGACTCCGCTGGATTGTGTGCCTATCCACTTACGGTTTGCATCGTCAATAGCGATACAGGTGGTATAGACGGCATCAAGCAGATAGTCGGCATAGATGGTACCATCGTTGCGAGGAATCTTTATTTTAGTAAAGGTGAAGTCGGTGTCGAAGAATTTCTCTGGCTTTGAAATAACGTAGGGGCCTTGATTGGTAAGCACCCAGATTACACCATCGTGATCCTCAGCAATGTCGGTAATATAGTCAAGCGTAGTGGCATTTCCATCCTGGTCGATGAAGCGTGTGGAGATGAGGCGAGTAACGTCGTCAGAGGTATCAAAGGGAGTTCCGTTGTTGTAAATGCAGAAAAGTCCAGATTCTCCGCGCATGACGACTACCCACGTCAGTCCTCGGGAATCAAAGAGAATTTCGGTAACAGTTTCTTGCTCCTTCAAATCTTCGTAGTAAAGGCTGACGAGTGAACCGTCTGTCTTGATGACTTTCAAGGGGCTGACAGCATGGCAGTTTGTGAGCCAGAGATTGCCCTGATTGTCGTATTTCAAACGGCTGATACGGGTGTAGTGAGGTTTATCTTCAAGAGCTGTTTCAAGTTCGCTATTCGAACTGTTGATATTGCTGACATATAAACCATTTCGGAACTCATAGATACCCTGTCCGAAGGAAGCCACGTAATGATGCATAGCATCGGTAGGATCTTCGACAATACAGGTAGCATTTTTATAGCCGTATTTTAGTCCAATAGCTTCGGAGATACCCTTTTCCTGGAAAACTGTCCAACCATCGTCTGTGAGAATTTCTGCCGTGCCAGGATAGGATGTTGTGCCGAAGTAGTCAAGGCAGCCTCCAGCCACAAGCAGACGCTCATCAGGAGTAAATTCAATATAGTCGCAGTAATTGCGTATTGGACTTTGAGGGATGATGTCTGTGACTGCAGCTGTGAGGGTGTTTCCCTCCTTTTTATAACCTACCAATCCCTCATTTTCGCAAGCAGCCCACCAGAGATTATCATTAAATGTTATGTCGCTGATTGCAGTAGGAAACGTAAGCGTCTCGGCTTTGAGATTATTGCTGCTTTCAATGACATGGCAAGTATTTGTTGCGGTAATATACATTCGTTTGTCTGCGACTTTCAAATCCGTAAAACTACCTTCCAAAATAGGTGTGATGGCGTTGTTTGCAGTAATGGAGAAGATACCTTTTGTGGGACGCAAGCCGTAGAGCTTACCTTCGAAGCAGACTAATTTAGCAAAGTAGATATCATTGAGTAGATGCCAGTTAGCAGGGTCGAGAAGGTTGTCGGATTTCTTACCTATGTAGAGGCCGCGAAGGGTAGAGGCTATGATATAATCGTCGTTTCCCGTGCAGCTGACAACATCATCTCCCAGACGATATGTATTCGTAAACTCTTGCTTTTTGAGGTTAACGACAACAACTCCAAACGTGGTAGTAAGGTAGGCGTAGGAAGCGCTGATGGAGACATCCTTCACCTCAGGGTCGAAGGTGCTTTTCTGATAGTAATCAGGCAGATTGACAATGCTTTCATCGGGATAGAGTAGGTCTATATTAGCATTGTCATAGATGATAAGAAGAAGGTTTTCGCTGTCACAACGACGGAGATAACGGATACCTTGGTCGTTGAGTAGTGTGGCCTTATTGTAGATGTCGATATAAGTGTCTGAAGGGGTATAGGAATAGAGTGATCCATCGCTGACAGCATAGACTTTATCGCCAAGCGTGGCACATTGTGTGGTATTGTGGTAGGCAAAATGAGCCCTCCACTCCCCTACTGCCATTTGAGCAAAGGATTGAAAAGAAAAAAGCGAAACTAAAACAAATGCTATGAAATAGCCCTTATAGTCAGCAAATTTTAGTTTCATACGTTATACTTTTTGTAGAAATTCCACTAGTTTCTTTACTGCTCTGGCGCGGTGGCTTATCTCGTTCTTTTCATCGCCCATTTCTGCAAAGGTTTCATTGTAGCCCTCAGGAACAAAGATGGGGTCGTAGCCAAATCCGGCTGTTCCGCGTGGTTCCTCAATGAGGGTGCCCTTCACAATTCCTTCAAAAAGATAAGTTTCCTTGCCTAATAATAACGCAATAACCGTACGAAATTGTGCATTTCGGTTGGTTTTTTCCTGCATTTTTAACAAAAGTTTGGCCATGTTCGCTTTTGAATCATGTCCAGGTCCTGCATATCGGGCTGAATAGATGCCCGGCTCACCATCCAATGCCTCTACTTCCAACCCTGTATCGTCGGCAAAGCAGTCAAAGCCAAAATGTTCCTTCACATAGTGGGCTTTCTGGAGGGCATTTCCCTGCAGCGAGTCAGCCGTTTCAGGGATATCCACATCACAGCCTATATCCTTCAGGGATAGCAGTTCATACCCTTTAGGAAGCATGGCCGACACCTCTTCCAGTTTATGCGCGTTGTTGGTTGCAAAGACGAGTTTCATTGTTTTGGTGTTTTCTTTTCCTTTGCTTTAATACGGTCAAAACCATTACCATACACACCCTTCACATAGGCCATGGAGACGAAGGCCTCAGGGTCTATTTGCTTAATGCCACTAAGCAAGTAGCTTGATTCACGCTTCCTTGCCAGCACAAAGAGGACGTCGTGCTCTGTCTTGCTGTACCACCCCATTGCGTTGAGGACGGTAACACCACGATGTCCCTGCTGCGTGATGAATTCTGCAATCTCCTGGTGTTTGTTGTGGGAGATGATGAAGAGCTGCACACTCTGGCGTGTGGTGTTGATGTAGTAGTCCAGCACGATGCTCATGATGAACAACGCCACATAGCCAAACAACACACGTCGGATGTCATGAAACACCAAGTAGTTGCAGGCAATGATAACCAAGTCGCTCAGCATCACCATGGTACCAAAAGAGATATCGCGATATTTGTTGATGATGGCTGCCACAATATCGGTACCTCCCGTGCTGCCTCCATTCACAAAACAGATACCCAATCCCAATCCACAAAGGCAGGCACCCAGCACACACGACATGAAATTCTCGCCCTCACCCAGAAGATAAGGATTGGCAAGGTTGCCCATCACATTCTTACCTACTTGCAGCAGCAGGGTGAGCATGATGACGCCGAAGATGGTCTTTGTGCAGAACTTCCAGCCCAGAATCTTCAGGGCAAAAATGAGCAGGATGCTATTGAGCACAAAGTAGGTAAGTTGGATGGGAATACCTCCTTCGGTGGCAAAGTCAAGCAAGGCAGCAATACCCGTGACGCCTCCCAAGGTGACACCATAGGGGAGCATAAAGGCTGTCCACCCGACGGCATAGCAGACAAGGCCAAACAGAATGGCTACGTACTGCTGAATTTCATGGAAAAGAAGCTGGCGCGAAAGTTTCATAAACGAAAGCGGGAGTTATGAATAGTACTTTTGAAGTTATCAACCAACGACAACGTTAACTATTTTGCGCGGAACGATAATGATTTTGCGGATAGTCTTTCCCTCTATCCACTTCTGCGACTGCTCGTTGCTGAGTACAGTCTCCTCTATGGTCTTGTTGTCCATATCCACAGGGAGGTCGAGGGTGTAGCGCATCTTGCCGTTGAAGGAGATGCTGTAGGTGACGTTGCTTTCCTTGAGATATTCCTCGTTCCACTTGGGCCATGCTGCATCGCAGATGCTGCCCTCATAGCCCAGCAGGCTGTGCAGTTCTTCGGCAATGTGGGGAGCAAAGGGGGCAATGCAGACCACAATGTCGCTGAGGATGGCACGCTTGTTGCACTTCAGCTGGGCCAGCTCATTGACGCAAATCATAAATGCGCTGATGGAGGTGTTGTAGGAGAAGACCTCTATATCCTGTGTGACTTTCTTGAGCAGCTTGTGGAGGCTCTTCAGTTCTTCAGGTGTGGGGGCATCGTTGCTGACGCAGAAATTGCCGTTTCCATCGAAGAAAAGATTCCAGAATTTCTTCAGGAAGCGGAAGCAGCCGTCAATACCATTGGTGTCCCAGGGTTTGCTCTGCTCCACGGGACCGAGGAACATCTCGTACATGCGCAGGGTGTCTGCTCCATAGCGTTCCACAATGCGGTCTGGATTGACAACATTGTACATGGATTTGGACATCTTCTCCACAGCCCAGCCGCAGATGTACTTGTCATCCTCAAGGATAAACTCACAATCCTTATACTCTGGACGCCAGTTGCGGAAGGCCTCTATGTCAAGCACATCAGCTGAGACGATATTCACATCCACATGGATGGGCGTCACATCATACTCCTTGCGCAGACCATAGGAAACGAAGGTGTTGGTGTCCTTGATACGATAGACAAAGTTGCTTCGTCCTTGAATCATGCCCTGATTGACCAGCTTCTGGAAGGGTTCTTCGGTGACACTCCAACCATTGTCGTGGAGGAATTTGTTCCAGAAACGGCTGTAGATGAGGTGTCCCGTAGCATGCTCTGTACCACCCACATATAGGTCCACATTGCGCCAGTAACTATCTTTTTCGGGAGAGACAAGTGCCTTGTCGTTGTGGGGGTCCATGTAACGGAGGTAGTAGGCTGAGCTTCCAGCAAAGCCAGGCATGGTGTTGAGCTCAAGGGGGAAGACGGTCTTCTGGTCGATGAGGCTGTTGGCAACCACACAGTTATGCACGGTGTCCCATGCCCAAACCTCGGCATGACCAAGAGGGGGTTCACCTGCTTCGGTGGGCTTGAAGTCCTTCACCTCGGGCAACTCCAGCGGCAGGCACTCCTCAGGGATGAGGTAGGGCGTACCTTCTTTGTAATAGACAGGGAAGGGCTCACCCCAGTAACGCTGGCGACTGAAGATGGCATCACGCAGACGGTAGTTGACTTTCACCTTGCCAATGCCTTTTTCGGTGATATACTTCTTCATAGCCGCAATGCTCTCCTTCACGGTGAGGCCGTTGAGGCTGAGGCCTTCGTTGGCTGAGTTCATCATGATTCCCTCCTTGGCATCGAAGCTTTCTTCGCTGATGTCTGCTCCTTCGATGAGGGGGATGATGGGAAGGTTGAAGTGACGGGCAAAAGCATAGTCACGGCTGTCGTGAGCAGGCACAGCCATGATGGCTCCCGTACCATAGCCAGCCAGTACATAGTCGCTGATCCACACAGGGATAGCCTCGTGGGTGATGGGGTTGATGGCATAGGAACCGCTGAAGACTCCCGTCACCTTTTTGTCTGCTATACGTTCACGCTCTGTACGTTTCTTGGTAGCCTCCAGATAAGCATCGACAGCTGCCTTCTGCTCGGGGGTAGTAAGCTGTGCAACCAGTTCACTCTCAGGGGCAAGTACCATGAAGGTAACACCGAAGATAGTGTCGGCACGTGTGGTAAAGATGGTAAACTCCACATCGCTGTCCTTTACCTTGAACACCATCTCGGCACCTTCTGAGCGGCCTATCCAGTTGCGCTGGGTTTCCTTTAGGGAGTCTGTCCAATCGATGGTTTCCAGTCCGTCCAGCAACCTCTGGGCATAGGCACTCACACGCAGGCACCACTGTTTCATCTTCTTCTGAACAACTGGGAATCCCCCGCGCTCACTCACACCATCCACCACTTCGTCGTTGGCAAGGACTGTGCCGAGGGCAGGACACCAGTTTACCATGGTCTCGCCCAGGTAGGCAATGCGGTAGTTCATCAACACCTCCTGCTGACGGGCTTCATCCCAGCTGTTCCACTCCTCGGCGGTGAATTCAAGGGGTTCACTCTGAGCCACATCGAGGTTTTCCGTACCCTCCTTTTCAAAGTGGGCAATGAGTTTCGCAATGGGGGTAGCCTGCTGAGTCTTGTTGCAGTAGAAGCTGCCGAACATTTTCTGGAATGCCCATTGAGTCCAGTGGTAATAGCCAGGGTCACAGGTGCGTACCTCACGGTCCCAGTCAAAGCAGAAGCCTATCTTGTCCAACTGTTCACGATAGCGGTTGATGTTCTGGTTGGTGGTGATGGCAGGGTGCTGTCCGGTCTGGATAGCATATTGCTCGGCAGGCAGTCCATAGCTGTCGTACCCCATGGGGTTGAGCACATTGAACCCCTGCAGACGCTTGTAGCGGGCATAGATGTCGCTGGCAATGTAGCCGAGAGGATGTCCCACATGCAGTCCTGCCCCACTGGGATAGGGAAACATGTTAAGCACGTAGTACTTTGGTTTCGAGGGGTTCTCAGTGACTTTGTAGGTTTTGTTGTCCACCCAATACTGTTGCCATTTGCGCTCGATGTCTCTGAAGTTGTATTCCATATTCTATTGTTTATTGATGTTGCTCGTTAGGTTGCTCCTTTGGCAAAATCAGAAGGGCCTTCTGTGAAATTAACAGGGCCTTCTGGCGAAATAGAAGGGCCTTCTGGGGATTTAGTTGCTCTGTTTCTTTTACCTTTTTTAGACGATTTTTTGCCTGTTTACTGAAATTGGGCGCAAAATTACTATTTTCCACATTGTTTTCCAACTGAAAACTCTGTTTTCAGCTTTTTATTCGATTTTCATGTGCAGATTTGCCAAAAAAACCGTACCTTTGTCGTTTGAAAACCCGAAAACCGATGAAATCAGCTTCTCATCACGCACACCAGCACACTGCCGTTGGAAACATCAGGGTGGCTTTCTTCACCAACCTGGTCTTTACGGCTATTGAGTTAGTTGGTGGCTGGCTGACAAACTCCATGGCTATTGTGGGAGAGTCGTTCCACGACCTGGGATGTACCCTGACGCTGGGGCTCTCGTGGCTGCTGGAGAAGAAAAATCATCAGCTGGCTGGAGCCATCATCAATGCTGTCATCCTGACGGTTAGCTCGGTGGTGGTGATTGTGGAGTGCATTGGTCGTCTGGCTCACCCTGAGACGGTGAACGTGAAGGGGATGTTCTGGGTGGCTCTGCTGGGTATAGCCTTCAAGGGGTTTGCCATGTGGAAGACGCACAAGAACCACAGCGTGAACGAGAAGATGGTGTCGCTGCACCTGTTGGGCGATTGCCTCGGCTGGGTGGTGGTGCTTATAAACAGCGTGGTGCTGATGATGGTGGATGTCCCCTGGTTGGACTCGGTACTCTCCATACTAATCACCCTGTTCATCCTCTACAACGTGGTGTATAACCTGGTGATAGCCCTCCGTAACCGCAAAAAACTGTAATTCATGGCAGCAGAACTGAAAGAAACTCCGATGATCCGTCAGTTCCTGGACTTGAAGGCCAAGCACCCGGATGCTGTACTGCTGTTCCGCTGTGGTGACTTCTATGAAACCTACTCCACCGATGCTGTCGTTGCCAGTGAGATACTGGGCATCACCCTCACCAAGCGCAACAATGGGAAGAACGGAGCCATGCAGTCGTTGGAGATGGCTGGATTCCCCCATCATGCCCTCGACACCTATCTGCCCAAGCTCATCCGTGCAGGTAAACGTGTGGCCATCTGCGACCAATTGGAGGACCCCAAGCTGACCAAGAAGCTGGTGAAACGAGGGATTACCGAGCTGGTGACACCAGGCGTGACTCTCTCAGACACGGTGCTTAACTACAAGGAAAACAATTTCCTCGGCTCAGTCCATTTTGGCAAGGGGGCTTGCGGAGTGTCTTTTTTGGACATCTCCACGGGTGAGTTCCTGACGGCTGAGGGTACCTTTGAGTATGTGGAGAAGCTGATAGCTAATTTCCAGCCCAAGGAGGTGCTTTTCCAGCGTGGGTTGAAGGAACAGTTTGAGCGGGTTTTCGGCAATAAGCTCTGCACGTTTGAATTGGAGGACTGGGTGTTCACCGAGCAGTTTGCACGGGAAAAACTGCTGAAGCATTTCCAGACAAAGAATCTGAAAGGTTTTGGCATTGAGCATCTTCGGAATGGCATAGTGGCTGCTGGGGCCGTGCTGCACTACCTTGATGTCACCCTGCACAGCAACATCCGGCACATCATCCGTATATCCCGCATTGAGGAGGAACGTTATGTTCGTCTGGACAGATATACCATCCGCAACCTTGAGCTCCTTGCCCCCATGCACGAAGGGGGTGTGTCGCTGTTGAATATCATCGACAAGACCATCAGCCCCATGGGAGGACGATTGCTGCGTCGCTGGGTAGCCTTCCCACTGAAGGATGAAAGGGCTATCAATGAGCGGCTTGACATGGTGGACTGCTTCTTCCGTGAGCCCGACCTTCGTGAACTGCTGACAGACAATTTCCGTCAGATGGGAGATTTGGAGCGTATCATCTCAAAAGTAGCTGTGGGACGAGTTTCTCCCCGTGAGATGGTGCAGCTGAAGGTTGCCCTGACAGCCTTGGAGCCTGTGAAGGAGGCATGCAAGCAGTCTGAGAATGCCTATATCAGACATATCGGCGAGGAATTGGACGTCTGTGCCCCCATCCGCAGCAGGATAGCCCGTGAGATTGTCTCCAATCCTCCCTTGGCCACAAACAAGGGGGGAATCATCAGCCGTGGAGTGAATGAGGAACTGGATGAGCTGCGCGACATTGCCTACAGTGGCAAGGACTACCTGCTGAAAATCCAGCAGCGTGAGATTGAGGCCACAGGTATCAGCAGCCTTAAGATAGCCTATAACAATGTGTTTGGCTACTACATCGAGGTGCGCAACACCTACAAGGACATGGTGCCCCCTGAGTGGATCAGGAAGCAGACACTGGTAAATGCCGAACGCTACATCACCCAGGAGCTCAAGGAGTATGAGGAGCGTATCCTGGGGGCTGAGGATAAGATTTTCTCCCTTGAAGCACAACTGTTCAATGAGCTGGTTGCCTCGTTGGGTGAGTACATCCCTGCCATACAGACCGATGCCAATCTGGTGGCTAAGCTGGACTGCCTGCTGTCGTTTGCCCAAGTGGCTCAGGAGAATAGGTATGTGCGGCCCGTCATTGACAACAGCCTGACGTTGGATATCCGTCAGGGACGTCACCCTGTGATAGAGAAACAGATGGCTGTGGGTGAGGAGTATGTGGCTAACGATGTGCTGGTGGACAGTGAGCGGCAGCAGATACTCATCATCACCGGTCCGAACATGGCTGGTAAGTCTGCCCTGCTCCGTCAGACTGCCCTCATCACCCTGTTGGCTCAGATAGGCTGCTTTGTCCCTGCTGAATCGGCACGTATTGGCTTGGTAGATAAGATTTTCACCCGTGTGGGAGCCAGCGACAACATCTCCCTTGGAGAATCTACCTTCATGGTGGAGATGACGGAGGCTGCGGATATTCTGAACAACCTCTCAGAGCGCAGCTTGGTGCTCTTTGATGAGTTGGGCCGTGGCACCAGCACCTATGATGGCATCAGCATTGCCTGGGCTATTGTGGAGTATATCCATGAGAATGCCCGAGGCCATGCACGCACTCTCTTTGCCACCCACTACCACGAACTGAATGAGATGGCCAAGTCGTTCTCTCGGATAAGGAATTACAATGTGGCAGTCAAGGAGATAGACAATAAGGTCATCTTCCTTCGTAAGTTGCAGGAGGGAGGCAGCGAGCACTCGTTTGGTATCCATGTGGCCAGTATGGCTGGTATGCCCAAGAGCATTGTACGTCGTGCTGAGCACATCCTGAAGGAGATGGAGGACAAGTCAGCCCGCGAGGGAGGTATTGCCAAGCCTGTGGAGAACCTGGCTGGTAGCCGTGAGGGATTTCAGATGAGTTTCTTCCAACTCGACGACCCTGTGCTCTGCCAGATACGCGATGAACTCCTCAACCTCGACGTGAATAACCTCACGCCCCTTGAAGCCCTCAACAAGCTCAACGAAATCAAGAAGATTCTGAGGGGGAAGTAGGGTTTACTGTTTCTTTGCTTTTTGTTCCTGAGCCAGTTCCTTGGCTGTCTTAAAGATAGCGGGGTTCTCGGGCTTGTGCTTGTGCACAAAGCTATAGACAAGGAAGAAGACGCCAATGAGGGCGTAGGGGATGCTGAACCATTGTGCCCTGTCGCTGTTGACGCTGGCAGGGTTGCTGAAAAGACGGAAGTTGCCTCCCTTCGTGAACTCTACAAACATTCTGAAAATGAAGATGCAAGCCAGGCAGAAACCAAAGTAGAATCCCGTGCCCACCTTCTGGGGTTGCTTGCGATAGATCCACCAGCCGATGAAGAAGAGCAGCAGATAGGCAATGGCTTCGTAGAGTTGGCTGGGGTGACGGGGGAGGTTGTCCACCTGACTGAACACAAAGCCCCAGTCAGTCCCTGTGGGGACGCCGATGATTTCACTGTTCATCAGGTTACCCAGACGGATGGCACAGCACGTTGTGGGAGTGGCAATGGCAATGGTGTCGAGTACACGCAAAGCACTGATTTTGTATTTCCAGCAGTAGAGCAGCAGGGCAATGGTGAGGCCAAGGGTGCCTCCGTGGGAAGCCAGTCCTGCATAGCCTGTCAGCTTTGCTCCTGAGAATCCCTCGCCCATGAACTTCACCGGCAGCAGCATCTCCACAAAACGGGGGAAGGAGCTGAGGTAGTACGACGACTCGTAGATGAGGCAATGCCCCACACGGGAGCCAATGAGGATGCCCAAAAAGCAGTAGATAAACAGTGGCTCAAACACCGAGTCCTTAATCTTCTGTTCCTTATAGAGCTTCTGCACAACAAAGTAGGCTATCACCAGTCCCACAATCCACAGCAGGGCATAGTAGCGTACAAACCCCAGCTTGATGGGTGGGTTCCAGACAATGTATAGGAGATTATGCATGGCGATTGTTCTTTATAAAAGTCAAATACTGTTTTTCTTAACTCTTAATTCTTAACTCTTAACTCAACACCGTCAGACATTGAAGCGGAAGTGCATGATGTCGCCATCCTGTACCACGTAGTCCTTGCCTTCCACTCCCATCTTACCAGCCTCACGCACAGCGGCTTCTGAGCCATAGTGGATGTAGTCGTCGTACTTGATGACTTCTGCACGGATGAAGCCGCGCTCAAAGTCTGTGTGGATGACTCCGGCACACTGGGGAGCCTTCCAGCCCTTGCGGTAGGTCCAGGCTTTCACCTCCATCTCGCCTGCTGTGATGAATGTCTCAAGGTTAAGCAGCTTGAAGGCTGCCTTGATGAGGCGGTTCACGCCAGATTCCTGAAGACCAACTTCTTCGAGGAACATCTGGCGGTCCTCATAGCTGTCCAGCTCGGCAATATCAGCCTCAGTCTTTGCAGCCAGCACCATCACTTCAGCAGGTTCATTCTTGACAGCCTCACGCACAGCCTCCACATAGGCATTCCCCGTCACAGCACTTCCTTCATCGACGTTGCAGACATAGAGCACTGGCTTGGCAGTCAGCAGGAAAAGGTCGTGGGCTGCACGCTGCTCATCCTTCGAGTCAAAGGTTACTGTGCGGGCACTCTCCCCCTTGATGAGGGCTTCGTGGTACTTCCGGAGCACATCCAGCTGCAGCTTGGCCTGCTTGTCACCCCCAGTGGTGGCCTGCTTCTCTACCTTCTGAATACGCTGTTCAATGGTTTCCAGGTCTTTGATTTGCAACTCAGTGTCAATGATTTCCTTGTCACGCACAGGGTTCACACTGCCGTCAACATGGGTCACATTGTCGTCGTCGAAGCAGCGCAGCACATGGATGATGGCATCGCACTCGCGGATATTGCCCAGGAACTTGTTGCCCAGACCCTCACCCTTTGAAGCGCCTTTCACCAATCCGGCAATGTCCACAATCTCCACCGTAGCAGGCACAATTCGTCCCGGATGTACCAGCTCTGCCAGACGGTTTAGCCTCTCATCGGGCACAGTGATGACGCCCACATTGGGTTCGATGGTGCAGAAGGGGAAATTGGCTGCCTGCGCCTTAGCGCTTGAAAGACAGTTGAACAGGGTTGACTTGCCCACATTGGGCAGTCCTACAATGCCGCATTGGAGTGCCATATTGATGATTTACTATTTGACGATTTACTATTTACGATTTGCAAAGATAGGGTGAGCCGAGCGAAAAAGCAAATAAATCCTCAAAATTCTCTCCCTCCCATTGCTCCCATTGTTCTCATAGCTCCCATCCTTCCCACAAAAAAACCACCCCCCGAAAACACATCTGTCTCCAGGGGGCTGTTCAAGGGAGGTAATATTCCTCTCCCGCTGTTACTTGATTTCAATCACTCTGTGGAGCTTCTCAGGAGCCACGGGAGCCTTCTTGGGCAGGGTGACGGTGAGGACACCATCGCTCATCGAGGCATTTATGGCCTCCACGTCAGCATCGTCAGGCACAGTGAAACGCTGCTCAAAGCGGTTGTAGTAGAACTCACGGCGCAGATAGCCCTTGTCAGCCTTCTTCTCGCACTTGTCTGCCTCCTTCTTGTCACATTTCTCCTTCTCGGCCTTGATGACCAGGGTGTCGTTGTCCTCCATGTGGAGGTTGATGTGCTCCTTCGTCATGCCCGGCACAGCCAGTTCCAGCTTGTACTCCTTGTCGTTCTCACTCACATTCACCTTGGGGATGAAGTCGCCATAGCAAGGTGTCTCGGTGGTGGGCCACATGTTGTTGAACCAATCGTTCAGGATGCTCGGCATCCATTCGTCTCTGTAATTGTAACCGCAGCGCGGTGATTTAGCTAAAAGTGTCATAGTTGTAATTTTTTATAGGTTAAACATTTATTCTTTTTCTTGGGGGCTCGGGGGATGTCCTTTCGTTCATCTCTTTTCCGAACCTCGTTCACCCCCTATAGTGCAATCTCCGCACCACAGCCCCATGCTGTCAGTTGTTTTTAACACCGTGCAAACTTTGTTTACACTCCCCCACCCTTTTTTAACGCTTCGCCCCGTTTCTCCCCAACAACGGCTGACAAAACGTCATGTTTTTCAGCCCGATACACTGCAATTTTGTCAGTTCACACCCCTCCTCCTTCCAAAAAAGCCGAGGGGATACAGAAAAAAATCATCATCGTCTTGTAGAAAACCAAAAAACACGTTACATTTGCAGCGTGTTCTTCGGAACGCAAACAATTAACTTATAAGAAGATGAAAAAGAACTTTTCCTTTGTTTTTCTGCTTGCCACAGCAGCGGTATGTTTCTTCACCTCCTGCCAAAAGGACCTCGATGGGCAGACAGGTAAGCCGGTTGTTATAAACGAAGATGGCACTACTTCAAACGGAAGCCGGTTTGTGGGAATTGACGACAAGAATTTCTATCTCGACTACATCAAATACACCGTTGAGGAAGGGCATTTGGTTGTTTCGGGGTACGACAGAACGGGTTTCAGTGGCGTGGCAAACATTGTTCCTGCCATCACCTACAAAGGAAATGCTTACGAAGTGCTTGAATTCGGCTATGGAGCTTTCATGAACTCAACCAGCCTTACCTCCGTTACTATCCCAAACAGAGTGCTCCTCATTGGCGGTTATGCCTTCTTTGGCTGCACAGGCTTAACCTCCATCAACATCCCTAATAGCGTGACTGCCATTGGTTTGCATGCTTTCTACAATTGCACTGGTCTTACCTCCCTCACCATCCCCCAAAGCGTGACCACCATCAGGACAGAAGCTTTCCGAGGTTGCAGCGGCCTGACCTCTATTCATTGTAAAAGCACGGCACCCCCATCCTGCTCAAATAGTTCGTTTGATGATGTCACATATAAAAAAGCCGTGCTGTATTTTCCTAAAGGAAGCCTGAGTGAGTACAACTCGGCAAACGGGTGGAAAAATTTCGTCCATATCCAAGAAAAATAAGCGCTTTTCTCCTCTGCTTGGTATCAAGAAAGGCCCTTCTGAAATCTTAGAAGGGCTTTTTCTTATTGTACCAAACCCGTTGGGACAGGTGTCCTAACCCGTTGGGACACCTTACCTAACCCGTTAGGACACGTGTCCTAACGGCTTTGGGAGATAACAGCTGTTGCTTTTCGGCCTAATTTTCTAATAGTTTAGGACGAAATGCCAAAGGGGAATGATGTTGAGCATGGCTCGGCTGATTTTATGAAATAGGTGCGGTATCAGAAAGCGTAATTTGAAACGGTGTTATCACAGGGGTTTTTGTCGTGCACTCATCCCATTCTTTCGCACGCAGCAACAAAATTCGCACGAAAAAATTGCATTTTTCGAGTGATGTTACACGTAAATTGTGCAGAAATGGCTATCTTCGCAGCGAAAAACTGTAATTCCTCATACTAAATTCTGTAAATCCTCATTCAATGAAAAAGCTCCTCTACCCTACCCTGATGGTTGTGGCGGTCATGGTCCTCTCGTGCAAGGACGACAGCAGCGCTGATACCAAAGCATTCACCCCCGTCAGCTTCTCGGAAGTCACCATCAACGACAGCTTCTGGGCCCCGCGTCTCAGGAAGCACAAGGAGGCCACCATCCCTGTCTGCATCGACCAGATTGAAAATCAGACTGGCCGCATGCGCAACTTTGAGCATGCAGCCCTGCGTCAGGGGGAGCACAGTGGTATCTTCTTTGACGACAGCGATGTCTATAAGGCTCTGGAGGGGATGGCTTACAGCCTGCAGAACAACCCCGACCCTCAGCTGGAGGCAAAGTGCGATGAGTGGATTGACAAGTTTGCTGCTGCCCAGCTGGAGGACGGCTACCTCAACACCTTCTACACCCTGACAGGGCTTGACCAGCGCTGGAAGAACATGGACCGCCATGAGATGTACTGTGCCGGCCACATGATAGAGGCTGCCGTGGCTTACTACAAGGTGACGGGTAAGAGGAAGCTGGTGGACGTGTGTGAAAGGTTTGTGCAGCACATGATGAGTGTCTTCGGTCCTGAAGGCCGTCATTGGGTGCCAGGGCATGAGGAGATTGAGCTGGCTCTCGTAAAACTCTATGAGATAACCGATAAGCAGGAGTATCTTGACTTTGCGGCGTGGCTTCTTGAGGAGCGTGGACATGGCTATGGCAGTTATGGAAACAATCATCCTTGGCCTGCCCATTACTATCAGGACGAGGTGCCTGTGAGTGAGCTGGAGAAGATTTCAGGGCATGCCGTGCGCTCCATGTATCTGTTCTGTGGAATGGCTGATGTGGCAGCCTACACGGGCAATACAGCCTACAGGGAGGCACTGGACCGCGTGTGGGACGATGTGGTGCTCAGGAATATGTACATCACAGGGGGCATTGGCCAATCGGCTTCCAATGAGGGCTTTACCACCGACTACAGCCTTCCCAACAAGTCGGCTTACTGCGAGACGTGTGCCTCGGTGGGCATGGTGCTCTGGAACTGGCGAATGAACCAGTTTACAGGGGATTCAAGGTATGTCGATGTGCTTGAGCGCAGCCTCTACAATGGTGCCCTGGCTGGCATCTCGCTCAGTGGCGACAGGTTTTTCTACGTCAATCCCCTGGAGAGCGATGGGGGACATCATCGTCAGGCTTGGTATGGCTGTGCCTGCTGCCCCAGTCAGATTTGCCGCTTCCTCCCCTCCATCGGCAACTACATCTATGGCCTTTCGGACGATGCCCTTTGGGTGAATCTCTTCATCGGAAACTCCTCCAAGTACATGACTATCAAGACAGAATATCCCTGGGATGGACATGTGGAGCTGACAGTGGGGAACCTGGATAAGAAGGAAATCCGCATCCGTATCCCTGACTGGTCGGAGATGAATGCCAGGGAAAGTCATGGTAGTGTTTACAGCTACACCTTTGAATCGCTCTCACGGCCAGTCAAGACCAAGACAGTGGATGGCTATCTGTGTGTCAGCCCCCTAAAGGGACGTTGGAAGAAGGGCGACAGACTGGTGTTTGATGTGGATATGCCTGTGGTGGCCGTGGCTGCCGACCCCCGTGTGAAGGAGGATGAGGGAATGCGTGCCGTACAGTGTGGCCCCATTGTGTATTGCATGGAGAAGATTGACAATAATGCCCTCTATGACAATGCCTTGCTGACGGCAGACACAGAGTTCCGCAAGGCCAAGGACCCCTATCTGCTGGGGGGTGTTCAGATGGTGTTTGCCTCCAATCCTACGGGCAACTACACGTTCATTCCCTACTATGCGTGGGACAACCGTGCCCCCTCCCCCATGCGAGTGTGGGTGCCGTATGAGGAGTAAAGCCTCAGTGGGGTTAGTCAAAGAGAAGATCAGTGAGCCTCTAACCAATTCTTGCCCCAGCCACAGTCGGCTGTGAGGGGCACACGCAGGTGTACGGCATTCTCCATAGCCTCGATGACAATCTGCTGCACACGCTCTTTCTCCTCAGGGAAGACGCTGAAGTTCAGTTCGTCGTGCACTTGCAGAATCATCTTTGAACGGATGCCCTCAGCCTGGAATCGCTCATAGATTTTGTTCATGGCCACCTTGATGATGTCGGCTGCCGAGCCCTGTATGGGGGCGTTGATGGCATTCCGCTCAGCATAGCCGCGCACATTGGCATTGTGGCTGTTGATGTCGGGGAGGTAGCGCTTGCGGTGGAAGAGGGTTTCCACATAGCCCTTCTCGCGAGCCAGGGCGATGCTCTCATCCATATAGCGGCGCACATCGGGGTAGGTGATGAAGTAGTTGTCAATAAGTTCCTTGGCTTCTCCCCTACTCACTCCCATGCGTTCTGCCAGCCCAAACACGCTGATGCCGTAGATGATGCCGAAGTTGGCAGTCTTGGCTTTGGAACGTTCTTCACGGGTGACCTCTCCAAGGGGTTTCTTGAAGACTTTGGCTGCTGTGGCAGCGTGGATGTCCTCTCCCTCAAGGAAGGCTTCGATGAGGTTCTTGTCGCCACTCAGATGGGCCATGATGCGCAGTTCAATCTGGCTGTAGTCGGCTGAGAAGAACAGGCAGCCCTCGTCGGGAATGAAGGCTTTGCGTATTTCCTTGCCATCATCGTCGCGCACAGGGATGTTCTGGAGGTTGGGGTTGCTTGAACTCAGTCGTCCTGTGGCTGTAACCGTCTGATTGAATGACGTGTGGATGTGTCCTGTGCGTGGATTGATAAGAGCCGGCAGGGGTTCCACATAGGTGCCGATGAGTTTCTTCAGGCCACGATGGGCAAGGATTTTCTCCACAATGGGATGCCGGCTGCGGAGGCTTTCCAACACCTCTTCGGTGGTGACATACTGCCCCGTCTTGGTCTTTTTGGGCTTCTCCATGATCTTCATCCGCTCAAACAACACTTCGCCCACTTGCTTGGGCGAGGCTATATTGAAGTCCATGCCTGCCAGCGAGTGAATCTCATCCTCCAGCTGCAGCATACGTTCTGTGAAGTGGCGTGAGGTCTCCTTCAGGGCCTCCGTATCCACGCGGGCACCATTCCTCTCCATGGTGGCCAGCACGCGCACCAGGGGCATCTCAACGGTGTAAAACAGCTCTTCCACGCCCTGCTTCTTCAGTTCTTTTTCAAGGACGTGCTTCAGCTTGAGGGTGACGTCGGCATCCTCGCAGGCATAGTCGCAGATGAGGGCAGGGGAGAGGTCGCGCATGTTCAGCTGCCCCTTTCCGCGTTCGCCAATCAGTTCCTCGATGTGGATGGTGCGGTAGTTCAGATAGACCTCGGCTAGGAAGTCCATGTTGTGTCGCAGCTCGGGCTGCAGGAGATAGTGGGCAATCATGGTGTCGAAGAGAGGGCCACAGATTTCCACGCCGTAGTTTTGCATGACCATGTAGTCGTACTTGATGTTTTGCCCGATCTTCAAGGTGTGCGGATGATGGAGTAGGGGAGCAAACTCGTTCACCACAGCCTGGGCTTCTGCCTCATCAGCGGGCACGGGAACATACCAAGCCTCGTCTTCCTCCTTGCAGAAGCTCATACCCACCAGATGGGCATCAATGGCGTTCACGCTGTCGGTTTCTGTGTCAAATGCAAAGGAATCTACACTACTGAAAAGTTGCAAAATTTCAGCTCTTTTCTCCTTTGTATCAGCAAGATGATAGCTGTGTTTCCGCGATTCTAACCCGCTGAGATTCGAAAAAAAACCATCACTCGTCCCTGTGCCCGTGATTTTTGAAGCCTCAGAGGGCATTTCCGGGGTTTTTGCAGGGACAGCGCCGAACAAATCTCCTTGGATGGGACCTTGGGCTGAAGGGGAAGTGGGGGTCTGTGCGTCGAAAAGAGAAGGCTGTTTTTGTCCCCGATGTTTCTCTTCGCTGTGGCTTCCTTCCATCCGACTTAAGAAACTGCGGAACTCCAGCTCGGTGAAAATCTCTCTCAGTTTGTCGTTGTCGGGCTCCTCTTTTTTCAGCTCTTCGAGGTTGAGTTCGATGGGGACATCTCTGTTGATGGTGGCTAAGAAGCGGCTCAATCTTATCTGCTCGACATTGCCTTCGACCTTCTCCTTGAGGGCTCCCTTCAGCTCGCCGGTTCTACTCAAAAGTCCTTCGATGCTTCCGAATTCCTCTATCAGTTTCTTTGCTGTCTTTTCGCCCACTCCAGGGCAGCCGGGGATGTTGTCAGAGGAATCACCCATCAGTCCCAGCAAGTCGATCATCTGAGTAGGGTAGGAGAGACCGTACTTTTCGCACACCTTCTCGGGGGTGAGGATTTCCTCCGCCTTGTCACCCAGTTTGGGGCGGTAGATGTTTACCCGCTCTGTCACCAGCTGGGCGTAGTCCTTGTCGGGGGTCATCATGTAGCAAAAAACGCCCTTTTCATCGGCTTTTCTCGACAATGTACCTATCACATCATCGGCTTCAAAGCCTGCCACTTCAAGGATGGGGATGCGGTAGGCCCGTATGATTTCCTTGATGTAGGGCACAGCCTTCCGGATGTCCTCTGGGGTCTCCTCGCGCTGGGCTTTGTAAGAGGGAAAGATTTCGTGGCGGAAGGTCTTTCCTGCAGGGTCAAAGGCTATCCCGATGTGGGTGGGATTCTCCTTTTTCAGCACCTCATCCAAGGTGTTTACAAAGCCGTAGATGGCTGAAGTGTTCATTCCCTTGGAGTTATATCTTGGCGAACGAATCATTGCATAGTAGGCGCGGAAAATCAGCGCGTAGGCATCAAGCAAAAACAGTTTGTCCATAATTGAAGAATTTTGCGGTAAAATTACGAAATAATTATTATATCTCCCAATTAATTGTTATTTTTGCACCTCAAAAATGCGCGATGAACCCATTAGATGTCATAATCAGACCTGTCGAGCAGGAGTATCATCACTTCCAGTCGCTCTATGACAATTTTACTGTAACCGACAATCCTCTGCTGCGTGAGGTACTGAATCATATTGTCCAAAAAAAGGGCAAGCAGATGCGCCCTATTTTGGCCCTGCTATTTGCCAAATTGTTCGGTGAAATCGGCGATTCTACCTATAATTCTTCCCTTTCGCTGGAGCTCCTCCACACAGCCAGCCTGGTGCACGACGATGTGATTGATGAGAGCGATAAACGCCGTGGACAACCTTCGGTCAATGCTTCGTTTGGGAACAAGGTGGCTGTCCTTTCGGGGGATTATCTGTTGTCTATCAGCATGCTGTATATGGCCCGCACCAACAATGTGGAGATGGCAAGGGTGGTCAGCAAACTGGCTCAGACACTCTCTGATGGCGAGCTCTTCCAGTTGTTTGAAAGCCGCGAAAATGTGGTTTCCGAGGATGTCTATTTCCTTATTATTAAGAAGAAAACAGCGGCTCTCTTCTCAGCCTGCACGCGGTTGGGGGCTTTGTCTGTCAATGCTTCTCCCGAAGATGTGGAAAGAGCTGCAAAAATAGGCGAATTCATCGGCGTTTGTTTCCAAATCAAGGATGATATTTTCGATTATTTCGAGTCAGCAACCTTGGGCAAACCCACGGGTAGTGACATGCGAGAGGGAAAGCTCACGCTGCCCATCATCTATACTGTGCGTAACTTTGGTACGGATGACATACATCGGAAGATTGAGCAGCTGAAGGCGGGCTCATTGTCTGATAATGAGATTCATGAGCTGATAGAATTTGCCAAGTCACATGGCGGTATAGCCTATGCCGAAAGCGTCATGAGGTCTTATCGTGAAAAGGTCTTAGCCTTGTTGGCAGAGTACGATAACAAGGAGATTGTCAGTGCCATCATAGCCTATCTTGACTATGTCATAGGCCGCGAGAAATAAAGGCCTTTTCCTTCCCGCAGAAGGGCCTTTCGGCAAATTAGAAGGCCCTTTCCACCGCTCAGAAGGCCCTTTTAGCACTCTAGATGAGCCCACAAAAAAACGGAGAGTATTACTACCCTCCGCTTTCTTTTTGTCAGTTCGAATCAGAAGAATTTGACGTTTTCACCGAGGATTTCTGACAGTAGCAGGTTGGCCAGACGGCTTGTTCCTAAGCGGAAGAACTGGTTGTTGAGCCATTCCTCGCCCAGAATTTCCTTGACAATGGTGTAATAGACCACTGCATCGCGCACACAGTTGATGCCTCCTGCGGGCTTAAAGCCTACTTTCCTGCCTGTCTGAGCATAGTATTCTTTGATAGCCTGACACATCACATAGGCTGCTTCAGGAGTGGCTGCAGGCTCTTGTTTGCCGGTGGAAGTCTTAATGAAATCGGCTCCGCTGTACATGGAGAGTAGGGAAGCCTTCTTGATGTTAGCGCAGCTGCCCAGGGCACCCGTTTCAAGGATGACTTTCATGTGGTGTTCGCCACAAGTTTCCTTTAATTCCTCGATTTCATCGCACATTCCTTCGTAGTCACCACTCAGGAATTTGCCCACGCTGATGACAATGTCGATTTCAGTAGCACCGTCCTTGAGAGCCAAGGCTGTCTCAGCCACCTTGATTTCAGGGAAGGTCTGAGAGGAAGGAAATCCAGCTGACACGCAGGCAATACCCACTTCTTCCACTTCAAGCGACTGGCTGACAATCTGTGCAAAACAGGGATAGACACAAATGGCGGCAACAGGCTTCAGGTCAGGGTATTTGTCCTCAAACTCGTTGACTTTTTCCGTGAATTTCAGCACGCTTTCCTCGCTGTCGGTGGTTTTCAACGTGGTGAGGTCAATGCAGTTGAAGAGCAGTTTCTTTACTTCGAGGGTGTCGTTCTGCGGCACTTTCTCTGCAATCAGTTTGGCTATCGCAGCCTTCACATCCTCGTCCTTGAGGCTTGTGTTGTAGCGGGCAAGCATCTCTTCGTACTTTCCGTTTTCGGCGTACGCCTGGGTGGTTTCTTTTTCCATAATTGTTTCGTTTATTTTAATTTAGGGTTGTTGATATGTCTTTCTTTGTCGCGATTTGTCTTTTTCTCTATGGTTTTCTGCCAGGCCTCCGTCAGGTTCACGCCTGTCTGGTTTGCCAGACAAGCCAGTATCCATAGAATATCCGCCATTTCATCGGATAAATTAGCCGTTTCGCCCTCTTTGAAGGACTGCTCGCCATAGACTCTTGCCATGACGCGTGCCAGCTCTCCGACTTCTTCCATGAGGATGGTCATATTGGTGAGCTCGTTGAAATAGCGCACACCGTAGGTCTTTATCCAGTCGTCAGTCTGCTTCTGTACCGCAGCCAGTGTGATTTCTTCCATAATGCGATTCCTTATTCTTTTACTTTGCTATCAATAAGTATGGTAACAGGACCATCGTTAATCAACTCCACTTTCATGTCTGCTCCGAATGTTCCTGTTTCCACAGGTTTCTGAAGGGCTATGCTGAGCTCTTCGCAGAACTCTTCGTAGAGGGGGATGGCAGTTTCTGGTCTGGCTGCGCGGATATACGAAGGGCGGTTTCCCTTCTTTGTGGATGCCATCAGCGTAAATTGGCTCACAACAAGTATTTCTCCTCCGTGTTCCAGAATACTTTTGTTCATCACGCCGTTTTCATCGGGAAAAATCCGAAGGTTGACAATCTTTTTGCAAAGCCATTGGATGTCTTCCTGCGTGTCTGCTTCCTCAATTCCTAACAGTATCAGCATGCCTTGCCCTATGGCAGACTTTTGGATGCTGTCGATAGTGACAGAGGCACGGCTCACTCTTTGTATAACGATTCTCATTTCCTTGTATCTTTTATGGGCGGTTCAGGCTTTCTTTAAGGATTTCGGCCTTTTTTTGTCCTAATATCTCTGCAATCTCATTCACGTCGGCTTCTTTGATCCGTTTCACGCTCTTGAATCTTTTCAGCAGCGCTTCCTTGCTCTTGGCCCCGATGCCTGGGATGTTGTCGAGTGCTGAAACCACTTGGTGCTTGCTGCGTTTGTCGCGATGGAAGGTGATTGCAAAGCGATGCACCTCGTCCTGTATCTTCACTAGAAGACGAAAGAGCGAACTGTCCTGTTTTAATCCAATCTTCTTGGCAGGGAAACCGTAGAGCAGTTCGTTGGTGCGATGTTTGTCGTTTTTTGCCAATCCGGCAATAGGGATGTTGAGGTGTAGCTCATCTTCCACCACTTCGCGAATCACTTCCATCTGTCCTTTGCCTCCATCGGCAATGATTAAGTCGGGCAGCTCTTTTTCTTCCTCCAACAATCGGGAGTAGCGCCTGCGAACAACTTCTTTCATGGAGGCGTAGTCATCGGGGCCAACAACCGTGCGGATGTTGTATTTGCGGTATTCGTCCTTGCTGGGTTTGCCATTGCGGAAGACGATGCATGCAGCAACGGCATCCGAACCCGAGATATTGGAGTTGTCGAAACACTCGATGTGCATGGGCAGTTTCTGCAGTTTCAGGTGCTCCTGAATCTCTTTCAGGATACGCGTGTTCTTCTGCTCGGGATTCAATTTTTCCGCCTGTTTCAACTTGTCCAGCTTATACTGCTTGACGTTCATCAGCGAAAGCTCCAGCAGTTTCTTTTTGTCGCCTCGCTGTGGAATGGTAAACGTCACTTCGCCTAAGTCAAGTTCAATGTCGAAGGGGACAATGATTTCCTTGGAGTGGCTTTTATACCGTTCCCTCATCTCTGCGATGCCCAGGCTCAGCAACTCCTCTTTGGTTTCGTTGATTTTCTTTTTGTATTCGAATGTGAAGGCTTGGTTGATGACGCCGTTGGTGACGTGGAGGTAGTTGATGTAGGCATTCTTCTCATCGGCTTCGATGGTGAAGACGTCCACGTTATGAATGGTGCTGCTGACAACCTCGCTTTTTTCGCGCAGCTTTTCCAGGGCAATGTAGCGTTTTTTGATAATCTCGGCTTCCTCGAATTGCAGATTCTCGCTGAGTATTTTCATCTGCTGAAGCAGTTCCTCCCGTACTTCACGTGAGTTTCCCTTGAGGATTTCGCGGATTTCGCGGATTTGCTCAAGGTAGTTCTCCTGTGTCTGTTTGCCGACGCAGGGCGCCAGGCAGCGATGCAGGTGATAGTCGAGGCAGGGTTTGAATTTTCCTTTGTCGATGTTTTCCTGCGTCAGGCTGAGGTGACATGTGCGCACAAAGTAATTCTCCTTGATGAAATCAAGAATCTCGTACATCATCCCCACGTGGCTGTATGGACCGAAGTAGATTCCTGCTTTGGGGATAATGTTTCTCGTCTTGAAAACCCTGGGGTAGGGTTCGTTGCTGATGCAGATGGAAGGGTAGGTCTTATCGTCCTTCAGCAGCACGTTGTAGCGCGGCTTGTAGTTCTTGATAAGATTGTTCTCAAGCAGCAGGGCGTCGGCCTCCGTGTCAACCACCACATAGCGTATGTCGGCAATCTGGTTCACCAGTACGCGTGTCTTTCCCGTTTGTTCTTTATTAAAATAGGAGCTCACGCGGCGCTTGAGCGCCTTGGCTTTCCCCACGTAGATGATGGCGCCATTCTTGTCGAGGTATTGATAGCAACCAGGGCTCTCAGGGAGATTTTCCACAATCCCTCTGAGGTAGTCGTTACTTTTCAATACGCTTTCAAACATGGTGTGCCTGGTGTTTTCCTTGTTCGTTTTTCTATTATTGTTGCCAATTGTTCCACGTGAAACAATCCGCTTTTTACCTTCCCATAAGCACAAGCAGCACATTGATGTCGCTGGGCGAAACGCCTGGTATGCGCTGGGCTTGGGCAAGGGTTTCGGGGTCAATCTTGACGAGCTTCTGGCGTGCTTCCGTAGAGAGGGACTGGATGCTGGCATAGTCGAAGTGGCCTCGGATCTTTATGTTCTCCAGCCGTTGCATCTTTTCCGCAATGACGCGCTCGCGCTCAATGTAGCCGCTGTACTTGATTTGGATTTCGGCTGCCTCGATGATTTCCTCCTTGCGCTCGCTGATGCTGTTCAACGTGCGGGCAAGCTCGGGGATATGGGGAGCGAGGTTTTCCAGCGTGAGCTGGGGACGTCCGACAAGCTCCAGCAACTTGCAGCCACGTTGGAGTGGGGTAGTGCCCAGCTTTTCCAGCGCGTCGTTGATGAGTGCGGGCTTGATGGAATAGTTGCGAGTGAAGTCGAGGATGCGCTCAATCTGCTCGAGTTTCTTGCAATAGATGTCATAGCGCTCCCTGCGTGCCAGCCCCAGTTGGTAAGCCCTCTCTGTGAGGCGTGCGTCGGCATTGTCCTGACGGAGCAGGATGCGGTATTCCGCTCGGGAGGTGAACATGCGGTAGGGCTCGTCCACGCCTTTCGTGACAAGGTCGTCAATGAGCACGCCGATGTAGGCTTCGTCCCTGCGCAAAGTGAAGGGCTCTCCTTCGTGACAGTTGATGTGGGCGTTGACGCCGGCAACAAGCCCTTGCCCTGCGGCTTCCTCGTAGCCTGTGGTGCCGTTGACTTGTCCGGCAAGGAAGAAGTTTCGAATGACTTTCGACTCCAGCGTATGGCGCAGCTGTGTGGGGTCAAAGAAGTCGTATTCAATGGCATAGCCTGGGCGATATATGACGATGTTGCGCAGGGCAGGAATCTGCTTCAGCGCCTCCACCTGAATGTCCATCGGCAGGGACGAGGAGAAGCCGTTGAGGTAAAGCTCGTTGGTTGTCTCGCCCTCAGGCTCCAGGAAGAGCTGATGCTGCTCCTTGTTGGGGAAGGTGACGATCTTCGTCTCGATGCTGGGGCAGTAGCGCGGGCCGATGCTTTGGATTTGTCCGTTGTAGAGGGGGGACTCGGGCAGTCCGCGACGCAAGACTTCGTGGCAGTTGTCGTTGGTGTAGCAGGTCCAGCAGCTGAGCTGTCGAAGTCTGCGTGGCTCGCTGAGGTAGGAGAAGGTGTGGAAGTCCTTGTCTCCGTCCTGCACCTCCATCAGGCTGAAGTCCACGCTACGCTTGTCGATGCGTACGGGAGTGCCTGTCTTCATCCGCGCAAAGGTGATTCCGTGGCGTGTGATAGACTCTGTGAGCTGATAGGCTGCCTGCTCGGCAACTCTTCCGCCTGGAATCTTCACGGGCCCGAAGTGGAGCAGTCCGTTGAGGAAAGTCCCTGCGGTAAGAATGACGGCTTGGGCATGGAAAGTGACACCCAGCTGCGTCTTCACTCCCTTCACCTGCTTGATGCCATCGGCTTCTTCCACAAGCAGTTCCGTCACGGTATCCTGCCAGATGTTTATGTTGTTGATGCCATCGAGCACCTCGCGCCAGGCCCAGATGTATTTCCCTCTGTCGCATTGGGCACGGGGGCTCCACATGGCTGGGCCTTTAGAGCGGTTGAGCATACGGAACTGGATGGCTGTACGGTCTGTGACGATGCCCATATAGCCTCCCAGCGCATCCACTTCACGCACGATTTGTCCCTTGGCAATTCCGCCCACAGCGGGGTTGCAGCTCATCTGCCCGATTTTGTTCATGTCCATGGTAATCAGGCAGGTGCGCGAGCCCAAGTTTGCGGCAGCGGCAGCCGCTTCGCAGCCTGCATGCCCTGCGCCAATGACAACAACGTCGTAAGTGAAAGTCATAGTTTACAACACAATCTCCGAATCAGACGGCAAAAATACGAAAAGCCCCCCGAATGCCCAAATTTTTCCTCCTTTTTTGCATGTAATAGGAGGGGAAGTGCGGCTCTACGTGTGAGGGACTGCTTTCGTAACGTAGGCTGATGAACAAATAACGCAGGCAAATAAATCCACAGCCCAAGGGAATAATTTCGTAGCCCACTGGAATAAAATCACAGCCCACTGGAATAAATCCGTAGCGCAGGCTATTCGACGAACAGGGCAGAGGAGGGGATGGCGGTTTCGGCGAAGCCTGGGCCTTCCCAATTGAGGGTGAGCGTCTTGCCGCCTGTCTTCTGGAAGTACTTGACTTCGAGGCGATGGAAGCCCGCATCGATGTCGGCAATAGCCTCAACCCACGAGGTGCCGTGTGCCCCGTCATTGTCAAAAATCAGTTTGCCGTCTAGCCACACCTTTGTGCCGTCGTCAGACCCACAGAGGATGTGGTAGCGTGCCGTAGTATCTACCTTCCACAACGCCTTGTACTGGAAGCCGAAATACTCTTCCCTCTTGGCGCTATCCATCTGGAAATAAGGCGCCACGCCGCGTGCGAGGACAGGCACCTTGTCCAGCTCGTCCACACTCTTTACTTCGGCTTCGTGGTAGGTGAAGCGTACGCCGTTACGACGTGAAGAAACGCCTTTAAGCGCAGGGAAATGTCCCTTTTCTATTTGTTCCTCCAGCTCAGGAAGGGGTTCTCCCTTGTAGTCGGGGCGGATGGGTTCCTGGCGCACGCCGTTGTCGGGTGTGAAGTCGATGCCCAGTACCTCAGCCACGTTGGCAGCAAACTGCTGCGTATAGAAAGGCCCGTTGTTGGTAGTTTCGCCCAGCGCTTCCACGCCTTTGCCGAAGGCCATCATCCACGTCTGCTCCGAGCCCTTTGCGCCCGAGCCATGGTCTGAAAAGCCCCGACGCACACCCCGTCCGTGATCAACGGTAATGAGATAGGTGGTGCGCCCGCGATAGAAGGGGTCACTCTCGCACGTCTCGACGATGCGACGGATAAAGGCGTCGGTACCGTGGGTAGATTTGAGGTATTCGTCGTATTTATTGTCGTGCCCCCATTCGTCGGTATCGCCGAACGAAATCCACATCACCTTGGGATGGTCGCTTTTCAGCGTCTCCAGGGCGTAGGCGTAGGTGAAGGCGTCGAAGCGCTCCGAACCCCAGTAGTGGGGCATGCCCTCCTGCATCTCGTCGATGAGCCGCAGGACGGCGTTGGGTTTGCGCGCCACGTTGGGTTCGTAGGCGACGCTGGCTGGGAGTCCGATGCTGTCGTTGTTGACGGCAAAGCGGATGGACTCCCACGAGCCGTAGAGCATGACGTTGCCGGCATAGCGCGGGTCGGCCAAAGCGGCTTGCAGCACGTTTGAGTTGGGGTTAGCCACAGGGTCGTTGGAGTCGATACGCTCATCGTCGGCATAGCCGCAGAACATTTCGCTATAGCCTGGGTAAGAGAAATTCTTTTTGTTTGCCACTTGCATCTGGCTGCCTTTGTGACGGTTGCCGATGAGATAGCCGTTCTGGGCAACGTACTCCCACGTGAAGGGCATGAGTGCCATGCGGCGTTCCTCGGGCGTCTTGCGCCAAAAAGCCTCCTTCAGCGCGGCTGTGTCTTTCACAAAGCTCGTATTGTTTATCAGGGCCGAGTCGGCACCCTCAAAAAGCTCCTGCCAGCGCAGGCCGTCGTAGGTGATGATGATGAGTCGTGGGTCGTTGTCTCTCGTGCAACTTGCCAGCAGCATAGTGCTGAAGGCTAAAAAGGCGAAAAAAGTCTTTTTCATGATGGGAAAAAAGTGAAGATTTTTACGAGGTACAAAGATAATGCTTTTTTCCGCTCCAGCGAAGAAAAAAGGGCGAAAAAATCGGTAAAGACTGAAAAATGAACATCGAAAAGCATGGAAGTTAAAAAAAGATAGTATCTTTGCGGAAGATTATAAACCTTTTTAAAACATATACCGTGATGAAAAAAACCTTTTTTCTTTGTTTTTCCCTATTGGCGCTGACGGCAGGGGGTCTTGCATTGGCGCAAGAGAATGAGCCGCTTACGTTCGGCGTTATCTCCGACATTCATTTTGGAAACAACGTGGGCGAGGGCCCGATGGTGAAGGTACCTCAGGCGTTGAAGAACCTGACATCGCAGGCGCGTCTGGATGCCTTAGCCGTTGTGGGCGACTTGGCCAACAGCGGAGCTGCCTCGGAATACGAGCAGCTGGTAGACGTGTTCCAGGACGAGAAGAACTTCACAAATCCTGTGGGGACGTTCCTCTTCATGATGGGCAACCACGATAACTTCGACAGCGACGGTAAGTCGCACTACCAGGAGGGGCTTAAGGCCTTCAACGGAGGCGAACCTTATCCGTATCACATCTACAAGGTCATCAAGGGCTATCCCTTCATCACCATCAGCGAGTTCAGTGGCGATAGCAACGATACGAATAGCCCTTCGTCGGGCACAGCTGCCTACCCGAAGGATGTAGTTGATTTGCTGGAGTCGTACCTAGAGCGTGCCAGTCAGGAGTGCCCTGGCAAGCCCATCTTCGTCTTTACCCATGTGCCTCCCCGCTGGACGGTGTATGGCTCGTGGCCTGAAGTGGAAACAGGTGGAGCCTGGGCCATGCAGGTGCTGAATCCCGTGCTCAACAAGTATCCTCAGGCTGTCGTCTTTGCCGGACATAGCCACTATCCGCTGGGCGACCCGCGCAGCATCCATCAAGGCGTCAATCCCGAGTCTTCGCGTCAGAACTACTATACTGCCATCAACACGGCAAGCACCACTTACTCGGAAATCAATCCGGGCGCTGTGGATGCAGGCATACACCCTGCTGGCTACGAGTATGTTACTGAGGGAATGATTCTTACCGAACTGCCGAATGGAGATATTGAAATCCGTCGTTACGACACCTACCGCAACGAGGAAATCGGAGCCGACAACCGCTGGGTGCTGAAGGCTCCCTTCGACGGCTCGATGTTCCAGTATGGCGACATCCGCGATGCCGATGATAATCCCAACGGTCGTCCCCTTCGCAGCGGAGGAGCTGCTCCTACATTTGAAACGAATCCCAATTTCGTGATTACGCCTACGGCTCACAAGGTTGAGGTTACTATTCCGCAGGCTTCGGACGACGAGTGTGTCTTCCGCTATCGTGTGCGTCTGAGTAAGGACGGGCTGGTGGTTGCTGAAAAGTTCATCTTCTCGCAGTTCTACTTGAACTCAGCAATGCCCGAGACGTTGACGTGTACCTTTACGGGCCTTACTGCCGATTCGAAATATAGTGTGGAGGTAGTTGCAATGGATTCCTACGACAATATGTCGGCTCCCCAAATCCTAACCTTCTCCACGACAGCTGCCGGTATGGACGATGATGACATGGCCCCCGATGCCCGCTGGACCTTCGACGACCCTAGCAATTTGCTGAAGGTGGAAAAAGGCGATTACGTCCTGCAGCCCATCAGCGTGGGGCGTGGTTCGGTGACGATAGTGGAGAGTGCCGACGAAGTGGGTATCACAGCCATTGCAGGACAGAAAGAGGGCGACGGAGCCGCCTTCGTGCCTAAGAATGCCGGTTTCAAGGTGGTGCGTAACAAAGACTGGGCGACGCAAGACTATACCATCCTGATGGATATCAAGGTGGAAGACGCTTATCCGTATGATGCTTTGTATCAGACTAACGAGAAAAACAGCAACGATGGTGACCTCTTTATTAGCAAGCATCAGGTAGGCATAAATGTCAACGGCCTGGGCTATCACGGCGAAATAGAGGATGACACATGGTATCGCATCCTTATCCTGAACCGCGACCATGATTTCTGCGTCTATGTCAATGGCGAGATGGTTAGCCATTGTTCCAGCCAGCTGTGCTGGGAGATAGACCCTTGGGGATTCTACCTCTTCTGCGATGAAAATGAGGAGATGAACGACACTTACGTGGCTGAGGTTGCCTATTGGGAGTATGGACTCTCTGATAGCGAGGCACGGGAATTGTCAGGGTTGGAGCCAGAGGTCAAGGACCCCTATATTAAGGTAGGCACAGACGTTGTGAAGATTGTGGATAACCTGGATTTCACCCTTACTGTCGAAGCCAATGTGCCGTTTGAATTCGTTCTGCCCGAATGGATTGAGGGCATCGACGTGACGCCTTTTGCCGGCACAAGGGCTTACACGTTCCGTGCGCAGCCTATGGACCAGTCCGGAAAGCGCAGGGACTACATTACCGTTCAGGCAGAGGGCTTGCAGCCCATCGATGTAGAGGTTGAGCAGACTTTCGTCGGCGACGATGTTCCCGAGCCCATAGGCCACTGGACTTTCGACGACCCTTTTGACCTGATGCAGGGCATAGGACCGTCTGTGCTCTGTGCCGCTTTCAAGGGCGATAACGGCCCTGAGAAGACCGACGACCCTGCCAAAGCAGGGATTGTCCCCGTTGCTGGTCCTACTTCGGAGAACGGCGCCATCAATGTCCCTGCGGATGCTTACCTTTGGCTTTCAGCTGATGCTGAAGTCCTCACGAGCTATACCCTGCTTTATGACCTCCGCCCCTCAGATCTGAATGGCTATAAATCCCTCTTTCAGAACGACATCACAAACCGGGAGGATGCCGGCCTGTTTATCAAGAACAACACGATAGGCCGAGGCGGCTCGTCCACCAACATCGGCTATGTCGGCAATTTTGAGTCTGAGCGCTGGTACCGCATCCTCTTTGTGGTGCAGGACAGCCGCGCCAAGGTGTATATCGATGGCGTGAAAACGGGCGAGAGCCCCAATCCTCAGGATTACTGGACCCTGCTGGGCGATGCGCTGCTGTTTGCTGACGAGAATGGCGAGGAAGGTCCAGTGGACGTGGCAGACATACGGCTTTGGGACTTCGCCCTCAGCGACAAGCTGGCACAGAAGCTGGGCGACGTCTATAGTGACGTGGAAGAGCTCTTTGTCGTCCAGACCACGGGCGTCAGGCTCATCGACGAAACCGACTTCTCCATTACCGTCAATTCCAACCTGCCCGTCTCCTTCGAACTGCCCGATTGGATAGAGCCCGTCGATGTGGAGCCTTTCATTGGCGAGAAAGCTTATACGTTCCGTGCCCAGCCTCTTGAAGAAGAGGGACGCCGTTCCGATGTCATCGTTGTGGAGGCAGGATATTTGCTTCCACAGGAGGTGGAAGTCACCCAGATCAAGTTGGGCGACAACATGCCTGAGGCTGCGGGCTGCTGGACTTTCGACAACGCTTCCGACTTGTTTGCTGGGACAGGCGATGCCACGCTGAGTGCTGCCGTCAAGGGCGAAGAAGGCTTTGTCGCAACCCCCGATGCTGCCTCTGTCGGCATCACGGCTATCGAGGGTCCGAAGGCAGGCAACGGAGCCGTCACTATCCCTGCCGATGCGGCTCTTTGGCTTGCTAACAACCTGGGTGTCGAACAGCTGAAAGACTTCTCCATCCTCTACGACATTCGTCCCTCGTCCTTGGAAGGCTGGAATGCCCTTTACCAGAAGGACATCACCAACAAGCCGGATGCGGGCCTGTTCATCAAACACGGCATGCTGGGCATCACCGTGTCTGGCCTGGGCTATCATGGCAGTCTGGTTCCTTCGAAGTGGCATCGTGTTCTGTTCGTCGTCAAGGGAGGCTGCGCCACTCTCTATCTCGATGGGGATAAGGTAGGGAAGAGCACCGGCTCCAGTAGCAGCTGGACAATGCTGTCCGACGTGCTCCTGTTTATGGACAACGACGGAGAGGTGAAGGACAACGACGTAGCTGAAATCCGTTTCTGGGATGTCCCGCTCAACGCAAATCAGGTGAAAGAGCTTGGCGCTGTCGAACAGGATTGGGAGAGCGAGCCTTTCGTTGAGCCCGTCAGCATCTGGACCTTCGACAAACCATCCTCTGTTCTGGAAGGCACAGGCACCGCCACGCTGCGTGGTGCCGTCAAGGGTACTAACGGCCCCGAGCTAGTTGACGACCTTGCTGCTGCAGGCTTCGAGCCTATCTCAGGCCCTGCTTCCGACAACGGCGCCCTCTCTGTGCCGAAGGACTGCTACCTGCAGCTGGCACATAATCAGGGAGGCGACTTGAACTCCTTCTCCATGATGATGGACATCCGTCCCAAGAGCCTGAGCGGCTACAATGCCATCTTCCAGAGCCATGTGGACAACGATGATGACGGTTCGCTTTATACTAAAGGCACGCAGATTGGCATCAACATCAGCGGCTTGGGCTATGGAGGCGAACTGGTGGAAGGCATGTGGCACCGTATTGTCTTTATCGTTGACGAAAACCGCATGTCGGTTTATATCGACGGCTTAAAGGTCCTTGCCACCTACAGTTCGAATACCGACAGATGGATCCTCCACGAAGTGGGCTGGATTTTCACCGACGACAATGGCGAAGAGGGTGCGGTTGACATTGCCGAACTCCGCTTCTGGGATGCTGCCCTCCCCATTGAGCAGGCGGTGCAGCTGGGCGCTGTCGACGTGGACAGCTCGATAGGGGCTATTCAGGTTTCTGACAACAGGCAGACCCTCCGCGAAGGCATCTACGACCTGACGGGGCGCCGCATCAGTCCGTCTGACAAACTCCAGAAGGGACTCTATATTGTCAACGGGCAGAAAGTCTTGATAAAGTAAGGCTTACAGCTGCTGAAAAGCAGAAGGGAGAAACCATTTGGCTTCTCCCTTCTTTTCTGCTGGGCTACCCGGACTCGAACCAGGAAAGGCAGGACCAGAATCTGCAGTGTTACCATTACACCATAGCCCAGTGTCAAATTGCGCTGCAAAGATACTGCTTTTTTCGTTCACACAAATAAAAAGCAGCATTTTTTTCATAAAATCACGTAAAAAAATGTCTTTCCCTGCGATTGACATGATAGTTTTTCTTAACTTTGCCCGCTGAAACAGAAATTCATGAACAAAGATACAGAACATCTGGCGCAAAAGATAGTTGACGCCATACAGGACAAAAAGGGACATGGTATTGTGGTAGCCGATTTATCGGGAATTCCAGGGACGGTGTGCTCGTGCTTCGTCATCTGTCAGGGGAACACACCCACGCAGGTTGAGGCTATCAGTCGCTCCGTGGGCGACAAGCTGCGCATCGACGAGGGCGTCAAGCCGATTGCCGCTCAAGGACTGCGCGCCGCTCGCTGGGTGGCGATAGACTATGTCGATGTCATGGTCCACATCTTCCTGCCCGAGGAGCGCCGCTACTACAACCTGGAGAACCTCTGGGCCGATGCCGTGCTGACGCATGTGCCCGACCTGGACTGATAGAAAATGGTAAATCGTCAAATCGTTAAAAAAGGTAATGGGTAACAACAACAATAAAAAGAAATCAGGCTTCAATCTCAGCTGGCTCTACGGCATCATTGCGATGGCCTTGCTGGGACTATATTTTTTCAACGGGAACACCGATGCGCCCCGTCGCATCAATTACAGCCAGTTCCGCGAGTACGTCCAGAAGGGCTGGGTGGAAAGCGTTGTGGCTTACGACAACCGTAAGCTCGAGCTCACCATCGTCCCCGACAGCGTAGCTGCTGTGCTGGGACAGGCTGTTGCCGACGAGTTGCAAAAGGACAATCGCGTTGTGCGCATGGTGACTGATGCCGGCTCGCTGGAAAGCGTGGACGAGTTCCTTAGCGCCCAAACGGCCGAGGGTAACTTCAAGGGCGAACTGATGTACAAGAAGGCCGACCACCTGTTCACGGGCTTCCTCGTCAACGTGCTGCCCTTCATCCTTATCATTGTTTTCTGGGTGCTCATCATGCGTCGCATGAGCGGAGGCTCCAGCAACGGCCCGGGAGGCGGAGGCGTCTTCAGTGTCGGCAGGTCGAAGGCGCAGCTCTTCGAAAAGGGCAAGGCCGACCGTATCACCTTCAAGGACGTGGCCGGACAGGCCGAAGCGAAGCAGGAGGTGGAGGAGATTGTGGAGTTCCTGAAAAATCCCCAGAAATACACCGACCTGGGCGGTAAGATACCCAAGGGTGCCTTGCTTGTAGGCCCTCCGGGTACAGGTAAGACGTTGCTTGCCAAGGCTGTGGCCGGCGAAGCCGACGTGCCGTTCTTCTCCCTCTCGGGTTCCGACTTCGTGGAGATGTTCGTCGGCGTGGGCGCCAGCCGCGTGCGCGACCTGTTCCGTCAAGCGAAGGAGAAAGCGCCTTGCATCATCTTCATCGACGAGATTGATGCCGTAGGCCGTGCCCGAGGCAAAAATCCTGCTATGGGCGGCAACGACGAGCGCGAGAGTACGCTCAACCAGCTGCTGACGGAGATGGACGGCTTCGGCACCAACAGCGGCGTCATTATCCTTGCTGCCACCAACCGCGTCGATATCCTTGACAAGGCCCTACTGCGCGCCGGACGTTTCGACCGCCAGATACATGTGGACCTGCCCGACCTCAACGAGCGCAAGGAGGTCTTCGGCGTCCATCTGCGTCCGCTCAAGCTCAGCCCCGACGTTGATGTCGATTTGCTGGCCCGTCAGACACCCGGCTTCAGCGGAGCCGACATTGCCAACGTCTGCAACGAGGCAGCCCTTATCGCTGCGCGCAGCGGAAAGAAGGCCGTGGAGAAACAGGACTTCCTGGCTGCCGTGGACCGCATCATCGGAGGTTTGGAGAAGAAGACCAAGGTGCTGACGCAGGACGAGAAGCGCACCATTGCCCTCCACGAAGCGGGCCATGCCACCCTGTCGTGGTTCCTTGAGTGGGCCGACCCGCTCATCAAGGTCACCATCGTGCCCCGCGGACGTGCCTTGGGTGCCGCCTGGTACCTGCCCGAGGAGCGACAGATTACCACGCGTGAGCAGATGCTCGACGAGATGTGTGCCCTCTTGGGCGGACGTGCTGCCGAGGAACTCTTCACGGGCCATATCTCCACCGGGGCCATGAACGACCTCGAGCGCGTTACCAAGCAGGCCTACGGCATGATAGCCTATGCGGGCATGAGCGAAAAGCTGCCCAACGTCTGCTACTACAACCAGGACGAATACGGCTTCACCAAGCCCTACAGCGAGGCTACAGCCGAGATGATTGACAGCGAGAGCAAGGCCATGATAGCCGAGCAGTATGCGCGCGCCAAACAGCTGTTGCTCGAGCATCGTGACGGTCATGCCCAGCTGGCCCAGTTGCTGATGGACCGTGAGGTTATCTTCGCCGAGGATGCCGAGCGAATCTTCGGCAAGCGTCCGTGGGCCTCGCGTAGTGACGAGATTCTCGACAAGAGCTCCGAGAATACGGAGCCTGCTGCATCTTCTCCCATCCCCGAGTTCTCCCAGGCTACGTTGTCATGAAACTGCTCGTACGTACGCTCACAGGAGCCGCCTACGTCGCCCTGATGGTCTTCGCCACCGTGTTCCGCCCTTGGACCCTGCTGGCGCTCATCGTGCTGCTGGCGCTGTTGGCTGTGTGGGAGTTCGCTCGCATCACGTCTGAACGTTTCGTTGTAGAACACGCTTCGCGCCGTTCGGCAGAAACCATTGCGCTCGTTCTCCTCTCCCTCACGGCGGTGGCGCTGCCCGTGGCGATGTATGCCGTCTGCCGCTCTGCCGACATCAACGCCGTGCTTGCCTTTGTCCCCTACCTGCTCGTGGTGATGTTGACGTTTGTCGTTGAGCTCTATGCCCGTCGTGCCGACCCCCTTGGCAACCTCGGGCGGATGGCGCTGGCGCAGGTTTATGTTGTCTTGCCCTTGTCGCTGCTCTCCGTGCTGGCTTTTGCTCCCCTTCAGACAGCCGAACGTCCTTTCTGGGCGTTGCCCCTGGCCGTCTATGTCCTGCTGTGGCTCAACGACTCTGGCGCCTACCTCGTTGGCTCGTGGTTAGGGCGGCACAAGCTGTTTCCCCGCATATCTCCCGGCAAGACGTGGGAGGGAGCCGTTGGAGGTGCTGTCGTCAGCCTTGCGGCAGCCGTGGGGCTGGCACACTATTTCCCCTTCATGCCCCTGTGGCGATGGCTGGGGCTGGCCCTGGTGGTGGTGCTGTTCGGCACGTGGGGCGACCTCGTCGAGTCGCTCATCAAGCGCACGCTGGGGCTGAAGGATTCCGGTAAGCTGCTGCCTGGTCATGGCGGCATACTCGACCGTATCGACAGCATGCTGCTTGCCGTCCCCGCAGCGGTGGTCTATCTCTGCCTATAAACCTTCTATTTCTGCAGATGCTGTTTTTATCTCTGCAGAAGGCCTTTCTAACTTGGCAGAAGGCCTTTCTGTTTTTATAGAATCAGCTTCTATTTTCCCAGATGCTGCTTCTATTTCCACAGAAGCCTTATCTGCGTCGCCAGATGCTTGGGCTACGCTCATAGCGTTAAGGGCTATGGAAGGGCCTCAGGGCTCATTCCCTTGCGTTTTTTCACGAAACACCCCCAGCACCTACCTTTTTACTTGTAAGGCGTTGAAAATAAATGTGTAATAGCAGGTAGGTGTTTGTCGAACACCTACCAAACACCTACCTGTCTCTTACCAGTTTGTAAAAGCTCATGGTTTTGCTGCGCCAGCCATTCATGGATAATTCTTGGTAATTCGTGTTTACTTTATTTATAATCCTCTGATTTCCATCCTTTCAGACCCTTAGGTAGAAGGCAGGTAGGTGTTAGGTAGGTGTTAGGTAGGTGTTTTGCAAACACCTACCTGCCCTAACAGTCTGTATCATAATTAGTTTTGGCGAAAAAGGTAGGTGTTGGCACTTTTTCGAGAGTCAACATTAAATAGTTTTAACGCCTAACCGAGTCAACTTGTCTAAGGGTTAGGAAGCATAGGTAGTAAGCTTTTTTCAGGGAACTACATCCAGAATAGCCCATTGGAACCGCAGGGACAGGACATTTCCCTAACGCTACGGATTTATTCCCTTTTGGATTTGTTGTAGCTAACCCAAAAAGTCAACTTTTGCGTATAATATATCGAAAAAAGAGTTCTTTTCTTTGCTTTTCCATTTTATTCGTACTACCTTTGTACCGAAGTTTGTCCATCCTATGGACCGGACACTCATCATGTTTTTGAAAGACGAAGCGTTATGCTTGACTTGCTAATGGAAATGTGAGAAACTTCTATTGTAATGCAAGGACAGTAATAACGGTTCGCGCGTATAGCGTGGACTGGTTGCTGCATCTACATTACAAGGGCAATTCTCACAGCCTCCATTAGAAGAAGTGGTATATCAGCGCCACGCTTCTATTTTTTAAATGCTCTCATGGCAGCTGGAGAGCGTAATGAATTATATATTATGAGCAAAATTGCTAAAATTTTGGTGACAGTTGGAGTAATAGTTGTTTTCATGATCGTTTTTGGAGCAATTGTTAGTATTAGGACCAATGCAGGATATAAAACTCCTGGAATTATTGGATTAATTTGTTTTGCAGCATTAATAGGTGCTATCAGGGCTATTTGGAAAGGCAACAAAAGCAAAAAGGACGATAACAATGAAGACAATTCAGCAATACTACAGAAATAGCTAAAGTATGTTCAAGGACTACTATCAGATACTTGGAATATCTCCGACTGCAACCTCAGAGGAGATAAAGCAAGCATATAGAAGTTTGTCTAAAAAGTGGCATCCTGATCATAACCCTAATCAGGATGTCACAAGTATCATGCAGGACATCAACGAAGCATATTTCATTTTAAAAAATGACTCAACTCGTGCTTCATACGATATAGAGTATAACAATTTCATACAACAAGGATTTAAACGGAAAAGTAATAGTAAAACTGTTGAAGAAACCCCTAATGAAACCGACATCAAGGATTCACCTAATTGGACATATGAATATGAGGTAAAGGATGAAAAACTAAAAGAAGACATTCGTACTGCGAGGGAACAGGCCCGTGATCTAGTAAAAGATTTTTTTAAGAACATTCATGAAACTTCTAAAACTGCTGTTAAGGGAGCATGGGAAGGCTGTAAGCCTTACGTTTATGTTTTTGCCTTTTTAATGTTATTTGGGGTAATAGTTAGGTTATGTTCTGGTGATAATTCTAGATTGATGGCTGTTCAACCCAAACTGGGAGCAGTTGTAGACACCTTAAGCTCTTTCCATTCTCAAAAACCATGGACAAAACACTCTCTGTATAATGGAGCTTTTACCATATTGGTGCCTCCAACTGTAGAGCTTCGAAAAGAAGAAGACTTATACTCGCAAAGATTAAAGCAACGGGGATTTGTTGATCCTGAATGTGTGATTTTTCAACAAAAAGGACTTTCAACTACCACCGATGATACAGCAAATGATCATTATTGTCGTATTATGATTGCTTATAGCAAAGATAAAGACGATGATTATTTACATTGCAATGAAAGTGAGTATTTAAGTCTAGAGACAAAGAAGGTCCTACGTGAGGCTGTAATTCAACAATTAGGTGGTTATAGTCTTTTAGCTGAACCTCAGTATCGATGGATTTGCATACATCAAAATGTTTTTGGGGGAACAAATGCAATAGAGATAAGATATAGGAGAAGCGCAAGCGACAACTACACTACTTCGTGTATAATGTACTTCCTATACAATTACAATGAAATGGTTCAATTGATTGTTTCTTATAGAGAACAAGAAAAAGAGTTGTGGCTTCCCGATTTTGAAGATATAATAAAAACACTTTATTGGAATAAGGATAATTTTAAATTGATTAAATAAATACACCAATAATTCAAATAATTACATTATGAGAAAAATAATCATTTTTATCTCTGTACTATTTGGCGTATTAACTGCAAATGCTCAGCTTTTATCAGGAAATACAACTGCAAATCTGAATTTGCGCGAGAAACCAGGCAAAAACCAACCAATTATTACAACTATTCCTAAAGGAAAAGGAATTATTATTGGGCAAAGGGTTTCTGATGAATGGACATTAGTTACTTATAATAAACAGTTAGGCTATGTATATAATAAATACATTGCTATTCTTCCCCAAGAAAAGCCAGATGCTCTTCCTTTAAAAACAAAGAAAAACTCTGCAGCTATTCCTCTCTCTCCCATAAAGTATTATACTAACTCACAAAGAGAAAAAGTTCAGTCTCCAACACATTATTCAAGTATTCCACCGGGAGCCACAGCAATCTGTAGAGATGGAACATATAGTTTTAGTCATAATAGGAGAGGAGCATGCTCCCATCATGGTGGCGTAGCAAAATGGCTAAAATAGAATCAAATATCTATCTTTTCGATAGTATAATAACTCATGTGTCTACAATGCTCTTTGAAATACTTCTTACATTTGTACTATTACTTTTTTTATGAAAAAGCTATTGAAGTGGTTAGTATTGATATTTAGTTGGATCACCGTGTCGCCCCTGATTCTGTATCTGGGGAAGAAATGGCAAATAGGCAAAAAGAAAGCAAGGGTGGCTTTGATGCTGCTGTCCCCTTTATTCCTGTTTTTTTATTCCTTTCTTTTGTCAGCTTTCATATATTGGGGCGATGTAACTTACAGATTACATTTTTACAACAATAGAGTTAGGATAGAAAGGATTACAGGTGCCTCTACGCCTGCATGTAGAGTGATTTCCTCCGAAATAAGCTTAAAGGTCTTAAAAAAGGACTACGAAGAAACTTTCACCTTTAAGTTGAAAAATGCACCTTCTGATTCTTCGTTGAATAAGATTGATAGAATGCTTGATGAATAAAGCGCTCGTTAGACCAGTTTATCTTTATTGCGCCTTTAAAATGAATTGAAAAATGGAACTAATAGGAAGAATAATTACCATACTAGAGGAAAGAAAAGGCGTATCACCGAACACAGAAAATAACTCGAAAAAGTAAATCCTAACCCCTATATAATATATGGCTCTCGCAAACTTAAAGAGATGTTTTTTTCCAAAGGAGAGGCTTGGAAGAAAGGGATTCATCATCATTTTCCTTTGCGCAATTCTGTCAATTGCCGTTATCGCTATGTTAGCGTTTTTCCTGTGGTATTTTTACCACTCTTATTCTTTCTTGCAATTCAATTTGGAATTAGAGTTTGATGTGCTTGTAGGATGGTTTTGTCTCATTACCGGCTTTGTGCCTTTGGCTGTTTTCTTTCTTCTATTTAACACCTATGCATGTTTCAACTATAGTCCACATGTTGGCTTTGGTTTCATCGTCGCAGCAATAATCGTTGATCTTTTGTACGCCTTCTATATTATTCAATGCCTCAGGCGCTGTCGTGACCTGGGACGAAGCTGGCTTTATTGCCTAATACCATTTTACAATCCATTTGTGTTGCTCTTTGGCAAAAGCAAACAACAAGGGGAACAAGAACTTGCTTTATGAGTGAATAAAGATGTGTTAGATATGGAAAATACAGGCAAGAGATACTCAGAAGCGTCTTTAGATACAGTTTTGATTATATCTTTTGTCAAAAAGAATATTATTCCCTTTTCGTTTTGAGCTCCAGCATTTGTTGGGCGGCGCGGGCAGAGACGCCGGCTTCGCCAACAGACTCTATCAGAGTGTCATAGCCGTCGAGCATGGTTTGACGGGTGGGGGTTTCGTCAAGCAGGGGGCGCAGGCAAAGGCGGATGTTTGCCACGTTCATGCCGTCGGCCACCAGCTCGGGAACGACCTCTTTGCCTGCTATGAGGTTGACGAGCGAGATATACGGCACCTTCAGAATGAGCCTGCGGGCAAGCGAGACCAGTTTCCCCATCTTTGTGTAGTAGCAGACGACCTGCGGCACGCGCATGAGGGCTGTTTCAAGCGTGGCGGTGCCCGACGTCACCAGCGCGGCGCGGGCATGGTCGAGTAGGGGATAGGTCTGGCCAAAAATCACAGCCACAGGAACTTGGGGATTGGTGTCGTTGTAGCCTTTCAGCAGGGGTGTATAAAATTCGGAAGGGATGCCTGGTGCGCCGGCAACAACAGGCTGGACGTCAGGAAAATCTCTGATGGCCTCCAGCATGAGGGGCAGATTGTCGCGTATCTCGGCTTTTCGACTGCCTGCGAGCAATGCCACTAGGGGCTTATCGCTGAGGCTGTTGTGACTGACGAACGCCTCGCGGCTGATGGCTTGTCGGCGATAGTCAGCAATGGCATCGGCACAGGGGTTGCCCACGTAGTGGACTGAATAACGATGCGTTGCGTAGAAGGGTATTTCGAAGGGGAGGATGGAGAAAACCTCGTCCACATCGCGCCGGATGTTGCGGATGCGGTGTTGCTTCCATGCCCAGATTTTGGGTGGAATGTAGTACCAGACGGGGATGGAGGTGTGGCTTTTGACGAAGCGGGCAATCCTCAGGTTAAAGCCCGGGTAGTCGACGAGGATGACGACGTCGGGGGACCACGCCGCGATGTCGTGCTTGCACAGCCGCATGCCCTCGAGGATGGGCCGAGCGTGCAGAGCCACCTGGACGAAGCCCATGTAGGCCAGCTGGCTGTAGTGCATCACCATCGTTCCTCCCACAGCCGCCATGGCATCGCCCCCGAAGAAGCGGAACTGCGCTTCGGCGTCGCGCTCCTGCAGGGCCTTCATGAGATTTGATGCATGGAGGTCGCCCGATGCCTCGCCGGCTATGAGGTAGTACTTCATTCGTGTGCCGAGAAAACCTTTTCCAGTTCTGCCTTCAGCGCATAGTCCGTAGCATCGAGTTTGAAGGGCGTGACAGCCACGTAGCCCTCGTTGAGTGCTATGCGGTCGGCATAGCCGTCGGTGCTGTCGTTGAGCTCAAAATGGCCTGTCAGCCAGTAGTAGTCGCCCCCACGGGGATGGTCGCGACGCTCAAACTCGCTCTTCCATTCACCCCAGGCCATGCGGCAAAAGCGAATCCCTTTATAAGGTGTGGTGGTGGGGAAGTTGACGTTCAGGCAGGTACCCTTCGGAAGTCCATGTTCGAGAACGTAGGAGGTGATACGCTGGATCCAGGGGACGAGGGGTGAGAAGTCGGCAAATGGGTCGTGGCTGTCGAGGGAGAAGGCGACGGAGGGGATGCCCTTCATGCAGCCCTCATAGACCACGCCCATGGTGCCCGAGTAGTGGGTGTTGACGGCCGAGTTATCGCCGTGGTTGATGCCCCCGATGACCATGGCGGGCCGTTCCGTCAGCACATCGGCAAAGGCCAGCTTTACGCAGTCAACAGGCGTGCCCGAGCAGCCCCAGACGCTGACGTCGTCGTCGCTACTCACCAGCCATTTATATACAGGAACATTGAACGTGCAGGCGCAGGCCATGCCCGAGCGGCCCGTGTCCGGCGCTACGACCACCAGCCGTGCCAGCGGCCGGAGTGCTTCCACAAGCGTCTGGATACCTTTGGCCTGATAGCCGTCGTCGTTGGAAACAAGAATCAGTGGTTTCATCTGGCAAAGGTAGTGCCTTTTCCACAAAAACAGATGAATTATCCACTTTTTTTAAAAGTTTAGTATAAAATGTTCGTCGGATAGCTGAGTTTTTCACTACCTTCGCAACTTCAAATAATAGACAAAAGCGAAACTATGGGAAAAATCATCGCATTGGCCAACCAGAAGGGAGGAGTGGGCAAAACCACGACAGCCATCAACCTGGCTGCCTCCTTGGCAACGTTGGAGAAGAAAGTGCTGCTGATTGACGCCGACCCGCAGGCTAACGCCTCGTCGGGGCTGGGTGTCAACGTGCGGAAGGCCGAGCGCACCATTTACGAATGTATCATCGGCTCGTGCGAGCCTGCCGAAGCTATAGTTGCCACCCCCATGGAGGGGCTGGACATCATCCCCTCGCACATCGACCTGGTGGGGGCAGAGATTGAGATGCTCACCCTCGACAACCGCGAGATGGCGATGAAGCGCGTCACCACCAGTCTGAAGGAGAGCTACGACTACATCCTCATCGACTGCTCGCCCTCGCTGGGGTTGATAACGGTGAACTCGCTGGTGGCAGCCGACTCGGTCATCATACCCGTGCAGTGCGAATACTTCGCTCTGGAGGGCATCAGCAAGCTGTTGAACACCATCAAGCTGATAAAGCAGAAGCTCAACACGGCACTGAGCATCGAAGGCTTCCTGCTGACGATGTACGACAGCCGTCTGCGCCTCAGCAATCAGGTGCTTGACGAGGTGCGCCGTCACTTCCAGGACCTGGTGTTTGAGACGGTCATCCCCCGCAACGTGCGTCTCAGCGAGTCGCCCAGTCACGGCATCCCCGCCATCCTCTATGACGCTGAGTCGCAGGGAGCCAAGAACTACCTTCGTCTGGCGCAGGAAATCATCCTGAAGAATTGAAGAATTAGAAATTAGAAATTAGGAATTAAGAGTATATGACAGCAAAGAAACATACAGGGCTTGGACGCGGTCTGGACGCCCTCATCGACACGGGCGGCGAGGTAACGACGGCAGGCTCGTCGGTCATCAGCGAGATACCCCTCACACAGATTTCCCCCAACCCCGACCAACCCCGCAAGGACTTCGACGAGGAGGCGCTGCACGAGCTAGCTGAATCTATCCGCACCTACGGCGTCATCCAACCTGTGACGCTGCGCAAGACAGGTGCCGACAGCTACCAGATTGTGGCAGGCGAGCGTCGCTGGCGCGCCTCGAAGCTGGCCGGCCTCACAGCCATACCTGCCTACATCAAGGAGGTAGAGGACAAGAGCGTGCTTGAGCTGGCACTGGTGGAAAACATCCAACGTACCGACCTCAACCCGATGGAAATCGCTCTGGCTTACAAGGGACTTATCGATGAGCTTGACATCACACAGGACGACCTGAGCGAGCGCGTGGGCAAGAATCGCGCTACCATTGCTAACTACCTGCGCCTCTTTAAGTTGCCTGCTGAGATACAGGTAGCACTGAAGAACAAGGATATCGACATGGGTCACGCCCGCGCCCTGCTGGCTGTGGACGACCTGAGTGAGCAGCTGCGCCTGTTCCGCGAGATTCGCGAAAACGGCTACTCCGTCCGTCGGGTGGAGGAGCTGGTGAAGGCTGTAAGCCGGAAGGTCGACGAGGCTGGGAAAAAGACAGCTAAACGCCCGAAGAACACCGACTACGAAGTGCTGCAGAGCCACTTGGCCTCGTTCTTCCAGACGGACGTACGACTGTCGGTAGGCGCGAAGGGAAAGGGCAAGATTGCCATTCCCTTCAGGGATGAGAAGGAGCTGGAGCGCATAATGACGTTGTTGGACAAGATTAAGCGGTAAAGAGCAAGCCTTTTATAGATTGATGAAGAACAGGAAAATGAAAAAGACTATCAGACTGACAGACGGCAAGCTTCTGGCTGTTGGTTTGCTGTTCTTCATCCTTCATGTCCCGTTTGTTTCTGCCCAAACGGTTATCACCGATAGTCTGCTTCTTGCCAAAACCGACAGCCTTGTAAAAGTGGCTTCCGACAGCCTTGTGCTGTTAGAGAGTGACAGCCTTGCCGTCATCAGCATCGATTCGCTGGCAGCCTCCAACGCCTGGTCGCCCGATCCTGCACGGGCAACCTGGCTAGGCATTGCTTTTCCGGGCGGAGGGCAGATTTATAATCGCAAGTACTGGAAGCTGCCCATTGTCTATGGAGGCTTCCTCGGCTGTGCCTATGCCCTGACGTGGAACAACCAGATGTACAAGGACTATTCGCAGGCCTACCTCGATATCTGCGACGAAGATGACACTACTGCCAGCTATGAGGACTTTCTGCCGCCCAACTACAATGCTCAGGCAAACGTGGAGTATCTCAAGCGGGTGTTCAAGAACCGCAAGGATAACTACCGACGTTATCGCGACCTGAGCATCTTCAGTTTCATCGGCGTCTATGCCATCTCCATCATCGATGCTTACGTCGATGCCGAGCTCAGCCATTTCGACATCTCCGAGGACCTCGGACTGCGTGTCCGTCCCTCCATCGTGTCTTCCAGTAATTACTATTCCTTCCACGCCCATTCGCTGGGCGTGAAATGCAGCCTATCCTTCTGAACATGAAAAGACCTCTCATACTACTCCTTGCCCTGCTGACCCTGCTGCCTTGGCAGCCCGTGGGAGACAAAAAGAAACGCGCCAAGACCGTCCAGCATATCGAGACCGTCCAGACAGACACCATTGTCATTGTCGATACCGTTTGGGTGGAATCGGAGTCTGCTCTGCCGATGCGCGAGTATCCGCGTTCCGACACGTGGCGTACCATTCGCGACGACTCTATGGCGGTGCTCGAAAGCATGTCGGTGAATCTCGACAGCCTTTTGCACGATTGGCATTCACGCAAGTATCTTCTCTACGATAGCCTCTGTGTGGGCAGCGGCGTTAACCCCGACTTCCCTGATTCCGTCTATCAGGAGCGGCTTAGCAATCTTCCTACCATCGTCCCGATGGTCTATAACCAGCCTGTGCGTGCCGTCATAGACCGCTATGCCTCGCGCAGCCGTGCCCTGGTTTCGTATATGCTAGGTGTCATGCAGTTCTATTCGCCCATCATTGAGCAGGCGCTTGACTTCTACGACGTACCGCAGGAGCTGAAGTACCTGCCCGTTATCGAATCGGCCATGAATCCTATCGCTGTCTCGCGTGCTGGTGCCACGGGCATGTGGCAGTTCATGTACCCCACGGGCAAGTCATATGGCCTCAAGTTGAATTCTCTTGTCGATGAGCGGCGCGACCCCATCAAAGCCACGTGGGCAGCCGCCCATCATCTGCGCGACATGTACGACCTGCTGGGTGACTGGACACTGGCTATTGCTGCCTACAACTGTGGTGCCGGCAATGTCAATAAAGCCATACATCGCTCGGGGGGCGGAAAGCTCGACTTCTGGGACATCTACTGGAACCTGCCCCGCGAGACGCGCGGTTACGTCCCTGCCTTCATTGCTGCCACCTACATCATGAATTACTACGCCGAGCACGGCATCTGCCCTATGGAAACCACGCTGCCGCTGGCTAACGATACGCTGATGCTGCATCGCAACGTCTATCTGCAGCAGATTTCCGCGGTCTGCGACATCGACATGGAGGCGCTCCGCGCCCTCAATCCGCAGTACAAGGAAGACCTCATCCCCGCAGCCTTTGAGCCCTATTCCCTCCGCTTGCCGATGGACAAAATAGCCGTTTTCATCGACAAAGGCGACTCTGTCTATGCCTATCAGCACGACACGTTCTTCCCCCCCAAGAAGGTAGTCGAGCCCAAGCCTGTCACTAACACGCGTGGCAGCGCCAAGCCAGGCAAGGGAGGATATATCACCCACAAAATCCGAGCCGGTGAATCGCTGGGTACCATAGCCCGAAAGTACGGCGTCACCGTCTCGCAGCTAAAGAAGTGGAACGGACTGCGCAGCGACCGTATTACTGCAGGGCGTACCCTGAAAATATACAAGTAAACCTGGACTACAGACATCTGCTATTCTTTCAGCACCATGACGAACAACGAGCAACCCTACATCCCTGACGAAGAACGGGAGGACGCGCAGATAAATGCTGCGTTCCATGCCTTGCTGGATATATACATTGCCTCGAAACACCGCAAGAAGGTGGAGATAATCGAGAAGGCTTTTAACTTTGCCCGCAATGCCCATCGGGGAGTCAGGCGTCGCTCGGGCGAACCCTACATCATGCACCCTATTTCCGTGGCGCGTATCGTCTGCGAGGAAATCGGTTTGGGTTCTACCTCCATCTGCGCTGCCCTGCTGCACGATGTCGTCGAGGACACGGAATACACCGTCGAAGATATCCGCAACATCTTCGGTGACAAGATAGCCCAGATTGTGGAAGGGCTGACGAAAATCTCCAGCAGCTTCTTCGGCAGCAAGGACTCCGTGCAGGCCGAGAACTACAAGAAGTTGCTTCTCACCATGTCCGAGGACATCCGCGTCATCCTCATCAAGATAGCCGACCGTCTGCACAACATGCGCACCCTTAACAGCATGTCTGCCAATAAGCAGCTGAAGATAGCAGGCGAGACACTTTACATCTACGCCCCGCTGGCCTACCGCCTCGGCTTGAACAAAATCAAGACGGAGCTTGAGAACCTCAGCTTCCGCTACGAGCATCCCGAGGAATACGCCCAGCTTGAGGAGAAGCTGGCAGCGACGAAGCAGGAGCGCGACACCCTTTTCGAGCAGTTCACGGCTCCCATCCGTCAGCGGCTTGATGCCATGGGCCTTAAGTATGTCATCAAGGGGCGCATCAAAACCCCCTATTCCATTTGGAAGAAGATGCAAAACAAAAATCTCCCCTTCGAGGAGATCTACGACATCCTTGCCGTCCGCATCGTCTTCGAGCCCAAGTCGAAAGAGCTGGAAGTCAACGAGTGTTTCGACATCTACGTGGCGCTTTCGAAACTCTATACCGTCCATCCCGAGCGCACGCGCGACTGGGTCACTCATCCCAAGACAAACGGCTATCAGGCGCTTCACATGACGCTGATGAGCCGTCAGAAGGACGAGGAAAAGCTGCTGCCCGACCAGAAGAAAGCCGTTTGGGTGGAAGTACAGATTCGCAGCCAACGCATGGACGACATTGCCGAACAAGGCGTTGCCGCCCATTGGAAGTACAAGGACGCCGAACGCCAGAATAACGATGCCACAGACACAGTTATCGACGACGAAGAACTTGACAAGTGGCTACGTAACATCCGCGAGATTCTCGACGACCCGCAGCCCAATGCGATGGACTTCCTCGATGCCATCAAGCTCAACCTTTACGCCTCTGAAATCTTTGTCGTCACCCCCAAGGGCGACATCCGCACCCTGCCGCAGGGCAGCACCGTGCTTGACTTCGCCTTCCTCATCCATACTATGGTGGGCACGCATTGCATTGGTGCCAAGGTGAACCACAAGCTCGAGTCGCCCAGTTATCGTCTCTCCAGTGGTGATCAGATAGAGGTGCTGACGTCGCGCACGCAGCATGTGGATCCTGAGTGGCTCACGTTTGTCACGACGGCAAAGGCCAAGAGCAAGATTCAGGCTACCTTGCGCCGCGAGGAACGTGCTGCGCAGAAGGAGGGCGAGGAGCGCCTGATAGCTTTTTTTGAAAAAGAGGATATGCCGCTCAACAGCATTGCCATCGACAAAATAGGGCGTCTGCACGGCTACGACAGTCGCGACAAGCTCTATGCCGCTATCGGGCGGGGTAACATCGTCCTGGGAGAGGTGGAGCGCACGGCTGTTCGCGGCTCAAACGGCATCACCAGTCTCTTCCGTCGCAAACCTAAGACACAGCCCGATAAACAGACGGATTCCGCTTCCTCCGCTGGTGGAGCAAAGACTGAAGAAACCTTCGACGTCAGCACCATCGACCGTCGCAAACCACTGCTGCTTACCGACGAGCTCATCCGTACCCGCTATCGCATGGCGCCCTGCTGCAACCCCATTGCCGGCGACGACGTGCTGGGCTACATCGACGACAACGGGCACATCATCATCCATAAGCGCAACTGTCCCGTTGCCTCCAAGCTCAAGGCTGCCTATGGCTCGCGCATCCTTGCCGCTACGTGGAACACCAATAAGGTAGTTTTTTTCTCGGCCACGATTGCCATCAGCGGCATCGACGGGCTCGGCGTCCTGGGCAGGATTACCGATATCATCTCCTCGCAGCTCAGCGTTTATATGGAGAAAATCGTCATCGAGGCGCACGACGGACTCTTCGAGGGCACCATCCGGTTGCGTGTCCACGATGTTGCCGACATCCGCACCGTCACTACCGCCTTGAAGCGTCTCAAGGACGTCTCCTCAGCGACTCGCGTTAATTAACAGGAAATCCACTATTGTCATTGCAGCCATAGCCTCTACCACGGGCACGGCTCTCACGGCTACGCACGGGTCGTGGCGCCCCTTCATGGTGAGCATGCCCTCGTTTCCATCGCTGTCAACCGTCTGCTGGGGCTTCATGATGGTGGGTGTGGGCTTGAACAGCACGCGGAAGGTGATGGGCTCACCATTGCTGATGCCTCCCTGGATGCCTCCCGAATGGTTGGTGACGGTACCGACAGAGCCGTCCGAGCGACGCACGAAAGCGTCGTTCTGCTCCGAGCCCTTCATGCCTATGCCCTCAAAGCCGCAGCCGTAGTCGAAGCCATGACAGGCGTTGATGCTCAGCATGGCGGCTCCCAGGGCCGCGTGCAGTTTGCCGTAGACGGGCTCGCCCAGTCCTGCAGGGCATCCTGTTACTGTGCAGCTGACGATGCCGCCTATGCTGTCGCCCTCCTTTTTCATTTGCCCGATAAGCGCTTCCATGCCTTCCGTCGTTTTCTCGCAGCCCACCTGCGCCAGACGCGCCTCCACGCTGATGCCCTTCTCGCGCAGCACCAGCTTTGCCAGCGCGCCGCCTATCACACGCACAGCCGTTTCGCGGGCCGATGCCCGTCCGCCTCCACGATAGTCGCGCAGGCCGTATTTCTGGGCGTAGGTATAGTCGGCGTGCGAGGGGCGGAACCAGCGTGCAGCATCTTCGTAGTCCTTCGAGCGTGTGTCGGTGTTACGGATGATGAATCCGATAGGGGTGCCTGTGCTGCGTCCCTCGAAGATACCCGAGAGCAGCTCCACCTCGTCCGCCTCGTTGCGTGGCGTCACGAGGGCGCTCTGTCCTGGGCGCCGGCGTGCCATCTCGCTGCGGATGAAGTCCATGTCAATCGTCACGCCTGCCGGCATGCCGTCCACAACGCCTCCGATAGCTGCGCCGTGCGACTCGCCAAACGTCGTCAGCCTGAAAAGAGTACCGAAAGAATTCATCATCGTTTCTTTAATTCAAATCTTACTTGCAGTCACAGTCGCCTCCTTGGCATCCTCCGCAGCCTGCATCGCTCCCGCAACCTGCTTCGCTGCCCTTGCAGCTTCCACAACCTCCGCAGCAGCCCTGTGTCACACCCTTCACCTCGTCGTCCGTGGCAGGGCGATTCTCCGTTACCACGCCCTTGAAGTGCAGCTCCTTGCCCGCAAGCGGATGATTCAGGTCTATTGTCACCTTGTCCTTCTTCACGGATACTATCGTAGCTTGCAGGCGATTGCCGTCGGCATCCAGCATGGGAACTACCGCTCCGGGCCATACGTCATCGGCAGGGAACTCTCCATCGACATAAAAAATGCTTTTGTCGACGTCGAACACATAGTCTTCGTCGCGTGCACCGTTGGCCTCCTCGGCCTTGACGACAAAGTCGAACCCTTCGCCCTCAGCCAGCGGCAGCAACGCCGTCTCGAAGGCCTCGAACGTATAGCCCACACCCGTCACGAAACGAAACGGGCGCTCCTTCGTGCACTCTTCCACCAGCGTCTCCTCGCCGTCCAAATCCACGTACAGCTCGTACGTCACAGCTATTACCTTGTGCTTCATATGTTTTTTTAGGTTGGAGGGGATTTCAATCCCCGATGTTATTATTTTATATGCTGGTGCGAAGGTACGGCAAAAACTTCAATCCCCCAAACAATCCCCCCGAAAAAACACATTTTCTTCCTCTGCGGGGAGTTTAGGCTTTCTCCAAAAATCCCCTTGGGCTGCAAATATATTCCAAGGGGCTACGGATTTATTCCCTTGGGCTGTGAATTTATTTGCCTGCGTTGATTGACGAATAAAAAAAACCGCTGATTGTCTGCAAGGGAGAGATGATGTACTTACCTTTAATCCCCTGCGGGGGGTTAAGATTAGGCTGCAGCTTGGAAATTTGCAAATAAATTTGCATCTTCTCTCGTCATGCACTATCTTTGCCAAAATTTTAAAGATTATGTGTATGAAAAAGATTTTATTTTTGGCCGTAGTCGCCATGCTGGCTACAATGAGTGTAAACGGACAGAATGCCTATGCCGACTTGAAACACGAGGTGTCTGTTAGTACAGGTCTTTTGCCCACATCGTATGTCGTTGACGTATTAAGACTATTAGGCGACGCGTATGAAACCGGAATGACAGCAAACTATGAATCCACATCACATCGTGGTCCTTACGCCATCGAATACTACTATCGTGTCAAGGAATGGCTCGGTGTGGGCGGCATGTTCGTCTATGGAAACAACAACGTGAGAGCGACTGAACATGATGAAAACACCTCTATTAGTAGTTTGAAGGCCAGCTATTTCTCGCTGCTCCCTGCTGCGAAGCTTGACTGGGTGCGCAAGCAGCACTTCGGCATGTACTCGAAGTTTGCCTTGGGTTTCACAAGACGTAACGAATACGTCCAGTACTTCGACACAACGCGTGGTGACGAGAAGAGGAATGTCACGCATTTGAATGCTCAGGTGACGCTCCTTGGCCTCGAGGCTGGCGGCATCCACTTCCGTGGCTTCGGCGAACTGGGCTTCGGCGAGCAGGGTATGCTCCTCATCGGCTTGCGGTACAAGTTCTGAGGAAAAAGGTATAATAAAAGAAGTCATTATGAGAAAATCAATCTTGATGCTGTCTTTCCTGTTTTGTGCGGCAGTTGTGTTCGGACAAAACAAGCAGGAAGTGGTCCATCTAAAGAATGGCTCGGTACTTCGGGGCCAGGTTGTGGGCGAAATGGGCGACTCTATTGCCTTGCAGGGGGCTGACGGCTCGCTGTTCATCTTTGCTGTAGGCGACATCAAGGAGCGCACGAAGGACGTGGTGCGGCAGACTGCGGGAACGGCGCATAGCGTGACGCAGCCCAAGGCTTCGTCGTTGTCTTCAGACACGCTGACTATCAAGGCGGACTTACTAAGTTCCTACCGTATTTATCAGAATGGAAGGCGGCTGCGGGGGGCTGAAGTCAAAAGCTTGTTTGCCGATAATGCCGAGACGGCAAGGCTGTTACAAAGCGCGAAAAATCTCGGTTATCTGTCAACGGCTTTAAGCTTTGTGTCAGGAGCCATTGTGGGCTGGGAGGTGGTTGACGTTGCGTTGTTAGGCAAGAAGGCCAATGGATTTGCCATAGCAGCGGCAATCGGCTCGTTTGTCGGGGGCGCTGCCCTGAATGCTACTGCCAACGACAAGATGCGAAAGGCTGTGCAAATCTACAACAACGGAATCGTTCCCCCTTCGATGCGCTCGAATGACCTCAGTCTGAGCATCGGCGCTACGTCTGACGGCGTAGGGCTGAGGATTTGTTTTTGACAATTCGGCAGAATAGCTATTCCGTAAGGATACTGAATTCGGCGCCAGACGCATAGTCGGCGCCGTTTTGTTCGTTGAGAGCGCGGAAGCGGATGTAGCGGGCACGCACAGTACGCGGGAAGAGGACGGTCTGCAGCTGACGACTACGCGGAAAGGAGCCACTGACGACGGGCTGTCCCCACGATTTTCCATCGGTGGAAACGTAGATTTCGTAGTCCTTGACGTGTCCGTTGGGGCTGTCCTGACGTGGCATATAGGTGAAACCCTTGATGGACTTCTGTTTGCCGGCATCGAAATCAACCCAATGGGGGTAGGTGCCTATGGTAATGCTCCACATGCTGTGCCAGAAGGTGCTGGGGTCACCGTCGGCAAAGGCTTCAGCGCTGCCTTCAGAGGGTTCAATGGACGAGGCGTAGATGACTTCAAGCTGCCCTTCGGGTTTGGGAATGACAGGCGTGGCAGGCGTGGCTGTACTGCCGCTGACTGCCGTTCCGCCCTTGGCGCTGAGGGGACGGATGAGGAAACCGAATGATGTAGGTTCAGCTACGGCACGGTCGAATGGAAGTGGGGCTCCCTGTCCGCAGCTGTTGCCGCCAAGGCCTGTAACCTTCGCATCGAGCGTGAGGAAGTAGTTTTCTCGCTGAGGAAGCTGATAGGGATGGGCTGCAAGCGTGAGGTCGAGAGCGCTCCACGGGCTGACACTGAAGGAGAAGGCAGGAACTGACTGTGTGGGGAACGAGTCATCAGGAACGATAGAAGAGTAGTTGGGAAGCTCTCTCTGGCTGGCAAGCGTGGCGTCGGCTCCAGCTGCGCGGGGTACGGTAGCGATGATGTAAGCTCCTGTGCGTGCCGTGCGCCCGACGGGAACGGTACTGAGTGTGAGCCAACGCGTGCCCTCGTGGTTGCCGTTCTCCTGCGGGAAAGTATATTCCGTAGTGAGGGCGGCAGCGGGGGAGGAGTACAGCCCAATGTCGGCGCATGCCATACGATCGTTGTAGTTCTCCACGGGACCTCGTCCGTAGTAGCTGACGGCATCAAGCGCTTTCGGGTATTCCATGACGTAGCCCAACCGGCCGAGGGCTGTTTTCTGGCGGTTGGAGGTAATAGCCGAAGCAAGCTCGATGCTTCCATCTGGCCATACAGTCCAGACGACGTTAGAGACGAACTTGAAGGAGGCATCGGTGAAGGGATTGTCGGTGTCTTCCTCAATAGCAGGATGTCCACTGGCAGTACCGCCCACAAGGCGGGCACCATTGGGAGCCTGGCTGGTGACGGTGAAGGCAAGGGTGACGGAGCCATCCTTTTGCTTATTCACTTTGGCAGTTGTAGCTGTGTGGCGCAAGTTGTGGAGACCGTTTGCCAACCAGCCGGAAACAGCCCAGTTGTCGTTGTTCACAAAAGCGCGGTAGGCATTGAGTTTCGGGCCGCAGCCTTCGGGGATAATGACGTCGTTGGCATAGGTGAGTTTGTGGATGGTGCCCTGCTGCATGTCGAACTCAACCTCGAAGCCATCACCGTTGATAGCATAGAACGGCGTTTTTTTCTGCGAAACGAATTTCCCCGTTTTCATCGGGGTTTTTCCGTCTTGCAGCGCTGCAATAGAGGGTCGTTCAGGCGTTGTTTTCAAGGACAGCTGTCCTTCCGCTACGACGTAGCCTTTCGGTGCCCAAGGAAGGTCTTCGTCCTGAACGAGCTGGATGTTGAGGAAGTATTCGCCATCGTTAGGCAACCATCTGATTTCATCGGGCAGAGGGACGGAAATGGTTTCACGCGGAGCGATGGTGGCACTTGTAGTGCCGTCATAGACCTTCTGTCCGTCGCGTGTAAGCGTCCAAATTACGTCGAAGTCCACAGGCTCGAAGTAGTTTTTGTTTAATCCCTTGATGGTGCCGTCAACCAGCGTGATGCTGACGGGCTGGTAGACGCGTTTCACTTCGTAGTACTGGGGTTTGGGCGTGCGGTCGCCGAAGATAATGCCGTTCATGACGAACTGCCCGTCGTTCGGCGTGTCGCCAAAGTCGCCGCCATAGGCAAGGTAGCGCGTGCCATCGGGGGTGTAGTTGTACATAGACTGATCCACCCAGTCCCAGATGGCGCCGCCCATGAAGAAGTTGGTGCTCTCAATGGCTTCCCAGTAGTCGGCAAAGTTGCCGAGGGCGTTGCCCATAGAATGGGCATATTCGTTGATGTGGAATGGGTATTTGATGTTGTAGTCGCCCCTTACGGCTCCGCGCACCCAAGGGATGGAAGGATACTGGTTAGAACCGATGTCGGCAATGGCGTTGTTGCGTTCGTACTGCACGGGGCGGCTTTGGTCAAACGCCTTGATGGCGTCGTAGGCAGCCTGGAAGTTCTTGCCAGGGCCTGCTTCGTTGCCCATGCTCCAGATAACGATAGAGGGATGGTTGTAGTTCTGATGTACCATCTCCATATTGCGAGCCACGTGCGCTGCCTCCCACTCCACGGGGTGTGAAAGAGATTCCTTGCCGTAGTAGTACTCGTGGCTTTCTACGTTGGCTTCGTCCATGAGGTAGATGCCGTAACGGTCGCAAAGGTAGTACCAGTAGGGGTCGTCGGGGTAATGGCTGTTGCGGACGTGGTTGATGTTGGCGCGTTTCATCAAAAAAAGGTCTTCCTCCATCATCGCGCGGGTGAGGGCATGGCCTACGGCGGGGTGGCTCTCGTGACGGTTGACGCCGCGCAGCTTCACCGGCTTGCCGTTGACGTAGAAGTAACGTCCTGCCAGATGGAACTCGTCAGCATCGGCAGGGGTGTCCTTGATTTCCACCTTGCGGAAGCCGGTGTAGGTGGAGAAGGTTTCAACAACACGTCCGCTGGCATCCATCAGGCGGCCTACGACGGTGTAGCGATAGGGCGCTTCAGCCGACCAAAGGGCAGGCTTTTTCATGGGGATGGTGGTGGTGAAGGCCAGCGTTGCACCATCGGGCTCCACGTCGAAAGCATCATCTACGTCGTAAGTATCGACAAGGATATTTTCGTCGCTGTAGAGGATGTTTTTATAAATGGAATAGGAGAGAGTGTAGCCCGTAGCGAGGGTGGCAGTGAGGTTGCGGACGGTAGCTGTCAGCGTAAGGGATCCGTCGGTGTAATCAGCGCTGAGGTCAGGGGTGAGGGTGAAGTCGCACACTTGTACCTTCGGCTTGGCTTCGAGGGCCACGGTGCGGAAGATGCCTGGCAGGCGGAACATGTCCTGTGCTTCAAGAAACGAGCCGTCGCTGGAGCGATACACCTCGACAGCCAGTACATTCTCGCCATCAATGAGATAAGGCGTGATATCGAACTGGGCGGTGTTGCGACTGTTCTTCGAGAAACCTACGAAGTAGCCGTTCACCCAAAGGTAAAAGAAGGAATCAACGCCGTCGAAGTTGATATAAATCTCGCGCCCGTCCCAACCCTCGGGCAGGGTGAACGTGCGACGATATGAGCCGACTTCGTTGCGGGCGTTATACGTTGTCCAATGGGTGGGGGGAGTGCGCATGACGCCCTCGCGCCAGTCGTCCACTTTCACTTCGTGGTAGAAGATGACGGGCTGGTTGACGTAGATGGGCGTACCGTAGCGCTGCGTGCCGTCTTTCTGTAGGCCTTGAATGTTCCATGAGCCAGGAACAGCGATATCGTCCCAAGCCGATGTGTCGAAGTCGGGGGCATAGAAGTGTACGGGACGCTCATCGGGGTTAGGAGCCCAATGGAATTTCCATGTGCCGTTGAGGCTTTTCCAATAGTCGCTGTATTCGGGCAGCACGAGACGGGCGCTCTTGTCGTCGGCGAAGGAGAAGAACCACGTATGGGGCAGTTCCTTGTTGAGGGCGAGGTCTTCAGGGCTCTGCCATTCGGTGCCGTTGGGCTGGAGAGCATTGGCATAGTGAAAACCCGTGAGAACATCGTCGGCCGTGATAGTAAAGCTGACGCAGGCAAGGCCAAGTAGGAGAAGGAGTGTTTTTTTCATAGCGGGGATATTTTGGTGCAAAGATAAATAAAAATGAAGAATGAAAAATGAAAAACGCAAAATAAGAATGGAGAAATAAAAAAAATGCGTATATTTGCCGGAAAATCTAGCGGAGGAAAAAATCACTATATCGATGATAGGCGTAAAGGCAATAGGCATATTCTGTTCGGCAGCAGAGAATATCAGTAGCATCTATTTTGATGCCGCTCGTGAAGTGGGCTCATGGATGGCCCGGAAGGGTATTACGTTGGTGTATGGCGGTGCTGAGATGGGATTGATGGAGGCTGTGGCACGTGCCGTGAAGGACGGAGGCGGACACATTGTCGGCGTCGTCCCAAATCGGATCGTGGAGCGTGAGGTGCAGAGCCGGCTGCTGGATGAAACGGTGCTCTGCGATAATCTGGCGGAACGTAAGCAGCTGATGTTGCAACGTAGCGACCTGCTGCTTGCCCTCCCCGGCGGCATTGGTACCCTTGATGAAGTGTTCCACGTCATGGGTAGCGCCACTATCGGCGAGCACCACAAGCGGATGGTACTGTATAATGTCGATGGTTTTTGGGATGAGTGCTGGCTAATGCTCAGCAAATTGAACGAACGCGGTTTTATCCGTGGGCAGCTCAGCGACTATGTCGGCATGGTCTCCTCCGTCAGCGAACTTGAAGAACTCATAGTTAATTCCTAATTCTTTATTTTTAAGAAGATGCGCAAAGTAATCGGTATAGGCGAGACGATTCTCGACATAATCATTCGCGATGGTAAGCCCACGGGAGCCGTTCCTGGTGGTTCCACATTTAATACGATGGTGTCCCTTGGGCGTATGGATACTCCAGCGGTGTTTCTTACCGACCTTGGTGATGACCATGTGGGTGGTGTCATTCGGCAGTTTATGAAAGAGAATGGTGTCGATGATGCGTTCGTTAGCGTTTGGCCCGACAAGCAGAGTCCTGTTTCATTGGCGTTCCTCGACAAGGACAATAATGCGCAGTATGAGTTCTACCGCGAGCCGTTCCCTACCGAGCGGGAGCCTGCGCTGCCTGAGATTACGGCCGACGACATCGTCGTGTTCGGATCCTATTATGCCCTCGACCCTGCTACGCGTACCCGCGTGGCAGCCCTGCTCAGCTTAGCACGGGAGCGCGGCGCTATCATTGTCTATGACGTCAACTTCCGTGTGAACCATCAGGCGGAGGCTGTTAAACTCATGGGTACGTTGTTGGAGAATTTGGAATTTGCCGATATCATCCGCGGCTCGAACGAGGATTTCCGTATTCTTTACGGCCTTTCCGATAGTGCTTCCGTCTATCGCCAGCAAACGGCATTCTATTGCCCGCGTCTTGTCTATACCTGCGGCGCCGAGGGTGTCCGTCTTCATGCAGGCACGGGCGTGATCCGCTTTTATCCCAGCACTCCTGTCCCAAATTTGGTCAGCACCATCGGTGCTGGTGACAGCTTCAATGCCGGGCTCATCTATGGCTTGCTGCGCTATCGTGTTCGTCGTGCCGACCTCGATAGTTTGACAGCTGAGGATTGGGATAACATCATCAGTTGTGCCCTTGCCTTTGCTGCCAACACCTGCGAGAGCCTCGAAAACTACGTCGATAAAGGTTTTAGAATTTAATCCACTCCTCGGGGTTGAGGCGTTGCAGTTCCTTACGGAGTTGGAACTGGAGGATGCTTTCGCCTGAAGGGTCGGTATGGATGGTGCCGATGGCGGTGCCACCCTTGATTTTGTCGCCTTGACGGACACTAAGTGTGGCAAGGTTGCAATATACAGAAATATAATCGCCATGCCGGACGAGCACACCGTACGTTTTGCGTGAGGGGTGCTCGAAGATGGCAGATACTTCGCCGTCGAAGATGTTACGGGCTGTGGCTCCTGCACCGCAACGGAGATCAACACCCTGGTTGTTGACAGTGACGTATTTCATGTTAGGCATCTGGTGGATGCCGTAGTGGGCGGCAATCATATAAGAACCCTGCACAGGGACAGGCAGACGCCCCTTGTTGCTCAGGAACGAGCCTGAGAGCTTTACGTCGTCGGCGCTCATCTTGAATCCTCCTCCTGTGCCGCTCCCTGTGGTTTCAGTCTTTTTAGTAGTGTCCTTCCCTTTGGGGGTAGAAGTTTTTCCCTTTGATTTTGCCTGCGAGGCAGCAATCTGCTCGTTGATGAGTTGCTCTATCTTCTTGTCGAGGCGGTCATATTCACTCTGTTGACGCTTGATTTCACTCTTGATATCGGCTTGTTTCTTTTGCAGACGGCTGACAAGCGTTTGTTGCTCGGCTTTCTGCGAAGCGAGTGCTTGCTGCTCAGCCTTCTGCTGGGCAAGCAGTTCGGTTTGAGAAGTTTTGAGCGATTCCAATTCTTCCCGCTTGGTTTCCAGCTCCTGCTGCTTTGCCTGAATCTCGCGCCCCTGCTGCGCCTGGAAGTGGGCATACTCTCCGAGGTAGCGCATGCGACGGTACATCTGGCGGAAGGTGTCAGACGAAAGGAGGAAAAGCATGCGGTTCTCGAATGAATTGCGGTGAACTGACTGGCCAAGGGCACTAGCGTAGCGTTTTTTGCGCATCTGGAGTTCTGTTTCCAGCTCTTTCAACTCACTACCGAGGCGCGTGATTTCTGCATCTGTGGCTTTCAGTTCGTTGTCAAGCTGTGTAACAAGCTCCGTTTGTTGGCGGATGCGCTCGCTGAGCACAGAGAGTTGCGCCAACTGGCTCTTTACGTCCTTTCCTGTGGAAGCTAGCAGCTTCTGCGACTCCTTGATTTGCTGCTCCAGCCGCGCACGGTCCTTTTTCATCTGCTGTACCGTTTGGGCAGAAATAGATAGATGGAATGAAAAGTGAAGAATGAAAACCAATAAACCCCATCTTACGAATGAGGTAAAGCTGGCTTTGTTATGGAATTTCTGCATATCGGATATTTTTTTCATCCTTCAATCTCATTTTAGGAAAGAGAGTCTTGAGAGCAGTTCAGTAGCTGTAATCTGAGTATAGTTTGCCAGATTGGTGCGAGGCTGCCAATCCTTGCTGTCAAGGGTGATATTACTGAACGAAAGTTGCACGGAGGCTTTCTTTCCCTCACCCTCCAAAGTGGCATTGAGTGACGATGGATAGCGTGTGTCGCCCACAAGCTGATAGCCCGCGTAGGTCCAGTCGGAAAGGAAAGTGCCGAGTTGCAGGCGGGTTCGTTGCAGGCGGGTGAGGTCTGCGTCTGTCCAGAAACGGGCCGCAAGTGCTTTCTGCTCCTTGGGCTGGATGAGGCGTTGGGTGCCGGAGGACTCCAGACTGAACTTGTCGAGATTTGCCATCACGTTCTTTTGTCCAGGGATGAAGAGCTCGTTCCAAAGCAGCGATTCAATGAGCGAATAGTTGACAAGAGACTGACCGAGATAAGGCAGTTCGGAGTATCGTGCTTTGGCGTATTGCTTGTTCAATCTGTCGATAATCCACACGGCTTCAGGGGTCATCTCGACGCGCGCTACTTCAATCATTCCCAAAGCTGTAAATGCCATCTGAATTACTTCGCCGCGCCGCATACGCAGGTTGCCCTTGACGGGGAGGATCTTGTCGCCATACGATGCCTCGGCAGCCATACGCAGCGAGAGGTCGGTGTGCCCTGCCAACGGCGTAGCAACGGCAACCAAGGGGGAGTCGTGCCTGATTTGCCGTGGAGCGCGGTTGGGTTCAGGCGTTGTTGCTATCTCGCGTGTCGTGCCGCAGCCTGCCAGAAGAAGGCAAAAGACAAACGGTAAAACCAGAGACAAGGGGCTTTTCGTCAGTGCTGCTGTATGTCCTATTTTATCCATTTCTTCAGTCGGATTTTCTTTTTCAATTTATTTTCTGCTACTCGTTCTTCGGCTGTAGGCTTGGTGCCGTTCTCCTTACGCTCTTTCTGCTGCTGCTCAAGTGCCTGTTTCCAGTAGTTGAGTGCCTCGTTGACGAGGTTGCACTTGAAATAGATGTCGCCTGCGTGTTCCATCAGTACGGCACTGCTCGTCGTGTCGGCCTTCAGCGCCTGGTCCATGTAGAGACGGGCCTCGTCGTAACGTTCCTTTTGGAAAAGAATCCAGGCATAGGTGTCGAGGTAGGTGCCGTTGTCAGGCTCTTTGGTGATGGTGATGCGGCTCATCTCCTCAGCACGGTCCAAATCGCGATTCTCGAGGGAGAGGTTATAGGCGTAGTTATTAAGCACCGACACTTTTGTGGGGTTATAGACAAGGGCGGAGTCGTAGGCAGCATAGCCTTTTGCGTCTTCGTTAGCAGAGAAATAGAGGTCGCCCAGCATAGCGTAGAGTTCTGTGCACAACTCCGTGTCGCTCTCTTCGCCGATGTGCGAGACACCCTCCATGCAATACTCGATAGCCTGCTTTTCATCGCTATCGCGCAGGGCGGTAATAACAAGATAGTAGTAGGCATAGAGCTCATCGGGGTAGTAGGCGAGTAGGGCGCGACTCCGTTCGCGCACCTCTTCCGTGTCGTTGTGCTCAACGGCGTAGTAGAGCAGTTGCTTGAGTGCCTCCACGTTGTCAGGTTCTACGGCAAGGATGGCCTGCACAACAGGGATGATGAGCGAGTCGGGCTTCTGCTCCTGAATGTAATAAGCTGCGCAGGCTTTGGGCATAGCGATTGACGTCTGTGGCTGCGCGAGGATGCGGTTGAAGAGGTCTGTAACAGCGAGGGAATCCTGTCGGGCCTCCATTTGTCGGATGAGCTGCGAGGTAAGCTGGATGCGGCGCTCGTCAGGCAAGTGGCCGAAGACGACCAGCGAATCGACAATGGCGTTGGCCCGTTCGGCGTTGCCGCTCTTGTCGTACCAGTTTGCCATACCGAGGTGTCCCATGTCGTTGTCGGGCTCTACGGCAAGCACGCTTTCGTAGGCGCGTCGTGCTTCGTCGAGCTTGTCGTAGTTGAGGCAGACATCGCCTAGCAACAGGCGGTAGCGCAGTTCATCGGGATGGGCGGCAGCCATCTCCTCCATCGAGCGGAAAGCCGCTTCGCCGTCTTTCTTCAGGAAATAGGCGCGGAATTTCTCCATCTCAATCTCCTCGGACGAGCCGAAGCGCTCTTCCAACCGGTTCAGCGTCTCTATCTCCTTGTCGTATTGCTCTGTGACCTGATAAAGATTGACGAGGATAGGCAGCAGTTCTGCTGCACGTTTGGGGAAGCGCGTCTCCATATCCTCGTAGATGGCAATGGCTTTGTCAAGCTCTTGTGTATTGTAGTACGCTTCAGCGAGGCTCTCCTGATACCAGAAGTTGGTTGGGTCGCTGGTAACGGCCTGTTGCATGAGACTGAGGGCCTTCTCCTTGTCGCCCATAGCCCCGTAATAGGCAGCGAGTTCGTAGAGGGCCGTGGGAGCTGTCGGGCAGATGGAGAGGCAGTGCTGGAGAAGGTCGAAAGCCACGTCGTAGTTCTCCTGCTGGCGCTGATTGACAGCCTCGAGGTAGTAATAGTCGTAGCGGCGCTGCTCTTCCTCGGAAAGTAGGGACATGGCGGGCGATGCAGCTTTACGCGTTGTGCCGCAGCCCGATAAGGTGATAAGGAAGATTGAAAATTGAAGAATGAAGAATGAAGAATAAATAGCCCTGCGGGCAGTAGTGCCAGCGGGCTTGGAATGCATTTGACGAAGCATATTATTCTTCATTTTTAATCCTTCAATTTTCAATCTTTCAGACGCCCGTATGCCCAAATCCGCCTGCGCCACGCTCGGTTTCGGAAAGGACGTCAACCTCCTCCCATGCGACCTGTTCGTGGCGGGCGATAATCATCTGTGCGATACGCTCTCCATCTTCTATGACAAAATCTTCGCCCGAAAGATTAATCAAGATTACGCAGATTTCGCCCCGATAGTCTGCATCAATTGTGCCAGGGGCATTCAGCACGCTGATGCCACGCTTGATGGCAAGTCCGCTACGGGGGCGCACCTGTGCTTCGTAGCCGGCAGGCAGGGCGATGTAGAGCCCTGTCGGCACCAAGCAACGCTGGAGGGGACGCAGGACGATGGACTCGTCGAGATTCGCCCTCAGGTCCATACCTGCCGATAGTGGCGTAGCATAGGCAGGGAGGGGATGATGGGACTTGTTGATGATTTGGACGTTCATGATTGTTTCAAAAAGCCGCTTTTTGAATTCAACAAGAAAACAAGCCAACAAGTCAACACGTTGGATGCGGTCTGCAAAGCGACTTGTTGACCTGTTGACTTGTTAACTCGCTGACCTCGCTTAGAGATAGGGATTGAGTTTCTTCCAGTCGGCAACGGGAGGAACAATACCGAGCTCGACGATTTCGTCGCGCATCTTGCAGAGGTGCACGTAGGAGGCATCGAGAGCAGCCAGTTCCTCAGCGGTACCCTTGACCTCACTGTAGTGAACGCCAGTAGCATCAATAATGGTGGGCATAGCCATCATGACGTTCTTGTACTTGCCTGTGTTGACGTAGGTGCCTGCGGGGAGGGTGAAGGTTTCGCCGCCCATAGCAGCCTCAATCATCTTCACGGCGTTGTAGGCCGGGCTCTGGAACGAGCTGCGTCCACGCAGCTTGATGATGTTGCTGCCGCCCTGGATGGTGCGCTGCTTGATGTCGGCAAAGCGCTCGGCGGAGAGGTTCATCTCTGAAAGGGGCTTGCCGTCAATCTTCACCTGCGAAGCGAAGACGGCCATCTGCTCACCGTGTCCGCCATAGGTGTGAGCGCCAGTGACTTTGCACTGCTGTACGCCGAACTCCTGGGCGAGAGCTTCCTGCAGACGGGTGCTGTCGAGGGCAGCAAGGGAGGTGAGCTGCTCGGGCTTTAAGCCAGAGTGGATGAGAGCCGTGAGAGCGGTGACATCAGCGGGGTTGAAGATAACGACCACGTGCTTAACATCGGGGCAGTACTGATGGATGAAGTCGCCAAACTCGGCAGCAATCTTACAGTTGCCCTTGAGGAGGTCTTCGCGCGTCATTCCTTCCTTGCGGGGGGCACCGCCAGAGGAGACGATGTACTTGGCATCCTTGAAGGCAACAGCGGGGTCGGTCGTCCAGGTAACGTTGGCGCCGTCGAAGCCGCAATGATAGATTTCCTCGGCAACACCGTGAACACCCGGTTCAAAGATGTCGTAAAGGCATACATTAGGAGTGAGGCCGAGCATAAGAGCTGTCTGAGCCATGTTGGAACCAATCATACCGCCTGCGCCGACGATAGTGAGCTTTTCTTCTGTTAAGAATTTCATGTGAATACTGAATTTATTAAGGGGTTAAAACATTTATTCTTCGTTAAGCGCTGCAAAATTACGTATAAGCAAGCGAAAAAACAAATATTTTTATTTTTTTCCGAGGCGCCGCCTACCTAAAAGCCCCTAAAGGGGGATTAAGGGTAGGAAGAACAGCACGAAAAATGTCTATCTCCATAATATAATGTTCTTATCTTCTTCTTTGTCTATGCCTTCGAGAGCATATTCCATCAACAGTTCATCTCTCCTTGCACCTAAAACAATACCAATGGAAGGGTTATCGTCAGGTTGACAAATTTCATTCTTGAAGAACGTTTCAGTTCTCTGACTTTCCATCCCTCTTTGATGCATTCCTTCATATAGAACTGCATTTCCATAGGGTCTTCACATTTGAGTAGTTCAAAATAGTGGCTCCAAGTCAATTAGTGAGACAGCGTCTCACATTTTGGGAATGCCAAATACAGCTTGCGCATATAAGTAAGGTTAGATAAATGGGCTTGCAAGAAAAAACCGATTTCATTGATTTTCCGAGGGATGGGGTGAGGTGGTGACTCAGATATCAGATATCAGTTTTCTCATGAGCACCATCACACCCCTTGAACAAAACTTTTATTATATATAATTATATATAATAAATTATTAATAGTAATAATTAATTACTTTTCTATCGGCTGTTGCTTACAATCGCTAACGAATACCCCACTAATTGCTAACTGCTGCCCTTTACACCCTATTCAATAGAAAACTGATATCTGATATCTGAGTCACACACGCGATTATCCCAGTGGGCTGACACCGTAGCGCAGTGGGCTGCGATTTTATTTCAGTGGGCTGCGCTGTCAGTTCACAGTTCATAATGCATAGTTCATAGTTAAATCGGCGCGAGAGGTGTGCCTCGCTAGAAGTGGAAATCCATGTGAAAAAGATGTATTATCTTTGCAGCGTGAATAGGCCGAAGGCCTTTGAACAGCGAAGCGTTCTACTCTATCTGCAAGTCCACTTTCAGGCGCTCGGCAACGAAGTGAAGTACCTGCTCCCTTTCGCTCTCGGAGGCTTGGTCGAGGGAGTTGAAGCAGCCGAAAAGGGCTCGCGTGCGGCAGAACTCCCTCTTCTTGCGGCGCAGGTACCTCTCGGCGGTGTGGGGATGGGGCTTGTAGTAGAAGACGTTGGCATGCGAGGGGGTGACGAGGCAGCGCCCTGCGTGATGTTCTGTGAGGTAGAAGAGCTCCTGCGGATTGAACTGCGAGGGATGACGGAAGCGCTGTGAGATGTTGACGTCGAGCACGTTGGGGTGTGCTGTGAAATAGTCTTCGAAGAAGCCGCGACGAACAGGCAATGGCGTATGGAGCAGGAACAGGAAACGACGATTAATAAAGATTGAAGATTGAAGATTGAAGATTGAATGGCTTTTTCGGGGGCGAGGCGTGTAGCGCAGCGTGTTCACGAGCAGCGACTTGAATCCCATTGGCTTGTGTCCGTCTTTCTTGGGCTTGAGCGCGTGGAGAAAGCGGGCAAAGCAGGTGTTGTACCAACGTCCGTAACAACGTGTGGTGTCGTCCACGTAGAAGTCCTCGGGGGTGACGGGAGAGAGCAGCACGACGTCGTCGTTGAAATAGATGTATCGCTCGCTGAGGCCTGGGATACGCCAGAGGAGGGCTTCGATGGAGTTGCAGTTGAACGTTGGCAGATAGTCCTCGTAACCGCGGAAAATAACACTATGGTCGATGACGGTGTAGGGGATGTGCCCGTCGGGAAAATGGCGTTGGAGGTAGTCGTCGAGGTGAGGCGGTACCTGCTTGTCGGTGACGAGATAGATGTGGCGTATGAAGGGGGCGAAACGGTTGATGGAGGCGATGCAGAGATAGACTTCGCCCACGGAGGTGTAGCGCGTGGGGCCTGCGATGTCGTCGTGCTTGTCTTCACCATGTGCGAGGTAGCTGTCGCGCTTGGCACGCCAGGCAGGGTCTTGTCCGTCAACCCACAGGACAACGGCATCAATGGGGGAGTCAGAATGGGCGTTCATACAAGGTTGCGGAAACGTTCTGGGATTTCTACGACCCACTTTTGACGGAGCATGGTGGGTTTGTTCCAAGCATAGGGCTGGCGCATGATATTCTGCAGGCGTCGGGCGCGTCGGGTGGTCTGCTCCCACGCTTTGGGGGATGACTCCGTAATGAGATGAATGGTGCGTGCGCGTCGGCGGAGATGTGCCTCCCATCCTTCGGCATTCCGCTCGTTTTCCGTGAATCGGGCTTTCAAACGGTTGTAGTCCACGCAGCCAAAGTGGAAAAGGTAGAGCCCGCTGGCGATGTGGAAGTTGTGCCCCCTCACACGGTGGAAGCCTGAGCCCCATTGCACAGAGCGGGCAAGAATGGAAGCCTTGCTGTAGCGGTCTGAGAGCAGGGCGTAGTGACGTTGGTGGAGATAGAGTAGGGCATCATCAATGGGAGCCTCGTTCTCCAGATGCTGCCCCACATCGATGCCGAGGGCAGAGAGAGAAGTGCCGATTTTCCGCTGGCTGAGGAACTCGGCAAGGGAGAGATTCAGGCTCGGCTCAACAAGAAGGAATTCATCCACGTCGGTGCCGATAACCAAATCGTAACCATTGGCAAAGAGGAGGGCAGCCTGCGATGAGAGAAAATCAATGCGGCGTCGGTCGGCCGTAGAGCGGTTTCCTTCGATGTGTTTGACAGCCGAGACGTGGATGCCTTCGGGCAGAGGCTGCGTGAGCGTCTGGTCGGTGCCATCGAGGAAGACGAAGAGGTTCTGCATGCCAAGCTGAGCACCGTAGTAGGCTGTCCAGCGATGGAGGAAAGCCTCGTCGTTGCGGGCCATCGTAAGAGCTGCTATTCGTTTGTTCATGGTGATTAGTATCGTTGTATTACATCGGGTCGGCATCGAAGTAAACGGAGAGCCCCGAAAGGGCACCTTCGGCGTTAAGCGTGCTGATGAGATGGCGAAGTTGCGAGCGTACCGTGCGAGGGTTGCAGGAGGGCTCAAACTTCAGCATGATCTTACGGATGCTGAGGCCGCTGATGCGGGCCACGGCAGGGGCTTCAGGGCCTAGGACACGGGCAGGGCCGAAGAGCCCGTCGAGGCGCGAGCGCAGCAGGGTGGCACCCTCGGTGAGGCGTCGTTCGTCGCGCCCACGCAGATAGAGGAAGATGAGGCGCGTATAGGGCGGATAGCCGAAAGCCTGCCGTTCTGCCGTCTGTTCGGCGTAGAGGGCTTCGTAGTCGTATCGTCTGACATAACTCACAATGGGCAGGTCGCTGCTCTTGGTTTGTAGGATGACGAGCCCCTGCCTGTCACGTCGTCCGCAGCGCCCTGCCACTTGTGCCATTAGCTGGTAGGCGCGTTCGTAGCTACGGAAGTCGGGGTAGTTGAGCATGGTGTCGGCGTTCATGATGCCGACGACGCTCACGTGGGCAAAGTCGAGTCCCTTGCTAACCATCTGTGTGCCGATGAGGATGTCGGTGCGCCTTTGGGCAAAGTCATTGAGGATGCGCTCATAGGCGTTGCGGGCATGGGTGGTATCGAGGTCCATGCGGTCTATGCGTGCTTCGGGGATGAGGCTGTGCAACTCCTCTTCGATGCGTTCTGTGCCTAAGCCGATGTAGCGCAGGCGCTGTTCGCCACAGGCAGGACACGCCAAGGGGAGGCGGTAGGCATTACCGCAATAGTGGCAGACAAGCTGGCCGAGACGCCGGTGGTAAGTGAGGGAGACGTCGCAACGCTGGCAGCGGGGCACCCATCCGCAGGTGGGGCACTCCAGCATGGGCGCATAGCCGCGCCGGTTTTGGAAAAGGATAGCCTGTTCGCCTCGTGCAAGGGCATCGCGGATGGCGCCAAGCAGACGAGGGGAGAAGGAGCCGCTCATACGGCGTTTGCGATAGAGCTCGCGGATGTCGACAATCTCTATCTCGGGCATCTGCACGGCGCCCCAACGCTCGTTTAGGGTGACGAGCCCATACTTGCCTGTGCCGGCGTTGTAGTAGCTCTCGAAGGAGGGAGTGGCTGTGCCGAGGAGGGTCTTGGCGCCCTGCTGTGCTGCAAGGACAAGGGCAACGTTGCGGGCATGATAGCGCGGCGCAGGGTCTTGCTGCTTGTAGGTGTTCTCGTGCTCTTCGTCGATGATGACGAGGCCCAGGCGGCTGAAGGGGAGAAAGACGGACGAGCGGACGCCGAGGATGACGTCGTAGGGCTCGTCGGAGAGCTGCTTCTTCCATATTTCTACGCGCTCGGCATCGGAGAAACGGGAGTGGTAAACCCCCAGCCTGCTGCCGAACACACGGCGCAGACGGTTCTCCATGTGCGTGGTGAGGGCAATCTCAGGCATCAGGTAGAGCACCTGACGCCCTTGACGGATGGCTTCTTCGATAAGGTGGATATAGATTTCCGTTTTGCCTGAGGAGGTGACGCCATGCAGGAGGCAGACGTCGTGTGTCTGCCAAGCGTCGTGAATCTCTGTGCGGCAACGCTCCTGCGCTGGGGTGAGGGCAGTAGCGGCGTGGCAAGGTGCTTCGCTGTCGACAGCCAGACGGCTCACTTCGGCATCGTAGGTTTCAAGAATCCCTTTGGCAAGAAGCCCATGAAGGATGTCGGCAGAGAGCCCCGATTGTTCGAGGAGTGCGTGGCGCGTGACTTCGTTCTGGCACTTTCCCTCAGCGTAGTTGGCGTATTCAAGAAAGCGAAGGAGAAGCTGTTGTTGCTTGGGGGCGCGTTTCAGGCTGTTGCAGGCTTCGTTGAGGGCGTCTTCGTGTTCCGCTCCTTGAAAAGAGGCGCTCAAGCGGATGCGCTGTTCTGTCAGCGGGCGGTAAGTAGTGCGCAGGGTGTCGCTCTCAATTTTGAAACCCGAGGGAAGGGCAGCCTTCAGCACCTCGCCCTCGGTGCAGAGGTAGTAGTCGGCAATCCATTGCCACAGGGCAATCTGTGTAGGCAGGATAATGGGCTCGGGGTCTGAAACCTCTTTTACCTCTTTCAGCTGAATACCGCTCGCTGGCAAGTCGGAATGAATGCGTGTGACGATGCCTGTGTAATGGCGCTTTGCTCCTAAGGGCACCACCACACGGCTGCCTATCCTGACGTCTGCCGTAAGGCTGGGAGGCAAGGAATAGGTAAACTTCCCCTCCAGCGGGAGGGGAAGTAGGACGTCAACGAGGGTCATCGGAGAGTCAGCTGTTTCGGAGTGATACTCCGAGTGTGTTAGAACAAGTATGCCACGCTGAGCTGCAGGGTGCCAGCCTTCACCTTGGCGGTGATGTCGTCAACGGTCTTGTTGGCGCTTGCGTGGGCTGCGTCGTACTTCGTCCTCAGTTCTTCGTACTGTTCAAGGAGAGTCTTCGATGTGCTCACCTGGCCTTCCTTGGCCTCAATCTCCTGAATCTCGCCCTTGCTGAAGGCTACGACTTCGGCTGTGTTGCCCCAGGGGATGTTGTAGTTCACACCCAGCTGAAGGTGCTTCAGCACGGTGGCGCCCACGCCGACGTTGACGCTGAGGGCGCTCTTGTTGACGGCATAGGCTACGATGCCTTCTTCCTTGCTGCCTGTGACGAAGTTGAGGTTGTCGCCGATGTTGAAGTCAAACTCAGGACCTCCAGCGATGAAGATTTTGAGGAGGTTGCCCAGCCCGAAGCCCAAGCGGACGTTGACGGGGATGAGGACACTGTTGAGCTTGTACGTCTCGTCGGTGCTGATGGCCATGCCCTTCTGGCTATAGAGGGCTGCAACCTCCAGGCCGAGGCCTGCAAAGGGGATATCCACTTCTGCCTTCGGGCCGATGAAGAAGCCCGTGTACGAATCCTTGTTCAGGAAGTCTTCCTTTTTCATTGTGGTGAGCCCCGTGACATCGTTGCTGACGAGGTTCACGCCGCCCTTGATGCCGAGGGCGAATTGTGCATGAGCGGGCATGATGGCGCTGAAGGCCAAAGCCGCAATGATTGCAATAGCAAATTTCTTCATAGTGTTATACGTTTTTTATTGGTTTCGCTGGCAAAAGTAATGCAAGCCGAATGAAAAACCAAATTTATTTGAGTTTTTCTGAGGCGAAGCTTACTTAAAAGCCCCGTAAGGGGATTAAAGATAGTGTCAGCCGTGCGCGCAGCACATCTTCTTTACCTCTTTGGAAGACTCCCCCTATTCCCAATGAAAAACACCTTGTTTTGCTTTCCTTTTTCTTAAAACCCAATTGAGTCTTAATTAAAACCCAATTGAGTTTTTATTACAACCCAGCTGAGTTTTAATTAAAACCCAATTGAGTTGTAAAGAAATCATCAAACGTAATGCTAAATTTGCAAGCAACGCAGCAATCTTTATTTACTGCCGTACAGTTTAATAGATGTATCGTCTGGGCGAGATGCCCGTTTCCTTTACAGGGCTCTAATTGCTGCGCGTGCGATGAAAAAGAGCAGCACGCCGCTGTAGATAAGCTTCAGCCCTGTGGTAAGGAGGAAGCCAAGGAACGAGGCAAAGGCTACCTTCAGCGCCTTGCCTGTGGAGGCGTTGCCAATCAGTTCGCCTACGAATGCTCCGATGAACGGGCCTGCGATAAGGCCGGCAGGCGGAAAGCAGAACATCCCTATCATCATCCCAATGAAGCAGCCACGCGTGCCCCATTTGCTGCCACCCAAGCGGCTTGTGAGCCATGTGCTGCCAAAATAATCCAAGAGGCTGACAAGTAATAACACTACGCCCCATACGATGACGCTCGTGAGCGTTACGCCTGACGTGCCCCCTGGCACGAACAGAAGCAGCAGCCAGCCTATCCACGAAAGCGTCGGGCCGGGCAGCACGGGCACAACAGAGCCTACCAGCCCCACAATAGCCAGCACGACAGCAATGATATACAACGCAGTTGCCATAAATCAATTCGATTCTTTCGATTCTCCTTCTATCAGTTTCAGCAGTTTATCAACGGCTTCGTCCTCGGGGATGTTCTTCTCCACGCACTCCTTGCCTCGATAGAGGCTCACCTTGCCTCGGGCAGCACCCACGTAGCCGTAGTCGGCATCAGCCATCTCGCCTGGGCCGTTCACGATGCAGCCCATGATGGCTATCTTCACTCCGCCTCCCAGGTGCGCCGTTGCAGCCTTGATGCGCGCGATGGTAGTCTGAAGGTCATAGAGTGTCCGCCCGCAGCCTGGGCAAGAGATATATTCTGTCCGTGTGAACCGCACCCGAGCTGCCTGCAGGATGGCATCCTGCGTGTTTTTTATCTGCGGCTCACTCATGTGGGGATCCACAAGCACCAAGTCGCGCGCCATTCCGTCGATAAGCAACGCCCCAGCATCCATGGCGGCATGGAGCTGGAAGTCTTCAAGCAGAGGCTCGTCGTAGCGCAGCGTCAGCACCCCGTCGCGGATGTTCTCCTTCGCCAACGCTCGCACTCGGGCGCTTTCCGCTGCATAGTCAACCAGCTTTCGGGCAACGGGAATCTCCCGTTCGGGCTCCTCCGACAACGAAACGCGGATGGTATCGCCCAAGCCTTCGCCCAATAAAGCCCCGATGCCTACGGCACTTCTGATACGTCCGTCCTCCCCCTCGCCGGCTTCCGTCACGCCGAGGTGGAGAGGGAATGCCATGCCCTCGCTCTCCATCCGCTGAACCAGCAGACGTACCGTGCGCACCATCACCACCGTATTTGAGGCCTTGATGCTGAGCACTACGTCTGTGAACCCTTCCTCAACACATACACGCAGAAACTCCATGCACGATTCCACCATGCCCTCGGGTGTGTCGCCATAACGGCTCATGATACGGTCTGACAGGCTGCCGTGGTTGACGCCGATGCGGATGGCTGTGCCGTGCTCCTTGCAGATTTGCAGGAAAGGCACCAAACGGGTGCGAATCTTTGCTACTTCAGCGGCATATTCCTCGTCTGTGTATTCCAGTTTCTTGAATGTGCGCGCCGTGTCCACATAGTTGCCAGGGTTGATACGCACCTTCTCCACGATCTGTGCCGCTACGTCAGCCACGCGGGGATTGAAATGCACGTCAGCCACAAGCGGCGTTGCAATACCTTCTGCCCGTAACGCAGCACGGATATTGCGCAGGTTCTCCGCCTCGCGAATGCCCTGCGTGGTGAGCCTCACGTATTCGCCACCCGCTTCGATGATGCGCTTTGCCTGGGCTACGCAGGCGGTGGTGTCGTCGGTAGGCGTGGTGGTCATGCTCTGCACGCGGATGGGGTAGTCTCCGCCCAGCGGCGTGTCGCCGATATGGACAACCGTTGTCTTCCGCCGTTGATAATAGGGAAGGGCCATAGGTGCTGTGTTAGTTTAGTTGCATTTGAATTCGTATTTCACTTCGGCGAGGTCGGCGTTGGCCTTCTCGATTTTTCGTTTCAGCCCCTCCTTGTAGTCGGCAAGGCGAGCCGCTAAGTCTTTGTCACTAAGAGCAAGCACCTGCACGGCAAGGATGGCTGCGTTCTGCGCCCCGTTGATGCCTACGGTGGCTACGGGTATGCCTGGAGGCATCTGCACCATAGCAAGCAGGGCGTCCATGCCTTCGAGCGTGCTCTTGATGGGTACGCCGATGACGGGCAGGGTTGTCTGTGCGGCAATGACTCCTGCAAGGTGTGCCGCCATGCCTGCAGCTGCGATGATGACCTTGATGCCACGTCCTGCGGCGTTGTGGGAGAACTCCGTGACGGCCTCAGGGGTACGATGAGCGCTGAGGGCGTTAATCTCAAACGGCACGTGCATGTCGTTGAGGAATGTTGCGGCTTTTTCCATAACGGGCAGGTCGCTCGTGCTGCCCATGATGATGCTGACAATAGGTTTCATATTTATTTACGTTTTTTCGATTTGCACTTTATCTTCTTCTCATTTTCGCGATAGGGATGGAGAGCATCTCACGGTACTTGGCTACGGTACGACGGGCAACGTTGAAGCCCTTCTCCGTCAGTAGACTGGCGAGTTTGTCGTCGGTAAGCGGGTCGGATTTGTTTTCGCTGTCGATGAGGCTTTTCAGCTCTTTCAGCACGTCGTTGACGTTGATGTATGTGCCATCGCTGTCGCCGCCCACTTTCACCCGTTTGTTGGAGAAGAAGTATTTGAGCGGGTAGATGCCGAAGCGCGTCTGCACATACTTGGTGTTGCTGATGCGGGAAATGGTGGAGATGTCGTAGCCCGACACCGTTTCTACGTCTTGCAGTATCATGGGTTTCAGTTGCTCTTCGTCGCCTGTTTGGAAGAAGTCCTTTTGAATGGAGACGATGGCGCGCATGACGGCGTTGAGCGTCTGCTCCCGCTGTCGCACGGCCTGGATGAATCCTTGGGCGCTGTCAATCTTCTGTTGCAGGAACCGGGCGGCTTCTCGCTGGGCTGGCGTGCCATTTTTTGACTGTTCGGCAAGCATAGTGCGAAACTCGCTACTGACATGGAGGGTAGGCAGTCCGCCATTGTTAAGCACAGGCACAGATTCATCGCCCTCCGTTTCCATGAGGAAGTCGGGCACGAGCTGCTGCATACCCTTGCCAACCATTTCACTTAAGGCGCTACCTGGGTGAGGATTCAGGCGAGTGAGTTCAGCGAGCGCTTTTTCCGCCTCGTCCTTGCTGATGCCGAGGGCGTCAGGGATGCGGTCCCAGCGCTTGGCGGCAAAGTCGTCGAAGCACTCCGTGAGAATTCGTCGCGCTACTGGCTGTCCCTCTCTGCGTTCGAGCTGGAGCTGCAGGCATTCCTGAAGGTTACGGGCGCCAACACCTGCGGGGTCGAACTGCTGGATGACGTGCAGCACGTGTTCCACCTCGTCTGCTGTGGTGTCGATGTCAGCCTTGAAAGCCAGCACTTCCACTATCTCATGAATGCTTTTCCGTAACCATCCGTCGTCGTCGAGCGAGCCTATCAGGAAAAGCCCGATAGCCTGCTCTTTATCCGTGAGCGGCTGTTCGCCAAGCTGTTCTTTCAGAAGGTCGAAGAACGAGACGCCCGCATCAACGGGAATCTCTTCGCGAGGGGTGGTCTCGCTGCCTGATTGGTAGTCGGACGAGTTGTCATTGTCGTCGTCAAACTCCATGTCTGTGTCGGCAGCCGTACCCATCGAGTCGCCTGCAAGTTCGTCGGTCGTGTCGTCATCAACGGAGTCGTCAGCGATATCGTCCGCAAGGTTGTCATCGGTTGGACCCTCCTCAAGGGCAGGATTGTCAAGGATTTCGGCGCGGACGCGGTCCTCCATTTCCTGTGTAGAGAGCTGCAGCAGGTTTACCACCAGCATCTGCTGTGCCGACAGCCGTTGCTGTTGCGTCAGCAACTCCTGCTGCTGTTCTATTTGTTTATTTTCAAAGTCTGACATTTTTTCAAGTTCAATAATGATAACTGCTGCCGCCAAAGAACTCACGCAGCAGCGATGTCGGCGGGATGGCCTTGTCGGGGATGGCTTTGAAGAAATCGATGTACCCGAGGAGCCGTTGTGCCGTGTCGTATTCTGCTGAAGTCTTGTGTACCTCTTGCAGAATGGGCTTTAGCTTGTTCTTCATGACGGCCAGCTCGTAGAGGAACGATGAGTCGAACAGCACGTCTGCCTCTCCGATAAACGGTGTAATCCATTTCTCCTCGCCGCGACGGACGGAAGGCCAGAGACGGATAGTTTCAGCAGCAGGAAATCCCCGATATTGGCTGTCGCGGAGGATGCGGCGCAGCAGACGGTTTTCGGTTGTGGGGATGGACCGCTGCTCATCAAGCAGTACATCGCTTAGCACGGAACAGAAGATTTTGTATTTGGCATCCTCCTCCACCCTCTCCGTCAGTAGGGGGTTCAGGGCGTGGATACCCTCGATGACGAGAACTGTATCAGGGCTACATGTCAATGAGTTGCTACGCCACTCACGTAGTCCTGTTTCGAAGTTGAATCGAGGCAGTTTAACCTCTTCACCCGCTGTGAGTGCTTTCAGTTGTTCGTTGAACAGCTCAAGTTCGACGGCATAGAGCGACTCAAAGTCGTAGTTGCCCTCCTCGTCCTTTGGCGTCAGGTGGCGTGGAACAAAGTAGTCGTCGGTTGAGAGTGTGATAGGTTTCAGACCTACGGCCATCAGCTGCACGGACAATCGCTTGCTGAACGTGGTCTTTCCCGACGATGACGGCCCTGCAATGAGCACTACGCGTACGGTGCCCCGTTCAAGGATTTCGTCGGCCATGTCTGCTATCTGTCTTGCTTGCACCACTTCCGTCACGTTGATGACGTCGTGGATGTCGTCCATTTCCACCCTGCGGTTAAAGTCGCTGACGGTGGTTACGCCGGTAAGTTCTGCGAGAGGTTTATATGTGTTTTTTTTCATATTTGTTTGCTCTTTCGCTCAGAATTACTACTTTTGCAGCGCAAAGGTAATCATATTTCTGAATTTCTCATTCTAAATCCTATATTATTCATGACCGTTTTATCCTTTTTAAAACTTTTAGGCTGTCTTGCCCTGCTGATGTATGGTATGAAGGTGATGAGCGAGTCGCTCCAGAAACTGGCGGGCGGCCATCTGCGCAACATCATGGGCGCAATGACGCGCAACCGCTTCACGGGCTTGCTCACAGGTACATTTGTGACGGCTGCCGTACAGTCTTCCACAGCCACTACCGTCCTTACGGTTAGTTTTGTCAACGCGGGACTGCTCACGTTAGCGCAAGCTATCAGCGTTATCATGGGTGCCAATATCGGTACTACGGTCACGGCGTGGCTGATGGCGTTCTTCGGCTTTTCTGTGGACATGAGCAGTTTTGCCTGGCCCATCTTCTTCATAGGCATCATCCTTTTGTTCCAGAAAAAGAATACGGGAAAGTCCGTCGGCGAGTTCTTCTTTGGTTTTGCTTTCCTGTTCTTTGCACTATCTACGCTGCGTATGAATGCTGCCGAGATGGATTTGGCACACAACGAGGCCGTAATAAACTTCTTCTCCTCCTTTAACCCCAACAGCATCTGGACTACCTTGCTCTTCCTTCTCATTGGCGGAGTGCTCACCATGTGCGTGCAGTCGTCGGCAGCCATCATGGCCATCACCATGTTGCTCTGCTCGTCGGGCGTCATGCCTATCTATCAAGGTATAGCCCTTGTCATGGGCGAAAACATCGGTACTACCATCACGGCTAATGTGGCAGCTCTCTCCGCTACTACGCAGGCTCGCCGCGCCGCCCTCACCCACCTTATCTTTAATATCTTCGGTGTTTTGTGGATTCTGTGCGTGTTCCGTCCGTTTATCAACATGGTCTGTTCGCTTGTCGGTTTTGACCCCCTCTATGTCCCCACGACAGAGGCCGACATCGCTCACAACAGCACGATGGTCAACTATGCCCTTTGCGCCTTCCACACCTGCTTTAACCTCTGCAATGTCTTAATCCTCATCTGGTTCATCCACCCGCTTGAGCGCATCGTCTGCAAACTCATAAAGGGCAAAGAGGAAGACGAAGACACGCGTCTGCGCTACATCTCCGCTGGTATGCTTAGCACCGCCGAACTCTCGCTGCTTGAAGCCCGCAAGGAAATAAACCTTTTCGCCCGCCGTGTGCAGCGTATGTTCGATTTCTTACCTCAGCTGCTCCATATGACCGACGAGGACGAATTCACGAAACTCTTCTCGCGTATTGAGAAATACGAGGGCATCTCGGACAATATGGAGATAGAGATAGCCAACTACCTCAACAAGGTTTCCGAGGGACGCCTCAGTGCCGAAAGTAAACTCGATATCCGCAGCATGCTGCGCGAGATTTCTGAGATAGAGAGCATCGGCGACAGCTGCTATAATATGGCCCGTGCCGTCAACCGCAAGTTCCAATCGTCAGAGGACTTCACTCCCGAACAGTACCGCCACATCGACCACATGTTTACCCTCTGTGACCGTGCCCTCAATCAGATGAGCGCCCTTCTCGAAGATACCACGGGAAGCGTCGAGGCTGTCGAAAGCCTTAACATCGAGAACGAAATCAACAACTACCGCTCACGCCTGAAGGAGATGAACATCGTCGATGTGGGCGAACAGAAGTACGACTATCAGATGGGCGTTCATTACATGGACATCATCAGCGAATGCGAGAAGCTCGGCGACTATGCCATCAACGTCGTTGAGGCTCACGCTCACGTCCGCCTGACAATCTGATACTTGGTAAGTAATAAATCCTGTTTTAGAAAACCCATTTCAAGCCCACGCAGGGTTGGCATGAGAATCCGTGTGTGCCTCGGTGGTTATAGCCGAGCACTACTTCGCCTCCAAGGTTGAGGTTGGGTACGCCTATGGCTGACATATTCATCCACAGCTGGGGCTGTGAGACGACGGAGAAGTGGGCATAGCCTATCTCCATCTGGTCAGTCAGGTACTCTGTGTTGTTGCCCCACACATCGAAGAATCCGTTGAAGGTAAGCCCTCCCAATCCAAACAGATGCCCTACGTTCCACGTGCCAGTGAACTTCAAAGGGACATCGGCACTACCGCTGCCGATGAAATGGTCATACATCAGGGCAATGGATGCCGTGCGGCTGAAGTCGGCGTTATGGAAAGCATATCTGGCACCAATGCAAGTCATGCCGTTGCCATTACCGATGCTGTTAAAATCAAATTCCAAATGAAGAAAGAGGTCGCGCAGACGGGTGTTTTTCCAGAAGTTCAGCCCACGCTCAAACTCATAATAGCTCTCCACGTCTGTCCAGCTTCTTTGCCCGTCAGACTGGTGGGTGAAATAATAGTGGTCGATAAAAAAATACGTGTCGCCCCACCTATCACCTTTGTACGTTTCAATGGTGGTGATAGGAGTCTCAACGCAGTCATACAGTACCTGGATGTTCACTTGAGCCGTGCAGAATAACGTGGAAAGTACGGCATATAGCGTAAGGATAGACTTTTTCATACGACTTCACTTTTGGAGGATTCTTCCTTGTTTTTTCAGTTTTCGGCTGCAAAAGTAGGCAATAAAACCCATATCCTCCAAATTTTTCCTTCATCGCCCTCTTGAAATCCGCCAGTTTCGTCCCATTTGCCGTTAAAAAGAAGGGGTTGCAGACGATACTGTTTTTTTGTAAAGGAAATCCCCGCTACCTTCGCAGGCAACGGGGACGTGTGATGCATCTATATAAAGAGTAAGCTTCTATTTTGTCAGAATCATGCGCTTGGTGTCGATGACGTTGCCGTCGGCGATGAGGGAGTAGAGGTACATGCCGGCGTCGAGGCTGCGGGCGGAGATGGTGACGAAGGTCTTGCCGCGTCCTTCGACGAGGTACTGGTCAACCTGCTTGCCGCTGAGGTCGTAGATGTAGATCATGGCCGTCGTGACGCCCTCGGCTACCGAGCAGGGGATGACGGTATTCTCCGTGAAGGGGTTGGGCGTGTTCTGGAACAGCTCGGTCTTCAGGCCGCGCATGGCAATGGCGTCCACAGGAGTGACGTTTTCTTCGCCGATGCCTGCTGCCTTGCGCGTCTCCTTCAGCTCAGCCTTCAGTTCCTGGATGGCTGTGACAAGAATGGGTATCAGCTCCGTAATGGAGATGCCCAGATGGGAGTCGCTTACATGATAGATGAGGTTGGGGAGGACATCCTGAAACTCTTCGGCGACAAAGCCGAAGTGGGTGTGGGTAAACGTCTCCTCGTCTCCTTGATACAAGTAGATAGGATTTCCATTTTCATCTTCGTCAATTTTGGGGTTAACGAGGTTGTACTGAACGGGATTCAATCCCAAAACGATTTCCAAGGTGTTGGGAATAGTCTCCGACAAACTTTGGACATTGGTTCGCTGGTTGTTGTCGCCGCCGCTTACCAATTGTGCATTCATGGCAACAGACAGAGTGGCTGCCAACACTACTAATACTAATCTTTTCATAATGCTTACTTTTGTTTTTATGGGTGAATAAATTATTGTGAATTTTCAATTTTCATGATCAGGGCAGGAGCGGGCTATTCCACAAACACTTTCTTTCCGTTGCGGATGAGGATTCCCTGCCGTGTGGATTCCGCCGGGCGGCCTTGCAGGTCGTAGTGGCGCTCGGCATCGGCAGGCTCGTCCGTCTCGGGGGTGTTGACGGACGTCATGTCGAACTGGAATATGTGGGCGCCCTCAAAGTATTCCCAGGTGCCGATGGTGAGATTGTCGTCGGGTTCGCAGGGGCCCACCTTGAAATCGACATAGTGCAGGTCGTAGCAGTCGCACATCCATGTATAGCCAGCCTGGACGGTTTCCAGATAGATGCTGTCGCCATGAATCTCGTAATAGCAGTAGTGCCTCATGCAGCACGTGTATGTGAGCCAGCCCGTGATGTGCAGGCTGTCGCCTTCGGTCTTGACGGAAAGGGTGGGTTCACCTTCGCGCCATTTGTAGTCATCTTTATCAGGGGTCGGAATATAGACCATGCCCCTAGGGACGTCAAGGGGGGACTCCCTTACGGTGAAGGGAACCACATAGGAGGCGAAGTGTAGTTTGTCGGCTTTGTCAACGGCCGAAAGCACTATTTCATAGTCACCGGCATCGAGCATTCCGAGCGAAATGACAAGGTCGTCGTTAACATACATGTCATAATCGACGGCGGAATAGATGGGGGTGTTGAGGTAGAATTTGTTGCCCACAATGCTGTCCAGATGAAGGCTGGAACCGGCGTATGGTAGTCCGTCCCAATGTACCATGAACTCTATATTCAATCCCGTAAAGAGATAGTCCCGACGGGTGGCGTCACGGTCGGTAGTTGTTTTTCCCTTCCCTGGCCATACGGGGGCAATGAATTCGAAGGGAGAGTCCTTGGCCAAATAGTCGGCTACGCTCCCCATTGCGTCTGCTAAATCCATATGGAAAACGGTGTGCTCAGTATAATGACTTGAAACGCCTATGGTGCAATGGTCGCTGTTTTCGAATGGTGCAACCTTGAAATCCACATAGAAATGGTTAAAGCATCGGCAGACATTATAGTTCAAGCCTTCAACGGTCTCGATATAGACGGAATCGCCGTGGACTTCGTAGTAGCAGTAATGGTCCGAACAGCAGTTGAACGGGACCCAGCCTGTGATGTGAAGGCTGTCGCCGTCAAGTGTGGCGTTCATCCTTGGCTCTTCGTCAGCGAAGTCCTTTTCCTTTCTGTCGCTAAAGCGAACCAGCCCGCAGGGGACGGTGACGGGATTCTCCTCGACCGTGAACGGAATCTCGTGTGACTCCGTCGGCATGAACCCTGCGTCGTCAACGCTGGAGAGAACTACCACATAGTTGCCTGCATCAAAGGAACCCATTGGTACAGCGTATAGATAGGCAAGATCCGTTAGGGGATCGTCGACAAGGAAATCGTAGTGGGCGCTGATATAGACCTTTCCGTCGCTGATGCTGTCGAGCGTTTGATAATAGCCAATCACAAGTCCTGGCCAGGTTGTCTTGAACCATATATCCACTCCCGCTTTCAGACCGCCCGGCGAGATGAACTCATAGGGTATCTCCTCTCCAGAGTTATCCAGAATCCTTGCCGGCCCGACATGAATGGTTGTCGAAGCCGTGAACGGGGGCATTGCTTCGTCCCCATCGACGACGTTGAGCACTACGCGATATTTTCCTGCTGCCAGCTTTCCGAGTGAAGAGGTTGACACTATGTCTTCCTCGCTATATTCCAAGCTATGGTAGATACCTTCGAGGGTAATGACATTTCCTTCAATGGACTGAATGCTCTGCTGATACAGTCCTCCACCCAGGCTCGAAATGCGGCAGACCACATCCACATCGTCGTTTTCTTTCGGGTCTTTCTGGCCTGTAACGATATCCGTCTTGGGCTGCCTTTGCCGTACGAAGGCATACACGCAATCTGGATAACTATCGTTGTCTTCTAATACCAAGTTCTTATTAGTCACCCTGTAATCCTCAATAAGGATTGTTGTGCCCATACATCCCATGATTTGGATAAGGTAAAAGTCTTCTTGGCATCCTTCAACGACAACATCTCCTATGTTAAGAAAATAGTTCTCCGAACTATCATCGGTTGTTCCATGTACGAAATGCAGGGTGATTGTGTGTCCTTCCACCGTATAGTCCAGTCGTGCTCCTGCCAAAGGATTGCCAGTGTAATAGCCGGATAGGAGAAGTCTGTTTTCCGAGAGAGCGAACTCAAGGGAATTATCGAATTCCGTACTTTCTTCTCTGGGCGGCACTGACGCTATCTCGCGTCCCAGTTCAATGCTGCCGGTGAATGCCCTTGCATTTAATAAGGAGAATCCAGCAAAGAGGATGAAGAAGATGGCTTTTTTCATATCTTTATTGTTCTTTTGGATGCAAAGTTAGGAGTTAAAAAAGGTCTTTTCCAAATTTTTTACGTGACAAAAATGTGACATTTTTCGTTATTGGAAAATTCCCGGCGTGAAACAGTTTCTTTTCTATACTTCCTACGGAGCTGAAAAAAAGGGAAAAACACCGATGGAATGGGGCTTTTTTGAAGATGTGCTTAATAAATCAAGCCATTTTAGGTTTTTTGCTTGATTCCTTTGCAGGGCAGTTAGGCGCTGAAGAAAAGCTCGTACCATATGTCGTTTACCTTGCTTTTTATACGGCTTTTGCGCTTGCGGAGCACGGCAGAGTTGCTGCGCTCACATCGGGCGATGAGGCTTGTGCTCTTGCCAAGATAGGAATAGAGGCAGTAGTAGACTTCATCGAGGTTGAGCGAGGGACATTCATTCTTTAAATCGACCATGATGTCGGCAAAACAGTCGGCCAGCGTGGCGCGTAGGTCGCGGTGCTGCTCCTGCGTTAGTTCGTGTCCTGTAACCTCCATTTCGTTGAGCCGCTTTGCCCAAAGGGAGAGAAGGAACGCCTGACGGCTGAGCGTGCATTGCTGACGTCGCAAGGCAAGGAGCTGGTGGCTCTCCTCTGGTGATACGGACTGCATGCTCTCCATCTTCTCCTTCTGCCGCAGGATTTCCAGACGTGCCTTTGAGAGCAGTTGTTGAAGACGAATAAGGCGGGTCTTGTTGTAACGATCTATCAGCAGGAATATGGTGGCTACAATGAGCAACACGAAAACAGACGAGGCAATCAATATAGACATGAGATGTTGACGGCGAGCCTTTTCGCGACGCGCCTGCATCTCCAGCTCATGGCGTGCGTTGACTTCGGCCAGTTCGGTGCCGTTCCATTGCCGCCAGGCAGAGTCGGCCAGCAGGGTGTAGCGCTCCATATAGAAGGCAACAGAGTCTGGATACCCTAACTGGAGACTGAGAGGTGCCATCTTGCGGCAGATGTTGGCTTGGGTGAAGAGCTCTTCATCCTGCTGAAGGGCAAGGCGGAAGCAGATGGCAGCGGAGTCGGTCTGGCCCAAGCCGAGAAAGGCGTCGCCTAGCACGCTATAGACGGCACCAAACGTTTTGCCACGTAGACATGCGTAGGCATGAGCCTTGGCTGTGGGATAATCTTCACGAAGATAGCCGTTAAGCTTGGCCGCTTCGAAGTGGGCTTTCTGCTTTAGTCCCTCTGTGGCACGTGGATGGCGGATGATACGCTGAAGGAGGGTGTCGGCCTCGTTGGCGGCACCATAATTTATAAGGACACGTGCAATGTGGTAATTGTTGACTAGGGTATCGCGTTCGGAGACGGAGGGCGAACGGTTGAAGGCACGGTAGGAATTGAGCGCTTCGTTGAACATGCCGCGATTGGCATAGTGGTGGCCAAGATTCTGGCAGCAGAGGGCATAGTAGCGCGAGGTGGTGTCGGGGAAAAGAGGTTGCGCTGTCAGAAAGGCCTTTACGGCTCCGATTTCATCCCCTTCCTCAGCTCGGACACAGCCAAGAGAGTACCACGCCATAGCGGCATGGTAGTTAGGGTGACGTGGAACGCCGTAATAGTCCGTGGCTGTGCGGATGAGTGAATCAGAGGTTAGGGGAACGAAACACTTGTAGTCAGCCTGCGTTCGGAGGATGGCATAGAGGGCTGCGTCTTTGGATTGAAGATTGAAAACTGAGGATTGAAGATTGAGGCTGTCCAACACGGCACTAGCGGCGCGGGGGTCTGTTTCCAGTAGCGCCTCGGCAGTCTGAAGTGAGGACAAAAGCTGGCGTTCAGCAGTATTCCCGGCTGTACAAGCAACAAGCAGCAGGGGCAGGGTAGCCGCTGCTGCAAGGAGGTTTCGGATGGTCTTGAATGGGCTCATGAGGTTTTCTTTTGTCAATTTTTCGGCAAAAGTACACCGTCTTTCCCTTACGTTCCAAACTTTTTGCGTGACAAAAATGTGACAATTGTTTTCGGCTTTGCCAAGGCTAATTTTAGTCTTTGCCTATAAAATCAGCATGGCATCGCCGTAGGCACCGAAGCGGTAGCCTTGTTTTACGGCTTGTTCGTAGGCCTTCATGACAACATCGTAGCCGCCGAAAGCGCAAGCCATCATCAGCATGGGCGACATGGGGAGGTGGAAGTTTGTAACGAGGGCGTTGGGCAATGTAAAGTCGTAGGGAGGGAAGATGAACTTGTTGGTCCAACCCTCGTATTCCTTCAGCAGCCCGTCGGTGCCCACAGCCGTTTCCATTGCCTTGATGACGGAGGTGCCGATGGCGCAGATGCGGTGTCCGGATTCCTTTGCGCGGTTGACGACGTCGCAGGCTTCGCGCCCCACAAACATCTGCTCGCTGTCCATCTTATGCTTGGTGAGGTCTTCAACATCGATGCTGCGGAAGTTGCCAAGTCCGATATGGAGTGTGACGAAGGAGTATTCGATGCCCTTGATTTCCATGCGCTTCATCAGCTCGCGGCTGAAATGGAGGCCTGCACCCGGGGCGGTGACAGCTCCCTCCTTTGTGGCATAGATGGTCTGGAAACGTTCCAGGTCCTCGGGTGTAGAGGGACGATGGATATACGGCGGCAGGGGTGCGACGCCTAGCTGATAGAGATGTTGCTTGAACTCATCGTGCGTGCCGTCGTAGAGGAAGCGAAGGGTGCGGCCTCGTGAGGTGGTATTGTCGATAACCTCGGCCACCATCGAATTGTCCTCGCCGAAATAAAGCTTGTTGCCGATGCGGATTTTACGGGCAGGGTCAACGAGGACGTCCCACAAGCGCATGTCGGAGTTGAGCTCGCGGAGCAGAAACACTTCGATGCGGGCTCCCGTCTTCTCCTTGTTACCATACAGGCGGGCAGGGAATACTTGCGTGTCGTTAAATAGAAAAGCGTCGTTTTCATCGAAGAAATCAATGATGTTTTTGAACTGAAGGTGCTCAATTTCGCCGCTGTCGCGGTGCACAACCATCAGCCTCGACTCATCGCGATGGTAAGTGGGTTCGGTTGCGATGTGATCTTCTGGCAGTTTGAACTTGAATTGGGAAAGCTTCATAGTATAATTAGGAATTAAGATTTATTTTCTCTGTAAGCCAGCGGGGGAAATCATCGAGGACGATACAGTCGTCCACCTTGATGTCGCCCACTCGGGTACGGCAGAGGGCCGTCAGGTGGGCACCGCTGCCAAGCGCCTCGCCGATGTCGCGGGCAAGGGCGCGGATGTAGGTTCCTTTGCTGCAGACGACGCGAATGGTGATGTCGGGGAGCGTACAGTCAAGCAGCTCTATTTCGTCGATGACGAGGGTCTTGGGCTTCAGCTCCACCTCTTTCCCTTTCCGGGCCATATCGTAGGCGCGCACACCGCCCACTTTGCAGGCTGAGAATGAAGGGGGAATCTGCTCGATGGTACCCACGAAACGCTTCAGCACATCCTCCACCATGGGGCGGGTGATATGCTCCGTAGGATAGTAGGCATCAATGGGTTTTTCTAAGTCGAACGAAGGTGTCGTGGCACCCAGGCGCAACGTGGCAACATATTCTTTCGTGGTTGCCTGGAACTCCTCGATGCGCTTTGTGGCGCGGCCCGTGCAGACAATCATCACACCCGTAGCCAGCGGGTCGAGTGTGCCGGCATGACCGACTTTCAGTTTTTTTACTCCCAGCGCACGGCACAGTTGCCACCGAACCTTGTTCACCACGTCGAACGAAGTGAAGCGGTAGGGCTTGTCAATGAAGAGTATTTCGCCGTTCTGGAAGTCCATGAATATAAAAGAGCTTTTAGGCTGCTAATTGTGAGAAGATAATGGTAGCCAAGCCGACGATGGCGCAGTAGAGGGCAAACCAGATGAGTTTGCCTCGGCGCACAATGTTAATCATCCATTTGCAGGCAGCACAGCCAGCCAGGAAGGCGGCAATAAATCCCACAGCAAGTACGCCAAGGGAAATGTTTCCGCCCAAAGTGGCTTCTGCTCCTTCTGTAACCATATCCTTCACATCGAGCAGCGCTTCGCCCAGAATAGGGGGAATAACCATCAGGAACGAGAACTGAGCCAGTTTCTCCTTTTTGTTACCCAGCAGCAGTCCCGTAGCGATGGTGGAGCCTGAGCGCGACAATCCCGGCAGTACAGCCAACGCCTGGGCAATACCGATGACGAAGGCATGGAAGGGCGAGATATGCTCACGCTGACGCGGCTTGGCAAAGTACGAGAACGCCAGCAGGGCCGCCGTCACCAGCAGGCAACAACCCACCACCAGCAGGCCCGAGCCGAAGATAGCCTCTACCTTGTCCTTGAAGAAAAAGCCCACGATGGCTACTGGAATCATTGAGATGAGGATGTTCACAATGTAGCGCGTGCCCTCATTCCATTTTCCTTTGAAAAGGTCTTGGAAAATCCACACAATCTCGCGCCAAAGGATTACGATGGTGCTGAGCACCGTTGCCACGTGTACCGCTACAGTAAAGGCCAAGTTATCCTCGCCGTTCACGCCAAACAAGGCAGAGCCGATTGCCAGATGCCCGCTGCTGCTAATGGGCAGATATTCCGTAAGTCCCTGTACGAGACCAAGTATCAAAGCTTCTAACCAACTCATCTTCTGACAGGATTAGGGTTTAACCTCTTGTCCGTCGCCTTTTCCCTTCGGACGGTACATGATGGCGAAAATCATAAATACAAACCCGATGAAGCAGATGACGGGGGCCACCTTAATGCGTCGGGCGTTGAAGATAGCGGGGTCGAAGGCTGCTTCCGAAGAGCTGGCGCCAGTCATCAGGGCGAAACCAAAGATGATAACAATCACAGCGACAGCCATCAGGATGTAGTTGATTTTCTCTAACGTGAAATTCTTTTTCATATCGTAATATCTCTTATTTCCAATTCTAATTATCTCTAACCGCTAACCACAAACCGCTAACCTATTAAATATAATACAAGTCTCCTGCTTTCATGCGGAGGAAACGGTTGATGGAGATATGCGCGCACGTCATTGTGATGAGGATGCCAAACAATACGACGCCTCCCGCCACAATCGCTATGGATTTGGGTTCAACTAGCTCCATCACGCGGGGCTCGTAACGAACCAGAAAATACCCGCCTGCTGCCAACATTGCCAAGGCCAGCAGCCCCGACGCTAAACCAATCCAGAAATTCCTCACCATGAACGGACGACGGATGAATCCCCAACCCGCTCCAACCAGCTTCATGGTGTGAAGCAGGAAGCGTTGTGAATAGATGGTCAGCTTGATGGTGTTGTTGATGAGGGCAAAGGAGATGAGCAGTAGCGCCAGGGCGAGTACAAGGAGTACCAAGCTGATTTTGCGGATGTTTCCGTTGAGGTTGTTCACCAGTTCATGGGGATAGCTGATGTCCGAGATGCACGCTTCGTGACGCAGGCTCTCGCCAATCCATTGCAAGCTGTCGGCATTGGCATAGTCGGCTTTCAGGCGGATTTCCAGCGAGGCGGTGTAGGGATTAAAGCCGAGAAATTCCGTCGGGTCCACGCCCATAAGCGTTGTTTCCTGCTTGAGCACAGCGTCCTTTGAGATGAAGTTCACCTCTTTAGCGTAGGGCTTGGCGCTGATGCGCTTCACGAGCTTGTCCACATCCGATGGAGCTGTTCCGTCGTGAATGAGTGCCGAAAGCTCAAGGTTCTCACGTACATAGACTGACAGACTGTTTGCCGTCAGCATGAAAAATGCCACAGTTCCCAGCAGCAGCAACACCAGCGAGGTGCTGATGCAGGCCGTGATGAACTGCACGTCGATGATATGTTTTTTCTTCTTTTTCCCCATAATCGGGTGCAAAAGTAATGCAAAGCAAGCGAAAATGCAAATTTATTTGCATAAATCACACTTCCTCGCCCAACAGCGTGGCAGAGCTGCTGCCGTTGATGCAGACGTTGACGAAATCGCCGATGTGATGCGTGCCCTTGTTGAACACCACCATCTTGTTCTGTTCCGTCCGCCCGCAGAGCTGCTCACGTGAGCGTTTCGAGTAGCCCTCCACCAGCACCTGGAAGGTTTTTCCCACATCGTGGCGGTTGCTTTCGGCAGAGAGCTCGTTCTGCAGGGCGATAATCTCGTTCAGGCGTCGCAGCTTGACCTCTTCGGGGATGTCGTCGGGCAGGTGACGGCTGGCGTAGGTTCCTGGGCGCTCGGAGTATTTGAACATGAAAGCAGAATCAAAAGCACAAAGCTTCATCAGCGAGAGAGTCTCCTGATGGTCCTCCTCTGTTTCGGAGTGGTAGCCGCAGAAGATGTCGGTACTCAGCCCGCAGTCGGGGATGATGCGACGGATGGCCTCCACCCGCTCCAGATACCACTCACGGGTGTATTTTCGGTTCATCAGCTTCAAGATGCGCGAGCTTCCGCTCTGCACAGGCAGGTGGATGTGCTTGCAGACGTTGGGCACGTCGGCTATGACGTGTAGCGTCTCGTCGCTCATGTCCTTCGGATGGCTGGTGGTGAAGCGGATGCGCATGTCGGGTACAGCCTCCGCTACCATCCGCAGCAGCATAGGAAAGTCAACATGTCCACAAGTCAACGAGTCAACACGCTGTATGCAGTCCGATTCCATTTGTTGACTTGTTGCCCCGTTGACTTGTTGGCCCACAAAATAGCGGTAGCTGTTCACATTCTGCCCTAGTAGCGTCACCTCCTTGAAACCCTTGGCCTGCAGGTCTTTCACCTCTTTTAAGATGCTTTCGACATCACGGCTGCGCTCTCGTCCACGGGTGTAGGGTACGATGCAGTAATGGCAGAAGTTGTTGCAGCCGCGCATGATGGAGACATAGCCCGAGACGTGTCCCGTGCAGATGCGTGCAGGGATGACGTCACGGTAGGTTTCCGTCGTAGAGAGCTGTGTATTGATGGCTGTGCCGTTCACCTCTGCCTGAGCAATCAGGTTGGGAAGGTCGAGGTAGGCGTCGGGCCCTGCCACAAGGTTGACGTGATGATTGGCGATGAGGTCGTCCTTCACGCGCTCGGCCATGCAGCCTAATACGCCGATAATGAGCCCCTTCTTCCGCTTGCGCAGGGCGTTCAGGTTCTCCAGCCTGCCCCATATCCGTTGCTCGGCGTTGTCGCGGATGGAACACGTGTTGAGGAACACCGCGTCGGCCTCCTCCAGCTTATCGCACACCTCGTAGCCTGCCATCTGCATGATGGAGGCCACAACCTCGCTGTCTGCCACGTTCATCTGGCAGCCGTAAGTCTCTATAAACAGTTTCTTCATGCCGTCTTGTTTTCGGTCTGCAAAATTACGTATTTCGTTCGAATTTCAGCGAAAAAAGTGCGTCTTTTCTTTTCTTGTGCAACGATTTTGGCTAAAAAATCTTAAACTTTATAAAAACTTTCTTAAAATCCATGTGGGGGTGATTGATTATTCACAAAAAAATATAAACTTTGCGCCGTAAATGTTGAAGACATTACAAGTTTAGGTTAAGATTCTAAGAAAAGGGTCGCTGCGAAGCGCCCCTTTTTTGTGTAGTAAAATGTATTAATCGTGTAGTAATCGTGTAGTAATCGTGTAGTAATTTGCCTGTCCTCATCACTCAACAGTTTATGTACCAGCAGAATAGGGCTGTTAGTGTAGTAATGTAGTAATTTTTCTTTTTTTCTATAGAGAGTGTTCCGTCGTCTGACGGCAATTTCTGCACGTAGTGCGATGTTTATAAACAGCGCCCCTGTTTATATAAACGCGGCCCCTGTTTATATAAACAGCGCCCATGTTTATAAATAGCTGCTTGGGCTACGGATTTATTCCCTTGGGCTGTGCCGCCAGATGCTTGGGCTAGCAAATTAGTTGCTTGGGCTGCGAATTTATTCCCTTTTCTTTTCTTATCAGAACGCTATGCGGAAGCTCATGCCGGCATTCAGCGTTGCTGGCGCTTGTAGCGCATACTCAGGCTGTTCGTAGCAAAGCGAAGGAGAAGCTCCAATGGAGATGCCGTTTCCCACGTCGTACACAGCATAGCCGTTCTCAAGGTTTATCCGCTTTGCCCCTTTCACGGCATCCACTATGGAGCAGATGCCGTTTAGAAGGTTTAGTCCGTAAGCTAAGCAGAACAGGCGCGCAGCGTTCTGCTGATGGGCGTCACCCTGAAAATTAGGTTTCTGCTTATAAGCATAGTACATCATTCCGAGTGTTACGACTTCTCCGCCAAGGTCAATCAAGCCATCCTTAACTCTACCATTGTAAAACTGCCCTAAACCTGGAAGAAGGAACGACAAAACACCTGCATCAGCAGGCGACTTTTTGCTTTTCACGGCTTCAGCCTGCATGGCCTGCGAACGGGCAATCTGCTCCCTCAGCGTCAGTCCCTCCTCATTGGTGTTTTGTCCAAAGAGTGACGCGGCACAAAACAGGATACCAATTAAGACACTTAGCTTTTTCATTAGTTAAGATTTATGAGGAAAAACACTTCCTATCAGAACGCTATGCGGAAGCTCATGCCAGCATTCAGCGAGTTGGGCATGTGCAAGGCGTACTCGGGATGCTCATACGTTAGTTGCGGGCGGGCACCGACAGAGACGCCGCCTCCCACGTTATACATGGCGTAGCCGTTTTCGCGATTGTAGGCTTTCGTGCCCTTCACGGCATCCACAATGGAGCAAACCTGATTGATAACACCCCACACACTACCGACAACAAACATGCCCAATCCCACAAGGGCAGTCTCTTCGTTGCTTTCATAGGTGTAGTTGTAAAGTTGTTTGCCTCCCTCCACCAGCACAAGGCAGGCCACATGCTCGGTAAGGTCCGTCCAACCAAGATTGTCATTGCCGTAGTAGAACTGCCCTGCGCCTGGGAAGAGATAGGAGAGGATTCCTGCCAGCGCAGGCGACTTCTCGGGCTGAATGTAAACATACTGCACCCCTCCGTCAGCCTGCAGAGGCATAGGCTTCTGTACCACGCTCGGACGGTTAACGGAGTGGACCAAAGAGGTTGCCGTCTCTTTCGTCCGCTCGGCAACTTCGCTCGTTGCGAAGATGAACAGCGAGCCGTCGGCAGTCTGCAAGGCAATGGAGTCTGTCACCTCGCCCACAACGGTTCCCTTCACGATGGAGCCGTTCTTCAGATGGACCACTTCCTGCTTGTTTTGTCCAAGGAGTGACGTTGCACAAAACAGGATTCCAATTAAAACACATAACTTTTTCATAATTCTATCTTTTTTGGTTTTATGGTGCAAAAATAGGTATTAATCGCAACGCCTCCAAATTTTTGCGTGGCAAAAACGTGGCATTTTACGTCTAGGAGGAAAAAACAAAGGGAAATAGGCTTAAAAACACGGCTTGCGTTGGCACAAAAAACGGGAAAAACCCCGATGAAATAGGGGTTTTTTGAAAAAGTGTTGTCATTCTCCTGCTTTTTCTTCAGAGATGCCTTCGAAACGTTCATTAATGGCAGTTTGTGAAAGGTAAGGAGAATTTTACATGATGTGCCCCACTACTTTCACAAGCAACGGGGCACATAGATGCATCATATCGAAAAAAAGTAAGCTTAAAAAAATCGGTTTATAGATGCATCGAATTGAAAAAGTAAGCTTTAAGAAAACGGTTCATAAGTAAGCTTTAAGAAAACAGTTCATTTTTATGTTCATTGTCGTATCATTTCACTAGCACTTTTTTCCCGTTAACGATGTAGATGCCCTTTTGCGTGATGTCGGCAGGACGGCCTGTAAGGTCGTAGGCAGTCGATTCAACAGCATCGTCGCTCAGCTCAACAGGCTCAAAGCCTGTTACGTCGTAGAGCGTGCCTAAGCGGATATCCTCTACAATCACGAGGAAGTTGCTCCAGATGTCGTCATTTTGATACATCTCTTTACAGCCCACGGGGCCATGCAGAATGTATTTGTAGTGGCTGAAGGTCGTTGCAAAAATCTCGCACGGTTTTTTTGCATGACAGTAGATATGGGCAGCATCGGAGATTTTTTCAAAGGCTCTTTTGTCAATTCGCGTGAGACTTTCTGGAAGACTGATAGACGACAGCCTGACGCAATACCTAAAAGCCTGAGGCATTATTTCTTCGACTCCTTCGGGAATCACAATATCTGTCAGAGAAAGACATTGGAAAAAACACCTGGCTTCAATGGTATGGATACTACTTGGTAGTTCAATGGACTTTAGGTTTAAGCAATTCTCAAAAGCATGACTTGCAATATAGGTAACGCCCTCGGGAATAACAATAGAAGGTAAGGAACGACAATACCTGAACGCTTTTTCTTCAATGGTTTCCAGCGTGGTCGGTAAAGTGACTGAGGTGAGGCGACTGCAATAGAGAAAAGTGCCGGCTTTTATGGTAGAAATTCCTTCTGGAATAGTTGCAGAAGATAGAGCCGAGCAATGTTCAAAGGCATTTCTTCCTATGTCGGTAACTTTATCGGGTATATCAATAGACTGAAGATTCGTGCAGTAGGCAAAAGCCGAATCGCCGATGAATTCAATGGACTCCGGAAGTTTTGCCGAGGTGAAGGTGCAGTTCTTGAACGCTTTATTTTCAATACCCTTTACATCATACGTCACACCCCAGTAAGTGAACTGTGAGGGAATGACGATGGCGTCAGGATAAGATCGCTCAGGCTCGAGTTTGTTTCTGATAAGGCCTGTGACGGTTGCGTTTGTTCCATCTACCCGATAATAAACGTATCCTTGTTCCACAATCGAACCGTCGGCTGTAGGAGTGGGCTTTTTCGTTCCAAATGTGAATTCTCCTCTCCACCAATTGTATTGATAGAAAATGTTCAGCGTATAATCCCCCTCGTGTATGCCGTTTTCTTTTAGATTGATGTAAAAATCGTGGTTGGCGGGGAAATCCTTTTTGAAAAGACACTCTTTATTCTCTCCCGTGATGGTTGCGGTGAGGGGGTAGGAAAACATAAGGGAGATTTTTAAGATGTTCTCTTCTATGTAGGCCGTGGGAGGGGGAACAGCATCTCGGGCACGGTCGTCGTTGCTTCCTCCGCTAGGAACATCTTTTACTAGAGGTATATTGGTGCGGGCTTGAACCGTCCCCACTAGGAGTAGGGAAACGAACAGGAAAAAGAATAGTTTTGTTTTCATGACGCTTATTTTTTTATTCTTACTTTTTTTGCTGCAAAGAAAGAGTTTTTTTCAATTCCCACCAAGAAAAACACGCTGCAAAAAGCTGCAATTTTATGTGACGAGGAAAAAACCCCGATGGAATCGGCATTTTTAAAAATTGCTTTCGTGGGAAAAAGTAGATACATTTTGTGGTTTTATCTTAATTAGCCGATGAAATAGGGAAAAATAGGTTGAACAAATTGGCAGGAATCTTGTTCCTCAACCGGCTTTTCATGGCGGTAATCGTGGAGTAGGCCAAGGAGAGGAAGACTGCTATGCTGTGGAGGTCGAAGCCGAGATACGAACAGACGAGGAGAGCGAATTCCCTTTCGTTGAGTTTGGGTGCCTCGCTCTTTACAGCGTTCTTGAAAGTGAGGAAGCAGGCGTTGATATCGTGCGTGATGACGGTGGGGGCTTTCTTGTCAATCTGTGGAGACTTGGATTGTGCCACTTCCGTCATGATTTCGAAGGCTGCCGTCTTGCGGAACAGGTCGCAACAGCTGTCGAGGGTGTCCTGAAGGCTTTCGTATTTCTTCAATTGGCTCTGACGCAGTTTATCAACAAGGCTGATATAGTCGCTTTTGCGTTGACGGTCGCGTTGCAGAAACCAGAGGGTAAGCAGGAGAATCGCCAGCAGGATAACAAAGGCGGAGAGCGCCCACGTCCTACGCTGCTGATAGCTTATCTGACGGCGTTCCAGCTCCCTGGCGTGGTTGTTCTGCAGGGATACAATCTCTTCAGTACGACGCAGTTCGCCGATGGAGTCAAGCAGTTGGGTGTATTGTTGGACATAGAAGGGCAGCGAATCTGTCCGTCCTGTCAGCGGTGCCAGCTCGGCAAGCTCCTTGTAGTCGCTGCAAAGCGTGTGTATCTCATTGTCGTAGTGGAGGGATTGGCGGTAATAGTGGTAAGCTGAGTCGCGTTTTTCCTGTGCGTTGTATATATCGCCCTTCAGGCTGTAGTCCACGCCGAGGTAGCGGGCCTCGGTGAAGGCGATGTGATGGTCGATGTAGTCGAGGGCAGCCGTATAGTCGTGGCTGTCGTGGAGGGCTAGTTTGGCTAGCTGAAGCAGCGACTCGCCTTTGAGGAAGCGCGAAGAATAGGGGCTCTCCCATGTGTCGGCAAAGCCCTGCTGCGCTTCGGCGTAATCCTTATTATATAGATGGGCAAGAGCGGTGTAGTAGTTGATGTAGGCAAGGTCTTTCCAGTTTTCAGCCGCCTGCAGGTGTGCTGCGCAGGAGCGGAATGTCGTGAGGGCATCGTCGAGCATCTGGCGGTTGAGATAGTGGATGCCTAGATTCTGTTCGGCCAACGAATAGTAACGGACGATGGTATCTGGGAAAAGCCCGATGGCATGCAGGTAGGCTTCGATGGCTTTGAGGTCTTCCTTGCGTTCAGATGCTACGCATCCCAACGAATACCAGGCCATGGCGGCGTGGTAGTTTCTGCGACTGGGGGTGCCGTAATAGTCCGTAGCGATGCGGGCGAGGGAGTCGGAGGTAAGAGGGACGTAGCATTTATAGTCAGCCTGCACCTTCAGCCAAGCCCAGTCGGCGAGCGTCTTATGGTTGGAGAATTTGCGATTTACGACATGCAGACTATCTAATAAGGTGTTGGCAGCGTGAGGGTCTATCTCTATCAATGCTTCAGCCCGCTGCAGGGCAGCCCGCTGTGAACTGTCACTACAGGAACTTATTCCTGCAGCCAGCAACAGGACAATAACCTGAAGGAAGGGTGGAGTGCGTTTCACGATAATCGGTTTTAGGGTGACTACTCTTTTTGACGCTGCAAAATAATCGTTTTTTTTCGTCCCAACCAAGAAAAATACGCTGCAAAAAGCTGCAATTTGCATTATCAGGGGTGTAAACAACGTAAAATGGTTGTTTTTGGGGGAAAACACTATATATAATAAGGAAGGGCGCAGCAGATACTGCGCCCTTCTGTAGGTACGACTGCAACGAAGCAGTCAGAAATGAATCGCAAACCTTAGGCCTTAGCTTCGGCTGTCTTCACGGACTTCTTCATGATGAGGCGAGCAATGGGGGCTGCCAGGAAGATGGAGGAGCAGGTGCCGAAGACAACACCGAGAATCATCGCGAAGGCAAAGCTCTTAATGGTGTCACCACCGATGAAGAGGATGCAGAGCAACACGATGAGGGTACTGACGGAGGTGTTGATGGTACGGGCCAACGTGCTGTTGAGCGACTCGTTGAAGAGCTGGTTGAGCTCGCGCTTGGGATAGAGCTTGCGGTTCTCGCGGATACGGTCGAAGATAACCACCTTATCGTTGATGGAGTAACCGATAGCCGTCAGGATAGCACCGATGAACGTTTGGTCGAGCTCCATAGAGAAGGGAAGCACACCATGCAGCAGGGCATACATACCCAGAATCATAGCCGTATCGATAACCAGGGCGCCGATGGCACCGACGCTGTAAGCAACATTGCGGAAGCGGAGCAGGATGTAGAGGAAGATGGCGATGAGGGCCAGGATGACGGAGATGATAGCTCCACGAGTGATGTCGCTGGCGATACTCGGGCCGACCTTCTGGCTGCTGATGATGGAGCCGCCGGTACGGTTTTCATGATCGATGAAGGTGTTGAAGGTGAGGTCCTGGCTGAGGAGGTTACCACCCTTCAGAGCATCGAAGAGGAACTGCTCAATCTGCGTGTCGATGTCGTCGTCGTTATCCTCAATGCGGTAGTTGGTGCTGATACGGACGGTTTTGCCGTCGGTGCCGAGGGCGATGACGCTCAGGTTGGAGCCGCCCACCTTGTCCTGCAAGAGGTTGCTGACCTGCTCGGGCTGGACGGGCTGTTCAAACTGTACGGTGAAGTTACGACCACCCGTGAAGTCGATGCTGCGGTCGAAGCCACGCACGCCGTAAGCGACAGCGAACACAACCAGCAGGATACCGAACACGATGAAGGAGGTCTTCTTTGCACCCATGAAGTTAATATGGGTGTTTTCGGGCATGACCTTCTTGGCAAACGGAGTGGTGAAGGTGAGGTTCGTGAGCTTGTCCTTGTTGAGGAAGTGCTCGTACACCAGACGGGTGAGGAACACAGCGGTGAAGAACGAGCAGACGATACCGATCATCAACGTGGTAGCAAAGCCGCGGATGGGGCCAGTACCGAAGACGAACAGGATGATACCCGTGATGATGGAGGTGAAGTTAGAGTCGAAGATAGCCGAGAAGGCATTCTTGTAACCATCTTTCAGAGCCGCCTTGACTTGCTTGCCGGCGCGGAGCTCTTCCTTGGCACGTTCGTAGATAAGCACGTTAGCATCAACGGCCATACCCAGCGTAAGCACCATACCAGCAATACCGGACATCGTCAGTGCAGCCTGGAATGAGCTGAGGATACCCAGTGTGAAGAAAAGGTTGAGCAGCAGGGCGCTGTCGGCAATCAGGCCGGGAATCCATCCGTACATGAGGCACATGTAGAAAATCAGGATGATGAAGGCGATGACGAACGACCAGATACCACGCTGGATAGACTCGGCACCGAGTGAAGGACCAACGACGTCTTCCTGGACAATCTTGGCGGGGGCGGGCATCTTACCGGAGTTCAGCACATTGGCCAAGTCGCGGGTCTGCTCGGGGGTGAAGTTGCCCGTAATTTGAGAGTTGCCACCCGTGATTTCGTTCTGCACGTTGGGGGCGCTGTACACGCGGTCGTCGAGGACGATGGCGACGGCGCGGTTGATGTTATTTTTCGTAATCTGAGCCCAGCGGCGGCTGCCCTCGGTGTTCATGCTCATGCTGACGCTCGGACGGCCGTTTTGGTCGTAGTCATCACGGGCATTGACAATGACGTCGCCTTCCAGAGGAGCACGTCCGTTGCGCTCGGTCGATTTGATACCGTAAAGTTCATAGACTTGTCCTTTCTCATCCATGGCGCTGACACCCCACTTCAGACGGAGGTCCTTCGGCAGGACGCTCTGCACTTCCTTGCGGGCAAGGAGTTCGTCGATGGCATCCATGTCCTTGTGCTGAGCCAGACCGATGACGGCACCATAGTTGCCGTTGTAGAGCTGGAGCATGCTGAGCAGCGGGTGCTCGCGCTTCATCTGCTCGTCGCTGACGTTTTCGTCCTTCTTCTCTTTTTCGTCGCCGGTAAGGGTGGAGAGGTCGAGATCATCGTCGGTCTTCTCTTCAGCAGCCTCGGTAGCCTCGGCGGCACGGGTCTCAGCCTCGGCCGTTTCGGTGGTGCCGTTCTCATAAGCCAGCGCGTCGCGCAGACGGGCGTCGGCAGCTACGAGCGACTGATAGACTTCTGCAGCCGTGTAGGTCTCCCAAAATTCGAGGTTAGCGCTTCCCTGAAGGAGGTTACGGACGCGCTCGGGTTCCTTCACGCCGGGGAGCTCAATCATGATGCGGCCCATGGCGCCCTCCAGTTTCTGAATGTTAGGCTGGGCGACACCGAAGCGGTCGATACGGGTGCGGAGCACGTTGAACGAGTTGTCGATAGCGGCCTGGACTTCGCTGCGAAGCACGGACTCGACATCCTTGTCGGAGCTCTTCGTATTGATTTTATCCTTCAGCTGCTGGGTGGCAAACAGTTCGGCCAGCGAGCCTTCGGGGTTGATTCTTTTGTACTCTTTGATGAACAGGGTGATGAAATCGTCGTTGCTGGTGATGGCCTGCTTCGTAGCGGTAGCCATGGCACTCTTGAACTTCTCGTCCTGCTTGTGGTCGGCAAGAGCGTCGACTACGTCGGGCACGGAGACTTCCAGAATAACGTTCATACCGCCTTTCAGGTCAAGACCCAGACCGATGCCGTTCTCGCGGCAGGTCTTGTAGTCGAAAAGACCCAGATAGACTTTTTCATTCATGATTGAATCGATATAAGCCGATTCACCTCCTGCATAGTTGGCAGCCTTTTTCTCGTGATGGCGTGCCACAAATGTGAAGGAAAGGTAGAACACACACACCAGTGTGAGCAATACCGCAATGATCCTTACAAATCCTTTGTTTTGCATTTTACTTGTTATTTTTAATTATTACTTTATATATTTCCTTATTATTTTTTGAAATCGGGGCGCAAAGATACTACATTTTTTGCCAATTCAACCATTTGCAGCGAAAAAATCGCTGTTTCGGGTGCAAATTTGTCTGTTTTCAGCCAAAAAAGAGCTGAAAAGCGGAGAAAACGGAATGTTTCAAAGGAAAAAGTAAAACTTCGTTTCCAAAAAACGGAAGCTTCGGAAATCGTCGGAAAGCTGCTTTTTCCGTGCCTATTTCCGATAAACGAAGTACGAAAAGATGGGATAGTGGTCGGATTCCTTGATGGAGCGGTCCACCTTGCAACGATAAGGTTTCAGATTGGGCGAGGCCAGGATGTGGTCGATGCGGAAAAACATCTTGTTACGGTTATAGCTGAAGCCGAAGCCGTTTCCGCTCAGCGTATGGGCATCCTTGAGATGGCGCGAAGCGCGGTAGTGCGAATAACTGATGGGGGTATCGTTGAAATCGCCGCAGACGATGACGGTGCGGGGCGTGAGGCCGTTCCCCAGCGCCTCCTCGATATGTTTGGCGAGGCTGTCAGCTTGGACGGAACGCTTGGCATTGGCGTCGCGCAGTTTCTTCACTAGTTCCTTGGTGCCCGATGTGGGCAGGCTCTCCTTGGGATGATTGAGGATGTCCTCATAGAGATTCTTGTCATTCTCATCCAGGGCAAAGCTCTGCAAGTGACAGTTGAAGAGGGTGATGATGTCGCCGTTCACATCCAGCGTGTAGCGTGAATAGCAGTTGCCCGAACCGGGGAAACGGTAGTTTTTCAGCGAAAGAATGGGGTATTTAGAGATGCAGGCGATGTCGCGTGCCTCGCGGGTTCCTCCGTGCGGCATACGATAAGTGCGGTAGGGATAGTCCTTCATCCATTCCGCTTTTTGGTCGTATTTCTTCAAATCTTCTGCGCTAGCTTCCTGCAGGCAGATGATGTCGGCTTTGCTCTTTGCAAGGTATTGGAGGATGGGGTTCTTCTCGTCGGCACTGACGCTAAGCACATTGTACGACAGTACCTTCATGGCTCCTTTTGGGGCGCGGATGTCTGAGACGTTGAGGGGAAACATCGAGTAGATTTGTGTGCAGCAAATCAGTAGCGTCAGCAGCGACAACCAGCAAAACCGTTTGAAGAACAACAACCAGAAAATCAAGAAGGCCACAACAATCCCTAGCGCAATCGGGAACGCCATTCCCGCCAAGGAGATGATGGGCAGCTTCTCCGCTGGAATCTGCTGGCTGAATGCACACAGCACGAACACGGCACAGGCGAACAGGTTCAGCAACAGCAGGGGATAAGCCCACAGCTTTGTGTACCACTTCATCTTCTTTTTCTGCCTTTTCATCGGTTCGAGGCGTCAAACAGTTTCTTTTTCTCTTCAGCCGTCAGGCCGCTGTAGCCCGACCGTTTTATCTTCTCAAGAATGCGGTCAATCTCGTCAGACTGCTGTTTCTTCGTTTGGTTATATGTGTAGTCGGCGGCATGGTCGTTCGTGGCAGTTTCTGCTGACTTTTTCCGGTTTTTCCCCGATGAAAAGGACTTTTTTTGCTTCTTTGGCCTTATGCGTGTGCGGTAAGAAGCAGGGCGAAAGATTCCCCCGACAAAGTCAATGACTCGGTTAATCCACGCGGTGACGTCGTGTCCTTTATTGAGTGCCGCAACGAATCCCCATCCGGCAAGTGCGCCGCCCAAATGGGCGATGTGTCCTCCAGCGTTAGTGGAAGCAATAAACAGCATATCAATTAGCACGGTGATGACCGCCAGCCATTTCATGGATATATTTCCGATGAACATCAGACGAAGCTGATAATTAGGCTCCTTTACGGCGGTAGCTACAACGATAGCTAGAATGGATGCTGACGCTCCTACTAACAACGAGTGGGATACCTGCGAGGCAAAGAGCGGAAATACATTGTACGCAATCACATACAATACGCCTCCCGCCAAACCGCCTAAAACGTATAGTCCCCTGATATGTCTAGCTGAAAAGAAGTACAGCGCCATTTGTCCAAACCAATACAGCCACAGCATATTGAAAAGCAGATGCCAGACGCCCCCATGCATGAACATATAGGTGAACAGCGTCCAGGGTCGTTGCGCCAACAAAGGCAGCGATGCGGGCAGCGAGAGGAAGTCCAGCCAGCCTCCGTCCTCAATCTTGAACAGCAGCAACATCACTTTCGCCAAGGCAAACAGCAGAAATAGTGCTACATTGATGCTTATCAGCTGCGTCACTATCCCGCCGCGGCGGAAGAAGCGTTTCAGATCATCGGTAATTCCAGCCATTCGTGTTTTTGTTCTTGTTGCGCCAATAGAGTATCAGCATTAAACCGAAAATCATTCCCCCGAGATGGGCAAAGTGCGCCACGTTGCCAAAACTGAAGATACCCTCCAGCAACTCAATTACCGTGTAGCCGATAACCATCCACTTCGCCTTGATGGGCACGGGAATGGGGATGATAAACATAGGCATATTGGGGAACATCATGCCAAACGCAAGTAACAGGCCATACACAGCGCCGGAAGCACCCACGACGGACTGCACCTGTGGAATGACGCCAACAAACTGAAGCAGTTCCTGTGTCAGACCTGCCCCAAAGCCGCACACCAGATAGTAGAGCAGAAATCGCCTCGACCCCCACACATTCTCCAAGATTCGTCCGAACATCCACAGCGCAAACATGTTGAAGAACAAATGGTCGATGCCCGCATGTGCAAACATATAGGTGAAAAGCTGCCACAAGCGGAAAAGGGGCGAACCTGCATAATAGAGTGCCATCCACCCTTCAAGGGGGAATTTCAGCGCCGTTTGCGGGAGTATCCATTCGGCCAAGAAAACAAGGCAGTTGATGATGAGCAGATTCTTTACTACAGGGGGGAAATTCTTCATATCGGTTCAATTTCTCGGCAAAAGTAAGTAATTATTCTCAAGAAATGACTACTTTTGCAGTCAATTTAAGAAAATATAATAATATAGCATTTATAACATGATAGAACAAATCCTATCCAGTCGTGTCGTAGAAGCCGTGAAGGCGCTCTACGGTGCCGATGTGCCCGTTTCGTTGATTCAGTTGCAGAAGACGAAGAAAGAGTTTGAGGGCCACCTCTCCTTAGTCACGTTCCCCTTGTTGCGCACCTCCCATAAGAGTCCTGAACAGACCGCTCAGGAAATCGGAGCCTGGCTGCAGGAAAACGAGCCGATGATCAGCCGCTACAACGCCATCAAGGGTTTCCTTAACCTCACCATTTCGCCCACATTCTGGACGAAACTACTGGCTGACATCCATGCCGACGCCGACTACGGCATCAGCAAGGCAGGGGAGAGCGCTCCCCTGGTGATGATTGAGTACTCCTCGCCCAACACCAACAAACCCCTTCACCTCGGCCACGTCCGCAACAACCTTCTTGGCTATGCGCTGGCGAACATCGTGGCTGCCTGTGGCAATCGTGTCGTTAAGACCAACATCGTCAACGACCGAGGCATCCATATCTGTAAGTCCATGCTGGCCTGGCTGAAGTACGGAGGCGGCGAGACGCCCGAGTCGTCTGGCAAGAAGGGCGACCACCTCGTTGGCGACTACTATGTAGCCTTTGACAAACACTTCCGTGCCGAAGTGAAGGAGATTCTGGAGCACGACCCCGAGGTGCGGGCAATCACCGACCCAGACCCTGACCGTCAGGCTGAGCTCCGCAAAGCTGCTGCTGAAGCTAAGAGTCCCCTCCTCCGCGAAGCCCACGAAATGCTCGTCAAGTGGGAGCAAGGCGACCCCGAGGTGCGCGCCCTTTGGGAGAAAATGAACGGCTGGGTCTATGCCGGCTTCGATGAAACTTACCGAAAGATGGGCGTCAGCTTCGACAAGATTTATTACGAATCGCAGACCTACCTCGAAGGCAAAGAGAAGGTGCTCGAGGGATTGGACAAGGGCATCTTCTACCAGCGCGAGGACGGCTCCGTGTGGGCCGACCTTCGTCCTGAAGGACTTGACGAGAAGCTCCTTCTCCGCAAGGACGGCACCAGCGTCTATATGACGCAGGACATCGGTACCGCCAAACTCCGTTTCCGCGACTATCCCATCAACAAGATGATCTACGTCGTCGGCAACGAGCAGAACTACCACTTCCAGGTGCTCTCCATCCTCCTTGACAAACTCGGCTTTGAGTGGGGCAAGGACCTCGTACACTTCTCCTACGGCATGGTCGAACTGCCCGAGGGTAAGATGAAGAGCCGTGAGGGAACCGTCGTCGATGCCGACGACCTCATTGAACAGATGATCAGTACCGCCCGCGACATCTCCCGTGAGCTGGGCAAGCAGGATGGCCTCAGCGAGGCAGAGTCCGAGGAGATTGCCCGCATCGTCGGCTTGGGAGCGCTCAAGTACTTCATCCTCAAGGTCGATGCCCGTAAGAACATGCTTTTCAACCCCAAGGAGAGCATCGACTTCAACGGCAACACGGGCCCCTTCATCCAGTACACTTATGCCCGCATCCGTTCCATCCTGCGCAAGGCCGAGGCGGAGGGCGTCCCCTGCTCGCTGCCTGAGGGGATTGCCTACGAGCCCACGGAGAAGGAGCAGGACCTCATTCAGCTGCTTGCTGACTTTCCCGCTGTGGTCCGTCAGGCAGGCGCCGACTACAGTCCCTCCACCATTGCCAACAACGTCTATGAGCTCGTCAAGGCCTTCAACCAGTTCTATCACGACTACAGCATCCTCAGCGCCGAGTCGCCCGAGGCGAAGACGTTCCGCGTCGTCCTTGCTGCCAACGTCGCCAAGGTCGTCCGCACCGGCATGAGCCTGCTGGGCATCGAAGTTCCCGAGAGAATGTAAAATCAAGGAGCCGCGAGAGCCAACAAATTTGTTTGATTAGCCGAGTCGTGACAAGATAAGACGAAGTCAATGGGCAAGCAGAAGTTTTACGTCGTCTGGAACGGGTTGGAGACAGGAATCTTCACTTCGTGGAAGGCATGTGAGCGGCAGGTGAAAGGGGTTGAAGGGGCAAAATACAAATCCTTCGACACCCGTGCTGAGGCTGAGCGCGCCTATGCCTCCTCGCCCTACGACTATATTAAAAAAGTCAACAGGTCAACAGGTCAACAGGTCAACAAGTGCCACGCCCCCGAGGCCGTGCTCAACTCCTCCGCCCTTGCTGCCGATGCGGCATGCAGCGGCAATCCGGGCCCTATGGAGTATCGAGGCGTCTATATCCCTAACGGACAGGAGATGTTCCGCTTCGGTCCCGTGTTTGGCACGAACAACATCGGCGAGTTTCTGGCTATCGTCCACGCTATGGCGCTCATCCGGCGCGAAGGCTGGCAGATGGTGGTGTATAGCGACTCGCGCAACGCCATCAAGTGGGTCAACGAGGGTGTGTGCAAGACGCGCCTTGCTGTCGATGAACAGACTCGCCCCCTCTTCGCCCTCATCGCCCGTGCCGAGAAGTGGCTGGCCGACAACCCCGTGTCCACCCGTCCGCCCCTCTACAAATGGGACACCGATAACTGGGGCGAAATCCCTGCCGACTTTGGCAGAAAATGAGAGTCTTGGTTTAGAAGAAAGAATAAAGATTTTAAAAAATAGTTTGAGTATGAAACGCTTTAGTTATCTGGTTTTTCTCCTGACTGTGCTGGTTTGCAGCTGTACGTCGCACGACTTCACCGTGCGCGAAGGTCGTTCTGTCACCCTTCGCGGCAACTACCGTAACTTCTCCCTCAAGGGCGAGGCCTTCCTCTCCCCCGATGCAACCGGCTCCATCCTCTTCCACACCGACGCTAAGGGCGAGAGCGGCTACGAGGTTGTCCTCCACAACGGCCCCATCGACGGTACGCTCAAGACGGGCTCGCTCTCCAGCGTGCGCAACCTCTACCGTTCGCTGGCGGCTGACACCACCTGGTTTTGGTTTACCGTCAACGTCATAGGCAAGAACATCACCATCGCAACGGAAAATGCCCTCCTCGTCTGTTATACCGAGCCCGATGCCCCCTACCGCATCCCTGCCTTTGCCAAAAGGGTGCTGAGTGAGGGGAAAATCGCTTTCCAGACCTCCAGCGGCACTATCCGCTTCCGCAACGTGGTGGTGACGCCTTGGTCCGACGATATGGTCTCGGACGTTCCTGCGCAAGACGAGCAGAACGACCGTATCATCCGCCTTCAGCAGCAGTTCTTCCCCGTCATCGACTACCACGTCCACCTGAAGGGCGGACTCACCAAGGAGCAGGCAGCCCAGATGTCAATGGCCTACGGCATCAACTACGGCGTAGCCCCCAATGCGGGCGAGGGCGGCGTGGGACGCATGCTGGCTGACGACGACGAGGTCTATGCCTACTACGATGAGGTGAAGTCGCTTCCCTTCCTCTGCGGCGTGCAGGGCGAGGGACGGCGCTGGACCTCCACCTTCTCCCGAGAAGCTCTCAGCATCTTCGACTACCTCTTCACCGACGCTATGACCATCCGCGATCAAGCCGGACGCATCACCCGCCTCTATCACCCCGAGGAGGTCATCCGCGACGGCCTTACCGACGAGGAGTACATGGACGTTATTGTCGATCAGACGGTCAAAATCCTCACCAACGAGCCTGCCGACATCTACGCCAACCCCACCTACCTGCCCGACGACATGCAATCCCGCTACGACGAACTCTGGACCGACGAGCGCATCAATCGCGTGCTGGACGTGCTGGAGCGCTACCACATCGCCCTCGAAATCAATCCCCGCTACTGCATCCCCAGCATGAAGATTATCCGCATGGCGAAGGAGCGCGGGCTGCACTTCACCTTCGGCACAAACAACGTCGATGCCAATTTCGGAAGGCTCGAATACTGCCTCGACGCCATCGAGCAATGTGGCCTGACGGCTGACGACATCTGGTTCCCCTCCATGAGCATCCGCTCCACCCGCCCCACCGTTCTCTACTAACTATAGCTACAACCACAAAATACCCGTTTTGGTGTAGGAAGGTGTAGGAAAGTGTAGGAAAAATCGCTCTCCTACACCCACAAAGGTTTATGCGCCAGCGGAATAAGCTCATTGGTGTAGGAATGTAGCAATTTTTCATGTTTTTTGTAGAAAGTGTTCCGATGTTTGATGCCATTTTCTGCGCGTAGTGCGATGTTTATAAACAGCGCCCCTGTTTATATAAACGCGGCCCCTGTTTATATAAACACGGCCCGTGTTTATAAATAGATGCTTGGGCTGGCAAAACAAACGAAGCTCCGCTACTCATCACGAGCAACGGAGCTAAAAAAAGATGCATCGTATCGTATTAAAAGCGATTGAAAAAAAGTTTATCTCGTATTTTAGTTTCTGCGTTACTTCACCAGCACTTTCTTCCCGTTCTTGATGAGGATTCCCTTCCTTGTTTCGCTGGCGGGAAGGCCTTGCAGGTTGTAGAGGGTGTTGCTTGCTGGGGCGGCAAGCGGACGGATACCTGTGACGCCGAAGTTGACGCGCTGGCTCTTCCAAGGTGATTCGCCGAAGCGCATACCTGTAGTGCGGCTTTTCAGGTCGCCTTGCTGGCTCTGCGGCACGTTAGTCAGAGTTCCGCTCAGGTGTTCCGTGCTACCCTTGTTGCCTCTCCGTTTGTTGGAATAGAGGAGATTGCCTTCATCGTCGTAAATCTCAAATTCGTAGGTCAGGTCATCACCCTCGGGAATGGGGCTTAAGATGGTGTCGCGGTATTCCTGTTCATGGAAATAGGGGTAAAGGGGGTTGGGATAGTCGCGCTCAATCATAGTCCACGAATAGACAAAGGTGTAGTATGCCCCGTACTCCACATCCATTTCGGTAGAAACGGACGAGCCGTCTTCAGACGCAAAGTCAAAGGTGACGTTTTCTGTGTTCAGCGTGCTGGCATGCCATTCGGAGGAGACGATGTGAGGTTTGACGTAATGAAGCAGGTTACCTTCTTTGTCATAGCGTGGGTTAGTATCGCTAAGCTTGGGATCAAACAAATCATAGGTATCCATGTCCATCATGTCTGTTCCCGCCCATAGACAGGAGTTTTTAAGATAATCTTTGTAACTTCCTCCAGATATGAAGAACACCAGAGATCCATTAACAGCCCTGTATTCTTCGGTGTTCCATGCTACGGGGCCTTCAAGTTGAGGCTTTTCTTTACCTCTTTGAGTACGTATATGTATTACAAGGTCTGCGTAATAGTTTGTGTGATAGTCTAAATTGTCATCGGGGTTATCTGGATCGTATGGAATCCAAGGTAAAAAGCGTATTCCTTCGAATGCTTGATAACATATTTGTTTTAGTTCACTATACACACCGACCTCAATTCTAGTACCTGCTTTCAGTTTTAACCAAGCAAAGGCATTAGGACGAATCACCACAGCATAAACATTTGTTTCCCAATCCAAATTCTTCTGGGCAAATCTATAAAGCGTGTCCATATTTGCGGAATAGATGTAGCCATATTCCGTTTCATAGTAACGATTATTACCCTTTTCTACGGTAAACACCACGTCCGTAGCAGCAAGCCTGTCACCTGTGGTAGGTACGTCCAAATCAGGAAAAAGCCCCGTGATGTGGGCAGTTACGCTGTTGGTAATGTCGTTCTTCACCGCATAGAAATTGAAAACCGTCTGCTTTCTAGGGAGGTAGAGGTCGGCAAGGGATGTCGCCTTTGACAAGCAGAACTGGGGGATGCTGTCGGTGATGACGTCGGTCATATCCAATGTAATAAGCTTCGGGCAAGCATTAACAAAAGTATAGTCCGTAGGTGTCATGTTTCCAGAAAGAATTATTTCGGTAACGTTAGCCTGTACTTCGGGCGTGAGGACATCGGCAATATACTGTTCATTCAGGTTAATGTTCACGGCCTTAAACGTATATGTACTCGTACCAGATTCGTCTTTTACGATAAGAACGCATCGTTCTTCATTGAAACCATCCAAAATGAAATCAAATTGGAAAAATCCTTTATCCGTGCTACATGCTCCCGTTTGCTTGGCCGTCAGGAAGATGGTGTCGCCTTGAACAGAATAAGCACAATAATGTTCCATTTGGCTATCAAAGTATATAAAGCCTTGTATATGGAGACGGCTTTCCTCACTTTTATCATGCCATGCCTTGAATTTCTTAGCCTGTTGATCATCGCGGAAATGTTTTTCCCCATATAAATGTATGAAGCCGTTATTTTTATTCTCCGTATTACTTATTACAGTAAACGGGATTTCGTAGGGAATCAGGGAAATCTCACCCTGTTCGTCAACGGCTGAGAGAACCAAGATGTATTCCCCAACAAGAAGTTTCCCTATATTTAGATACTTGCCGTAATCGTACATTAAGGCGTTCTTGAAATCAGTTTGCGAGTCGAAGTGATGGCTTGCATATACCTTGTTTCCCACAATACTGTCCACCTGCTGTGTGAAAGTGGAATAGGACGTATTTTTAGGGGCGAAAGGCATATTGCTCCAATTAATAAGAAGCCATATTTCCTGGTCGTCATAGAGGTTTCCATCACCCTCAAAAAGGTAAGGAACCTCTTGCAGGTAGTCCTCGACCTTCGGAGTGATGTCACGGGTAAACACGACATCGTCGTCTACTGTGCATTTTACAAGATAGTCTGGACGACCATCGGCGGTTTCCCAATATGCAATGCCTACTGGCCCCTGTAAACTGCCGATACCCTCAAGTATTCTGTAATCTATGTAGTCCACAATCATCTCGTCGTCATTTATCAAATATTGGACGCGGCCATAATAACCATAAATAGAATCGTAGCGAACATCCAAAACTTTGTAATTCGCAGCAAATGTCCCCCCTATATGAAGAACGCTATCCTTTTCCAAAGAAAAATCATATAACAGATGGCCTTCCGTAGTTCCTTCCATTAACCAATAAACCCTTTTCTCTTCTTCGTAAAAGGATCCTACGAAGATCTTATTTTTACCGTCATTCAAGTACATGTTCAGGCATCGATGCCCACCAATCACCGTATCACCTTCAAAAAAATAGGTGTCATAGGTGTATTTCCATTGTAACGGATGGGCCCATAACTCGGAGTAATTGACTCTTGCCACCTCCCATGTACGTCCTTCGTACACAAATGGCTTATCTTCGGCCATAAGGAACAAGCCTTGCAGACTTAGAATCAGGAGTAAATAAATCTTTTTCATGATGCTATTGTTTTTTATGAGTTAATATTCGATGGAGTTTCTTCGAAGAAGAGTTCAAAGAGCTCTGCGGGCAGTTTCTCCTTCAGTCGGAACTTGCGGGTGCGCAGGGTGGTGGGGGAGAGGATGAGACATTCGGCTACGGCCTGCGAGGGGCTGCGGAGGGCGCTGAAGGCGCAGAGCAACAGCTCCTGTTCGGAGATTTGCGGCACTTCGTTCTTCACGTCGAGCATGATGTCGATGAACGAGGTGGTGATGTCGGAGAGTATCTGTGTGCGCTCGGCTGCCGAGAAGGCGGGGGCGTTTGTCGTTGCCGTGCGTCCGAGCAGCAGGCGCGCCGAGGGGGTGCGGCGGAACATGCGGCAGCAGATGTCGAGCTTGCGGCGTCGCAGCTCGGCTTGGTCTTCCTCGGGGATGTTGAGCGACTCGCGCCGGTTCTGTTGCAACTCCTCCTGCAAGCGGAGGTATTGCGTCTTCCGCCGACGGTCGCGCAGCAGGAATCCGATGCCTGCCAGCAGGGCCGAGAACAGGGCAAGGGCGATGACGATGAGCAGGATGCGGACGTTGTGGCGGGTGAGGGCACGACGGCTCTCCTCGACCTGCTGACGGCTGTAAGCCTCGCTCACCTCGCTCTGCCGTTCGACATAGCGGACAGAGTCGGCAAGGAGTGTGTAGCGACGGACATAGGCAGGGACGGAGTCCGTAAGACCCAATCGCGGAGCCAGCTCAGCCAGCTGGTGGTAGTTCCAGCACTCGGTAAACAGCTCGCTCTGGCAGGCGAGCGAGCGACGATACCAATAATAGGCCGAATCGGGCTGCTGGAGCTCGCAGCAGATGTCGCCCCGCAGGCTGTAGTTGGCGCCGAGGGTGGTGCTGTCGGGCTCGCCTGCCTCGTTCAGATGGAGGTAGTAGCGCGCACGCGTGCAATCCTTATGTTGATAGAGGGCAATCTTTGCCAGCTGCAGCCAGACGGTGTTCTGCGCAAGGGCCGTGGCTTTCGGATTGGCCTGCACCCGCTCGAGCAACGCTTGTGCCTGCGTGTATTCCTGCCGGTAGAGGTGGGCCAGAGCCGCGTGATAGTCGGCAAAGGCTACAGTAGCCGAGTCGCCGATGCGCTCGGCACCACCCCGGCAGGCTGTCAGCGCAGCCAACGACTGACGGTACATGCGTCGGTTGAGGTAATGGATACCGAGGTTCTGGTTGCAGAGGATATAGTAGCGGTTGAGCGTGTCGGGGAAGAGGGGCTTGGCTGTGAGGTAGGCTTCGACGGCAGCGGCATCGTCGTGCCAGTCGCTATAGACGCAGCCCAGCGTGTACCAGGCGAGGGCGGCATGGAAGTTCTTGCGGCGCGGGGTGCCGTAGTAGTCGGTAGCGATGCGGATGAGCGAGTCCGTCTCGGGCGTGATGTAACATTTGTATTCTGCCTGCGTGCGCAGGAGGGCGTAGAGGGCAAGGACCCCCTTCCCGCTCCCCCGTAGGGGGGAGAGCCTCCCCTCCCTCACGGGAGGGGCTGGGGGTGGGTCTATACTATCCAGCACGGCGCGAGCGGCAGAAGGGTCTGAGTCTAACAGGGCTTCGGCACGCTGCAGGCATTCTTTCACTCTCTGCTGCGTACTTGTCCGTGACCCACGAGCTGCTGTGATTTGCACGGTCAGCAGGGCGAAGCAGAAGCCGAAAAGGAGGATTCGTTTCATGGTCGTACGTTTATTTTCGCTGCAAAGATAATGCATTTCTTCAGCGGCAACCTAATAATTTGCGTTCCCAAAACGTTCCATTTCGGTTTTTTTCCGTAATTTCGCAGCCGTTTTGAGAAATCTTGCAAAAAAGAGAAGCAGAAAGTATGAAAAAAGAACAGTTGAAGGCCATTTTTCATCTGACCGTTGTGGCGCTGATCTTCGTGGGGCTGATAATTTGTGCCGTACAGGTGTTCCGCGGCGGTAGTGGCCGTGAGAAACGGCGGAAGACGGATAAGAACGCGTGGAACGACAGCTATCACGACCATCGTGAGCCGATGCGTGACTGGCCCGGACTGTTCAACGATTTGCAGGAGACACAGCTGCAGGCTGCCATGAAGAACGGCATCCGCGAGGGCCTCACCCGCGAAAACGTGGAGGAGGGCGTGGAGACGGACAAGACGACGGGGCAGCAGGTGAACAAGCGGGGGATGGTGCGCATCGCAACGAATGAGCACTACGTGGTGGATAGGCTGACGCACAGCGTGCCGTGGCTGGTGCCCAAGGCGGCAACGCTGGTGGACGACATCGGGCGGGCGTTCCAGGACTCGCTCTATCGGCGCGGCTACAATCGTCATCATCGTATCATCGTCACCAGCGTCACCCGCACGAAGGACGACGTGAAACGTCTGTCGCAGCAAAACGTCAACGCTACGGAGAACTCGTGCCATTGCTACGGCACCACCGTCGATATCACCTACACGCGCTACGACAAGCCGGAGGAGCACGTCGCCCGCGACGAGAAACTACGGGAGCTGCTGATGATGTGCGTTTATGACCTGCAACGGCAGAAACGTTGTTACGTGAAGTACGAGCGCAAGCAGGCCTGCCTACATATTACGGTAAGATAATTTTGAAATCGGCGAAGCTGGAGGGGTTGCCGGAGGCGTAGAGGCCGATGACAACGCCCGTGAAGCCGCCTGCCACCTCGGTGCTGACGAGGGTGCAGGCATGGCTACCGACGGTCTGCCACGTCTTTCCCTCGTCCTCGGAGAACTGATAGGTGTAGGTGCTGCCGTCGGAGGTGACGCGCAGGCGGGCGTGGTGGGAACGGAGCATACGCATCTGCGTGTCCTGCATAGATTTGAGGCGGGCATCGAGCTTCACCGAATACCCCTTGCCGAAACGGCTGACGCAGAAGTTCTGGTAGCCATCGTAGATCTGATAGACGGAGATTCCCGCTTCGTCGCGACTGACGCTTTCAGTAAGCGTAACGTCCACTTCAGCCACAATGACGGCAGCCTCCTGACGGCAGCCGATGAAGGTGGGCTGGTTGTTCTCGATAAGCGGGCGTCCGGCGTGCAGGCGTAGCGTGCCGTCGTCGAGAAACTCGTAGTTGGCAGGGATAGGATTCTGGAGGTGTACCCAAGCGGGATGGGTGAAGGGCTGGGTGAAGAGGCGCTGCGAGGGAGCGACGTGAGCCGTATCGGCAGGGGCTCCGCCATTCACGACGGGCCAGTCGCCCTCGGGCCATTCTACAGGGGCGATAAAGGTCTCGCGGCCAAGATGATGATAGGCGCCGCCGAAGTTACGGTAAGCGAGGAAGGTCATCCACCACGAGCCGTCGACGGCCTGTACCAGGTCGCCGTGCCCCGTGCCCTGTACCTGAAGCGTCTGCCCCCGCTGGCAGCAGTTGGTGAGGATGGGATTGTCGGGGTTGGGCTCGTAAGGACCCTCGATGTTGTGGCTGCGGGCGATGGTGAGAGAGTGTGCTAGCTCGGTGCCGCCCTCGGAGATGAGCAGATAGTAATAACCATCTTTTTTATAAAGGTGCGGGCCCTCGGGGTAGCGTCCGCCCATGCCCGTCCAAAGAAGAACGCTCTTTGTGAGTTGTTCGCCGCTGTCGGGGTTGATTTGGCAGAGCCAGATGCCGTCGTCGGGATTGCTCACCATGTAGCAGTGTCCGTCCTCCCAGTAGAGCGAGGGGTCGATGCCCCCTTGCTTCAGCCAGCGCGGCTCGCTCCAGGGGCCGTAGGGATTGTCGGCTGAGACGATGAAGTTGCCGCCTCCACCCACGTTGGTGGTGATGAGATAGAAAGTGCCGTCGTGGTAGCGGAGCGTGGGGGCGTATATGCCGAGCCACGAATCGGCTCCCTTCAACGGCAACTGCGAGGGACGGGTGAGGATGTTGGCTATCTGTTCCCAATGAATGAGGTCGGTGGAGTGATAGAGCGGCACGCCTGGGAAGTACTGGAAAGACGAGTTGACCAGGTAGTAGTCGTTGCCTACGCGGCAGACGGAGGGGTCGGGATGGAAGCCTGGGATAATGGGGTTGGGGAGTCCGACGTCCTCAGCCGAAGCCGAGAATGCTGTCAGAAAGAGGGCTACGAGCGTAGTGCAGAGCAGTTTATTTCTTTTCATCTTGGAGCAGTTGTTGGATTTCTTCATCGGTTTTGTAGAGCGTGTTGCGGCAGAAAGTGATGAGCTCCTGGGCGCGCTTTAGTTGGGCGGTGAGTTGGTCGATGCCGAGCTCGCCGGTCTCAATCTGGCGGACGATGTCGTCGAGTTGCAGGATGGCTTGTTCGTAAGTCATTTGGAAAAGGAATGAATTAGGAATGAAGAATTAGGAATGTGAAATTATTTGTGAATAGGTCTCGCCGTCGGCAAAGCGGGTGATGAAGGTGTCGCCTTCCTGTAGGTCGGCAGCGCTGCGGAGGGCATGACCGTCGGCATCGTAGGTGATGGTATAGCCGCGACGCAGGATGACCTCGGGCGAGGCTCCAGCGAGGACTTTCTCTGCCATTTCAAGCCGATGGCGCTGAGCCGTGAGCAGGCTGCGAATGCCTGTGCGAAGCCGTTCCTCTCGCAGGGTGAGGGCATGTGTCTCGTTGGCTTTTCGGAGGGCATAGGCAGCGGGCAGACGCAGCGTAAGCGTTTGCAGACGCTGGCGTTCGACATTGATTCGGGCTGTGATGCCCGAGGCAAGGGCTTCCGTGAGTTGCTCAAGCCGTTCGGCTGCTGCCACCATCTGGGCGATGAGAAACTCGGCTGCTGCCGTGGGGGTCTTGACGCTGGTGTTGGCAACGGCATCGAGCACGGTGGAGTCGCGTTCATGGCCGATGCCGGTGATGATGGGCAGTGGGAACTGGGCGCAGTTTGACGCCAGCTCATAGGTGTCGAAGCCGACGAGGTCGCTGGCTGCACCGCCTCCACGGATGATAACCACCACATCCCACCGTTCCTGCTCTGCTGCAATGGCATCGAGGGCGGCAATGACAGTCGGCTCTACCGCATCGCCCTGCATGACAGCGGGGAACAACTTCGTGCGGAACACAAATCCCCACGTATTGGAGGCCAGCTGATGACAGAAATCGCCGTAGCCCGCAGCCGTCTCAGACGAGATGATTGCCACGCGCTGCGTCAGCAGGGGCATCGGCAGTTCCTTGTTGAGGTCGATGGTGCCCTCCTCCTCCAGCCGCATGAGGATTTCGCGTCTTCGCCGCGCCATATCGCCCAACGTATAGGTGGGGTCGATGTCTTCCACCACGTAGGAGAGGCCGTAGAGCTCGTGAAACTCTACTGTCACTAACAACTGTACGCTAATTCCTGCGGCAAAGGCCTGTCCTGTAGTCTGTTCGAAGTAGGGACGCAGCATGCGGAACCGTGCAGCCCAGATAGTGGCACGCGCCTTCGCAATCATGCCGCCCCCTATTTCGTTAAAAAGAGAGGAATCCTGTTTTTGCACCAGTTCGATGTAGCAATGCCCCGCGGCATTTACGTGGACGCTGCTCATCTCGGCATGCACCCAATACTCATCAGGCAGCCCCGCTTCGATGGCCTCGTGCACGCGGCTGTTCAGTTCAAACAGGGTCAAAGTCTCCATTTAACGATTTTTACGCGGCAAAAATACAAAAGATAGTTGAAAAAGCAGTACTTTTGCAGCAGAAAATATAAAGGTTTAGGATAATGACAGGAAAAGCCGTACCCACCGAGTTGGGAACAGAGAAAATAAGTAAACTGCTGGCAAAGTACGCTATACCGTCTATTGTGGCGATGATAGCGTCGTCTATCTATAATATTGTGGATAGCGCCTACATCGGCCACGGTATCGGCCCGATGGCGTTGAGCGGACTGGCGCCGACGTTTCCGTTGATGAACATCTCGGCAGCGTTTGGTGCCATGGTAGGTGTGGGCGCTTCGACGATGATCAGCGTTCGTCTGGGGCAAAAGGACTATCGTTCGGCCCAGCAGATTCTGGGCAATGCCTTTGTGATGAACATCCTTGTGGGTGTGGTGTTGGCAGTAGTAACGTTGTCGTTCCTCGACCCCATCCTGCTCTTCTTCGGTGCTTCGGAGAACACGCTGAGTTATGCCCGCGAGTACATGGTATGGATTTTGCTCGGCAACGTGTTCACCCACCTTTATTTCGGCTTCAACGCCATTCTGCGTAGTGCCGGCCACCCCGACAAGGCCATGAAGGCCACCATCCTGACGGTGGTGCTCAACTGCATCCTCGACCCCCTGTTCATCTTCCCTTGGGGACTGAACATGGGCATCCGTGGTGCCGCTATCGCCACTATCCTCAGCCAGTGTGTGTCGCTCACGTGGCAGATGCGCATCCTCACGAACAAGAACGAACTACTGCACCTCCATCGCGGCATCTACCGCCTCGAGGGGCGCATCGTCCGTGAGATACTCTCCATCGGCATCTCGCCCTGCCTGATGAATCTGGCTGCCTGCACGGTGGTCATCTTCATCAACCGCGCCCTGCTTTCCTACGGCGACGATTATGCCGTGGGTGCTTTCAGCGTCATCCACAAGGTCTCGTTTGTCTTCGTCACCCTTGTCATGGGGCTCAATCAGGGCATGCAGCCCATTGCGGGCTACAACTATGGCGCCGAGCGCTACGACCGTGTAATACGTGTGCTGAAGCTCACCATCCTTTGGGCAACGGTAGCCATGACGCTGGGCTTTGTGGTGTGCGAATTCATGCCCCGCTATGCAGCGCTCGTCTTCACTACCGACGAGCAGATGCTGCGTGAGATTGTCCGCGGCATGCGCATCAACGCCTACATCTTCCCCCTCATCGGCTCGCAGATGGTCATCGGCAATTTCTTCCAGGCCATTGCCAAGCCGTGGAAGGCCATCTTCCTCTCCCTCTCGCGGCAGTTCCTGTTCCTCATTCCGTTCCTGCTTTGGTTTCCCACGTTCTGGAAGCCAGCCCTTGACGGTGTGTGGTTCAGCATGCCCGCCTCCGACCTCGTGTCGTGCATCACCGGCTTCATCCTGCTGGCGGTGCAGCTAAAGAAATTCCGTAAACTCATAAACCAATAAACCCCAGCATAGCTGGAATAAACTCAAAAGCCATGATTATCACCATCAGTCGTCAGTTGGGCAGCGGCGGACGTTCCGCCAGCCGGATTATTGCCGAGCACTACGGCATCAACGTTTATGATAAGAAGCTCATTGAGCTTGCCGCGCAGGAGAGCGGTCTTCACCGTCAGTTCTTCGAGCAGGCCGACGAGAAGGTGTCGCGCTCGTTCCGCTCGTTCCTTTTCGGCAGCCGTTCGGCCTCGGGTCATGGTACTGCCACAGGTGCCGGAAGCCCCCTCTCGGGCGATGCTCTCTTCAAGGTGCAGAGCGACGTCATCCGCGACATCGCCCAGCGCGAGCCTTCGTGCATCATTCTGGGCCGTTGTGCCGACTACATCCTTCGCGATGTGCCCGGCCTCATCAGCATCTTCATCACCGCCGACCTCGACGACCGTGTGCGCCGCTACGCCAAGCACGACAAGATCAGCGATGCCGAAGCCCAGTCGCTCATCGAGAAGGGCGATGCCCGTCGCGCCTCCTATTATAATTATTACACCCAGCGCAAGTGGGGCGATGCCGCGCACTACGACCTCTGCATCAACAGCAGCCGCCTTGGCATCGAGGGTACTGCGGAACAGATCATCCGCTTCGTGGAAAGCCTGAGCGCCGCACAAGAACGAAACAGTTAATCGTCAAAACGGCAAGATGACAAGGGTAGGCCTTCTCTCCGACACCCACGCCTGGTGGGACGAGCGCTACGCGCACTATTTCTCTGAGTGCGACGAGGTGTGGCACGCCGGCGACATCGGCAGCGCCGAGCTGGCCGACCGCTTCGAGCAGTTGCCTGTCACCTTCCGCGCCGTGCATGGCAACATCGACGGCTACGACATCCGCCTCCGCTACCCCGAGGTGCTCCGTTTCTCGGTGGAAGGCGTGGACGTACTGATGAAGCACATAGGCGGCTATCCGGGGAAGTACGACGCCTCCGTTCGGGGCATCCTCATGCAGAATCCGCCCCGTCTCTTCGTCTGCGGGCATAGTCACATCATGAAGGTGAAGTACGACAAGACCCTCGACATGCTCCATATCAATCCCGGCGCTGCGGGCGTTTACGGCATTCAGGCCGTGCGCACCCTCGTCCGTTTCACCCTCGTCGACGCCGACATCCGCGACCTTGAAGTCATCGAACTGCGTTGAGGCTTTCTTTTTCTACCTTTCTGGACGGAGGGGATTTTGCGGATAGTCAAATAAAAACACAGAATTATTTGGCGGTACGGAAACAAATGGCTAACTTCGCGGCGGATTTGGTAACAGAGCGCCCCGAAAGGGGTGGTATGTGCAAGGGAATCAGGTGAAAAACCTGAGCTGTTCCTGCAGCTGTAATCCATTTCCGAGGGCAGCAAGCCGTCAGTCCAGCAGGGCCTTAGGCTACTGATAAACCTCGGGAAGGAACTGGGCACGAGAGTCACTGCTGTAAGGTGGGAAGACGTCCTGTTCCGATGGAGAGCCAGAAGACCTGCCACGTCCGCAAAACGTGATAACATACCTCCAGGAACAGAGGTCGTTAACATGAGAAAAGAGAGAAGACTGACAACGATCATCCTTGGGGTGGCGTGCATGTTTGCCGCCCATGCCCAGCAAACCGATACGGCGCGTACCGACAGCGTCCGTACGGAGGCGTTGCCCGAGGTGGTAGTTACGGGCACGGGCACGGAGCATCTGCTGCGCAACGCTCCTGTGCAGACGGAGATCATCTCGCGCAAGATGCTCGACAGCTACGGAGGGCGCTCCATCGAGGAAATCCTCGCAGGGCTGACGGCTTCGTTTGCCTTCAGCGAAGGCGACATGGGCAGCCAGATGCAGCTGGGCGGACTCGGCAACAACTATATCCTTATTCTTATTGACGGCAAGCGCATCCATGGCGACGTGGGCGGCGAAAACGACCTGGGGCTGATAGACCCGCAGAACATCGAACGTATCGAAATCGTGAAGGGTGCTCAGTCGGCGCTCTATGGTAGTGACGCTATGGCGGGCGTGGTGAACATCATCACCAGAAAAGTCAGGGACGAGCGGTCGGCGGTTAAGGACGAAGGGCTGCAAATTGACAACAGCACGCGCTACGGCTCGTATAACGACCTACGGCAGCACAACGGCGTTGCGCTCGCCGTGGGGCCTGTGACAAGCTACACCAACTTCCAGCTCCAGCACACCGACGGCTGGCAGAACACCGCCGAGGAATACACCGAGGCGCAGGTGATAACCGACAGCCGCAACAAGACGGTGAACGCCTACACCCTTTGGCAGGTGGCCGAGCGGCTCACTTATACCCCCCGTAAGGACATCGAACTCTATGCCGAGGGCACCTACTACACGAAGTCCATCCACCGCCCTCAAGACGGACGGCATCCCAGCTGCGACGTCTATACCTACGACCTGATGTACCGCAATGCCAGTGCCTCTATGGGAGGAAAATGGAAGTTGGCGAACGGCACCGACGTGGTGACGTTAGACGTGGATTGGAACAAGCATGCTTATTACTACACCTACACAGCCACCACGCTCACCGACGGCTATGACCCGCAAGGAAACTTCACCAACTATTTCCCTTACTTTGCAGGGCAGACCAGCCTGCAGAGTGACCAACAACGGCTGATGGCGCACTTGAAGGGTGTATTTGCCCTGCAGGCATCTGTGCTCTCCGTGGGGGCTGAGTATCGCTACGACTACCTGAATGCCCCCATGCGCACCGCTACGGGCACAGCTGATGACTGGACGGCAGCTCTGTATGCACAGGACGAGTGGAACCCCCTTGCGTGGCTCAACATCACAGCCGGACTGCGACTGAATCAGAACGGCGGCTTCGGCTTCCGTGCCACGCCAAAGGTGAGCACTATGCTCTCGCTGGGCGATTTCCGCGTGAGAGCAGGGTGGAGTCAGGGATTCAAGACACCAACCACGAAGGAGCTTCACTACCGCTACCTTCACACGATGGGCTCGAGCACCTTCTTCAACTTGGGTAACACCGATTTGAAGGCACAGGGCAGCACCTATGTCAGCGCCGGCGTGGAATACCGGGGCGAACGGCTTACAGCCTCTGTAACTGGCTATCATAACCGTCTTGACAATATGATAGCGTTGGTGAATGTGCCTTTGAGCGAGATTCCCCACGACATCACCTCGGCCTACTCCGGCGATGGCAGCAGCGCCATCGTGGCACGTAAGTACATGAACATGGAGGATGCCCGCACCCTCGGCGTGGATGCCAATCTCAGCTACACCTTTGCCGAAGGGATGACGGCTGGCGGCAACTACAGTTGGCTCGACACCCAGGCCCATGAGTACAACACCCAACACGACCGCCTCGAGGAAGTCGTCATCGACGGAACCGCCCATCACAAGTGGAATGCCTATCTCATCTGGAACCACCGTTTCCACAAGAAATATAAGCTGGGTGCCAACCTCAGTACACGCGGCAGCAGCCGACGCTACTACCAGAACAACGGTGACGGCGCTCCCTTCCAGCTGTGGAGGCTCAATACCACTCACGACCTCGGCACGGCTACGTCACACCCCTTCACCTACCGCATTGAGGCGGGGGTGGACAACATTTTCAACTATGTGGACCGCACCATGCATCCCTACCACCTTGGCACCAACAGTCCGGGCCGTACCGTCTATGCCGCCGTTGTCGTCCACTTTAAGCAAGGAAAGAGTGTTAAACTAAATAAAATGTCTAATTTAAAAACGTACGAAAATGAAGATTAAGTCATTTATCGTTGCCATGATGGCTGTAGCAGTCACCATGACTAGCCTGTCTTCCTGCCAACAGGATGAGGATTTAAACAACAACTACGTGAAGTATCAGTCGGCTGTCGATGCCCAGGTGAAAGCCCAGAAGAAGCACGACAAGGTGATTCTGCTTGTTGCTTTCGGCAGCACGTGGAACAACGCCTTCCTGGCTTTCGATGCCACCAAGGCTGCTTACGAGAAAGCATTTCCGAACTGTGACGTCTATGTCAGCTATAGCTCGGCCATTTGCATCAACCGTGCTGCCGCTGGTGAGAATACCGACGAGAAGGGCAACATCGTGAAGCGCAACTACTACGCTCCCAACTTCTGGCTCCATGCTTTCGCAACGGCCAAATACACCGACATCACCGTGCAGTCCCTGCAGGTCATCCCCGGCGAGGAGTACAGCCGCGTTATCAACTACATCAAGGACTTCGCCAACAACCATCTGGGCGACCTCGACGACAAGTATCTGGAAGGTCTTGACGGCCATCTCTGGCTGGGCACTCCGCTGCTCAACAACGCTTCCGACGTGAGCAAGGTGGCTGAAATTCTCGACCGTAAGTACCGCTCGCAGGCCGAGAAGGGCGTCGTCGCCTTCATGGGCCACGGCAACCCCGACACCTACGACACCTACAAGGCCAATGTCCGCTACACCCAGTTGGAGGAGGCCCTGCAGAAGTTCAACAAGAACTACTTTGTCGGTACCGTCGATATGCCGGACAACTACAAGCAAGATGTCCTGGCCCGTATGCAGGAGGCTGGCATCAAGAAAGGTGTGATGAACCTCTATCCGCTGATGAGCATCTGCGGTGACCATGGTCACAACGACATGGCTGGCGAAGGTGAGGACTATTGGGATGCTGAGGATGAGGAGAGCGAGGACAACAGCTGGTTTGAGTTCTTCTCCCACAAGGGTTATCAGCCCACGTCCAACCTCCTCGGTCTGCTCGAGGTTGAGGACATTCGTCAGGTCTGGATCAACCATACCAAGAACCCCGTTGAGTTGGAAGACTACTACCACTCGATGTATCCCGAAGAATAATTTTCCTTTCATAATAATATAAATAATGAGGCGCAGACGCTTTGCCATAGTCCGTTCTGCGGCACTTTGTGCGATGGTCCTGCTGGTTCCCCTGTCTTGTGCGCGGCAGGGAACCGGCAGGATCTCCCCCTCGGCTGATGCATTGTTTGCAGCCCACGACTCCGTGCTGGCTCATGCCGATGCCTTCAGCGATACCATCAGGATACATTATGCTCGTGGATTGAAGGTCGATTACCGCGATGATGGCATCCACGTCGTCATCAGCAACCCCGACCCGTCCGCACCCTATAGCGCGCCAGAGGAGATAGTCATCACTCGTCCCCTCCGACGTTTTATCTGTACCACCGCCCTCCAGCTGGGAAACTTTGAGGTGCTGGGCCTGGAGGAGTGCATCGTGGGTATGAATTCGTTGAAAAACCTCTTCTCGCCCACCATGCAGCAGCAGATGCGCGACGGACGCACTGTGCGCATCGGCAAGGAGGGCAATTTTGACGTTGAGACCATCTTTGCCACCCAACCCGACTATATCTTCGTCAGCGCCTCCAAGCACGGCGGCTTTGAAGCCATCCGTGCCTGCGGCATCCCCTTTATCACCCACCACGGCTACAAGGAAACCGACCCCCTGGGGCAGGCTGAATGGATAAAGCTGGTGGGGTTGCTGACGGGTGAGCCACGCCGCGCCAACGCCGTCTTTGCCGATATTGAGCGAAAGTATCTGACGTTGAAATCCGAAGTTGAAACGTTGACAACAAACAAGGCTACCTCCCTTCCCACAGTTGCCTCAGGTCGGCAGTTGCGCGATGGATGGTATGCCGTTGGAGGCCGCAGCTACATGGCACAGCTCTTCCGCGATGCCGGAGCCGCCTACGTGATGGCCGATAACGAGGATTCGGGCGGACGCACGCTCGATTTCGAGGCCGCCTATGCCCGCTCCGTGCATGCCGATTTCTGGCAGATTGACGGCTCGTTTGAAGGTGACTTTACTTTGGCTACGCTTGCCGCTGAAGACCCTCGCTATGCTACGCTGGATTCCTACAAAAAACGCCGCGTGTTGTTCTGCAACTTAGCCCACACACCCTATCGCGAGCTGGCTGGTGTGCAGCCCCATCTGTTGTTGGCTGATTTCGTAAAGGCTTTCCATCCAGAGCTTTTGCCCCACTATGTTCCTCAGTACTACAAATTGATGGAATAAATCTTTTGCCCATTCGAAAAGAGTTACTATCTTTGCCGCAATAAGCAGTAAAGCTATGAAGATCTATACCAAAACCGGAGACCGCGGCCAGACCTCCCTTGTAGGCGGGCAGCGGGTCAGTAAGTGCTGCGAGCGATTGGAGAGCTACGGCACTATCGACGAACTGAATGCCCACATCGGCGTACTTATCGCAGCGTGTTCGGATGAGGCCGACAAGGCTTTCCTTACCGATGTGCAAGGGACGTTGTTCGTCGTAGGTGGTTACTTGGCTACCGACACCTCGCAGCGAGACGTCCGTCCAGGCAACATTGTCACAGCCGAAATGGTGCAGGCTGTGGAAGCAGAGATAGACCGTCTGCAAGCTACCCTGCCTCCGTTGAAGCTGTTTATTCTCCCTGGGGGATGCATGGCTGCCGGTTTTGCCCATGTCTGCCGTACCGTCTGCCGTCGTGCTGAGCGCGAGATTCTCCGTCTTGCTGCCACAGGCGCTGAAGTGGATGAAACGGTGTTGGCCTATGTCAACCGTCTGAGCGACTATTTCTTCGTCCTTGCCCGAAAGTTGAATGTCGATGCAGGCTGCCCCGATGTCGTATGGCGAAGGAAAAACGACAGCCCATCGCGATGAACAAACAAATTAATCAAAGAATATATTATTGAAATCAATGAATAAAACGGGAAAGAAAGCCTTTTCTGCTTGTTTTTTAGGAGGAATACTTGTCATGATGTCCTCTGTCGGCATGGCGCAGAGTAATGCGGATTCCCTGCGGGCTGTGACGCTGAACCCTGTCGTTGTTACCGGCACGGGCACCTACCATAAGGCCGACAATAGTCCTGTGGCTGTCAAGGTTATTACGACCAAAGAGCTGCGCGACGCAGGAGTGACCACGTTGCAGGATGCTCTATCCCGTCTCACTACTACTATCACCACCCATACCAGCGGCATGGGTACGTTTGTCAACTTCGGCGGAGTGAGCGACGACTATATTGTCATCCTTGAGAACGGACGCCGTGTGAGTGGCGACGATCGTTGGTCGAAGCTCAGCCTCAGTAACATCCGTCGTATCGAAGTATTTAGCGGAGCCGCCAGCGCGCTCTATGGTAGCGATGCCATTGCAGGCGTCATCAACATCATCACCGAGGATAGCCGCGACCCTGTGGCTGCTACCGTCAGCACAAAGGTGCTGAACCACGGGCGTCTGGACCACGACATCCACGCCGACGTCACTTCGGGTGCTTTCTCCAGCCATACCACCTACGCCCGTCGTCAGGCTGATAACTGGCAAGTGAATCCTTATCAGGCCTTCGACGAGGGTGGTGAACAGGTGTTGAAGCTCACGGGGCGTCCCATGTCCACAGCCTTTGGTAGTGATGCCCTCAGCGAACGGTTGGAGTGGCGATTCAATGACGCATGGTCGGCCTACGTCCGTGGCGATGCCTACGATTACCAAACACGTCGTCCCCAAGGTGCCACTTACTTCACGCAGAAGTCCTCGAAAGACCCAGCTACCGGCGAAAAGGTCTATACCTACTCCCCCCGTACAGCCTACACCTACGACCTTCATCATCAGACGTTCACCTGGGGAGGAGGTCTTCGTTGGGTACCCAACAAGCAGACGCACCTTTATCTGGATGTTCACTCCGACTACTTCCGTTCCGATTACGACTATTGGCAGACTTCCGAGGCTGAGGCCTATGCCGAGACGCGCAAACAGACGCGCTACACCGATGGAACGTTGCGTGGCATCTTTCGTCTGACAGATGCTAACAAACTCTCGGCTGGAGCCCAGTTTGTGGGCGAAGCGCTCACGAGCGAGAGCGATGGCATCGCAGGCGAGCAAACCCGCACCTACAACCTCTTTGCACAAGACGAGCTACGTCTCTTCCACGGCTTGGAGGCTGTGGCTGGACTGCGCTACACCTATAACATTCATTTTGGCTCAGCCGTCACCCCCAGCGTAGGGCTCTTTGGCTATCTGGGTGGATTCCGTCTGCGTGCCAGCTATGCAGGAGGCTATCGTACCCCCACCCTTTCGCAGCTTTATGCCACCGATCAGGCGAAGACCACTAGCCGCTATACCCTTCCTGGCACATCGCTACGTCCTGAGCGTAGCAACTTCTGGAACGTCAACGCCGAATATACCGGTCGTTCCATTACGATTAGCGTCAGCGGATTCATCAACGATATCCGCGACATGATAAACTACCGTACCCTCACGGCAGCCGAGATTCAAGCTGATACCCATCTCACCCAGTTGGTGGAGGAAGGATGGACCACCCTGCGCCGTCGCGACAACATCGACCGTGCTACCTTGCGCGGCATTAGTGCTAATATCAAGTGGATGCTCCCTGCAGGCTTCACCCTGGGCGGAGGTTACACGTTCACCGACTCTCACGCCGAGACGAAGACGCTTGACGTAGCCTCGCAAACCTATGTTACTACGGTAAACCCTGTTGACAAGTCCGTCCGCCACGTAGGAAACGTCTTGGCCTCATGGGACAAGACGTGGGGCGACTATCACCTCTGCGTCAGTCTTGATGGACACATGCAGGGCCAGCGCTATAGCAGCACCTACGGCTATGCTCCAGGCTACAGCCAATGGGATTTGCACACCCGGCACATCATCAACCTCCCGCATTGCACCCTCGAACCCGGCTTGGGTATAGAAAACCTCTTTGATGCCTGCGACCGCTCCTATTGGAACTCCAACTTCGCCACCATCAACCCAGGCCGTTCGTTCTATGCGAGCTTCGCTTTGCGGTATTGATAATAAACAGGTCAATTAAGATAAGGGAATGAGAATCTACGTTGCAGGCATAGGACCGGGTAGCCCCGAAGACGTTACCCCTGCCGTTCAGCAGGCTATTAGCGAGAGTGATGTCATTGTCGGCTATCGGCGTTACTTCCCCTATATTACAGGGTGGCTTCGTTCAGATGCTATCTGCGTTGACACAGGCATGAAGCATGAGCAGGAACGTGCCGAGCAAGCATTTCTTTATGCTGAAGAGGGACGGACGGTATGTGTCATCTCCAGTGGCGATGCCGGCATCTATGGCATGACGTCACTTATCTACGAGATGAAACGCCTCCGCAATACCGATGTTGAAATAATCCCTCTCCCTGGGATAAGTGCTTTTCAGAAGGCTGCGGCATTGCTTGGCGCTCCTGTCAGCCACGATTTCTGCGTCATCTCCCTCAGCGATTTGATGACACCTTGGGCTGTCATTGAACGTCGCATCCGAGCCGCTGCAACTGCCGATTTCGTAACCGCTATCTATAATCCTCGCAGCAACGACCGTTATTGGCAGCTGCATCGCCTGAAAGAAATCTTCCTCCAGAGTCGTAGCGCCGACACCATAGTGGGCTATGTCCGTCAGGCTGGGCGCGAGGGGCAGCACTCCGTTGTCACCACCCTGAGTGATTTTAATCCCGACGAGGTGGATATGTTCACCATCGTTATCATTGGCAATAGCCAGTCATACACATGGCAGGGACATTTCATCACTCCGCGAGGGTATTATAATAGACTGTCAGACTGTCAGACTAACAGACTAACAGATGATGGTAAAAACAAAGAATCAGAGATTCATCTTCAATCTTCAATCTCCAATCTTCAATCTCAACAGTCTGACAGCCTGAAAGTCGGTCAAAGCATCATGATGCAGTCGTTTGCCACGATTCGTCGTGAATTACGCCACCCCGACGTTCCCCTATGGCGCTTGTGGCCCTTGCTTCATGCCATCCACACCACGGCAGATTTCCAGATGGAACGTCTTCTTTGGATGGACGAGGGAGCTACCGAACGGCTATATGAACAGATTTCCAAAGGCCGCTTAACAACCATTGTCACAGATGTCACGATGGTTGCAAGCGGCATCCGTAAAGGGGCACTCGAGCGATTAGGTATTGAAGTAAAATGCTATCTTAGCGATCCTCGTGCTGAGGCGCTTGCCCGTAGTGAAGGACTCACCCGTGCCCAGGCGGGCATTCGTGTGGCAGTCGACGAACATCCAGAGGACGTTCTTTTTGCTATTGGTAACGCCCCCACCGCCCTTCTGGAGTTATGTCGTCTCGTACGAGGGGGGAAGTGCCGTCCTGTAGGTATTGTCGGAGCCCCTGTTGGCTTTGTCCATGTGGAGGAGAGTAAGCACGCCGCCAAAACGCTCACGGCCATCCCCAAGCTTCTGATAGAAGGCCGCAAGGGAGGCAGCACGCTGGCTGCCACGCTGGTCAACAGCATCCTCACCTACGACGATGCCGCCAGCCTCATGCCCGGGAGAGACGTTTGAAAAATAGAAGAATTAGGAATTAGGAATGAGGAATAAGGAACTATGAACTGTACAATCATAGGAATTAGTGATAGCGCTACGCCGTGGTTTCCTCCCGAAGTTGAGGCTGCGATAGCCCGTGGAAATGTTTTCTCGGGAGGCCGACGTCATCGCGAAATCATGGCCTCGCGTCTGCCTGTGGGTTATAAGTGGATTGACATTACCGTACCTCTTTCCGACGTGTTCAGGCAATACGACGAGGTGTCAGGTAGTCTCGTCATCTTTGCTTCGGGCGATCCGCTTTTCTATGGCTTTGCTGCTACGGTACTGCGCGAGCGTCCCCATTGGCAATTGACCATCTATCCCTCGTTCCACTCCCTTCAGTTGTTGGCCCATCGCCTTTGCTTACCTTATCAGGATATGTGCATGGTGTCGCTCACGGGGCGACCATGGGATGCACTTGATGAGGCTCTTATCCGTGGTGAGCGTCTGATAGGTTGTCTCACAGACCACCATCGTTCACCTCTGGCCATCGCCCAGCGCATGATAGACTATGGCTTCGACCGTTATTATCGTATGGCTGTGGGAGAGCGGTTGGGCAATGCCGAATCAGAGCGAGTCGGGTGGGTTGACCTCTCAACCTTCAATCCCCAATCTTCAACCCTCAATCTTCAATCTTCAATTTTCAATCTCCAATCCGTCTCCTCTCCCAACTGCGTCATTTTGCAGCAGACGGCTGTTCGTCCGCGTCCCTTCGGGATACCTGAAAAGGAGTTCCACCTGCTCGACGGACGTGAGCGGATGATTACCAAGATGCCCGCACGGCTTTTGGCCCTGTCGTTGCTCGATTTGCGTCATCGTCATCAGTTGTGGGATGTGGGTTTCTGTACGGGCAGCGTCAGCATCGAGGCCAAGCTGCAGTTTCCCCATTTGGGGATTACGGCCTTCGAGGTGCGCCCAGAGTGTGAGGAACTGATGATGCTGAACAGCCGTCGGCACGGCACACCTGGCATCCGTACTGTGATGGGCGATGTGCTGGAAGCAGACCTTGAATCCCTGCCTCAACCTGATGCCGTGTTCATAGGCGGGCATGGGGGTAAGCTCCGCGAAATCATCCTCCGCCTCCATCCCCTCATGCCGTCAGGTGCCACGCTCGTCTTCAATGCCGTTAGCGACGACAGCTGTCGTCTGTTTGCCGATTCCGTCCATGAAGTCGGTATGACGCTTGTTTCCGAAACACGCCTCGCCATTGACAACCACAATCCGCTGGTAATAATGAAAGCGGTAATATCTTCGTGACAGATGCCAGTCCCATGTCACATTATCGCCGTAACAACATCCGGGAATTGCAAGATTCTGCCAGCGTTGGATTCGGTGAACAGCAAGTGCATGAAATCGCGCTTTTTTTGGTTGAGATCCACCTCCTTCAGCCGTTCTGCAATGACGACCTTCAGCTCTTCTAAAGATGTTATGCCTGTTTTTGCCTGCAGAAAGGGCAGATTAGGTTTGGTCTTGGAGAGGAGGAAGATGGTGTCGTAGAAGTCGCGTCCCTTCTGACGGGAAAGGATTGCGGCGAATTTCATGGCACATAACACATCCAGAGGTGGCATCTGAACTCTGAAAAAGAAACCCATCTTGTTGATGTTCGCTGGGGTGGGCAGATATTTCACCCCTTGGTCCTGCGCCTCAATCTTTATCAGAAGTCGCTCTTCCTTATGGCCCGTCATGCCTAAATTAAATAGCATCTGAGGGAAGTAGAGGTTACGGCGAAAGGCAGTCAGGTGCGGATTCGGTTTGTCGCGCGTCTCCACTTCCAGGTTGTTCTGTCGCAGGTATTGAACCACGTTGTCTGTCATCGCCATGAACTCCTGCTCACTCAGATCCTTGCAATCGAAGTCGAGGTCTTCGGAGAAGCGGTCGATGCCCTGTATAAGTCTGAGATTTATTCCACCGATGAATGCCACCTTGTTAATATAAGGCGTGGTCGTCAGATGGTCGAGTATCAGCAGCTGCAGATACTCCTTCAGCATATAACGGTCAAAGCGACTCTCCCTTGCAATGCTAGGAGGGAAAAAACTGCGTATGTATTCAATGTCAATCATCGTCTTAAGTGAAAAGTTTCAGGTTTCATGGAACTGTGAGGTCGTATACTCTCAGTAGAAGCTTAGATCTCTGTTCCAGAGTTTTGTTCCCCATTCTTGAGAGATAGTCAGAGAAGCGTTCTCGGTTGAATTCGCTTTGCATGAAGTCCTCGTCCAGTCGGAGTTCCTCCATATCCGATTCCGTCTTGTAGTAGGGATTCAGGTAAAGCAGGTCGAGCAATGCCTTTTCGGGTGTGGCAAATAGCAGGCCACGTCCGTTCTGTATCATCTTTATCTCATAGCCGAAATAGAGCGGAGTCTTTAAGTTCTGATAATGAAAAGAGCCAAAATCGTTCTCGAACTTTGCGGTCTTCAGGGTGGTCACACTCGTCAGCTGCACCACCTCTTCGGGTATCATCCCATAGAACGACAAAGCACTATGCAGGCTGATATACGAAGGGGCATAGATGCGGTTAGCTACATAGCGCGAGAAATCCGGCACTTGTCGATACTCGGGAAAGGCGTAAAACTGGTTTCTCAGCTTCACCAAAAGCCCCTTCCGACACCAACGCGTCAGGTTGTTACGGTCGAAATCTTTCTCCCATAGCAGCACCTGATTGATGTGGAAACACCCCATCGGGTACATCCTCTCTCTGAAGGTCAGAAAGTCCATAAAACCTCATTTTGTTTCTAAAACGCAGCAAATATAGCGACTTTTGGAAACAAAACCAACATCTAGTGCAAAAAACTGCACGCAAATCCTTTTTTTTCTGTGAAGAGTTTCCGAGACGCGCCTCGCCATCGACAACCACAATCCGCTGGTAATAATGAAAGCGGTAAATACTCCCGCATCCTAAAAAACGTTTGGTCTTTAAGGAAGGATAGATTCTTCTTTTTGGTTTATATTATCACTCTTGCTTTTGCGAAAAAGCAAAACAAATGGATTGTAAAATGGTATTAGGCAGAAAAGCCAGCTTCGTCCCATATCACGACATCGTCTGATGCATTGAAAACAATAGAAGACGAACAGGATGTCTAATATAATGGATAGAACCAGAAACTCACGGCCTAGTTCGGAAATATAGTGTGCGCTGGCATAAGTGCATTCCACCAAAAGAAAAGCCCCAAGCGGCAAAAAGCCGCCAATGAGGCATACAAAGCCCATAATCCCACAGAACGTCAAATTGGTGTTGAAATTGAAACCTTGAAGATGATTTATATATCCGAAATGGGCCACCATTATATATGACACATAAATGCCGAGCAAGGCGCAAAGGAATACCCCAAGAAACCCTATTCGTCCAATCGTCCCCTTTGGGGAAACAAAATTCTTAAACCAGAAAAAACACTTTTTCATACGGCTGTTATATTTTCAAGCGGTTATCTACCATTTCAGGTCATCTGCTATATCATTTCCATTTTTCCCGAGGCGACCCCAATCTAAATATCGAGCGGAATTCAGATAACATCGTCATTTACTACCTTATCAAACCGCACGCTCACATCCACCATCCAGTCGGAAAGTTTTCTTATTGCTTGGCTGACAAGAGCGGCAGGCATCTTTTTGAAATAGGTATAAGCCATTGGGCCGGCAATAGCGGCAAGGGTATCTGCATCGCCCCCAAGGGAGATGGCCAGTTTGATGCAGTCGACATAATCTTTTGATTCGAGGAAGCAGATAATAGCAGGACCTACGGTTCCTTCACATGTGGAATTAAAGGAATAATCATCATGAATATCAGCATACGGCTTATCGGCCCAATCAGGATAGTTTGTATTTAAGATCTGAGTACGGACGAATTCCTTATCCTTACCATTCTTTAAATGGAAAATGGTTAAGGCTGTAGCTATCGCTCCTTTGATTCCTTCTGGATGATTATGTGTGGGTGCAGCTGTTTCTGTAGCCATACGGATACATTCCTCTTCCGTTTGGGCAAGCCATCCAGCAGAGGAGCAACGCATAGCGGCACCATTACCCAAGCATCGATAAGGCTGAGGATGATGGCTGGACATCCAAAGCTTGAACTTGCTGCTAAAGCCAGCATGACGATGCTCATTACCACACTTCCAAAGATTCATCGTCATATCAAGATGGTCAATGAAAGCCTCAGCACAGGCAAATGTCAGTACTGTATCATCCGTAAAGTGTGCACGCGAACTGAACAGCTTCACCTTGTCATATTCTTTAATGCGATGACTCTTGCTCTCATAAGCACTTCCAGCAATGTCACCAATCGCCTCACTAATAAGATAATTATTCATAAGCTTTTATTTATGGGATAATGGAATCATTTTTTTCTTTGTCTAATTCTCTCTTTCTTGGCTTCTCTTAAAAAGTAACACAAAAGGATTATAAAAGGGAATCAGACTATACCACCAGCTCCGCCCCATATCGTGGCATCGTCTGATGCACAGAAACCAATACCAGACGAAAAGGGCGTCAACGAACAATGCCAGTAAGGAAGAAAAAAAGTCTTGATCTATACAATAATAAGTAGCTCCAGCAAGTACAATAGCGCCAAGTGGTAATAAACCTCCACATAAAACAATCAGCCCCACACCCACATAATAACTCAAATAGAGATTCCATCTTACACCCAATCCAAAAAGGAGACAAAAAGTAGTATAAAACAGAAAGATAGAAAGATTGGCACCAAGAAACACAATCCAGAATCCCTTTCTATCCAGCGTCCCTTTTGGGGAAACATAATCTTTCAATAATAGAACCCACTTTTTCATACGGCTATTCTTTGTCAAAACGATCAGGTAATGTCATTGCCATCTCCGTAAGAGCATTGTTCCCAAAGTTGTTTTCACCATACCTGTTCAGGTTACACGTTCGGACAAGGTTATAGGCACAGTTCATGGCAAAGAAATCATCAGGATGAGACTGTATTCGTTTCAGGCAAGCGCAAAAGCATATTTTCCGCATCTGGTTATAATATTGATTGGGAATACAGGAATCACGCGACATGCCGAAATACATATATTGACATAATGCACGCCATGTAAGCCAAATGTTATCAAGGACTGGACAATACAGTCCGCTTTCAAGTAACCGCTCCCCAACAGCCACAATCCATGCATCCTCGCCTATTGACTTCTTGTTGTTCGCCCATAATCCCCAAAGAGTAATCTGGTCGTCGAAAGTACGGGAAGAGTTTAATTCGCCCAGTATTACTTTCAGCTGCTTCTCTGAACGTGCTTTCTCATAGCGAGTAATCATATCATTAAAGATACGGGAAGACTTTAATTCGTCAAGTATTGCTTTCAGTTTTATCTCTGCATCTGCTTTTTCATAGCGTATATAGCTCTCGCGCACACTTTTACCACCTAACGATTCTATCAGGTCATTATGTTTTTCATAAAAAAAATCTGAGTCTGTAATGAAAGAATTCATTTTTTCTTCAAGAAGATTCATATAGGTCTCCAAGTATTCATCTATGGGTATGTCCTCATTCCAATCCTCAATGGGGAGGTTCATAAGCGCAAGCATACTGTCTTGGCAATTCTTTGCTGCCAGACGTATTTCCTCATCGTTAAAGATGCCGGTATCCAACTTCCTGATGGCATCTTTCACATCCTCACCATCATAATCCGTAACAGTCGTTTTCCCTCGATGCCAGAACTCTATATTGCTCCACACATTCCATATCCAGACGAAGCCATTATACAAATCCTCCGCAAAAGCCAGAAACGGATGGGGTGATTCGGCATATTCTGGAGCCCTCATGACAAACGAAGTGTCTTCTGACAAATAAGCCATTATTTGTGGCGGACCATCAGGCGATTCATAAGTAACTGTCTCTGGAGCATTACCCCTCAAAATCGATGACACAATCGAATCATTTTCTTCTTCCCCATGTTTTTCATAATAATCATACGCCTGGAGGATATCAGAAATATCTACGGGATTGTTGTCGTCAAGATAATCTTCATAGTTCTCTTTGGAACTACAACCACAAAACATTGCAGACAAACTGCAAGCTATCACTAATACACGGCAACTAAAAACTATCAAACGTCTTGTTTCCATAATACGTTTTCTCTTCATTTTTTCAACTACCATAGTTGGCATTTTCTCATTAGTTTGTACGCACCAGCAACGGTCAACATCGGCTCATGTACCATCCAGCTGTTTCCTGTGCGTAATGATACACCTCTTCTTACTTCTAATATGGCTATCTTTCCAATCAAGACCTTTTCCATTCTGCAAAAAAAGTTTGATGCAAAGGTAGTCATACTTCCCCTTTTCCACCAAACAAATTATCTCCGCAAGCCTTGTGAAAATGGTATTTTTATTCCCAGACGACCAGTCTGCGCGGGAGGGTAATCCGTTTTTGCTCTCCGCCCTTGCCTGCAATATAGTATTGCTCGGCAAGCGACGCATCTACTTCCGCCAGGATGGCGGCTTTGATGCGAGAGCACTTCTCGTTAATCGAGTTAAGCAAGGGATTGGTCACATCCTCTATGCTTTTCTGCACTCTGCCGGTCAAGCCAAGCGGTTTTATTTTCGCATATAGTTCCGTCAGCTCTTCCCGATAATCCGGCAGCTCCTTGAACGCTATTCCCTCAGGGTGCTTCAGGTATAGCAGATAGACAGCCTTTGCCAAAGGCTCCAGCTTCACCTCCTTATTATAATCCGAGAGCATGACTGCCCCGTCTTTGGTGATGGTCAGCCGGCTGTATTTTATCTGGTGTTTCAGCTTGTCATCGTGGAAGCCCAAGCGCCAGATGGTCTTGTCACACCGCTGCCCCTCGTAGTATTTATACAGCACATCGTTGAAGATATCGTCAGGAGCGACAAGGTCGAAAAGTGTCATGCACGACCTGACCTTCAGCACATCGGGAAAGCCCAGGATATCGTCCGCCGACTTGTTGCTGCAGTCAAGAAGCGCTTTTGTGATTTCCCTCAGCCGCTTCCCCAGCACAGGATGCTCCAGATAGGCCATGGCTTCCTCTTTGTTGCTGATGCCGTAGAACTCCGAGTTGTAGCTGTGTCCCAGACCTTTTATCTGCGGAAACACGTACCATATCCAATGGCTCTGTTTTCGTCCGTTCCTTATTTCTCTTAGCGCATCGTTGTATGACCCCCACGCGCCGTCCTGCGCCTTGACGAAACGCTCCAAGTCATAGTGGGTTTCTCCTCCGCCCAATGCCTCCACAAAGCTTTTGGGGAGGCTGACATTCCTCAGCTCCAAGGCATCGATAAAGAACTGCGCCATCTCCTCATCGTGATATCCGGCTATGCCACAGCCCACACGAGTCACGAGGAAGAACAGCTCTGTATGCGCTTTGGCGAAGGCGATGAACCTCTCTATGGCAGCCCTTACCTCGTTGTCCTTGCGCACATTCTTTCCGTAATCCACAGGAATGGCATAGCTCTGCCCTTGCAGACCCTCTGCCTGCCCCCACACAGCCCCGAACTTCTTTCGGGCCGTACCCGAAGCACCACCCGTATGATAGCCCAAGGCATTACTGCCGAACACAAAAATCTGATTGTGCAGCAACGTGTCTATGTAATCCGGAGTAAAGCCCATCGTCCTCTCTTCCATCTTTTTATAGTATAGCTAATGAATAATCGTCGTGTCCTATCAGTTTTTTGTTCCGAAGGCCCTGCAGATGCTGTTTGACGTTCCAGCTGTTCTTGCCGTTCAGCAGCTTGTCCACCACGCTCTTTTCAAAATCCACCTTCTTCATCCCCAACGCCATTCTGATGAAGTTGCTGTTCTTTGTCTGTGCGTCGATGGCCTCTTGCAGCTCGTCGGCAAACTCGTCCCTGTGCGCCACTTCATACATCATCAGGATGTAATGGGCCAACGCGTCGCTGGCAGCAAAGACGATGCTCTCTTCGTCCGTTTCAAACGTTCCGCTCTTGAAGCCGTTTTCATCCGTCGGGTCTTTGCAGTTCACCAGATAGGGGGGCTTGTTGAAGTCCACGATGCGCCCAAACGTATGCTGCAATCTGCCCGTCTTCCTGTCAAAGCAGAACGCCACGCTGTCGCCGTAGCTCATCCATTGTCCCTCCTTCCAGACTGCCACCAGCGTAGCAAACGAGCCCTCATCGTAGAACTTGTTCAGCAGCATACCCCCTTCTGCCTCAGCCGTTTTCTCGCAGGCGTTATAGAAGGGTTCCCAGATGCCGTCTATCCAGCTGTCGAAAGCCTGATAGTCCGTGATGGGTAAATCCGGCAGATGCTCTACCAGATACCTCGACCATTTGTCGGCAAACACGCCGCCTCCCCCAGCACCATCCGAAACGGCTATCCATTTCTCCGTGCATTGGGCAGCGTCCTCGTTGACGGCACCCTCGTCAAACTTCGCTATCGACAAGGCTTTCATTGATTCTGGCTGATGTTTGTGGGCGTACCAATATCCATCAGCTTGATAAGTGTGGTTGCATCGGCGAACACACCCATAGCAACGTGTCTTCCTGTCCTCGTGTCGTTCAGGCATCGGGCAATGTCAACATTATATCGCTCAGGTAAAAGACTCGACATCTCAAAAAGATCTTCTCCGTATGGATTGCCGCCAAGTTCTCTTTTTTCAATAGGACAAGCAATGGGTTTCAATGATTCATCGCCCGCGAAGTGAATGTTGAAGAGTATCACGTTTCCATCATTGGTGAACATCGCTTTCAGCTCGTTCGCCTTCTGCATCACCTCGTCCTTCGTGGCATGATTATATTCGCCATCCGTAATATGGATTACCGTAGGTGGGTAGCAGTCCTTATCATGATGCTCCATCATCCACTCATCCAGCAGATTCCTTGCATAGTCAAAAGCCTTGTGGTAATGCGTCCAGCTGCCGTCGTGACGGGCACTTACCCATTGCACCAGTTCCACCTCCTTCACCTGAACGCCCTTTCGCGTCCTGGTCTCTTTCCGCATCACAATCTTGGTGAAGGGATGGTTCTTCAGTTCTTCGGGCGAGACGAAGTCCCTCCCTTCCAGCTCTCCCTGCCATCCGCTATAGGCATCCACGCCATAGCCAACGACGGCAATGTCGTAGTAGTGCCGTGTTTCGCCCATCTTCACGCATCGCAGCACCAGCTCATTGATTTGGTTGTTCACAATCCGTGCAGCAGCCTCAGCCATCGTCATTTCCTCGCCATTGAGATAGGTGCTCTGTTCCATGCTCACAGAGTGGTCCACCAGGAAGATGAATGCCGTAGGTGTGTTTCTCGTAATCTGTGCCGTATAGGGTATCTTGGCTTGTAGCTGCTTGGGCTGGGCAGGAAGGGGAATGCCGAAGTTGCCGATGTTCTTGATGTACTTCAGGGGAATGAAGTTCTTCACCAGCACCTCAGCCTTATAGTACATCTTCGCATCGTCGCTCATGTCAAAGTAACGTTGCCCCCAGAACAATCCGAAGTGAACGGCTTTCAGGTCATCCAGGCTGCCCCCCACATTCGCGCCGTTCTTGGTCATGTTCCTGTCGGCATAGAGCGTGTCCTCCCAAAGTGCCGCTTCGAGGTCGATTTCCAGTATGACAGGGTTGGAGATACGTCCGTCATTCATGGCAACAAACATCATCGGATGGTCTGGCACGAAGCTCAGTCGGGCGTAGTATTCCAGCCCGTCGCGCGTGTCAAGCGAGCGTGAGGTATCGCTCCCTCCAGGCTTCGTAATCTTGATGCCCTTCTCCTCACAGTCTTTCCACGAGTACAATCCGCCATGCCTGATGATGGACTCCAGGTTATCCCTGTCCGTAAAGTGATAGAGCTTGTGGATTCTGCCCTCTTTGAGCACTTGCTCATACGCCTGCCAGTTACTTTTCTTATTCATAGTCGTCGAATAATGTGGGTTCGATAATCTTTTTTGTTCTCTTCTTTTTAGGGGCTTTTTGAGGGGCTTTCTCTCCGTAGGGATAGATGCCCTCCACGTATGCCTTTATCAGCGACGCATGCGACAGAGGCCTCTTCGCATTCTCCACATCGGCATTCGTGTCGTAGTCCAGCAGCACTATCGTCTTTGTCTGGGATGCCTCTTTCAGCCTGTCCATAATCGCCTTTACCTTATTTTCCAACACCCAGCGGTATGTCGGAATGTATATCTGTTTCCTTGCGTCGATATAACTCAAAAGCTCTGTGCCGTTCACTCCTTTCCGATGTCCGAGCGGCTTGCCGAAGCGGCGTACCGTCCGTTTCAGCCCTTTCATTGTGTCGTTCTCGAATAGCGTGATATCCACATCAGCCCCCTCAAACACCTTCAGCCCCTGCCAGATGGCTTCCACGCAGGTTGCCGTATAGCCCTCGCTGAAGGGCACGGGTATGCCCCCGTGCGGATAGAACGGGCTCAGCTTCACCAGCCCGTCCTTCGCCCCGCTGGTGACGTCTGCCAGTATCGCATCCGGATATTTCTTCCGTATCGTTTCTGGCTTCTTCCGCTTCGATTCAATGATGATCATTTATTGAGAAACTTGAAAAATGTTTGGTATTTGTGCCAATTTGAATGGCACAATTCTGTTATTGACAACACGCACAACCCTTTTCCGATGAGTTGCTATGATGCTATAAACGGCCTCAAACTCTTCCTTATGCTTAAGGAGACCTCCATCATTATTGATTTTCCTTAAATCATTGCTCATATACTTATCTCCATTTATTTGCAAAGCTACAACTTTTTATTCATATTTTATGGCTTACTACCATTTTTACGTCTTACGTCATTATTATAACATGCAAAACAGGAAGTGATACCACTTACCATCCCTTTGGAGGCAGAATTTTATTCTTTGTAATACCAAGTTTCAATAATTTATTAATCATCATTTCGTCTTCTCCATCTTGATGGTAATATAAAAGCCAGTCAGCATCAGGAATGTTTTTATTTGCTTTTATTATTTCCTTAATATATGGCATATCAATGTCGTTGAACGAAAATCCCATAACAACGAAATGCTGAATATCTGCATATTGAGTAAATTTGATACGGTTCATGTAGATAATATCATTTACTTTTTTAGCGGCATTAGCAACTTCATTCATAATCATATTAGCAACATCTTGTCTGATGGGATTCTTTTTCTTAGCTTCAATTAAAAGTTGCATCAAATCTACATTATTAAAATCATGTCCAACAATAGGGTTTTTTCCTTCCTTAAAATCTTTTATCGAATGATGGATATGCCACACATTCTCTTCATTCACATGATAAGTTTTTTCTAACACCATAGTGTAATTGAATGTAAAAAACTTGGCATCAGCATCAATCCCGATTGTCTCATCGGGCTCAACTTTATCATTTACACCTTGAATCCAATTGCCAAAAAGAGGGGGGAGTTTGCCCTTTAATAAATTCTTTACCTGCATAAAGCCAAGTGCCTCTCCATTCATTAATTTCACAATGTTATTGTAATCAACGCACCCTAGCATTTTTTCAAAATTCCACCACCAAAAATCTTGCTTGGGTGAATCACCATATATTTTAAGAAGTACTTCCCAAAGGGGTTTATTCTTTAAATAGTTTTCACGAAAATCCATATAAGATGTTGGCATCTTATGATGGAGATCAAATCCGTTGCCTATTATAAAAAGTTTTTCTGTCATATGATTCTGAAAAAAAGAGAAAATGCCAGTCAATCCAATCTATATTATTTTATTCTTGCTCCACGAGTATATTTTTTAACTGTGGTAGCATTTTTTCATATTTCGATTTTGTTCTCTTAGGTATAAAGATAGCTGTCAGACTATGGCAATCTGAAAATACGCCATAACCAATGCTAATTATACTATCAGGAATGATGATATACATTAGATTCTTACAGTTACCAAATGCACCAGCTTCGATGCTCGTCACCCCATAAGGAATAATAATATTTGTAAGGCTAGAGCAATCACGGAATGCACTAGCTCCAATGCGTGTCACACTATTAGGAATGGTGACGCTGGTCAAACTACTGCAACCATAGAAAGCACCATATTCTATAATTATTACACTTTCAGGGATGGTGATACTTGTTAGACCATTGCAATCAGCAAACGCGTGTTTTCCGATTTTTGTCACTGTATTGGGAATTACAGTTTTAGCACAACCACTTACCAATGAATTGCTACAAGTATCAATAATTGCATTACAATTGTTTCTTGAATCATATATAGCATTTTTAATATCAACAACAATAGTTCTCAAGTTGGCGCAACTACTTAATCCTAAATAATCAATATTCGTTACACTTTTTGGGATGAAAATACTATTTAATCCGCTACAACCTTTGAACGCATCTGGTCCAATTTTTGACACGCTATCAGGGATAATGATGTTTGTAAGCCCGCTGCAATCTCTGAACGCATCTATCCCAACTTTTGTCACGCTATTAGGGATGGTGATATTTGTCAACCCGCTACACCCTGAGAATGCGGCACATTCGATGCTTGTCACGCTATTAGGGATGGTGATATTTGTCAACCCGTTGCAGCCACAGAATGCACCATATCCGATGCTTGTCACATTGTTTGGAATGACAGTTCTTTTGCAACCTATAACCAATGTATTACTTAAAGTATCAATAATTGCATTACAATTATTTCTTGAATCAAAAGTGACGTTATCATTGCCAACAATGATGCTTGACAAATCATTGCAATCCGCGAATACACAGCTACCGATACTTGTAACACTATTAGGGATAATGATTTTTGTCAGACTCCTGCAACCTTCAAATGTCCTATTCCCAATATTAGTTGCGCAATTAGGGAGGGTGATACTTGTCAAACCTACGCAACCAAAAAAAGCCCAATCTCCAATGCTCGTCACGCTATCAGGAATGATGATGCTTGTCAGACCGCCACAATAGGAGAATGCATTATTGCAGATTACTTTTGTCCCCTTTTTTATTACATATCTTTCTATGTCATTAGGAGCTTCTAACAATCGTTTTCTATCCGCACTATATTTTACCCTATATTCATCCGTCCATGCATTTGCCAAATCTTCACCTGTTACTTCTGTACTAAGGTTTTCATCATCCTCTTGTTCTATAAGTTTATCTTTATATTCAGGCAACAAACGTTCAAATCTACCCGAAGAATTCATCGGAATAATAATCTCCAAAGTTTTTTCACATAAAAGATTCATTTCAATGAATGGATTCTCACCAATTCTCGACACAGATTCTGGTAAAACTATACGAGAGAGTTCACAATCATAAAATGCATAGCTGCCTATCTCCTCAACACCATTTGGCACGACAAATTCATCGGATTTGCTAAAACATGAAATAAGGCTTTTCTTATCTGATGTATATAACGCCCCATCTTCAACCACAAAATAAGGTGATTTGCAAATAATTGTGTCATAATCTCCTCTGAAAGGATTTCTTCCTATAAGATGGACTGTAGATGGAATCGTAATTTTGCCACTAATGATTAACCCTTCTATCTCCCACCCAAAGTCATTCAGGGCATCATCACAAATCACCTCTGTTCCTTCTGGAATTTCGTAATCTGGCAAATAACTGCCGTATACCCCAAGTAATTTTATTCTATCTTTACTATACATAACTCCAAACTCATCCTTCCAAGCATTTGCCCAATCTTCATCTGTTACTTTTGTGCTGAGATTTTCATCATCCTCTTGCTCAATAAGTTTATCTTTATATTCAGGCAACAACTCTTCAAACTTTGTTTTTGTACCTTTGGAAATAAAAATCGTTGTCAGATTGCCGCAACCACAAAGCGCACGTTTTCCAATGTACGTTACGCTGTCAGGTATAGTAATGCTTGTTAAACCAATGCAATCAAAAAACGCAAGGTTCCCGATGCTCGTCACCCCTTCAGGGATTGTAATGCTTGTCAAATTGCGGCAAAAGGCAAATGCTAAATTTTCAATGCTTGTCACGCTTTTAGGGATGGCGATACTTGTCAAACCTTTGCAGCCAAAAAACGCACGAGAAGCAATAATAGAGATGTTTTTTGGTATTACTGTTGATTGGCATCCGAATAATAATTCGTTGGTTTGAGTTTTAATGATGGCATTACATTGATTGCGAGAATCAAATATGATATTTTTCTCATCAACAACTATTTGACACAATTCCGGAAAAACAGCCAAAACTAAAGACTCAGAACTAATTATCTTAACAGATTCTGGAATATAAAGAGACTTTATACGGTTTTTAATTTGTTCGCCCCTAAAGGCCATCTTCAAAGCTTCGTCGCAAATGACTTGTGTTCCTTTTCTTATTCTATAGTCTATAATATCATCAGGAATTTGCAACAGGCGTTTCTTGTCAGCACTATATTTTACGCCAAATTCATCCGTCCAAGCATTTGCTAAATCTTCTTTTGTTACTTCTGTAGAAAGAATGTCTTCTTCATTTTGTGGTTTTTCTGGCCTAGTTAGATTGAAAAGGCGGAAAGAGACTTGGGAAAGATTGTTCTGAGAGGCTACAAGAATGAATAGAGAATAGAGTGAAGCTAATTCTGGAACTTGCATCAGTGATTTCAACGCATCCATGACTTTGCTTTCAGAGAGATTTCGATAATCCCTCTCTGAGAACAGCAGACGGTCTGAGGCTCCATATTCTTCCAAAAGCTCAGGCTGGAGGGAGATGGCTTTCAGGGAAAGGAGGATGCTGGCAAGGGAAAAATCATCGATATGCTCGTCGAAATCTGTCTCTGTCCGGCTGGGATGGCGGAAGTCAGGGCTGCCCAGCTCACGGGCTTTCTGGCCTTTCATGGCGGGAACGTACATGCCGTCGTAATCGACTAACGCCAGCGTGCCGTCCTCGCGGACAAGGATATTGTCGGGCTTCAAGTCCCCGTGTGCAAAGGGCAGGGGCATCAGCCACATCGCCAAGCGGCTGAACTGATAGGCAAGAAGCGACAATTCATATTTGTCGTCCAGATGCGCACGAACGTATTTATCAAGCGTCATGCCCTCCACCCAGTCCATCAGCAATACGGGAAACTCCGTCTCGTCCGTCTGGCTGGTATCTACAAATAATTCCTTATCCAAATATCGGATAGGCGTGAGGAAGGTGCTGCTGACGTACTCCAATTCCTCGGCTATGAGGCGATAAGCCTCTGCACGCCCCTCCTGTTCCTTCAAGAAACACTTCACGGCATGCAGGCGTCCCGTCTGCTCGTCCTTCATCTTGAACACCACAGCGAAGTTTCCACTCGACATCACAGGCTCCCCATCAATGCCTAATACGGGGCGAAGCTGCTTCAACTGCTCAAGGTTGTCCTCTGCTGCCTTTATGGCTTCGACATATTCAGATATCAGCGGGTAGTTCATGGGGGTTTTCAAATTAGATAGTGCAAATATACTGCTTTTTTCTTGAGAGGCACCACATATTGGTAAAAAACTTTTTCCGCAAGGCTTGTGGAAAAACGGCAGTTCTTTTTCCAAGGGCAATTTTGAGAAGATGTTTTACGAAAAAAAGCCAACACCTACCTTTTTCGCCAAAACTGATTATTTTACAGTCTGTTAGGACAGGTAGGTGTTTGCAAAACACCTACCTAACACCTACCAGACACCTACCTATCTTCTCACTTGAAGGTCTGAAAGGATGGAAATCAGAGAATTATAAATAAAGTAAACACGAATTACCAAGAATTTTCCATGAATGGCTGGCGCAGCAAAACCATGAGCTTTTACAAACTGGTAAGAGACAGGTAGGTGTTAGGTAGGTGTTCGACAAACACCTACCTATGTTTACCTCTTTATTGTCACTACCTTACAAGTAAAAAGGTAGGTGTTGGGGGTGTTTCGCAATCCTTAACGCTACGAGCGTAGCCCAATGGGCTGTGCGCTCAGCCCAAGCATCTGGCGACGCAGATAAAGCAGCTGCGGAAATAGAAGCTGATTCTATTAAAATAGAAGGGCTTTCTGACAGAATAGAAGTATAGTATAATTGATAATTGACAATTGATAATGGATAATTGTGGGCTCACCTCGGAAAAGCTCAAATAAATTTGACGATCGTCTAATTTTGTCGCGACTCAACAAAGAAAATACAAGCATTTTTTGGTTTTCGCTGCTCCAAAATTTGCTTTTTCGCTCGGCTCACCCTGTCTTTAATCCCCCTTCGGGGGCTTTTAGATAGGGGTCGCCTCGGATAATTGCAAATAAATTTGCATTATCGCTCGGCTCACCCTATCTTTGCAAATTCAAACACCCTGTCATCTTACAAAGAGATTCCATGGACTATCAGCATATCCTCGAAACAGTCTGGCGCGACATCCAGCCTTACGCCCGCCTCGGTCAGCAGGCCGACTATATCCCTGCCCTGGCCCGCGTGAACCCTGACCAGTCCGGCATCTGCCTCAAGACCCTCGACGGCAGGACATGCAGCGTGGGCGACGCTGATGTCCGATTTTCCATACAGAGCATCTCCAAGGTGTTCTCGCTTGCCCTGGCGCTTCACTTCGAGGGCGAAAACCTCTGGACGCGCATGGGGCGCGAGCCCTCGGGCACGGCCTTCAACTCGCTCGTCCAGCTGGAGTACGAGCACGGCATCCCCCGCAACCCCCTCATCAACGCCGGCGCCCTCGTCACGGCCGACATCCTCCTCGACCATCTCCCGGGCGACCCCGAGCAGTTCTACATCGACTTCCTGCGCACGCTGTGCGGCAGCCCCGACATCGACTACAACACGGAGGTGGCTGCCTCCGAGCAGAGCTGCGGCTACATGAACGCCGCCATCGCCAACCTGCTCAAGCACTATGGCAACATCCACGGCGACCTCGACCGCGTGATGCGCCTCTACTTCATGATGTGCTCCGTCGAGATGTCGTGCCGTGAGCTCGCCCAGGCCTTCATCCCGCTTGCCAATCACCACCAGCCCTTCTGCTTCGCCGGCATCGACCTCACCACGTCGCAGATCAAGCGCATGAACGCCATCATGCAGACGTGCGGCTTCTACGACGAGGCGGGTGAGTTCTCCTACCTCGTGGGCCTCCCCGGCAAGAGCGGCGTGGGCGGCGGCATCGCTGCCATCTGCCCCATGCGCTATACCATCGCCGTCTGGAGCCCCCGCCTCAACGCCAAGGGCAACTCCATACTCGGCATGAAGGCGCTCGAACTATTCACCACCCTCACCGCGGAATCGATTTTTTGATGGAAGATGGAAGAAGGAAGATGGATGATGGACGATGGACAATGGACGATGGACGATGAACCATAAAAGAATTATTGCTGGAAGAGCTATTTTCTGAACTAAAAAAAATAATTCCTAATTCTTTTCATACCGTGATACGAATAGAGACCATCAACGAGGCGGGGCGGCGACTGGCCGAGGTGCTGCAGCGTGAGGACATCCCCTTTGAGGGGGAGGCCATCGTCTTCATTGGGGCGCTGGGCATCTGTGTGCGCCGCATTCAAACCCTCATCAACGACAAGGCTACCGACCCTGCGGTGGTGTGCGTGGATGTGACGGGGCGCTATGCCATCCCCTTACTGAGCGGACATATCGGGGGCGCAAATGAGTTGGCACGACAGATAGCACGGGTGACGGGCGGCGAGGCGGTCATCACCACGCAGAGCGACCTGAAGGGATGGTGGGCACTCGACACGCTGGCTCGTGACTACGGCTGGGGCGTAATGAAGCTCTCGCGAACGGAAATGAATCGCGCCATTGCCACGTTTGTCGATGGGCAGCGGGCGGCGTTGGTCGTGGAATGGGACGATGCAGGCACGCGTCATCTGGCAAACACTTGCCCCCCGCATGTTCATCGGTTCACAAGCTATGCCGACTATCAGGCTGCTGTGGCAGCAGGTGAATCGTTTGCTCTGTTGTTGCTGGTTTCGCCCTATCATTACGATATTGAGCCAGACCAAAAAGTCATACACTACTACCCCCGCGTGCTTCGGCTGGGCGTGGGGTGCCAGCGCGGCACATCGGCTGAAGCGGCAGAGAAGCTGTTGGACGAGGTTCGCAGCCTTGGCTACGCGCCGGAAGCCATCGGGGTGGTAGCCACGATAGTGCTGAAGCAGGACGAGCCGCTTGTTCATGAACTTTGCCAAAAGCTGCCTTGGGCCTCATTGTCCATTTATACTGCGGAAGAGCTGGCTCACGTAGCTGTCCCTCATCCCAGCGAGCGTGTGCTGGCCGAGGTGGGCTGCGCCAGCGTGGCCGAGGCTGCGGCAGCGGTACAGGGGACGCTGGTTGTAGAGAAACAGAAGGGAAGTCTCGACGGAAGCTATTATACGTTTGCTGTAGCAGCGAAAGAGACACCCAAGCATGGCCATATAGAGATTGTCGGAGCTGGTCCGGGCGACCCTGAGCTGGTGAGCGTGCGCGGAAGGCGACTTCTTCAGGAGGCCGACCTGATCCTCTATGCAGGCAGCCTGGTGCCCCGTGCGCTTACGGCCTGCGCGAAGCCGGGAGCTACGGTGAGGAGTAGTGCGGGCATGGCGCTGATGGAGCAGTTTGAGCTGATGAAGGAGTTTTACGACAAAGGGTGTCAGGTGGTGCGCCTCCACACGGGCGACCCCTGCATCTATGGGGCCATCGATGAGCAAATGGCGCTGTTCGACCAGCATGGCATGGACTATGGCATCACCCCCGGTATCAGCAGCTTTCTGGCTGCGGCAGCGGCGTTGCGTAGTCAGCTGACGATGCCTGGACGGACGCAGACTATCATACTGACGCGCGGAGAGGGACGGACACCTGTGCCCGAACGGGAACGGTTGCAGACATTGGCACGTCATGGAGCTACGCTTTGCATTTTCCTCTCTGCCACCTTGGCGCAGCAAGTGCAAGACGAACTGCTTGCAGGAGGCTATCCCGACAATACGCCTGTGGCTGCCTGCTATCGGCTGACATGGCCCGACGAGAAAATCGTCCGTGGAGAGTTGAAGGACTTGGCTCGGCTTGTGCGTGAAAATGACTTGACCTTGACAACGATGATCGTGGTGGGCGAGGCCATTGGCAATCGCGAGGGGCAGAGCCTGCTGTATGACCCGCATTTCTCGCATCTCTTCCGCGAAGGAAAAAAACCGAAGGAATAACGATGGTGCTGATATTCGGTGGAACAACGGAGGGCCGTTTGGCTGTGGACGTCTGCGAACAGGGGACGGCGCCCTTCTATTACTCCACGAAAGGCGAACTGCAGCAGGTGACGTTGCATCATGGCGTGAGGATAACTGGGGCCATGACGACGGACGATATGAGGCAATTCTGCCAGCAGCACGACATCCGTTTGATTGTCGATGCAGCCCACCCGTTTGCCGAAGGCCTCCACCGGGCTGTGGCCGACGTGGGCCTGCCTGTCGTCCGGATAGAAACACGCCAACGCACTCCCCTCCCGGCTGGTCTTATTGAATGTAGCGACTTTGACGATGCTGTGCGCCGACTATGTCACGACCGCCCGAAGCGTCTGCTTGCCTTGACAGGGGTGAACAGCCTATCGCGTTTGGCCGAGTATTGGCGTGGAGGTGGCGACATGGTGGCGCGTATTCTTCGTCGGCAGGAGAGCCTGCAGAAGGCCTTGGCCGAAGGGTTCCCCGAGGAGAAACTGGTTTATTATGAGCCGGAGCACACCTTGCCTACAGCCGAAGAAGAACGTGCGCTGATGGAGCAAGTGGGATGCGATGCCATCATCACCAAACAGAGTGGCGAAGAGGGAGGCTTTCCAGCCAAGGTGGAAGCAGCACAGGCATTAGGACTGAGGATATATGTGGTAAAGCCTCCTGCCTTACCCCCCGAGTGGACGTATGTGACGGGGCGTCATACGCTCCGCCGAGCGATAGAGCGACTTGTTCCAGGCTTTTTTCCTCTTGCCACGGGGCTTACCACAGGAACGTGCGCAACGGCAGCGGTGAAAGCTGCCATGCTATCGTTGTTGGGTGCTACCGAGGAATCAGGAATTAGGAATGAGGAATTAGGAATTGACATCGCGTCGGTTTCTGTGGAGTTGCCAGACGGAGAAGAGGTGACGGTACCTGTCAGCGTACGTGCTCCAGGTGTGGCAGCGGTAGTCAAGGACGAGAGCGATGACCCTGATGTCACCCGTGGATGCACCATTGTGGCACAGGTGGCGACACGGAAAACGACGGAAGGAGAGCGGGGCGTCGTCCGTTTCCTGCAGGGAACAGGCGTAGGTCGTGTGACATTGCCCGGATTGGGTATTCCCGTTGGTGAACCGGCTATCAACGCTACGCCGCGCCGCATGATGGAATATGAGGTGCGGGCACTTACTGCCGACGATGTCGATATCACCCTTAGTGTGGAAGGGGGCGAGGAACTTGCTCGCCATACTTTCAATTCCCGTGTGGGAGTGGTGGATGGCATCAGCATCATCGGTACGTCAGGGATTGTCCATCCGCTCAGCCACGAGGCGTTTGTGGAGAGCCTAGGGCGCGAACTGGAAGTAGCTGTGGCCATGGGACAAACATCCGTCGGATTAGCTAACGGAAAGGCGGGTGAGACGGCGCTTCAAGATTATTGTGAAGACATGCGAGTAGTACTTTGTGGCAATCTCATTGGAGAGGCGCTGGCTCGTGTCCATTCGCTGGGTTTTCAGCGTGTGGTGCTTGCCATTGGTCTCGGCAAGGCAGTGAAACTCGCTGAAGGCCATCTGGATACTCACTCGCACAAGGTGGTGATGAATAAAGCCTTTGTGGAAATGATTGCCCGTGAGACGGTGGGCGAGAAAGCGGCTGAGGCATGTGAACACATTACGTTGGCGCGTGAGCTGTGGGACGTGATGCCCGAGGCGTTTTTTGAACGGATACGACAGCTATGTCTTGTACATTGTCGGACGGTGTTCCCTACGGGAGAGTTGGAGATGATATGGGTCAGATGAATTAAGAGTTCATAGTTAAGAGTTAAGTAAGAATTAAGATATAGAGTTAAAGAGGATAGTTGATGAAGAGGACAACGATGATATTGCTTTTAGTCAGCATACCGCTGTTGGCGTTGCTGAACCTGACGGTAGGGTCGGTTGCCATCCCGCTAAGCGAGGTGCTGGACATCCTGCTGGGACGTGGCTCGGAGTCTGAGGTCTGGCAGAACATCGTGCTGGGCACTCGTCTGCCGCAGACACTAACGGCTATTGCCTGCGGGGCAGGACTGGCTGTGGCTGGACTGGAGATGCAGACGGTGTTCCACAATCCGTTGGCAGGCCCCTCGGTGTTGGGCATCAGTAGTGCAGCCAGCCTGGGCGTTGCCATGGTGGTGCTGTTGAATGGCTGGATAGGCGGGGGAGTGCTTACACGCTTTGGACTGGTGGGCAACGCGGCGCTGACAGTTGCTGCCATCGGTGGGGCATTGGCCGTCATGATGCTCATCTTGTGGCTGTCAAAGCGTGTCGAAGGGGGTGCCACATTGCTCATTGTGGGTGTGCTCATCGGCTATATCGCCACGGCTATCATCGGAGTGATGAAGTATTTCTCCAGCGAGGAGGATATCCGTGCCTATGTCATCTGGGGACTGGGCTCTTTTGCCCGTGTCACAGGTGGTCAGGTGGAGGTGTTCGTGGGGCTGATGGCTGTACTGTTGCCGCTATCGATGCTGTTGGCCAAGCCATTGAACATATTGTTGCTGGGTGAACAGTATGCCACCAATCTGGGATTGAATATCCGTCGGGCACGTACGCTGATTATCTGTAGTGCTGGAACGTTGACAGCCGTCGTGACGGCCTATTGCGGGCCTATCATGTTCCTTGGGCTGGCTGTCCCGCATATATGTCGCGGGCTGATGGGTACCGAGAATCATCGGGTGTTGCTGCCGGCAACGTTGTTGGCAGGGGCGTCGTTGGCGTTGGTGTGCAATCTCATCAGCCGTTTGCCAGGTATGGAGGGAGCTCTGCCCATCAATTCGGTAACGGCACTTATTGGTGCTCCTGTGGCTCTGTGGGTGTTGTTGAAGAAGCGAAGTTGACGAAGTTATATGTGTGAAGAATGAAAAAGATTATTTTAGTGACAGGTGGGCAGCGTTCGGGCAAGAGCGCTTTTGCAGAGCGAATGGCCAAGCAGCTCTCGGATAGTCCTATCTATATGGCAACAGCCCATGTTGAAGATGAGGAGTTCCATGAGCGTGTGCGCATCCATCAGGCGCGCCGTGGCCCTGAGTGGACGACGATTGAGGAGGAGAAATACCTCAGCCGTCATACGGTGGAGGGACGTGTGGTGTTGGTGGACTGCTGCACGCTGTGGCTGACGAATTTCTTTTCAGATGCCTCACCTTTATCCCAGATAGAGGCTGAGTTTGACCGTCTGACGGCACAGGATGCCACCTTCATCTTCGTGACAAACGAGATAGGGATGGGCGGCACGAGTGCCAATGAGGTACAACGTCGGTTCACCGATATGCTGGGTGCCTTCAACCAGTATGTGGCAAACAGGGCCGACGAGGTTTATTTGCTCGTCTCGGGCATTTCAATTCAAATCAAAGGATGATAGTCGCTTTATGATAGTTCCTACAGACAAGCGGATGATTCCTGTCATTCAGGAGAAGATAGACAACCTGAGTAAGCCGAAGGGCTCGCTGGGGCGATTAGAGTCGTTGGCGGTACAGATGGCTTTGATTCAGCAGACACCCCATCCCCAGTTGTTGCATCCTTGCCACATTCTTTTTGGAGGAGATCATGGCATAGAGCGTGAAGGAGTGACGTGTACACCTCGTGAGGTGACGGCACAACAAATGATGAACTATGCCCAGGGAGGAGGTGCTGTGGGTATGTTTTGCCGCCAGCATGGTTTTGCCTTGCGGGTGGTGGACGTAGGGGTTGACTATGATTTCGACCTCAACCGCTATCCGCGAATCATCGACCGCAAGATAGCCCATGGCACACGGGATTTCCTCTATGAGGCGGCAATGAGTGCCGATGAATGGGAACTTGCGCTTCATGTGGGAGCTGAGCAAGTCGATGCTTGTGCCGACGAAGGGGCGAACGTGGTTTGCTTGGGTGAAATGGGAGCAGGCAATACCTCACCCTCGAGCATCCTGATGCATTTGCTTTTGGGTATTCCGCTGGAACAATGTGTGGGAGCCGGTAGCGGATTGGATGCCCCTGGCGTCCGTCGCAAATTGGAGGTGCTGGGTGATGCCCTCAGAAACTACAAGGTAAAACATGTTTTGCCGACTGAATTTGATAGTGGGACATTTGCCTATTTTGCAGGTTATGAAATGGCTGCAGCAGTAGGTGCCATGCTGCGTGCTGCCGAGCGACGCATGGTGGTGTTGGTAGATGGCTTCATCATGACGGCCTGTATGCTGATGGCTTCCCGCATGGATAGTGCCGTGTTGGATTATGCGGTGTTTGGCCATTGTGGCGACGAAGGAGGACATCGGATCATGCTGGACGCTATGGGAGCCAAGCCCTTGCTTCATCTAGGTATGAGGCTGGGCGAAGGGACGGGAGCACTTTGTGCATGGCCCATTGTGCAGAGTGCCGTCAATATGTTGAACGATATGGATAGTTTCGACGATGCACATATTACGAAGTATTTTTAAGCGCGTGTTGGCTGCCCTTATCTTCTTCACTCGCTTGCCGTTGGGACGCTGGGCTGTGGTGGAGGGACGCTATTTTGAACATGTTGTTCCCCTTTGGCCGTTGGCAGGATGGCTTACGGGTGGCGTCATGGCTGGAATATATGCGCTGGCTCACCATGTCGGGTTGGGCGTGGAAGTATGTGTCGTGCTGGCGCTACTCGGCAGGGTGTTGCTGACGGGAGCCCTTCATGAAGATGGACTGGCAGATTTCTGCGACGGCTTGGGTGGAGGGCGTACACGACAGCGGACACTGGAAATCATGAAGGATTCGCATATCGGTACGTACGGCGTGTTGGGATTGATATTCTACTATTTGCTGCTGTTCCATCTGCTCGCCCGGTTGCTAAGTCAGGGGATGTCGCCACTGATGCTCCTGGCGGTTGATGCAGGATGCAAGTTTCTTAGCTCCACCATTATTTGGTTCCTGCCCTATGTACGGCGTGAAGAGGAGGCGAAGAATGGGCTGGTTTATGCTCGGACGTCTTTGGGCGAAAAGCTGCTCAGTCTTCTCCTCGGTTTTCTCCCCATCGCTGTCTTGTTTCTGGTTCCCCGTCTCTCCCTTCTCATTCCTCCTTTTTCATTATGCCTGGCGCTCTGTGCCTCTGCACTGTGCTGTGCGGGATTGTTTGCCCTCATGCATCGCCGGTTGGGTGGATATACGGGTGATTGTTGCGGAGCCACATTCCTTTTGGCGGAACTCATGTTCTACTTTATGCTGAATTGCGTCCTATGAATCCGGGATTTGTGATAGCTGCGCCGTCGTCGGGATGTGGGAAGACCACCTTCACCATGGGGCTGCTGCGTGCCTTGACCCATCGTGGCTTGCGCGTCCAACCTTACAAATGTGGTCCTGACTATATCGACACGCTCTTCCATCAGATGGCGTCGGGCAGGGAGAGCGTCAATCTGGATACCTTCATGGCTTCGTCGGAGCATGTGAAGCACCTATTCCAGCGCTATTCAGCCGATGCAGACGTTTGTGTGGTGGAAGGGGCTATGGGGCTATACGACGGGTACGACAAAAGTCGTGGAAGCGCAGCTGAGATTGCTGGCTTGCTGGGTGTGCCCACCCTGTTGGTTGTCGATGCCAAGTCTATGGCCTATAGCGTGGCTGCCCTGCTGCATGGCATCAAGACATTCAAGCCCATTCACCTTGCAGGGGTGGTGTTCAACCGGGTGGGCTCAGAGAGTCACTATCGCCATCTTCTTGGTGCTTGTGAAGATGTGGGGGTGCACAGCTTCGGCTATTTGTCTGACAATCCTTTGCTGCAGATGCCTTCGCGCCATCTGGGGTTGAGCCTGTCGGGACGCGAAACGTGCCATCGCTTTATCGCCCTTGCTGCAAAGGAAGTAGAGGAACATGTGGATCTGGAGGGACTCCTTGGGATAGGGAAGGCACCGGACTCCGATGCAAGCATAGACTGTCGGACTGCAGACTCCCAGTCCTCAGATGAAAGGAAAGGTTCGAGGGCGAAGGAATTGTCTGCCAGGCTGCAGTCTGTCAGTCTGCAGTCTAAAACCATTGCCATTGCCCGTGATGAGGCTTTCAACTTCACCTATCGTGCCAACATAGATGCCTTGGCGGAGATGGGGACAGTCGTTTTCTTCTCGCCGCTTCATGATGGTTCGCTACCTCCCTGCGACATCCTCTATCTTCCAGGAGGCTATCCCGAGCTCTATGCCTCGGAATTATCGGCGAATAGTGGAATGCGCCATAGCGTCAAGGCGTATGCCGAACAGGGAGGAGGGGTGATAGCGGAGTGCGGCGGTTTTATGTATTTATGTTCAGCCATCGACGGTGCCCAGATGTGTGATGTTCTCCCCTTCAAAGCTACCATGGAAGGGGCCAAGTTGCATCTAGGTTATCGGCAGATAACGGTGGACGGCGTATCTCTCCGAGGACATGAGTTCCATTATTCAACGGTGCATGAAAGTGCCTTGCCCAACCATGTGAAGGCGATAGCAGGGCAATGTTCAGCCTTGGAAAAACCCGTTGATACGCCGATTTACCGCTACAAGAATGTCCTTGCCGGCTATACCCATTGGTATTGGGCGGAAAAAGATGCAAGTGCGTTGAGTCCCTTATGGCATAGTTTTATTAACTCTTAATTCTTAACTCTTAACTAAACATGTTTCATCCTCTGATGTTGGTTGGTACGGGCAGCGACGTAGGTAAGAGTGTACTATGTACGGCTCTTTGCCGTATCTTTTTGCAAGACGGCTATCATCCTGCACCCTTTAAGGCACAGAATATGGCGCTCAACTCTTTTGCTACATCCGATGGCCGAGAGATTGGCCGTGCACAGGCGGTGCAGGCTGAGGCGTGCGGACTGCCGCCTCACACCGATATGAATCCGCTTTTGCTGAAGCCCAACTCTGAGCATACCACCCAAGTCGTGCTCAATGGCCGTCCCGTTGGCAACCGCTCTGCCTATGACTATTTTCGCAAGGAGGGACGGGGTGAGTTGCGCGAGGCCGTTCATGCTGCGTTTGACAGACTGCGGGCACAATACAATCCCATCGTCATGGAGGGGGCTGGAAGCGTGTCGGAAATTAACCTCCGTGATTCAGACCTTGTGAACATGCCTATGGCTCGCTATGCCGATGCCGATGTGGTGTTGGTGGCAGATATCGATCGGGGAGGCGTTTTTGCTTCGTGCTACGGTAGTGTGATGTTGCAGGAGCCTGATGACAGACGGCGTATAAAGGGCATTATTGTCAATAAGTTCCGTGGCGACCTGCGTCTCTTCGAAGAGGGACGGCGTTTGCTGGAGGAGACTTGCGGCGTGCCTGTATTGGGTGTGGTACCCATGCTGAGCGACCTTGCCATTGACGAGGAGGATAGCGTCAGCTTGGAACAAAAGCGACGTTCTTTGCGGGCAGGAAAAATCAACGTAGCGGTAGTGCTGCTGCGGCATATAAGCAACTTCACCGACTTTGATGTGCTGGAGCGTGACGAACGGGTAAATCTTTTTTACACCTCTAATGTCGATGATGTAGGGCAGGCTGATGTCATCATCCTTCCAGGTACAAAGAGCACGTTGGACGACCTTTATCATCTGCGGCGTAGCGGATTGGCCGGGGCTGTCATCCGTGCACACAAAGCGGGGAAAACAATTGTCGGTATTTGCGGTGGTTTCCAGATGCTGGGGCAGACGGTGGAAGACCCCGAAGGTATAGAAGGAGATTTTCATTCCTTGCCTGGACTGGGGCTTTTGGACATCCACACCACGTTGACGCCCGAGAAGACCACCCGTCAAGTGTCGTTTGAATGGAACGGCACAACCTGTCAGGGGTATGAAATCCATCAGGGAGTGAGCGATTCAGATGCCATGGTGGTGGAGCAAGAGGGTGTCATCGGCACCTATGTCCACGGTTTTCTTGATAACCGCGCGGTAATCGATTATCTACTTCACAACACGAACCCCTCACAACCCATGGCTGAGTCATTAGCTTTTTTCAAGGAGGAGCAATACAATCGTCTTGCCGAGCATGTGCGGCGCCATGTGGATATTCCGAAACTCTATGAGATAATGAGCCATGATTGACGGACACGGTGATGATACCTATAGCTATGCGGGCATACGGCTGAACTTCAGTTCAAATGTCTATAACCACTTCTCTCATGAGAGGTTGTTTGCCTATTTGAAAGAGCGGCTGAGCATTGTTCAGCACTATCCGGAGCCCGTGCCTCGTTCGCTGGAAACGGCCTTGGCGGCTCAAATGGGTATCGGGACGGACGAGGTAAGGGTGACAAATGGTGCTACGGAAGCTATCTATCTGACGGCATGGGCGATGCGGCGCTGGCGGACGGCAATCGTTGTGCCCACGTTTACAGAATATGCTGATGCCTGCCGACTACATGAACATAGCGTTTCCTTTATCCGTAGTCTGGATGATATTCCCGAGGGGACGGAAGGGGTGTGGCTTTGCAACCCTAACAATCCTACGGGCACCGTTGTCTCCCGTGAGAAGCTGTTGAAGTGCATCGTCGGGCACAGCGACACGGTGTTTGTGATAGATGCCAGCTATGCTCCATTTACGCTCCAGCCTCTTCTCACCCCTGCCGAGGCGTGCGGGTTGCCCAACGTGGTGATGCTCCATTCGATGACGAAGGAATATGCCATCCCCGGGTTGCGGTTAGGCTATCTGACAGCCTGCAGTAAGTTGATAAGGTGGATAGAACAGGGGCGGATGCCTTGGTCTGTGAATAGCCTGGCACAGGAGGCCGGACTTTGGCTGACAGCCCATCGCGATCTCTATAGACTTCCGTTAAGGGAATTGATACAAGAACGTTTGCGTGTAGGCCGTGCGCTGGAGACAATGGGCATTTGTGACACCCTGCCATCGGACACCCACATCCTCCTTTGCTGCCTGCGGCAAGGCACCGCAGCCGAGCTAAAAGACTATCTTGCCCGTCAGCATGGCATTCTCATTCGCGATGCCTCCAACTTTGAGGGGCTTGACAGTCGTTTCTTCCGCATCGCTGTGCAGTCCTCTTCTGAGAATGACGAACTGATTTCGTGCTGCGCACAATGGAAGATTGAAGATGGAAGATGAACTATGAATTATGAACTATGAACTAGCGATAGCTCTAGCCGTTGGGTGGTTGTTGGATCTCCTGCTGGGTGACCCGGAACGCCTTCCGCATCCCGTCGTGGGCATGGGACGCTGGATTGCTTTTTGGGAGAAACGCCTGAACAAGGGCAGTCATCGTAAAGCCAAGGGCGCTTTGCTAACAGTCTTTAGCTTACTGCTTTGCTATGGATTCATAGTGATGTTTCTTCACTTTTCTCATAAACTCTCTTCTTCCATTATGGGGAGTTGGGGCGAGGCTTTGCTCATCTTCTTTTGCCTTGCCGGACACACGCTGCGACGGGAAGTTCGTAAGGTGTTTGAGGCTCTCGACCGAAGCTTGGACGAAGGACGCCGGCAAGTGGCTCGCATCGTGGGACGCGACACCCAGTCTCTTTCGGAACAGGAGGTGCGGACGGCTGCTCTTGAAACGCTTGCAGAAAACCTTTCCGATGGCGTTGTCGCTCCGTTGTTCTGGCTTTGCCTGTTGGGCGTTCCTGGTATGGTGACGTACAAGCTCGTCAATACTTTCGACTCAATGATTGGCTACCGCACCCCGCGCTACAAAGACTTTGGCTGCTGGGCTGCCCGTATCGACGATGTGGCAAATTTCATTCCCGCCCGGCTCACGGCCTTCTTGATGCTGATAGTGGGAGCTTTTATGGAAGGTCAACAGGTCAACGGGTCAACAGGTCAACAGGTCAACGGGTCCACATGTTGGATGCGGTCTGTAAAGCGGCTTGTTGACTCGTTGACTTGTGGACTCGTTGACTTCAAAAAGCGACTTGCCCGCTCCTTCCGTTTCCTTTTCCGCTATGGCCCACAACATGCTTCGCCCAATAGCGGTTGGCCGGAAGCGGCTCTTGCTGCGTTGCTCGACTGTCGTTTTGGCGGTACACATGACTATTTCGGTGAAGAAGTCTATAAGCCCTATATCGGCACGAATCCTCGTTCCTTGACGACACGCGACATGCGTATCAGCATCCGTATTTGCCTCGCTGCTGAGGTTTTGGCTGTCGGCCTTGCTCTGATAGTTGTTTTTTGTTTTCATTCCCCTTTTTTTATCTTCCATTAAAAACCCCATGTCCTTTTTTGAACTGAACGACCTTACTACAGGCTATGCCGACCGTCATGGCAGGAAAGTCATATCCTCCCAGTTGAATGCTCAGCTGCGACAGGGCAGACTGACGTGTATGTTAGGCCCTAATGGTGCGGGAAAATCAACGCTACTCCGTACGATGATTGCATTCCAGCCTGCTTTAGGCGGGCAGATAATGTTGCATGGTCGGGAGTTGTCGACCTATACCATGCCGGAATTGGCGCGACAAATCAGCATCGTGCTCACTGAGAATCCTAAGAACATGAATATGACGGTTGAAGAGGTGGTTGCACTTGGACGAAGTCCCTATACGGGTTTCTGGGGGAAACTGCACGAGGCAGACAGGAAGGCTATTGATGAAAGCCTGAGGCTGATAGGCATTGAAGACTTCAAGCACCGGAAAATAGCATCTCTCTCCGATGGCGAACGTCAGAAGGTGATGATTGCCAAGTCCATCACGCAGGAAACGCCTATCATTTTCTTGGATGAGCCTACGGCCTTTCTGGACTATCCCAGCAAAGTAAAGACCATGCTGTTGCTGCATCAGCTGACGCGTGCATTGGGCAAGACAGTCTTCCTCTCCACGCACGACATGGAGCATGCACTCTGGATAGCCGACGAGATTTGGCTGCTGGACAGGGAAAAGGGGCTGACGACAGGAACGCCGCAGGAGCTAAGCGAGTCGGGACAGATAGGCGCGTACTTCGACTGTAAGGATATGACCTACATTCCCGAATCTCGCCGCTTTGCTGTTACTTTGCCGCAGTAGCTTCTTTCAGGAAGAAATCGGTCATCCGCTTGAAGGTGTTCTCGTTGAAGGTCACAGGTCCATGTTGTCCTTCGGGCACGGTGATGAATTCCTCCAGACATCCGGCTTTCTCTAGCTCTTCAGCAAAAAAGACACTCTGGCAATGGGGAACGACGGTATCGCTATCGCCGTGGAAGAGGAGGAAACGGGGTAACTGATCAGCATTCATAGCGACGTAGGTGATGGGGCTGACGAGGCTGACAAGGTCGGGGTTGTCAGCTGGGGCACCACCGATGAGGGCAGCTTCAGGCGAATTGGCATCCTTCACCGTCTCGCAGTTCTCCATACGGGCCATATCCACAGGGCCGAACCAATCCACGACGGCATCAACGCGACTGGAATAATTAGTGTTGCCGCCCACGTTGCCTTCAAGGTCAAGGGTTGTGTTGCCGACGGTGCGCTTGCTGAGGCCATTAGTAACGCCTGCCAGCGCAGAAAGATGGCCGCCCGACGAGAATCCCGTAATGCCGACAAACGATGTGTCGAGTTTGTACTCAGCAGCATGGGCACGAAGGAAGCGCAAGGCAGCCTTCACATCGTGGATTTGGGCGGGAAACTTGGCATCGCCGCTGGAGCGGTGGTTGATGCAGACCACAGCAAAGCCGGCATCGGTCAACGGCTTTCCGAGGGAGAACCAAGCGGCGATCTTGGCATTGTTGGAAAACCATGCACTACCGTAGATGGCAACGATGACCTTGTAGGCATCCTGCTGCTTTTCGGGCAAAAAGATGTCGAGGCGATGCGCTTCCAGATCGTCGCCAGCATAGTTGACGTCCTTGAACGTAGGATTAACTTCGGGCATGGTCCATCCTTGCGGCTGTGCATTTGCTGTCAAGGTCAGGAACAAAAGGGGGAGAATGGAAGAAATAACGGTTTTCTTTGTTTTCATGATGAAAGGTGTTTATGGTTAATCAATTATATTATTTGAATTGCCACCAGTCAAGGCGGTTGTCGCCTTTGGTGGAGCTGAAGCAGAGGTAGAGGTCGTGAACGCCTGCGGCCCCTGCGACTTTCGTGCTGAAGCTGCGGTACTTCTCCAACGAGCCTGTCCGAGAGAGGGTGACGCTGCCGATGACGGGGCCGTCGACGCTGTCGAGACGCAGGGTGACGGTAGCGCTACCGGTGGAGGCTGCCGTCAGTTGGAATCGTTTGGCGCCCGCGCCGAAGTCCACGCCACGCAAGCGGATGTACTCGCCGTCGTTGAGGTCAGTGACATACATATTCTTACGCCCAGTTGAGGAGGGCATGTCGGCTACAACGCCCGTATTGTCAATGCCCATTTTGGCTGTTTTCAGTCCGTTGCCCCAAGCCATCGTCTCTGCCTCCACGCGCTTGAAGGGATTGAGCCAGCGAAGCTGCTTGACGGGCTGTTGGTCGAGCCAATAGGGTATTTCGTTGATGGTACCATCGGCGTTGTAGGTTATCTCGGCGACACCCACGCTGCGACGCTCGTGGTGGACGAACGTCTCAAGGTGCATGAGGTCGTAGCTCTGTCCGAAGATGTAGGAGTGTCCACGGTAGTCGCAGATGCCTGGGTGGTTGCCTCTGTCGCGGTTAGTAGGGCGCATGATGTAGCCTTTCGACTCCCAAGGGCCTGTGGGGCTGTCGCTCATAGCATAGCCCAGCGCCTCGGGGCAGCAGGTGGTGGCATAGCTCAGATAGTAATGTCCTCCACGCTTGTAGAACCAGGGGCCTTCCTGATAGTGCTCGATGTGATAGTCGAGCTTGGTGATGCCGCTTTTCAGCGAAGTCATGTCGTCGTTCAGAAGGGCGTAGTAGGTATTGGGGTTGCCCCAGTACATATAGGCTTGCCCGTCGTCATCCGTAAAGACGGTAGGGTCGATGTCGTCCCAGTGCTCTTTCTGCCAGACGAGAGGCTCGCCGAGCGGGTCGTGGAACGGACCATAGGGCGAGTCGCTGACGAGGACGCCAATGCCGTGCCCGTGAAGCGGGGCGTAGAGGTAGTATTTTCCGTTGCGCTCTACCGTTTGGATGGCCCACGCGCCGTTGTCGCGGCTTCGCCAGGCAAAATCCTTCAGCGAGGCCACAGCCCCGTGCTCCGTCCAGTTCACCATGTCCGTCGTGGTCCATAGCAGCCAGTCGTACATGTAGAATCCGGCTGAGTGGCGCTCGTTGGCATCAGGGATATCTTCGGGCGAGGCATCGTGCGACGTGTATAAGAATAAAGTATCGCCTACGACAAGGGGCGACGGGTCGGCCGTGAATTTCGTCTGGAACAGCGGCATGTTCACCTGCTCCAGCCCGCGCATCTCCCACCAGTCGAAGTTGAAGAGCTTAGGTCCCTTTCGCCCTGTGAAGACGAAGTAGAGGTCGTGAACGCCCGTTGTGTAGGCTGTCAGGTCGATGGTGTGCGTCTGCCATTGCTCCCAGCCTCCTGTGCCGTTCACAGCGAGACGCCCAAGCAGCTGCCCACGTAGGCTATCGACGTGCACCTCGATGGCTCCCCCTCGCAGTCCGCTGGCAACGCGGGCGGTAAAGGTGCGGGGGATGCCGTTTCCGAAGTCAACCGCCTGCAACTTGATGTAGTCGCCATTGTGGATGTCCGTGACATAGACGCCCACGGCGTCGTTCTGCTCAGTTTTCAGTCCTTTGGAGAAGGCCATCGTCTCAGCCTCCACACGTCGATAGGGGTTGAAGGTGCCGACAGGCTTCACGCCCTCCTCTGTAGGCATGATGGTGGGGAACGAGCCGTCGGCGTTGTAGGTAAACTCCTCTATGGCCACGCTACGTCCGAAGCCGCCTCCGCGAGGCAGCTTGCCCGTGTGGTAGAAGAAGTAGCTATGTCCCTTGTAGTCAACGACGCCGCAATGGTTGGTGAACGACTTCGTGTCGCAGAGCGGCATGATTTCGCCGGCATATGTCCAGGGGCCTGTGGGCGAGGGGGCCGTACTGTAGCTGATGTGCTCGGGCACGCCGCCTGCGGCATAAAGCAACTGGTATGTGCCGTTTCGTTTCGTCAGCCAGGGGCCTTCCACGTAGCTGTCCTTGTATTTCTTATCCTTCTCGCGCTCGTTCATGAGCGGAGCGCCGAAGGCCTCCTCCGTCATGGGCAGTTTACCGAGCTCGCCCTCATAGGAGATCATGTCGCGGTTCAGCTTCAGGTAATAGCATTGGGGATTGCCCCACATTAGCCATGCCTGTCCGTCGTCGTCGATGAAGACGGTGGGGTCGATATGGTCCCACGAGCCGTTCTCAAACAACGGTTTGCCCAGCGCATCGCGGAAGGGGCCCGTAGGGCTGTCGCCCACGGCAACGCCGATGGCCATGCCGCCCGAAAGGCGCGAGTGGGCGCAGATGTACCAGAAGTACTTGCCGTCACGCTCAATGCATTGGCTGGCCCACGCACGGTCGTCGGCCCATCGGAAGCTCTCAAGCGCCAGCGGTGAGCCATGGTCGCGCCAGTTCACCATATCCGTCGTGGAATAGATGCGCCATTCCTGCATCCAGAAGAAGTCGGCGCCGTCCTCGTCGTGGCCCGTATAGACGTAGAGTGTGTCGCCCGCTACCATGGGGGCGGGGTCGGTGGTGAACCACGTCTGCACAATGGGATTCTGCGCCTGTACCGGCAGCAGGCTGCAAAGCATCAGCAGCATCAAAGAGAGGTTTTTCATTGTTTTCATAAGGGAAACGTTTTATTTCAGCGACAAAGATAGTGCAAGCTGAGAGGAAATGCAAATTTATTTGCAATTTCCCGAGGCGTAGCCTATCTAAAAGCCCCCGAAGGGGGATTAAAGATAGGGTGAGCCGAGCGAAAAGCCAAATTTACATGCGTATTTCCGAGCTGCAATTTATCAAAAACTTATCAGAAAAAGATACGAATAAGAGAGGAAAAGCCATTCTTTTCACAGCATCGCAGTCAGGAGTTATTGTACCAAACCCGTTAGGACACGTGTCCTAACCCGTTGGGACACCTTACCTAACCCGTTGGGACACGTGTCCCAACGGCTTTGGGAGATAAGAACGTTTGCTTTTCGCACCTCCAACCATGCTGAAAACCATCGAAGAGAAGGCTTTCCTATTCCCCCGTAAAGGAGCGCTTGTGTTTTGCCTTGCGGGAATAGAGCTTTTTGGAGCGATGGATGCGGGTGGTAGCGTGGAAGCCTGGGCCGAGCAGTTCCTGCTCAGCCTCGCGGCTTCCTTTGCGGGAGGCCGCGATGTAGTCCGATAGGGTGGTGCGCTTCTTCAAGGCCATCTGGTTTGGGTTATTGCAACGCCTGCTCGATGTCGGCGATGATATCGTCCACGTTTTCGATGCCGACGGAGAGGCGGATGAGGTCGGGGGCGATGCCGGCTTGGCGGAGCTGCTCGTCAGAGAGCTGACGATGGGTGTGGCTGGCAGGATGGAGGACACAGCTGCGGGCATCGGCTACGTGGGTGACGATGCAGATGAACTTCAGACGGTCCATAAAGCGGATGGCATCCTCGCGCGTTCCCTTCAGTCCGAAGGCAATAACGCCACACGAGCCGTTCGGCAAGTACTTCTGGCTGAGGGCGTGATAGGGGTTGTCGGGCAGGCCGCTGTAGTTGACCCAGGCCACCTTGTCGTTCCGCTGAAGCCATTCGGCTACGGCCTGGGCATTCTCGCAATGGCGTTTCATGCGCAGGTGGAGCGTTTCGAGGCCGAGGTTCAGGTAATAGGCGTTCTGCGGAGCCTGGATGCTGCCGAGGTCGCGCATAAGCTGGGTGGTAGCCTTGGTGATGTAGGCGGCACGGCCGAAGCGCTGGGTGTAGATGAGGCCGTGGTACGATTCGTCGGGCGTGGTGAGGCCAGGGAAAAGGTCGGCATGGGCATCCCAGTCGAAGTTGCCGCTATCGACGATGACGCCCCCCACAGTACCTGCATGACCGTCCATATACTTGGTGGTGGAGTGGGTGACAATGTCGGCTCCCCACTCAATGGGACGGCAGTTGACGGGCGTGGCGAAGGTGTTGTCGATGATGAGGGGCACGCCGTGCTTGTGTGCCAGACGGGCGAAGCGCTCGATGTCCAGCACCTCGCAGCCCGGGTTGCTGATGGTTTCGCCGAAGACACAGCGCGTATTGGGGCGGAAAGCCTTTTCCAACTCCTCGTCAGAGGCATCCTGATTGACGAAGGTGACGTCGATGCCCATCTTCTTCATCGTGACGCCGAAGAGGTTGAACGTGCCTCCGTAGATGGCGCTGGTGCTGACGATGTGGCTGCCGCACTCGCAGATGTTGAACGTGGCAAAGAAGTTGGCTGCCTGCCCGCTGGAGGTGAGCATGGCGCCTACGCCTCCTTCGAGGTCGGCAATCTTCGAGGCTACCACGTCGTTGGTGGGGTTCTGCAGACGGGTGTAGAAATAGCCTGACTTCTCAAGGTCGAACAGTTTGGCCATCTCGTCGCTGTCGTCGTATTTGAAGGTTGTACTTTGGTAGATGGGCAGCACGCGCGGCTCGCCATTCTTAGGCTTCCAGCCGGCCTGCACGCAAAGGGTCTCAGGAGTGTACTTTTTTTCCATATAGTTCAAAATTTGACTGCAAAAGTAATAATAATCTTCGTCAGAAAAGAAAAACTTCGTGGAAAAGCATTACTTTTGCGCGATTTTTTGGAAAGTGATGACGGAAAAGGTTGTTTCAGGCAAGGCTCATTGGATTTGGCATGTGATGGCATTGGTGACTATCATCGTGTGGGGCACAACATTTGCCTCCACCAAGGTGTTGCTCATGCACGGCCTCACGCCGCCTGAGATTATGGTGGAGCGTTTTGTGATTGCCTACCTCTGCATCCTCCCCTTCTGCCACAAGAAATGGTTTTCCGATTCCTTCTGGGATGAGATGAGGATGGTGCTGCTGGGCGTGACGGGCGGCTCGCTCTACTTCCTGACGGAGAACACGGCACTCTCCTATACTACGTCGTCGAACGTGGCGCTCATCGTCTGCGTGACGCCTTTGTTGACGTCGCTCCTTACCATTATATTATTTAAAGAAGTAAAGCTGACGCGCCGTCTGGCCATCGGCTCGTTGGTGGCTCTGTTGGGCGAGGTGTTTGTGGTGCTCAACGGAAACTTTCTGGTGGAGGTGAACCCTTTGGGCGATGCGCTTGCCTTCAGCGCGGCACTCTGCTGGGCTGTCTATAGCGTGTTGCTCCGTCCGCTGAATGCCCGCTACGATACTCTTTTCCTTACGCGCAAGATTTTCTTCTACGGCTTGTTGACGATGCTGCCTATGGTGCTTCTTCAGGGGGAGGAGGGCTTGCATCTGTCGGCACTCGCTTCGCCCGTTGTGTGGGGAAACCTCGTTTTCCTTGGCGTGGTGGCAAGCTTTGGCTGTTTCTTCTCGTGGAATATGGCACTTCGGAAGCTCGATTTGGTGGTTGCCAGCAATTATATGTACTGCCAGCCTCTCGTGTCGCTCACCTGCTCTGTCATCATCCTTCATGAGCCCCTGACTCCGATAGCTCTCGTCGGCACCGTTTTTGTCTTGTTTGGCATCTGGTTTGCCGAAAATGGCTCTTTCCGTCGACTCTCGTCAGAAAGGGCGAAAAAATGATAAGCGTGAAAATCAGTGCTTTCTGATTTTCGCAAAAAATTTCTTGAAAAAAAGTGGTAAAAATATTTGGTGGTATGGAATAAAGGCAGTACCTTTGCACCCGCTTTTCGAAAGGGAGCCTGAAAAGACCCCCTGAGAAGGGCAGAGAAGAGCGATCTTTGAAAAGTTTCCCATACAGACGAAGTAGTACAAGAGCGGCCCTGCCGTGCGTGCTCTCCGGAGCCGGTTATCCGGTTTCCTTGAGTGAGCGCCTCGCGCAGGGTCGGGTAGAGAGAAAAGTAAAC
>JAEEZS010000056.1 GCA_016291905.1 Bacteroidaceae bacterium
AATGGGATGTCTGCGGCTGGAATGGGTGCTGCATTCTTTGGGCTTTGATGGTCTTGCATACGAATGTTGATGTTATTCAATTAGAAATTCTGCGTTTCTCGCAATCTGAATCCTCAATGCACTCCCCTCCTTTGGAGGGGTTGGGGGAGGTCCCCGCTTTTATGCACTCCCCTTTATCGGAGTATTTGGGGGAGCTTTTTCCTCTTTGCACTCCCCTCCTTTGGAGGGGCTGGGGGAGGTCCCCGCTTTTATGCACTCCCCTTTATCGGAGTATTTTGGGGAGCTTTTTCCTCTTTGTGCCCCCCTCCTTTGGAGGGGCTGGGGGAGGTCCTTATTCTCTCTTTCGAGATATTCCTTAATTGTCTCCACCACAGATGGCGGGTCGGCTAATACTTGCTCGTTAGTAAAACGAAGCACATGAAAGCCTTTGGCCTCGAGATATGAAGTCCGCTCCTGATCGGAAAGCGGTTGACCATTGCAGAAATGGTAGGCGCCGTCCACCTCAACGATGAGTTTTCTGGGCAGGCATACAAAGTCGGGAATGTATCCTTCTACGGGATGTTGGCGCCGGAAATGCACACCGAGGCTTTCGCCTCGCAACAATTCCCAAAGCGCTTTCTCGGCTGGCGTAGGGTATCTGCGGTTGTTCTTTGCATTCCGCAGCAACAACTCATACGTACTACCGTCGGTTGTCTCGTACCCAAACCGCCTTTCCTTATCCTTCATCTCACGCCTTTAACCTTTCTCCTACATGAACTCCGCAGGCCCTCCCCTCCTTCGGAGGGGTCGGGGGAGGTTCCCCTTACAGCGCATTCAGCACTTGTTCCTTGATCTGTTCCAGTTCATCCTTCATCATGACCACGATGTTCTGCATCTCGGCCTGGTTGCTTTTCGAACCGGTGGTGTTGATTTCGCGGCCCATTTCCTGTGCTATGAAGCCCAGCTTCTTGCCCTGGCAGTCGCTCTGTTCCATGGTTTCGCGGAAGTAGCGCAGGTGATTCTGCAGGCGCTGTTTCTCCTCGCTGATGTCGAGTTTCTCGATGTAGTAGATGAGCTCCTGCTCCAGGCGGTTCTTGTCGTACTCTACGTCGGGAATGCTCTTAAGGCCTTCCACGATGCGCTGGCGTATCTTCTCCACGCGCAGCTTCTCGTATGGCTCGATGCTCGCAAGGAGTTCCTCGATGTTGTCTATCTTCTCGCTGAACTTGGCCTGCAGCGCGCTGCCCTCCTGTCGGCGGAAATCCACGAGTGCACCGAGTGCCTCGCCGATGCCTTTCCGCACCACCGCCCACTCCTCGTCGCTGAGTTCCTCCATCTCGGTGCGCGTGGTCACGTCGGGCATTCTGACCAATGTGGACAGCCAGTCCGCTGGTTCGGGAATGCCCGCCTGTCGGGCTATCTCCTTCAACTGGCGGTAGTAGCTCTCCACGAGAGCCCCGTTGATGGGTGCAGCCTCGGTGGAAGCGTCCTTCTCAATCCAGATGCTGAAGTCCACTTTTCCGCGAACCACCGCGGCCGAAATCATCTGCCGCATCTCCATTTCCTTCTCGCGGTAGAGGGGTGCAATACGAGTGGAGAGGTCGAGTTGCTTGCTGTTGAGCGACTTCACCTCCACATGGATTTTCTTTTCCTTATAGGCCACGACAGCCTTGCCGTAGCCCGTCATTGAGAGTATCATATCTTGTTTTTCGTTAATTTTACGGGCTGATGTTCTAAAATTTATGCAAAAGTACGAATAATTTCTGAAAAATGAGTACATTTGCACTTTAAAATAACAAAGAAGTTTTATATGCCCTGCATTTTACATATTGAAACGAGCAGTAGCGTTTGTTCCGTGGCGGTGAGCGAAGACAGCCATGTCATCTTCAAGGAAGAGGATTTCAGCGGTCCCAATCATGCCGAGCGACTGGGCACTTATGTGGATGAAGCACTCTCGTTTGCCGACAGTCATGCCATCCCTGTTGACGCCGTTGCCGTGAGCAGCGGGCCAGGTTCCTACACGGGTCTCCGCATCGGAGTGAGCATGGCAAAGGGCATCTGCTACGGCTTTCAGATACCTCTCATCAGCGTACCCACCCTTCAGCTGCTGTGTGTTCCGGTGTTGCTGAGGTACGACGACATGGAGGAGGACGCCCTCGTCTGCCCCATGCTCGACGCGCGACGGATGGAAGTGTATGCCGCCGTCTACGACCGTGCGCTGCGCGAGGTGCGACCCACGCAGGCCGATGTGGTCGACGCCGACACCTACCGCGAGTATCTCGACCAGCATCCGGTCTATTTCTTCGGCCCCGGAGCCGCCAAGTGCAGGGAGGCCATCAGCCATCCTAACGCCCGGTTCATCGACGGCATTGAGCCGCTGGCACGCTACATGCAGCCGCTGGCAGAAAGAAAATACCTCGGAGAGCAGTTCGAAGACGTGGCCTATTTCGTGCCCTTCTACCTGAAGGACTTCGTGGCCAAACAGCCCAGGAAACTGCTCTGAAGGGGATGAAGGAAGAGGGGTGAAGGATGAAAGGTTGACAGAGAAAAAACAAAAAAAGAGAGACAAGATAGAATATGAACATTGAAGGATTAGACTACAATACGCAGCGCGAACGGCTCGTACTGCCCGAATACGGACGGGAAATCCAGAAAATGGTGGACCACGCCACGCAGCTTCCCACCAAGGAAGAGCGGCAGCGATGCGCCGAGACCATCATCTCCATCATGGAGCGTATGTATCCGCAGGGCCACGAGACACCCGACTACGAGCAGAAACTCTGGGATCACCTGATGATCATGAGCAACTTCCGCCTCGACATCGACTTCCCATTCGACGTCAGCGACGCCCTGAAGATGGCCCGCAAGCCCGAACCTCTGCCCTATCCGATGAGCCAGATACCCGTGCGACACTACGGAAAGCTGGTCTTCGAATTGTTCGAACAGCTGAAGAACATGCCGGCAGGGCCCGACCGCGACGAACTGATGCGGCAGA
>JAEEZS010000057.1 GCA_016291905.1 Bacteroidaceae bacterium
AGTGCGAATTGTCCGAAAACGCACTACGTCTGTATCTGAACGCACTACATTCGTCTGCGCACGTAGTGCGTCGTGCTCACGACGTAGTGCGCTGTGCGCTCAGAGCAAGGGGCTGGCGTCACAGCCCAAGCATCTGGCGACACAGAATCAGCTTCTACGGAAATAGAAGCTGATTCTATCGACATATAAGGTTACAATCTGTAAGTGCTCAACACAAAACCCTCCCAACCGAATGACAACCCAAAAAGGTAACCGCTCAGCAGACGGTAGTTCTATAGTGGAATCAGGGGGTACGGAGGTCGTCAGCCAACACGAATTTTCTTCTTTAACGCGAATTGCCGTAAATTACTCGTGAATTAACCATGAATTTATAAATGGATAATTTATGGTCAATTCGTGGAGGGTTATAGTTTCGGCAGCACCTCAAGGGCACGACGGGCGCGGCGCAGGGTCTCGTCCTTGCCCAGGTAGTCGGTGAGCGCGAAGATGTGGGGACCGACGGCAGCACCTACCAGCGTGACGCGGAAGGCGTTCATCACTTTCCCAACGGGCCACTCCTTCGAGGCTATCCACTCCATCACCTTCGGCTCAAGCACGGCACCTTCGAATTCGGGACTTTCCCCGATGAAATCGCACAATTCCGACACATAGGTCCATGCGTCCTCGCGCCACCACTTGCGCAGGGACTTCTCGTCGTACTCCGTGGGGGCGACGAAGAAATAGGCAGCCTGCTCCCAGAGCTCGTGGACGAAGTTGACGCGGCCCTTCATGAGGGCGACCATCGGCGTGATGCGCTCCAGCGGAGCCTCGACGCCCTGCGCGCGCAGCATGGGCTGGAAGGCGCGGGCAATATCGGCATCGTCCTTGCGGAGGATATATTCGTGGTTGAACCAGATGAGCTTCTTGTAGTCGAAGCGGGCGCCGGCCTTGCTGCAACGGCTGAGGTCGAAGAGGCGCGTCATCTCGTCCATCGTCATGAGTTCCTGGTCGTTGCCCGGGTTCCAGCCGAGCAGGGCGAGGAAGTTGATGACGGCCTCGGGCAGGTAGTCCTTTTCGCGGTAGCCCGACGAGACGTCGCCCGTCTTGGGGTCGTGCCACTCGAGGGGGAAGACGGGGAAGCCGAGGCGATCGCCGTCGCGCTTGGAGAGCTTGCCGTTGCCCTCGGGCTTGAGCAGCAGGGGCAGATGGGCGAACTGGGGCATGGTGTCCTGCCAGCCGAAGGCCTCGTAAAGCAGCACGTGCAGGGGTGCGCTGGGCAGCCACTCTTCGCCGCGGATGACGTGGGTGATCTGCATCAGGTGGTCGTCGACGATGTTGGCCAGGTGGTAGGTGGGCAGCTCGTCGGCACTCTTGTAGAGCACCTTGTCGTCGAGGATGCTGCTGTTGATGACCACCTCGCCACGGATGAGGTCGTGGACGTGGACTTCCTGTCCGGGTTCGATGAAGAAACGGACGACGTACTGCTGGCCATCGCCGATGAGGGCGTCCACCTGGTCTTTCGGCAGGGTGAGGCTGTTGCGCATCTCCATGCGTGTGGTGGCGTCGTACTGGAAGTTAGGCCGTTCGGCGCGTTTGGCCTCCAGTTCGGCAGGGGTGTCGAAGGCGTAGTAGGCCCGTCCGCTGTCAAGCAGCTGCTGGACATAGACCTTGTAGATGTCGCGGCGCTCGCTCTGGCGATAGGGGCCGTATTCGCCGCCGAAGCCCACGCCCTCGTCGAACTGGATGCCGAGCCAGGCAAACGCCTCGCGGATATATTCCTCGGCACCGGGGACGAAGCGGTTGGAGTCGGTGTCCTCGATGCGGAACACCATATCGCCGCCGTGCTGGCGGGCAAACAGATAGTTATACAACGCCGTGCGGACGCCGCCGATGTGGAGCGGACCCGTAGGACTGGGGGCAAAACGTACTCTTACTTTCATAGCTTCAAAGAATTTTGCGGCAAAATTACGCTTTTTTTTCGGTTTTCTCTTTCTTTCTGCTATCTTTTTCGCTCGGCTCACCCTATCTTTAATTCCCCCTTTAGATAATTGACGATTGATAATTGACAATTGATAATGGATAATTGAAGGCGGCGGCTCGAAAAATCAACTAAAAATTTGCTTTTTCGCTCGGCTCACCCTATCTTTGCAAAACACTTCGCAGCATTATGAAGAACCAGCAAGCCAGAAAAATCATCATGTGGGTGCTGACGGCACTTGTCAGCACGGCCCTCATCATCCTATGCTTCCCTCGCGAGAAGTCTTTTTCGTATGATTTCTCGTTGGGTAAACCTTGGCGCCATGCCCAGCTGACGGCCTCGTGGGACTTTGCCGTCGAGAAAACTGACGAGGTGTTCAAGCGCGAGCGTGCCGAAGCGGCTGCACGGGTGATGCCCTACTACTCGCTCGACCCCTCGGTGGTTACCGTCGTCACCGACTCGTTTGACAGCCACTACCGCACGGACCTCCAGGCGCAGATGACAAAGAAGGTCTATACGGCCGTTGTCGATAAGCTGGAGGAGGTTTACCGCGACGGCATCATCGAGACGGGTGACTTGGAATCGTTACAACGCGACAGCGTGGCCCGCATCAAGGTAATCCTCGGCAACCGCGCTACGGAACGCAACGTCAGTTCGTTGCGCTCGGCCCGTCAGGCCTACGATGCTGTCATGCAGGCCGACACCTCAACCTACGGCAGCTACGTCCTGCGCGCCAGCAACATGAACGCCTACATCCGTCCCAACCTCACCTACGAGCGCGAGAAGACAACGTCGGCACAGGCAGACGCGATGGATGCCGTCCCGCGAAACAAGGGACTCGTGCAGGCGGGGCAGAAAATCATCGGCAACGGCGACATCGTGGATGAGGACGCCTATCAGATTCTGCTTTCGTACCGCAAGGCGTGGAACCGCCATAACGACACCGCAGGAGGCGAGCTGACGCTGTTCGGACAGATTCTCCTCGTCACGTTGCTCATCCTGGCGCTCATCGTTTACCTCGCCCGCTACCGCAAGGACTACGTCGCCCGCCCCAACTGCTACCTGTTCTTGGCTACGCAGGTGGTATTGTTCCCGGTGGTAACGGCCCTGCTGGTGCACACGGTGGATGTGATGGTCATCCCCTTCGTGATGGCGCCGCTCATCATCCGCGTCTTCCTTGACTCGCGCACGGCATTTGTCACCCATCTGGTGATTGTGCTCATCACCTCGCTCATCGTCCCCGAGCCCTATCTGTTTGTGCTGCTTCAACTGATGGCAGGACTGGCGGCCATCTTCAGCCTTACCGAGCTCACCGAGCGCAGCCAGCTGTTCCGCAGCACGTTCGTGGTATTCATGGCCTACTGCATCGTCTTCTTCGGCTACGAGATGATTGTGCTGAGCGACCTCGGACAAATCAACCGCACGATGTACCTCCGTTTCCTCATCAACGCGCTGCTGCTGCTGTTCACCTATCCGCTGATGTATATGTACGAGAAGTTGTTCCGCTTCACCAGCAACGTCACTCTGGTGGAGCTCTCGAACATCAATGGCAAGCTGCTGCGCACCCTCTCGGAGGAGGCGCCCGGCACGTTCAACCACAGTATGCAGGTGGCCAACCTGGCTGCAGCCGCAGCTAACAGCATCGGCGCTAACAGCCAGCTCGTGCGTACGGGAGCCCTCTATCACGACATCGGCAAGCTTGAGAACCCCGCCTTCTTCACCGAGAACCAGGCGGGCACCAATCCCCACGACAGCCTGCCCTACGACCAGAGCGCGCAGATTATCATCGGGCACGTCGCCTACGGCCTCCGTCTGGCGGAGAAGTACCATCTGCCCGAGAGCATCAAGCAGTTCATCCGCACCCATCATGGGCGCAGCAAGGCCAAGTACTTCTACATCAGCTATTGCAACGAGCATCCCGGCGAGACGGTTGACGAGAGCCTCTTCGCCTATCCCGGCCCCAACCCCGACACCTCCGAGACCGCCCTGCTGATGATGGCCGACGCCGTCGAGGCCTCGTCGCGCAGCTTGAAGGAGTACACCGAGGAGAGCATCGCCACCCTTGTGGACCGCATCATCGACGCCCAGACCGCCGAGGGCTGCTTCCAGAACTGCCCCCTCACCTACCGCGACATCCAGGCCGTCAAAGCCGTCTTCAAGGAGAAACTCCGCACCATCTACCACACTCGTATCTCCTACCCCGAACTGAAAAAGGAGTAAAAAACGGAACAGAAGGAGAAAACAAAAGGGCTAATTCATCACGAATTAGCCCAAATTAGTTCAACATCGTCGGAAAGAGGCGACTCGAACGCCCGACCCCTACGTCCCGAACGTAGTGCGCTACCAACTGCGCTACTTTCCGAATGCGGCGACAAAGGTAGTGCAAGCCGAACGAAAAAACAAGAAAAAAGATGATTTTTTGCAGGGAAAAGGTCGTTTTCAGGAGAAAAAGACACTTTTTCGATGTGTAGATGCAAAAAAATATAGAAAAATGTTTGGGCAACCGAAAAAAAGCCCTACCTTTGCACCCGCTTTGTGAAAACAGGGCAATAAGACAGGTTTGGTACCATAGCTCAGTTGGTAGAGCATCGGACTGAAAATCCGTGTGTCCCTGGTTCGAATCCCGGTGGTACCACTCAGAAGAGAGGACGTTGATGCGCCCTCTCTTATTGTTTTCACCTCACCAACGCTTTTCTTTTACCTATTTATTACTGGGGGGAGCATTCTACAAAATTTTACGATGAAATGTGATTTCCTCAGGGGGCGGTTTAAACTTTTTCTTATGCGGTGCGTCATAAAGGCGTATGACATTTGTATTCACCCTTAAAAAACAACCAAAAAAATGAAGAGAATTCTTTTTGTAATCATGGCTATTGCCATCAGCACATGTGCCTTTGCACAGGGACAGCGTCGCGAGTTCAAACCGGAAGACATGGCTAAGCGCCAGACCGACCGTATCAAGGAGGCTTGCCAGACCAACGAGAAGCAGACCAAGGCTCTCTATGACTACTTCCTCCGTCAGGCTAAGATTCAGCAGGAGCAGTTTGCCAAGATGCAGCAGGGCGAGCGTCCGCAGCAGGGCAACATGGAGAACTTCCGCGCCGAGATGGAAAAGCGCCAGAAGGCTCAGAACGACACCATCAAGAGCATCCTGACCAAGGATCAGTTTGCCAAGTACGAGAAGATGCAGCAGGAGCAGCGTCAGCGTTGGGGCCAAGGCGGTCAAGGTGGTCCGCGTGGCGGTGGCCAGGGCGGTCCGCGTGGTGAAAGGCCCAATCGCCAGCAGTAAAAAGGCTCCCTCGTTAGCCTACGACAAGAAAGAATCATCGCGATGACCTCAAAGTGTCATCGCGATGATTCTTTTGTGCCGTCGCGACGGTTCTTCTCTTTCGTCGCGATGATAACTGTTCATCACTTGCTCAGAGAGCGGCAGAGGGCGCGGTTGGCGGCTGCGACTTTGGCTACATCCACTTTGGTGACCTTGCGGTCGTAGGTGAGGAGGCCGTTGATTTCGATTTCAACGTCGGACGTCTGCGTATAGACGCCGGCGGAGTAGCCTTGACGGACAAGGTCGAGCAGCATGCCGGCATACTTGACGTACTCGGCTGTCACCTCGTCGGAGCTCTTGAACTGCACGTAACCCCAGTTGCGGTCCTTCACCCAAAGGTGTCCTTCGAGAGCGAGACCGATGCCGCCGTACTCACCCAGCACGTTCACGCGCGTGGGGTCGAAGAGAATCATCTTGGGCTCGGGGTAGTTGTGCATGTCGAGGATGTCGCCGCAAGCGTAAAAGTTACCGCCGCTGGCAGGATTGACGAGACGGGTGGGGTCGTAGTCCTTTGTCCAGGCGACGATTTCGGGCGTCTTGAACTGTCCCCAGGCTTCGTTGAAGGGTACCCACGTGCCGACGCAGGGATAGCTGTATAGGTAGTCGATGATTTCCTTCCACTCTTTGCGGTAGTTGGCTTCGGAAGCGGCTGAGCGGTTGAACTCCGTACCGTTGAACCAGTTGTGGTTCTGCCAGCGGGGGCTGCTGTCGCCGCTGGGCATGTCCTGCCAGACGATGATGCCCTGTTGGTCGCAATGGGTGTACCATCGGGCGGGCTCCACCTTCACGTGCTTGCGGATCATATTGAAACCCATTTCTTTGAGCTTGATGACGTCGTAGAGCAGCGCCTCGTCCGTCGGGGCGGTGTAGAGGCCGTCGGGCCACCATCCCTGATCGAGCGGGCCCATCTGGAAGAGCGGCTCGTTGTTGAGCATCATGCGCATGTAGCCCGACTCATCGCGTCCGGTGGAGAACTTGCGCATGGCGGCATAGCTGTCGATGCGGTCAACCACCTTTCCGCCGTTCTTCAATTCGACTTTCAGCGTGTAGAGGAACGGGTCATCGGGGCTCCAGAGGCGGGCATCGGCAGGCATATCCACCACGAGCGGCTCGCCGTTGATGCTCTTGGCTGAGGCCACGAGGGTAGCGCCGTCATAAACGTTCACCACAGCCATATCGGCGTGAGCGGCACAGCTGAGGGCGGGAGCGACGGTAAGCGTGTGGCGGTCGATGTCGGGCGTGATGCGGAGGTCGGTGATATAGTGCTCGTTGACGGGCTCCAGCCAAACAGTCTGCCAGATGCCGCTGACGGAGGTGTACCAGATGCCGTTAGGCTGGTGCACCTGCTTGCCGCGAGGCTGGTAGCTGCTGTTCGTCGGGTCCCAGACCTTCACCTCGAGGGTGTGGGTCTTCGTGCCGTCGAGGGCGGCGGAGATGTCGAAGCTGAAGGGGGTGTAGCCTCCTGTGTGGCTGCCTACGCGGGCACCATCCACCCAGATGTCGGCAGCCCAGTCAACAGCGCCGAAGTGGAGCAGCACACGTTTGCCCTTCCACGAGGAGGGTATTGCAAACGTGCGGCTGTACCAAAGCTCCTCCTTTTCTGACAACGCGCGGCCAACGCCCGAGAGTGACGACTCGATGGCAAACGGTACGAGAATCTGTCCGTCGAAAGCGTTGGGGCGGAGAGCCCCACGTTCGGTGACAGCATAGTCCCACAGGCCGTTGAGATTCATCCAGTCGGCACGCTGCATGATGGGACGGGGATACTCAGGCAGGACGTTCTTCGGATTTACGTCGTCAGCCCACGGGGTACGGATTCTGTCGCCTGCTGGCGACCATTCGGCAGAGGCAGACACGGCAACAAGTGCCAGCGTCGTAATCAGCATAGAGATTCTTTTCATAAGGGTATTATTTAGGGTAAAATGTTTTTCCGCCACAAAGGTAATATAAAAATGGAGAATGAAAAATGAAGAATGAAAAATAAAATGCAAAAGAGTAAATAAAGCCATCGAAACTTCTATTTTTCGTACTCAAACTATTTATTCTTCTTTTTCGTTTTTCTTTTTTCATTTAATTTGTATCTTTGCCGTCGCATGATTGACGACGCCACCAAAAACCGCATTCTTGATACGGCTCAGATTCTTGAGGTCGTGTCGGACTTCGTCACCCTGCGTCGCAGGGGGGCGAACTACATCGGTTTGTGCCCTTTCCACAACGAACGCACGCCCTCGTTCAACGTGAATCCGGCACGCGGCATCTTCAAGTGCTTCGGCTGCGGCAAGAGTGGCGATGCTGCCCGCTTCCTGATGGAGCACGAGCAGATGACCTTCCCCGAAGCCCTGCGCTGGCTGGCGAAGAAATACGGCATCCCCATCGAGGAGCGCGAGTTGACCGATGAAGAGCGGCAGGAGCAGAGCCAGCGGGAAAGCGTCGGCATCATCAACGAATATGCCCGCAAATGGTTTGAGGACCAGCTTTGGAATACCGACGATGGACGGGCCGTTGGCTTGGCATACTTCCGCAGCCGTGGATTCCGCGACGACATTATCCACAAGTTCCAGCTCGGCTATTGCCCCGAAGGGCAGGACACGATGGTGCAGGATGCCGTCCGTCAAGGATACAAGAAGGAACTGCTGGTGGAGGCAGGTGTGGCGTATGCCCTCGAGGGAGGGCGTCTGCGTGATCGCTTTCACGGACGTGTGATGTTCCCCATTCACAGCCTGTCGGGCAAGGTGATTGCGTTCAGCGGGCGCATCATGAAGTCGGACGCCAAAGTGGCCAAGTACGTCAATTCGCCCGAGTCGCCTGTCTATACAAAGAGCAACGAGCTCTACGGCATCTGGCTGGCGAAGAGCGCCATCGTCAAGCAGGATAAGTGCTTCCTCGTGGAGGGCAATACCGATGTGGTGTCCATGCACCAGGCGGGCATTGAGAATGTCGTTGCCTCGTGCGGCACTTCGCTCACGACGGGACAAATCCGCAAGATTCACCGCTTTACGTCGAACATCACGGTACTCTATGACGGCGATAGCGCCGGCATCCATGCCTCGCTTCGCGGCATTGATATGCTGCTGGAGGAGGGGATGAATGTGAAGGTGGTGCTGCTGCCCGAGGGTGAAGACCCCGACAGCTTTGCCCGTGCTCACAACGCTGACGAGCTCCGTCAGTACATCGAGACACAGGAGGTTGATTTCATCCGTTTCAAGACGAATCTGCTGCTGGCCGACGTGGGCGACGACCCCTTCAAAAGGGCTGGGCTGATAAAGGATATCGTGACGAGCATTTCCAAGATTCCCGAACAGATTGTCCGCTCGACATATATTACCGCATGCAGCCAGATGCTGCGGACAGACGAGCGCATCATCATCTCCGAGGTGGACAAGCTGCGCAAGGAAGCGCGGGAGAAAGCACGGAAAGACGCAGCCAATGCCGAACTGCGTACAACCGCAACAGCAGAACCTTCAACTGAAAACCAAGAAGAAGTCGTTCAGGACGTCTCTACTAACGAATTAGAATCTGAAAACTCATCAAATCCCAATAGCCCCAATCACTCATACATCCAGAATACCCCATCAGCCCCATCCACCAACGATCCCATGCAGCAAAAAGAACTTCTGCTGATGCAGCAGTTGGTGCGGCATGGGGAGGAGATTATCTGCTACGACGAGGATGAAAAGGGGAACGAGATGCCCATCAGCGTGGCGGAGTTCATTCTTGGCGATATGGAGGCCGACGGACTGGCGTTTTCCGACTCCTTGCTGCGGCAGATGGCAGATGAGCTTTTGCAACACCATCGTGAGCCGGGCTTTGTGGCCTCGCGCTTTTTCCTCCGTCATAACGATAGCCGCATCAGCACATTGGCTACCGAATTGATTGGTGAGCGCTACGAGCTGAGTCGCCTATTCTCGGCCAACACTTCCCTGCAGGAGGTCGTGCCCCACCTTATCAACGACTATAAGATGGCCATCGTGGAGCAGAGGCTGAAGGAGACTCTCTCGCGCCTGAAAGACCCCGCCGTTGCGGGCAGCCCCACATTGAGCCGCGAGGTGATGGAGGAGTACCGCACCCTTATTGAGGCAAGAAAAGCTCTCGCCAAGCAACTTGGCGAGAGGGTTACAGGGGGTTAAGCAGACGCAGAATCAATACTTCCACTGGTGGAAGTAGTCGAAGTCGGCATATCCGCCGAGGGCTGCTGTGGAGTAGCAATAGAGGGCAGAACGATATCCCGTGAAGAGATCAAGCGTGTAGCGCATGGCCAAGCTGGTCATGGGCATCGTCCAGTCGGTGCCGTTGAACGAGTAAGCCAGCCAAGCGTGGTCGGCATCCTGTGGGTTGTCGCCGTTGGGCGTATTATCCACCTGCGGGGTGAAGACGTAGCGAATACGGAGCCACACCTCATTGCCGGGCATCGGTACGCGGGTGAGCGTATCGAGCCGCTCGGGCATATTGCGGAAGCCCGGATGGCGCAGGATGGCCGTCACAAAGCGTTGGCCGCTGTTGTCAACCTCCACGCCGATGGTGCCGTAGTTGCTCTGGAAGGCGCAAAGGCCGGCACGGTCGCCGGGCTGCAGGCCCGTGACGTCAAGATGTACCTCTGAGATGCAGCGGGGCCCGGCAGTACGCTGGGTGAGTGTGCCCTGTGCCTCCATCAGGTTGTCGGTGACGGTGGTAGAACGCAGGCGCAGCCAGCCCTCGCGCTCGGTGAGCGACCACATTCCTTCGATAGGCAGGTGGTTCCATTGCCATACGGGCGAGAGGAATGCCTTGCCGTCGGTCAGCAACGGTTGGGGCGTAGCGTATTTGTTAGCAGGCGTGAGGTCGAATTCGTCGGAGTCCCACACCATGTCGCCCGCTTTGTCCTCGGGCAGGGCAGCGGTGAAGCTGTCGTACGGTTTGCCGCCATCGCCCATGATGGGCCAGCCGTCCAGCCATTTCACGGGCTGCAGGGTGGGGATGCGCCCGACGGCTCCGTGGTCTTGGAACATGATGGCATACCAGTCGCCCTTGGGCGTATCGACGATGGCTCCCTGGGCTACGCCGTCACCACGTCCGCCAATGGTGCCCTGCAGGACGCATTTGCTCTCGTAGGGGCCCAGTAGTTCCTTGCTGCGCCAGCAGGTCTCGGTACGTGGACCACCGCGAGGCCAGTCGATTTCAAGTACATAGTAGTAGTCGCCGATGTGGTAGAAGTGAGCCCCTTCAGCCCGCAGGCCCATTCCCTCGCGGGGAGAGTTGATGAGGGGTTGGTCGATGCCTCCAGCCTTGATGGCGCTGAGGTCGGGCTCCAGCTCGGTGATGCGCAGGTCGCCGTTGCCCCAGACCACGTAGGCTTTGTCGTCGTCGAAGAGCAGACCGGCATCGTGGAAGGGACGGTCATAGACAGCGTGCCGTTTCCAGGGGCCTTTCTTGATGTCCTGCGTCGTATAGACGAAGGTCTTGCGCTGGTCGTTGGCGATGAAGAGGGCGTAGAACGTGCCTTCGTGCTCGCGCAGGGTAGTGGCCCACTGGCCTTTGCCGTAGGCGTTGCGGCCGTTGCGGAGGTTATAGGTGTCGTCGTCGGCCAGGTAGTCGTAGATGTAGTTGGCGATGCGCCAGTGGACAAGGTCGCGCGAGTGCATGATAGGCGCGCCCGGGCAGAAATACATGGTTGTGCTCACCATGTAGTAGTCCTTGCCCACACGGATAACGTCGTTGTCGGGGATGTCGGTGTAGGTCAGGGGGTTCTGAACTTCCTGTGTGGCAGGGGTCTTCGTGCACGAGGTGCAGACAATCAGTAGTGCTGCAAGGGAGGGGATGAGGATGGATTTCATGCTAATCGGGCATTTACGATGAGGAATGAAGGAGTTATTTCTTCAGCAGCGGTAGCATGGCCTCGCCGTAGCGGCGGCCCAGCTCGCGGTAGCCGGCAGCGCTGAAGTGCAGGTGGTCTCCGCGGCACTCGCAGCCCGCCGATGAGATGACGTGGGCCGTAGGGATGACCTCAGGCAGACGGTTAATGATGGGATTCATAGCTGCGCAGACGCCGCCTTGGTCGGCATTCACTACCTCGCCTGCCAACAGGGGAACGTCCTCGGCGCGGAGGTCAAGGTCGGCCAGCATGCGTTCATAGACCAGCTTCACCCAGCCTAGCCAACGCTCGTCGCCTGTGTTCGTCTCACCTTGATGGAGCAGGATGCCACGGATAACGCCATCTTTCTGTGCCAAGCGTGCCATCTCTATCAGCCGCGCGTAGGGGTCGCCGCCGAAGTCATCGATTTTCCCCTTCATCCAGCCGGGGGCGGTGGCGTAGTAGGTGGCGATGCTGTCCTGGTTGAAGCCCTTGATGTCGATGCCGCCCACCGCCACGTTGACGATGCCCACGCGCACCTTTTTCGGCAGGTTCTCCAACAGATAGCGGCCGAAATAGTCGGCAGGGCTGAGGCCATACCATTGGCCTACGAGCGGCGGTACTGCGGTGCACCATTCGCCCTTCGTGCGGTTCATGCGCGGCATATCTACTGCCGGCAGCAGCCGCAGGCGCTCAGGCACATCGGTGGTATCGACCGCCTCCACAGGCGCATTGCCCTCCATGTTCGACTGACCGAAACAGAGGAAGACGTAGAAATTCGGGTCGGGTTGTCCCGCCTTGGGACCCGACTGACACGAGCCCGCCATTAGGACGATGCATAATGCCGTCAGCATCAGTGGCATAAGACTCATTCGCTTGTTGTTTGTTTTCATAAGGATTTGGGTTTAATTTTGACGATACAAAGTTATAGGAATCCCAATAGAGTTCCAAATTTTCAGTTATTTTTTTCGAAAAAAAGATATTCCTATAGTTTTTACGTGCAAGACAAATTCGCATTGCGGTTTGCTTTTTCGTTATGATTTTTGGTAATTAGAAAAGAAGTTTGTACCTTTGCAACATGGAAAACACTACTTCAAATCCCCTTCATTGGCTGCTTTCGGCTGCATTGTGTGTAGCGATGGTCGTGGCAGGTTGTACTTCGCCCTCTTCGAAAAACCAGACGTGGGTTACCACTTGGGCGACGGCCATGCAACTGGTTGAGCCCTATAATCTTCCCCCTGCCCCTGGGCTGGAGGGCAATACACTTCGTCAGATTGTCCAGGTTTCCATCGGCGGCGAAGCCGTGCAGCTGCGGCTATCGAACGAATACGGCACGGCCGACATGGAGATTGCCGGCGTGGAGATGGCCGAGGCCCTCAGTGCTGGTGACAGCCCCCGGCAGGACGAGCAGAGCGTCCGTCGCATCACCTTCGGTGGCAAGGATAACATCCTCATCAAGGCGGGCGAGCGGGTCACCTCCGACCCTATCCGCTTCCCCGTGATGCCGCGCCAGAACGTAGCCATTACCATCCGTTTCGGACGCTTGTCGCCTGCGGACGTCACCGGTCATCCCGGCTCACGCACGACTTCTTATATCTTACCCCCGATGGAGACTGACTGGGCAAAGGCCGTACCGACCAACCACTGGTACGTCATCAATGCCATCGATGTAAAACGTAGCACCCCCTCCTATGCTATTGCCGTGCTGGGGAACAGCATCACCGACGGACGCGGCAGCACCACCAACCAGCAGGACCGTTGGACCGATAATTTCTCGCGCCGTCTGCTGGCCGACCCGCAGACAGACGGTGTGGCCGTCCTCAACTTCGGTCTGGGCGGTAATTGTGTCGTCCGTGAAGGTGGCCTCGGACCCACGGCGCAGACCCGCTTCCGACGCGACCTGTTCGGTCAGCAAGGTGTCCGCTACCTCATCCTCTTCGAAGGCGTCAACGACCTGGGTACGTGCGACGACGGTCTCCGCACGGCCGACGATGTCATCCACGTATTTGAGCAGATTATCAGCGAGGCACACGCGCAGGACATCCGTGTCTATGGAGCTACCGTCACCCCCTTCAAGGGGCACTACTATTACACCGACGACCGCGAGCAAGGTCGCCAGCGACTCAACGACTGGGTGCGCACATCGCCCCTGCTGGATGGGTTCATCGACTTCGACAAGGCCGTGCGAAGCTCCTTCGACACCATTCGCCTCAATGAACGCTTCCTCTATGAGGAAGACTGGCTCCACCCCAATGCCGAGGGTTATCATGTGATGGCCGATGCTATTGACCTGCAGCTATTATTTCCCGCGTCAAATCAGACGTACCGTAAAAAAATAGGGAAATAATTTGGAACTTTCTATGTGAGACGTTATCTTTGCATGGTGAAAGACACTAAAAAAACATGAAAAACGTGAATAGATATTTTACAAATTGTTTAACTTCAAAAACTTACATCATGAGAAAATCAAGATTAAGTGCATTCCTGCTGGGAGCGCTGTTGCTGTTCCCCTGTTTGAATGCAAGTGCTCAGTACGTCGATCCTGAAACAGGTGTCACGTACACAGCCATCGACGGCACGAAATCTGGAGGCGAAGGCTTCGAGTGTGCAAGCGATGGAGAGACAAGTACTAAGTACGGTACGCGCGACATGCCGAACTTCGTGACAATTGAGGCTTCCTCGCCGGTGTCGCTAACAGGCTACACCATTATCACGGCTAACGACAACGCGTCGTACACTGGTCGTAACCCCATGGATTGGACGCTGGAAGGCTCCAACGACAAGGAGAACTGGACGCTCCTCGACGAGGTTACAGGTGACAAGGTTCTGGAGGACGTGAACTTCACCCCGTTCGACTTTGCGCTGGCTGCTCCTACGGCCACGTTCAAGTACTTCCGTTTCACGGTAAGTGCCACGAAGGAGGAAGGTGCCTACATGCAGTACAGCGAACTCCACCTCTGGGGCGCGCCCTTCGTTGCTATCAGCAATGCTGCCGAACTGCAAGCGTTTGCTGCCAGGGTTAACGAAGGCGATGAAATCCTCGGCGGTCAGCTGACAGCCGACATCGACCTTGATGGCGTGGAATGGATTCCCATCGGCAACGGCGACCACAAGTACGCTGGTACGTTTGATGGCCAGTTCCACCGCATCAAGAACATGACCACCCGCGACGTCAAGGAGCAGGGCTTGTTCGGTGTGGCTGCCAATGCTACCATCTCGAACGTCATCATTGACAAGTCGTGCGTGCTGAAGACCACCTCGTCGTGCTCGGCTGCTCTTATCGGCTGTGTCAACGGCTCGGGCACCCTTACCATCACGGGTTGCGGCAACGAGGCTGACGTCGAAGGCGGTGCTGCCAACAACAGTGCTTTCGTGGGCTGCAATTTCTCAAGCGGCAACCTGAAGGTCATCATCAAGAACTGCTGGAACAGTGGTAACGTCAGCGGCGGCTGGGAGAATGGTATCTTCTCCGGCTGGTTCGCCAGCAACGGTCAGGTGATCGGCAGCTACAACACCGGTAAGCTGACCAACGGCGACGGCAACCAGAGCCTCGGACGTGGCATCGGCGACGGCGACTTCAAGCACTCCTTCGACCTCAACGAGGAGAACTTCAAGAAGGATGCTTACACCCTCGAAGGCTTCACCAACGAGTGGTTTGCTAACGGTGCCCTCACCTATGCCCTTAACGGCGACCAGAAGGAAATCGGTTGGTACCAGACGCTGGGCGAGGATGCAAAACCCACCCTTGACCCCACCCACAAGCAGGTCTATGTGGTCGGTGAGTTCGAGTGCGACGGTGTCACCGCAAAGGGCGACGTCAGTTATAGTAACGAGGAAGGTGGCAAAAAGGTCAATCCTCACGTGTACGTCAACGGCATCTGCCAGAACTGTGGTGCTGCCGACGAGACTTACTGCGACCTTGTTGATGGCTACTACTTGGTTGGCAATTCCAGACAGCTCCAGTGGGTTGCTGCGGTGGTGAACAGCGGACACAACGATGTGAACGTGAAACTTATTGCCGACATTGACATGCAGGATGTGGCTTGGACGCCCATCGGCACCTCTACCTATTTCTATGAAGGCACGTTCGATGGCCAACTCCACCGCATCAAGAACCTCGTCATCAACAACACCGACATCAGCGAGACTGGTATCTTCAAGGTTCTCGGCCCCGCCGTGGTGCGTAACCTCATCATCGATAGCAGCTGCTTCTTCAAGAGCGATAGGAAGAGCGGCGCTCTCGCAGGCTACTGCAACGGCGAGGGTACCCTCATCATCGAGAACTGCGGTAACGAAGCCAACGTCGAGGGTGTCACTGCCTCCAACGGTAACAACTCGGCCTTCGTCGGCTGTAACTACTCCAGCGGCCGTCTGGCAGTCATTATCCGCAACTGCTACAACACCGGTAACGTATCCGGCGGTAACGAGAATGGTATCTTCTCTGGCTGGTTCGCCAGCGCAGGTAAGGTGGTCAGCTGCTGGAACACCGGTTCCATCGACGGTGCCGACGGCAACCAGAGCCTCGGACGCGGCATTGGCGACGGCGACTACACCAACACCTTCGACCTCAACGAGGAGAACATGAAGAAGGATGTCCACACGCTGGCCAACTTCACTTCCGAGTGGTTCAAGAGCGGTGCACTCACCTATTACCTCAACCGCGATCTGGGTACCGACGGTTGGTACCAGAACCTCGGCGAGGATGATTATCCCACCTTCGACCCCACTCATAAGAAGGTCTATGCCATTGGCGAACTCACCTGTAACGGTACTCCGAAGGACGGCATCAAGTACAGCAACACCGAAGGTGAACTGAAGCGTGATAACCACCAGTTCGAGAACGGTATCTGTATCGTCTGCGGTGCCAGCAACGACGACTTCTGCCCGCTGGTCGATGACTACTACGTCATCAGCACGGCTGAACAGCTCGTCTGGTTTGCCGGCAAGGTCAACAGCGGCGAAGGCACCATCAATGCCAAGCTGACGAATGACATTGACATGAGCGGTGTTGAATGGACGCCTATCGGCAATGCCTCTACTAAGTTCCAGGGTAAGTTTGACGGTCAGGAGCATCGCATTGAGAACCTCGTCGTCGACCTTCCTGACGAAGACTATGTCGGCTTCTTCGGCGTCATCGGCGATGGTGCCGACATCCGCAACCTTGTCATCGACAGTTCGTGCTCCTTCACGGGTGCAGCCTACGTGGCTGGTGTCGCCGGCGGCTCCAACGGCAGCGGTAATGCCTACTTCACTAACGTGGGCAACGAGGCCAACATCACCGGTTCGGATCGGAATGCCGCCGGTATCATTGGCGTCAGCATGAGTTCGGCCTGCCACTTCTTCATCGACAAGTGCTACAACACGGGCGAGATTGTTGGCGGACTTGAGAGCGCAGGTATCAGCGGCTGGATTGGCGATGCATCCTCTATCACGAACTCTTACAACGCTGGTTATGTTGTCGGTGTCGATGGTTCAAAGACCTTCGCACGCTTCGGCAGCAACCCGACCTTCAGCAACTGCTTCGACGTTATGAGTCAGCAGGACAACATCGGCAGCTTCGATGAGGAAGATGCCGAAAGCGGTGCTCTGGCTTATTACCTCAATGGCAAGTCGTCTGACAATCCCACTTGGTTCCAGACGCTGGGTGTTGATTACTTCCCTGTGCCCTTCGCTTCTCACGGCATTGTTTATCCTGCTGGTTCGTTGAACTGCGACGGTTCGCCGAAGGACGACTTCCACTTCTCCAACGAGGAGGGTAACCTCACGCAGGACGAGCATGAGTACGAGAATGGTATCTGTATCAACTGTGGCATTGCTCAGGAAGGTTACCTCCCCATCGGAGAGGACGGTCTCTATCATATCTTCGATGGCGAGCAGTTGCTCACCTATTCGGGTATCGTACAGCTCGACGGTACAGCCAGCGCTGTCCTTGAGGACGATATCGAGCTCAGCGGTGTCGAATGGCGTCCCATCGGTACCGTCGCGAGCCCCTTCAAGGGCACGTTCGATGGTCAGAATCACTACATCGACAACATGATTGCCGAAGGCGACGAATATGTTGGCCTCTTCGGTGTCATCGCTGACGGTGCTGACATCCGCAACTTCGTCGTCACTGCTTCTTGTTCCGTCGTGGGTACCCGCTTCGTCGGTGGTATCGTCGGCGGCTCCAACGGCGGTGGTACCATCCACCTCACCAACGTGGGTAACGAAGCTAGCGTCACGGCTGCCGAGCAGAATGCAGCCGGTCTCATCGGTGTCAGCATGGGTAGCTCATGCGCCTTCATCGTCGAGAACTGCTACAACATGGGTGAAGTTATCGGCGCACGTGAGAGTGCAGCCTTCTGCGGCTGGTTCGGCTCAGCTTCCGAACTTCGCAACTGCTTCAACACCGGCTTTGTCAGCGGTGCTGATGACGACGGCATGAAGAACCTCTGGCGCAACGACGGCACGAAGACCGAGAACATCTTCACCTTCGTCGAGAGCACACAGGGTACTCTCCTTGAGGAAGAGGCCCTTGCCAGCGGCGAACTTGCCTTCCTGCTCAACGGCTTGGTCAGCGGCGGCGAGAACTGGTTCCAGACCCTCGGCGAGGACGACTTCCCCGTTCCCTTCAGCGATGGTCATGCAAAGATTTATGCTGCTGGTGAACTCCGTTGCGACGGTACGCCTTCGGGCGATATTGCCTTCTCCAACGAGGAGAGCGGCGATGTTGTCCAGCGCGACCACGTATTCGATCCGGAGACCGGTATCTGTGAGGTCTGCGGTTTGTATGGTATCAGCACAGCGATGCAGCTGGTCAACTTCTCACTCGACGTCCAGGCAACAGTGGCTCAGACGTCTAATGCCATCCTGCTCAACGACATCGACCTTGAAGGCGTTGACTTCGAGCCTATCGGCTTTGGCTTAGGCACCGATGCCAGCGGTGATGTCGAACAGAGTATTCCTTATCGCGGCGTATTCGACGGTCAGGGTCATCGCATCTACAACATGGTCATCGACCAGCCCGATCGTGGTGATATCGGCTTCTTCGGAGCTGTTGGTGGCGGTGCTATCATCAAGAACGTTACCATCGACAAGAGCTGCTTCGTCAGCGGTAGTCGTTTCGTGGGCGGCCTCATTGGAGGTACTACCCTCAGCGGCAGTGTCAAGATCTACAACTGCGGCAACGAGGCAGATGTCATTTCAGCCAACCAGAACGCCGGTGGTATCCTCGGTGTCGACCACCAGTCATGGTGTAACATTGAGATTGTTAACTGCTACAACACTGGTAATATCACCGGTGGCAACGAGAGTGCAGGTCTCAGCGGCTGGGTCGGCGATAACGCTTCTATCACCAACAGCTACAACGGCGGTGTAGTCGTCGGTGTGGATGGTGACAAGAGCCTGGCTCGCTTCGGCAGCGCCACCCTGAAGAACTGCTACGACATAGGCGGCCAGAGCGGCACCACCGCATTCAGCGACAAGCAGATGGCCAGCGGCGAACTCTGCTACCTGCTGAACGGCAGCGTTAACGATGCTGAAGCCGTATGGCGTCAGAACATTGGCGAGGATGAGCATCCTGTCCTTGATCCCAGCCACAAGGCTGTCTACTTCTTGGGTGGTAAGTTCACGAACGATCCCGACGGCATCGCCGTACCTGAGGCCGACGTGACTCCGTCCGCAGCACCCGAAGGCATTTACACCCTCCGCGGCGAGCGCATCACCGAACTCCGTCAGGGCATCAACATTGTCCGCATGAGCGACGGCACCGTCCGCAAGGTACTCGTGAAGTAGTCTGACGGGGACAGAGTCCTCATGCTGAAACTCCGGGAGGCAGGCCCACCGTGCCTGCCTCCCGTTTTCTTTCACCCTCTCTCAAAAAACCAATTCCCCCATTCGTCCTTAAGGTCCTTAAGGTCCCTAAAGTCCTTAAAGACGCTAAAGCCCCTAAAGCCCCATGAAGAAACCCCTTCTCTTCCCGCTTCTTTGCCTCTTCGCTCTCGCGGCCTTTGCCGAGGGTAATCCTGTGGCCGACCCCGATGCAGTCGTCACCAGCGGCAAGATGCGCTTCACTGTGCTCACCCCGCAGATGATTCGCATCCAATACAGCCCGACATCCAACTTCGAGGACCGTGCGACATTCACCGTCGTCAACCGCCGCCTGCCGGTGCCGCAGTTCACGACGACCACCGAGGACGGCTATCTCACTATCCGCACCTCGGCCCTCACCCTCCGCTACAAGGAGGGCACGCGCCCCAACCCCGCCCAGAAGTCTCCTACGAACCTTAGCGTTACTTTCAACCTCAACGGGCAGGAAGTCATCTGGTATCCGGGTAAGGACGATGCCCTTAACCTGCGCGGCACGCAGCGCACGCTTGACAACGTGGCGGGTGACACCCAGCGCAACAAGCTGGAACAGGGCATCCTCTCACGCAGTGGCTGGGCCGTCATCGACGAGTCGCCTACAGCTACACGCGGCGACGGCAGCCGCTCCTTCCCCATGGAGCCCAAGGAAGAGGGTGGTATGGACTGGGTGGCACAACCCCTCGAGGCGCAGGCTTACGACTGGTACTTCCTCGGCTACGGCCACGACTATACCGCCGCCTTGGGCGACTTCGTCCGTGTGGCAGGGCGCATCCCCCTTCCCCCTGCCTACCTCTTCGGTTACTGGTACAGCCGTTACTGGGCCTATACCCAGAGCGAGTTCATGCAAATCGTCAACGACATCGAGAAGAACAAGATCCCCCTCGACGTGATGATCTTCGATATGGACTGGCACACCGAGGGGTGGACGGGCTGGACGTGGAACAAGCGGCTCATCCCCAACCCTAAGGGGCTCATTACCTGGATGCATAGTCACGGTCTGCGCGTGGCGCTCAACCTCCACCCAGCCGACGGTGTCGATAACGACGAGGAGTTCTATGATGTCCTCAGCCGCGACCTCGGCCGCGACCCCTCCAAGGGCGAGACCATCCCTTGGGAACTTGAGGATTACGACTTCTACAAGGCCATGTTCAGCAACATCATCCGTGCCCGTGAGGCCGAGGGTGTTGACTTCTGGTGGCTCGACTGGCAGCAGTGGCTCATCAACAAGCAGATTGACGGCCTTGGTCAGACATTCTGGCACAACCACGTCTTCTTCGAGGACATGCGCCTCAACCGCCCCGACCGTCGTCCCACCATCTATCACCGCTGGGGCGGCTTGGGCAGCCACCGCTACCAGATTGGCTTTTCGGGCGATACCTATGCCACATGGCCCACGCTTGCCTACCAGCCCTACTTCACCTCCACGGCCTCCAACGTGGGCTATGGCTACTGGGGGCACGACCTCGGCGGCCATCAGCAGAGCGGCGCCAACAACCCAGAGCTTTATCTGCGCTGGATGCAGTACGGCGTCTTCTCGCCCATCTTCCGCACCCATGCCACCAATGCTTCCAACATCGAGCGTCGCATCTGGAAATTCTCCAATTTCACCCAGCTGCGCGAGACCGTCATCCTCCGTTACGCTCTTTTCCCTTATATCTACACGTCCGCGCGCGAGGCTTACGACACCGGCGTAGGCATCTGTCGCCCGCTCTACTACCAGTGGCCCGAGACGTCCGAAGCCTATCGCTACGAAGATGAATACCTCTTCGGCCCCGACATCCTTGTGGCGCCTGTCACCTCGCCCGTCGAAGGCGACGGACTTGCCCGCCGCACCATCTGGCTTCCCGAAGGGCTGTGGTACGATGTCGCTGCCGGCTGTCTGGTGCGCGGAGGCGTCACCTTCACCGAGGGCTACACGCTCGACCAGATTCCCTACTTCTACCGCGCAGGCAGCATCATCCCCCTCAACCCCGCCCAGCGCACCGTCATGGAGCGTCCGTCGTCGCTCATCCTGCGCGTCGTCCCGGGTGCCGACGGCACGGGCACAATCTATGAGGATGCCTTCGACAACGATCGCTACAAGCAGGGCGAGTGCACCTTCACCCGCATCAGCCAGACGCGTACCGACGAGGCCGTCACCGTCACCATCGCCGCCCGCGAAGGCGCCTTTGAGGGAATGCCCGACAAGCGCTCCTACACGCTGGAACTGCTCGGCATAGCCGCTGCGCCAACGGCGATTTCCCTCGATGGAAAGGCGGTTTCTGACTCTTCATATACTTTCGATGAGGCTTCGCAGACGCTCACTGTCACGTTGGCCGACGTTGCCTGTGCCTCGTCCGTCACGCTTCGTGTGGAGGCGCCCTCCGTAGCGCCCGTTAGCCGCGAGGCGCAGACGTTCACTGACACCTATGCCCCCTATGCCGATGCCACGCAGACGAAGGGCTATTGGATTACCGGCACCGCCGTCCCTGGCGGCACGCAGCAGCTCGAGCCCTATCCCGACGGCACCTACCGCTTCCACGGCTCGCTCTCCGCAGGCAAGCTCCGCATCATGAACACCGCCGCCGAGACCTCCGCCACGCGCTATACAGCGCCCCGCTACACCGATGTCTCCCTCATCGGTTCGGCCGTGACGAAGTCCGTGACGCCCACGCAGGCGGCGAAGGACGGTGCCGAGTGGGTCGTCCCCTTCACGGAGAACCGCTACCGCTTCACCCTCAATCCCTCGAAGATGACGCTTACAGGCGAGCTCTTCGTTCCCTGGGGTGAGCTTTATATCGCCGGCGGTTGCATCGCCCCGAAACAGACTGACAAGTGGCATGTGGAGATGGCAATCCCCTTCACCCGTAGCGTCACTAACCCCAACGTCTGGACATGGACGGGCGAACTGAAGGCATACAGCGGCAACGAACAGCCGCGCCGCTTCAAGCTGCTGGCGCAGAAGGACTGGAGTCCCCGCAGCCTCCATCCCTACACACAGGATGAGCCGCTCGTCACCTCTACGCGTGCCAGCGAGCGCGACGGCGACGACAAGTGGGCTATCAGCGACGATGGCTGGTATCGCATCACCGTCGATGTCTTCCGCGAGACCATTGCCGCCACCTATCTTGGTAAGGATTACGACCCGGATTCCGTTACCTCTCCTCTCGTTCAGGAGGGGCAGGAGGAAGGCTCGGCCTTCTTCACCCTGTTTGGCACGTCCGTCACCGCACCCACAGAAAAGGGCATCTACATCCACCAGGGCCGCAAGATACTCGTTCGGTAGGGGCTTTGCGCGTACTATTTCCAGCGGATGTGTGGCGATTGTAACGCAATTGTAACGCATTTTTCTTGGTCAAACGGCGAAAAAGGGTTTACTTTGCAGCGTCATCCGTTTTCGTAAGCTTTATAAATCCCCCGACAATGACCACTCAACAACTGAAGGAAACCACCCGTATGAGCCGCGACGCGTTCCGCCAGACAGACGCCGCCGACCTCCTGAAGAACTATAGGAAAAGTGCGCCCTTGACTGCCGACCAGCGCCGCTGTGTCCTCGATGAGGTGCACCGCCAGTTTGCCGACACGGAAGCCAGCCTGCGTGAGAGCTATCCGACGCTCTCCGACGAGGACGTCGAGCTGTGCCTGCTGTCAGCCCTGCAATATCCTGTCAGCGCGGTGGCCGACTGCCTGTCGGTGTCCGAGGAGGCCGTCCGTGTCCGCAAGCATCGCCTGAAGAGCAAGCTGCCTCAGGAGGTGCTCGGCGTGTTCTGGGAAGGGCGTGCTGGCACGCGCCTGCTGAAGACGCTCTTCATGAAGGATACGATGCAGAACGTGTGGCGGCGCTTTCCGCTGACGGTCATTTGGCTGGTGCTGCTGACGGCGTATGCCATCTGGCGGTGCTGGACGAAGAGCCCCCACAATGAAGAGCAGACGGTGGCCATCCTCTACGGGCTGGGTGTAGCCGTCGTGCTGGCTACGGCACTCAGCTTGTGGGGCGAGGAGGTGAAACGTCCGTCGCTGCGTTGGTGGATAACCATTGCGGCACATCTGCTGTTGATGGTGGACACGGTGTATCTCTTTACGCACCCCGAGGCAGTGTCGCGGACGGAGACCTTGATAGGACATTTGTCTGTCGTGGCGGCATTGGCGGTGGCGTTCTTCTACGCCCCGTTCTTCCGCGAGAAAGACGACCTGCCCGTGTGGAACTTCACCTGGCGCACGTTCCTGTGGTTCTGCATCAGTTTCCTGACGGGGGGCATACTGACGGCGGGACTGCTGGCGCTCGTCGGGTCGTTCCATTGGTTGTTTGGTTTACAAGTGGCTGAGCAGTGGTACTCCACGCTGGCTATCCTTACGCTGCTCACCACGCCCGTGCTGCTCTTCCTGGCACGTATCCCCGAGGGCGAGGAGAAGCACTCCGACGTGGCCGTCATTTCGAAGTACCTCATCTTCGTTATCCGCTATCTGTTTGTGCCTTTGATGGCTCTCTATCTGATAGTTCTCTACATCTATGGCCTCCTCATCCTCATCCACTGGGAACTGCCGAATGGCGGGGTAGGGTGGCTGGTGTCGGCGCTGATGGCGGGATGTATCATCGTGGAGCTCGGCCTCTATCCGGTGATGCGCAGTGGCGAGGGAAAGCCGTTTGAGCGATGGATTGTCCGCTGGCTGCCCGTGCTCATCCTGCCGCTGCTCCTGCTGATGACGGTGGGCACTGTGCGCCGTCTGAGCGACTATGGCATCACGCCCCCGCGCCTCTATCTGCTGACGTTCAACCTCTGGTGCTATGCCGTCTGCATTGGCCTCTTTGTGGGGCGGGCGCGGCGCATCCGCTGGATTATGACGTCGCTGACTGCGGTGTTCCTGCTGACGTCGGCGCTGCCCGTGAACTACACCACCATCAGCCTGCGCGTCCGTCGGCACAAGCTCGACCGCCTTATCGGGAACACGCTGCCTGCTGACCTCCCTATGGACGAGGAGGCGCTGGCGACGTGGTTCCATACGTTCGATGGCCGACAGCAGTGTCAGATTCATGACGAACTGGATATCCTGCTGTACATAGACCCCCGCAGCGTGGCTGACCTGACGACCATCACCCGTACGAATATCCTCCCTTGGGCGGGCGACGAGGCATTGGATGAAGAAAACCGCTCTATTCAACTTGCCTTTGACAGCCCGTTTGCAGTACCCGAGGGATACACCCATTTCTACGAAAGCGAAAGGACGTATCTTTCCGAGGTTGACAAGGAGGCAAAAGTGATGCCCGATGGAAGTATTCGGATAGAGCGAGAAGTCGATGGCCAATCTGCAAAAATCGCCCTTTCCATCGGGGAAAAAGAGATATCGTCGTGTATGGTAGAGCCCAAACGGACTACCCCGTTGCTGGGCTATAGCGCCGACTCAACCTATGTCCTTGTCGTGACAGATATCGACCTCAACCTTGCGCGCGACTCCACCATTTCTTGGGGCTCGATATACGGCTACCTTTTTAGCAAATAAAACCTTTAGAGAATAGGCTATGAAATCTTTTTGGAAAAATGTGATTAAGTGCGTCGGCCGATATGCCATCTTCCGCGGAAGGACATCGCGGAGGGAGTTCTGGCACTGGATGTTGTTTGTGGCTGTGGTGGCAGGGGGGTTGTTTGGCATAGCGGCGACGCTGGTTGCCATCCGCAGCGCTGCGGGGCCCGACACACCCGATAATCCGCTAAACTGGCTCAGCAGCATCATTGGCCCTGTGATGGCTGTCCTGGGTTTGTTTCTCCTTTTCAGCCTGCTGCCCACACTGGCAGCAGCTGTGCGTCGTCTGCGCGATGCCGGCTATAGCCCGTGGTTGGCAGCCATCCCCGTGGCGTTTCTCATCGGCGCCTATCATCCTCTGCTTGACATCGCCCTTTCGGGCATGGACGACACGTCGCCCGAGATACCCCTTCCCCTCTCCAGCGCCTATCTGCTCCTGACGCTGATGATATGCCTTGTTTTTGCCTTTTTGCTGACCAGAAAGAAGAAATAAAAAAAGATTAGAGGTTAACGCAGCCTTCGCCACACTAACCTCTAACCTCTAATCTCTAATCGCTAATCTCTAATCGCTAATCTCTAATCGCTAATCTCTAATCGCTAATCGCTAATCGCTAACCGTTAACCGTTAACCGCTAACCGCTAACCATTAACCCTTAATATCCGAAGATTTCCTCGGTGGTGAGTCGGACGATGCGACCCCAGCGGGCAAGGGATTCCATGTCGAGCTGGCTTTCGTCGCCCAGCACGCAGGTGTGGTAGTTACGGCCCTTGATGTTCTGCTGCTGATAGTGGGTGATGTCGTCAAGCGTCATGTCCTGCACCTTGTTGAAGACGTCGCGGCGGATGTCGGTGTCGAGGCCGAGGTCTTGTAGGCTCTGCCAGTAGCGGAGCAGGTTCTGGCCCGTGTAGCGCTGGGTGCGCAGCTGCGCCAGCAGTCCCTCCTTGGCAATGGCAAAGGCAGCCTCGGAGGCGGGCATGTTGTCCGTGATTTCCTCGAAGTGGGTGAGGGCGTCAATCATCTTGTCGTTCTGGGTGATGATGTAGCGGCCGAAGTACTCCGTTTCGTCGGCTTCGGAGGGCTCAGCGTCGTAGGCAGAGGCGCTGTAAGCCAATCCGCGGGCTTCGCGCATCTCCTGGAAGACGATGCCGTTCATGCCGCTGCCGAAGTACTCGTTGAAGAGCTCCACGGTGGGGTGCTTGGCCAAATCGAAGGGCTTGCCCATGTCCGTGATGCCATAGAGATAGATGTTGTTTGCCACGAAGGGGGCGATGTAAACCACGTTCTCGTCCGTCTTCTGGTAGGGTGCGGGAGCGTTGGCGGGGACGTCAGCGGTGCCGGCGTGGTGGCAGGCAGCGATTTGCTTGAAAGCCTCGTCGGAAGTGGCGGGGCCGTAGTAAACGACGTGGTGCTTCATGCCGGCAAGGGCACGCAGACGGCCGGTGAGCTCACTGCCGTCGAGCGCCATCACCTCCTCGTTGGAAAGGGTGCGGGTGGCGGGGCTGCCGGGGCCATAGAGCACATACTGGCGAAGGGCGTTGAAGTTGGCGCGCTGGTTGGTCTTGTTGACCATACGGCTACGAATCATGTCGGCTTTATAAGAAGCGAGGACGGCCTCGTCGGGCTGCATGTCGGCCACGAAATGTTCCACGAGCTCAAGCGCCTGAGGCATGTATTCCTGCAGGCCGCTGATGGAGAGGGTGGTGCGGCGGTCGGCCACGCGGAACGACATGCTGCAAGCGATGTTGTAGAGCGCCTGCTTCAGCTCGGCAGCCGTCATGTCGGAAGTGCCCAGGTAGTCGGCATAGCCAGCGGCGGTGACCAGCAGCGGGTCGGCAAAGTCGCCAAACTCCCAGATGTACTGCACGTTGAAGATGTCATTCACCTCGTTTTTCTTATAGAGGGCTTCCATGCCGTCCACCTTGCCGTGTGTCAGTTCCTTCGAGAAATCCACGAAGACGGGCTCGATGGGGGCGACGGTGCTCTGCTGCACCTCGGCCAGGAAGGCGCTGACGGTGTCGCGGTTGGTGTAGATGGGGGTGATGGCTGGCTTTTCGATGGTCTTGCGGTCGGTGTCGACACCCTGCAGCTTGTAGACGAGGGTGTAGGCCTCGGGCTTCAGGTAGCGGGCAGCGAAGGCCATGACGTCGTCCTTCGTGTAGGCGGCCATGCGGTCGTAGTAGCTGACGACGTCGCTCCACTCCTGTCCGTTGACGAAGGCATCGACGAGCTGACTGACACGGCTGCGGTTCTGCTCCAGTCCGCGCTGCTGCTCCAGCTTCTTGTTGGCAGCGATAGCGTGGAGCAGGGTCTCGTCAAAGTCGCCCTTGCGTAACTTCTCCACCTCGCCCAGCAGCAGGTCGCGTGCTTCGTCAAGCGTCTGACCCTCTTTGGGATAGGCAATCAGCAGGAAGACCGAGTAGTCGCTCAGCTGGTAGGGGAAGCACTGGGCGGCCAGCACCTTCTGCTCCTGCATAAGGTCCAGGTCGATGAGGCCAGCCTGGCCGTTGTAGAGCAGGTCACCCAGCAGTTCCACCATGGGGGCGTCCTTGTCGCCGCCGCCGGGCATGCGCCAGCCCAGCCAGACGTTCTCGGCCTGCTGTCCCACCACGGTCTTCACCACGGGGGCGCTGATCTCTTTCTCGGGGGCGAAGGTGGGACGGACGATGTGGTCGTTAGGCTGCATGTCGCCGAAGTAGCGGTCGATGATACGGATGGTCTTGTCGGGGTCGAAGTCGCCGCTCATGCAGATGGCGATGTTGTTGGGCACGTACCAGTTGTCGAAGTGGTTCTTGATGTTGACGATGCTGGGGTTCTTCAGGTGGTCCTGCGTGCCGATGACGCTCTGCTTGCCGTAGGGGTGATTGCGGAAGAGTCCGGCGAAGAGGCTGTCGATGACCTTTTCCTGGTCGTCGGTCATGCTGATGTTCTTCTCCTCATACACAGCCTCGAGCTCGGTGTGGAAGCCGCGGATGACCATGTTCTTGAAGCGGTCGCTCTGCACCTTGGCCCAGTTCTCAATCTGGTTCGAGGGGATGTCCTCGGTGTAGCAGGTGACGTCGTACGAGGTGTAGGCGTTGGTGCCTTCGGCGCCGATGGCGGCCATCAGCTTGTCGTACTCGTTGGGGATGGCAATTTTGCTGGCCTCATAGCTGATGCTGTCAATCTGGTGATAGATGGCGCGGCGCTGCTCGGGGTCGGTGGTCTTACGATAGACCTCGTAAAGGTCGGTAATCTGGTCCAGCATGGGGCGCTCGGCATCGATGTTCTGTGTGCCGAAGTGGGTGGTGCCCTTGAACATCAGATGCTCCAGATAGTGGCTCAGGCCGGTGGTCTCGGCAGGGTCGTTCTTGCCGCCCACGCGCACGGGGATGTGGGCCTGGATGCGCGGAGCCTCCTTATTGACGGTCAGATAGACCTTCAGGCCATTGTCGAGGGTGTAGATGCGGGTTTTCATCGGGTCGCCCGCCACGGTGTCGTAGGAATACTTCTTCCCACACGATGCCACCGCCAGCACTCCGGCCAGCAGCAGCGCAAAACGCATAAGATTTTTTTTCATTGTTTTTTTATTGTGAAATATAAATTATTAATCCTCAATCTTCAATCCTCAATCCTCAATCTTCAATCTCCCTTCAAGAACTTCTCCACCGCCCGTGCAATGGAGCGGAGGCCGAAGTCGGCGGGACGGACATCGCTCAGTGGTATCCAGCGTATGGCCTCCACGTCATCGTTCGCCTTGGGGGAAGTCCCCTCGGGTAGCGTGCAGCGGAAGAAACAGTCGGTCGTAGGCACCACCACGTCGCCCCACGCATAGCGGTTGGGGAGGGAAAAGAGGTAGCCGACGGTGGCCGGCGCGCAGCCCAGCTCCTCCGTCAGTTCGCGCTGGAGAGCCTGCTCGAGTGTCTCGTCAGGGTCGACGAATCCTCCGGGGAGGTCCAGCGTGCCCCGTGCGGGCTCCTTCGCCCGACGGCAGACCAGCAGCTCACCCTTGTCGTTGACGATGAATGCCGCTACGGCAGCTGAGGCGTTCTGCCAGAGTTCAAAACCGCAGTCGGCACAACGGCGCGAGCGCTCACCGCTCACGGCAAACCGCCGGCTGCCGCACAGCGGGCAGAAACGATAGGGCGTCAGGAAATAAAAGGATTCGTCAGCCAACGGGAACAAGTCTTGATTCTTAATTATGAACTGTAAACTATGAACTAACCTTCGTAGCTCCACCGGGAATCGAACCCGGATCAAAGGTTTAGGAAACCTCCGTTCTATCCATTGAACTATAGAGCCCACGCGAAATCGGCGACAAAGATAGTGACAAAAATGCGATTAAGCGAGAGTAAATGAAAAAAATTTTTTTCGGTTTGCCGAGCGTGAGCATTTTAGGCCGAAGGTAAATTTGTTGGTACTTTGCAAATTAACACTTAGAAGGGGGCGTCGCCAGCACGAAAGGGGGCGTCGCCAGCGCGACAGGGGGCGTGGGAAAAATGGTATCAAAGTACCAAAGTACCATGGTACCATTTCCTCGCGCGACGCGTGGAGGTATATCTTATGTAGTAGATATTATCCCCCTGGCAGTTCTCAAAGGGAAACGGATGGATAGCTTAGGTCGTTTATTCGGGGCGGATGCTTGTGTGAGTAAGAAGGTTTTCGTACCTTTGCAGCGCGATTGTCAATAGAGAAACAAGAACACGCTATGAGTCTTTCTGACTGGATTCGGCCCAGACGGCGGTTGTGGGCCATCTACAACGAACTGGGCTACATTCCCTGGCGTAAACCGCGCAAGCCGCGTAAGCCCCGCCGCCAGCGTCGCGGGGTGTACATCGGCACGCGTGAGGCCATCCCCTTCATGAACGACGATGCCAAGCGTACGTTCTCGCATCTGCTGCTACGCCCCGGCTACATGATGCGCGACTATATCCTGCGTGGCCATCACGAGCGGTATTTGGCTCCTTTCACGGCCCTGCTGGTGTTCTACTCGCTGTTTACACTCATCGTGGCCGTCGTCCAGCCGGGCGAAAAGAGCCGTTTTGCCGACGAGATGCTGCGCAGCCTTCAGGATGTCACGATTGTGACCGACAGCACGGCAACCGACAGCACGAACGTCCTTTCTATAAAGGTTAATGGACAGGAACCGAACGTTAAACTCAGGCGTGTGGCTGAATCTATCCTCGGGACGGTGCGTGAGGCCATTCTGCTGACGCGCCTGGACTTGCATCCGGAGGCAGCAGACACGCCGTGGAAGGAATCTCTCGCCGCCATCGAGGGTGACCTTCGCAGCAAGGGTATCCCGCTGTTCCTCGGCAATTTCCTGCTGTTGTGGATGTCGATGGCCATTCTGCTGCGCCGGCATGGTATCAGCGTTTCGGGCGCGGCGGCGGCATCGGGCTTTGTCCTGTGTCAGTACTGCATCTTCATGTTCCTTGCGCTGCTGCTTTCGATGGGACGAAACACCGACCTGGGACTGCTGCTGGTGGCCGTCCTGCTGTTCATCGACTATCGCCAGCTGCTGGGTATCGCAAACAAGCCGGCTCTCTGGCTCACCATTAGGACAGGACTTTTATACCTGATTTTCCTGATACTGTTTTACTCCCTGATAGGGGGCGGACTTGTCGTCTATGCCTTGTACCGTATGTGAGTCCTCTCTGCTCCCAAGCTGTGCGGCCTTTTTTAAATAAACGTTAAAAAGAGCAGGGCGGGCTAAACGAAACGGACTCTCTGACGTCAAAACTAAACTAATTTTAAGGAAAAAAAGGTAATTTAGCAGTATGAAGCGATTAGTCTGGCTGGCCGTCATCGCAATGTGTCTTCAACAGGCCGTGTGGGCTCAGGGCACCGTGAAAGGTAAAGTGATTGATTCAGAAACAAAGGAGGAACTCAGTTTTGTCAACATCGCCGTCAGCCCCAAGGGCAGCACGGAGATTGCCGGCGGCGTAGCTACGGACTTGTCGGGCAACTTCGTGGTGGAAGGGCTGAAGTTCGGTTCCTACACGCTGACGGTGTCGTTCGTGGGCTACAAGAGCGCCACGCGTGAGTTCAGCGTCAGCCGCACCAGCCCCGTGGCGCAGCTGCGTCCCATCCAGCTGAGCGAGGACGCCCAGGCGCTAAAGGAGGTGGAGATCACGGGCATCCGCTCGCAGATGAAGTTTGAGATTGACAAGAAGGTGTTCAACGTCGACCAGGCCATTGCCGCTGCGGGCGGCTCGGCCTCGGAGTTGCTGGAGAACATCCCCTCCGTGGAGGTGGACAATGAGGGCACCGTCAGCCTGCGCGGCTCGGAGAACGTCACCGTCTGGATCAACGGTAAGGCGCAAGGCCTGAACAGCGACAACCAGGGCTCCATCCTCGACCAGATTCCCGCCGAGAGCATCGAGCGCATCGAGGTCATTACCAACCCATCGGCCAAGTACAGCCCCGAGGGCACCGTGGGCATCATCAACATCGTGCTGAAGCGCGACCGTAAGGCGGGCTACTACGGCAGCGTGCAGCTTGGCTCGGGCCTCATGTGGAGCGGCGACGACCTGGCCTGGGGCGGCGGACGAGTGGGCGGCAACGTCAACTACAGCAGCGGCATCCTGGATGCGTACATCCAGCTCAACGGCCGCAGCCACCGAAACATCGGCTACAACAACAGCTACCGCGAGAACCTCGACGACAACGGTACGGCCTTCTCCTACCTCGACCAGACGGGGCGCAACCGCTCCACGGGTAACAACCTGTTCAGCCGTGCGGGCGTCACGTGGCATCCGACGGAGAACGACGATGTGTCGTTCGACTTCATGGGCATGAAGGGCGGACGCAGTGGCCAGAACACCATCGACTATGTCAGCCGCTACGGCACACGCGACAATCCTGCCGCCCTTGTGTATGACCGAGACCGCATCACGACGAGCGACGACAACTCCAACATGTTCAACTTCCAGGCCGGCTACAAGCACCTCTGGCGCACCGACCACTTCATCGATTTCACCGTCAGCCGCGGACAATGGCAGAGCAGGAACCACAACACCTACGACCAGACAACCCTCTTCCCCGACCGCACCGTCACCTCGTATCAGGACCAGAACTCGCACATCCTCAATAAGTACTGGGAGGCACAGGCCGACTATGAGAACAAGCTCACCGAGAACCGCAAGATTGAGGCCGGCTACAAGGGCAACTTCAACCGCGAGAACACGCCCGTCAGCACCTTCAGCGACGCCGCGCGGCAGCACGAGATATACAGCCTCTACAACCGCTTCATCTACAACACCACCAACCAGGCCTTCTACGGCACCTACAGCGACAAGCTGTGGCAGAAGCTTGGCTACCAGATTGGCTTCCGCGGCGAGTGGTATCAGGTGAACGCCCATTCCGAGTCGAAAGACGCCGCGGGCAACCTCGTGCAGGGCGCACCGCTGACGAAGAACATCTTCCACCTCTTCCCCAGCGCCTTCCTCAGCTACCAGCTGCCGAACGACAATGAGCTGCAAATCAACTACACCAACCGTGTGCGCCGCCCCTGGGGAGGTATGCTCAACGACTTTAAGAACATCACCGACTCCACCAACATCTCGTTCGGTAACCCCAACCTCAACCCCGAGTACAGCCAGTCGTTTGAGTTCAACTACATGAAGACGTGGGAGAACCACGTGCTCAGCGTCAGTAGCTACCTGCGCCACAGCGACGACATCATGCAGCGCATCAGCTACCTCGACAAAGGCATCATGTACTCCACCAGCGTCAACGTGGCTGCCTCCAACTCCGCCGGTGTGGAGATTGTGGGCAAGAACCGCTTCTGGAGTGCCCTCGACCTCACCACCACGCTCAATTTCTTCTACTATCAGCAGGACGGCTTCAACTACACCTATACCAACCACGAGACGGGGCAGCAGTATGCCGTCAGCGGCGACCCCACCAGCAGTTTCTCATGGAACGTCCGCATGATTGCCAGCGTCAAGCTGCCGCAGAGCTGGAGCGGACAGCTCACGGGCATGTACCGCTCGGGCCGCGCCAACGCCCAGGGCTACAGCCAGGCGGGCTACGGCGTTGACCTCGGCGTCCGCAAGCAGTTTGCCAACAACAAGTGGAGCATTGCCGTCAACGCCCGCGACCTCCTCGACAGCCGCTCGTGGCGCAACAAGACGTGGGGCGACGGCTTCTACATGGAGAGCCTCGGACGCCGTGGCGGACGTCGCATCATGGCCACCTTCACCTATAACTTCGGCAACATGAAGGCGAAGAAGAAAGACCGCGGCGAGGGCGAAGGCGGTGAAGGCGAGGACGACAACAGCAACGATTCCGGCGGCGGCTTCGACGACGGCGGCTTTGGCAGCGATTAACGGACGAAGGCACAGCCAAATGCCGCAAAAGCGTCGGTTTTAGGCTTTCTCGCTCAGAATTTTTCAAATAAATTTGGAAGTTCGCTCGCTTACTTGTACCTTTGCAGCGCTTTTCCGATGATAAGTGGAAAAACTCCTCTTTGTGAAAGGCCCGTTTTGAACGGTTGAGAGGCTGATTGTCCTTTGGTGTAATGGCAGCACAACAGGTTTTGGTTCTGTTTGTAGAGGTTCGAATCCTCTAAGGACAACTCTCTTTTTTTCGTCTTCATCTTGCCGAAGTATGAAAAAGTATCTTTCCCTCATTCCCTTTGCAGCGTTGATAGCCCTGATTGCCGTCTGTGTGTCGGCTTTCGGCACGGATGCCTTGGACGGAGCCACACAGGTGTCGCTGCTCATCGCCTCGGCGGTGTGTGCGCTGGTGGGCTACCTGATGAGGCACGTGAAATGGGAGGCGCTGGAGCGCGAGATGACGAGCAAGATTGCCAGCTGCATGCCCAGCATCATCATCCTGCTGCTCATCGGCGCCATCGGCGGCACGTGGATGGTGTCGGGCATCGTGCCCACGATGATTTACTATGGCGTGCAGGTGTTGCGCCCTGAGTGGTTTCTGGTGAGCAGCAGCCTGTTCTGCGCGCTGGTGAGCGTGATGGTGGGCTCCTCGTGGACGACGGTTGCCACCATCGGCGTGGCCCTGATGGGCATCGGCCGTGCCCACGGCTTCGACGACGGCTGGGTGGCAGGCAGCATCATCACAGGTGCCTACTTTGGCGATAAGCTCTCGCCGCTGTCCGACACCACGGTGCTGGCTTCCAGCGTCTCCGGCACGCCTCTGTTCACGCACATCCGCTATATGATGAAGACCACCATCCCTACGTTCTGCATCTCGCTGGTCATCTTTGCTGTGGCGGGGCTGTTGATGAAGGTGTCGGGGAGTAGCGAGGTGGGCTTCCTGAGTCAGCTGGGCGACACGTTCATGATTTCGCCTTGGCTGCTGCTGGTGCCCGTGCTGACGGGGGTGATGATAGCCCGTCGCTGGCCGGCGATGGTGGTGCTGTTCCTTGCCTCGATGATGGCGGCCATTGTGGCGGTCGTCTGGCAGCCGGCGCTGATTGCGCAGATTGCCGGGGGTAGTTGGTACGAGGGCATCATGAAGGTCATCTATGGCTCCACGCAGATTGAGACGGGGGTGCCGGCACTGGATAAGCTGGTGCATACCAGCGGCATGGCGGGCATGATGCCCACGATATGGCTCATCATCTGTGCGCAGATTTTCGGTGGTGTCGTCACGGCTACGGGCGTGCTTCGCGACGTGATGGAGATACTGCTGCGTGTCGTCCGTGGAACGGCCTCTCTTGTGGCCTCCACCGTGTTGACAGGTATCTTCTGCAACATCGCCATGTCCGACCAGTTCCTCAGCATCATCCTCACCAGCTCCATGTTCAAGGATGTCTATCGTGAGCGCGGCTACGAATCGCGCTTGCTGAGCCGCACCTGCGAGGACGGCGCCACGGTCACCAGCGTGCTCGTGCCGTGGAACACCTGCGGCCTCGTGCAGAGTACCGTCTTGGGCGTAGCCACGCTGGCTTATCTGCCCTACTGCTTCTTCAACCTCCTGTCGCCTGTTGCCAGCGTGGTCGTAGCAGCCTTGGGACGTATTCCAAGGGAAAAAACTAAATAGCGATTACAGCAATCCGTAGAGCGCTTGGGTCAGGTTGGTCCAGGCGTATTTCTTTTTCTCCTCGGTGGCGCCGAGGATGAAGGCAGCCTCGCGGTTGTGCTGGTAGAAGTCGTTGAGCGCATCGGCAATAGCATCGGGGGCGGGGGCGACGACATAGCCTGCGCAGCTCTCCGAGGGCTCTTCGCCCACGGGGGCATGGGGGACGATTTCAGCCAGACCGCCTACGTCCGTCACCAGCATGGGCTTGCAGAAGTGGTAGGCAATCTGGGTGACGCCGCTCTGCGTGGCTGAGCGGTAGGGCTGGCAGACGATGTCGGCTGCGCTGAAGTAGCGGTTCACCTGGTCGTTGGGGATGAAATGGTTGTGCAGCACGACGCGCTCGGAAAGCCCTAACGCCTGTATCTTGTCGCGATAGGGCTGCTCGTCGTCGTAGAATTCCCCTGCTACGATGAGCCGCACGTCCGCCTCCCTCAGCCGTGCGTCAGCCAGCGCCTCCAGCAGCAGGTCAAGTCCCTTGTAAGCCCGCACAAGGCCGAAGAACAGCACATAGCGGGCGCTCTCTTCAAGCCCGAGGGCATGACGAGCGTCAGCCTTCGGCAGCAGCTCGCCATAGTGGTCGTAAAGGGGATGGGGAGTGACGGCAATCTTTTTAGATTGAAGATTGAAGATTGAAGATTGAAGATTAATCCCTGATTCTTTGTTCTTACCTCCATCTGTCAGCCTGGTAGTCTGATAGTCTGAAGTCTTTTTTAATACCTTCTTCACATCGTCGGCTACGGCCCCAGACAGGGTGATGAAGCCGTCCATGCGACGGACGAAATAGGGCGGGAATAGCTTGTCGAGCAGACCCCGCTCGTGGGGAATCATGTTGTGGATAAGGCCGATGCACTTGGTGTGGCTCTTGGCTTTCCGGCAACGGGCGGCAATGGTGCCAAAGCAGGGAGCCATGAATGACATCCAGTAGGCGAAGACCACCACGTCGGGCTGCCCCCGCCGTATCTCTTTGGCCGCCTTGCACCAGCTGAAGGGGTTGATGGAGCTGAAGCGCCGGTGGATGGTGAGCCCCTCAGGCGCAGGGTCGGTGGAGAACTGCGTCTTGCCAGGGAAGAGCAGCGAGGGGTATTGCAGGGTGAAGGTATAGAGTTCCACGCTGTGCCCTTCGGCGATGAGCTGGTAGGCAAGGCGCTCGCTAAAGGCTGCGATGCCTCCACGAAATGGCCATGCGGGTCCGACGATAATAAAGTTCATTATAGAATTAGGAATTAAACAATTAGGAATTAGGAATGATTGATTAGGAAGGATACGCCGACAAAGATAGTGACAAAAATGCGATTAAGCGAGAGCAAACGAAATATTTTTTCGATTTGCCGAGCGTGAGCATTTTAGACCGAAGGTCAAGCCGAGCGAAAAAGCAAATTAATTCATGACAAATTCACGAGAAATTCACGGTAATTCGCGTTAAAGAAGAAATTTCGTTTAATTCGTTTAATTCGCCGTTCTTTTCCAACGTGTGATAGTTCTGTTTGTCGGCGAATTATCCGAATTTTACGAATGATTTCATGAAAATTCGTGGTAAGTTCATGGTATTTCGTGAAGAAAAAGGGTTCTTTTCCACGTTAAATGACACACAAAATGCCTGTTTTGGTGTAGGAAGGTGTAGGAAAGTGTAGGAAAAATCGCCTTCCTACACCCGCAATGGTTTATGCGCCAGCGGAATAAGCCCATTGGTGTAGGAATGTAGCATTTTTTCATGTTTTTGTGGAGAGAGTTCCCTTGTTTGACGGCAATTTCTGCGCGTAGTGCGATGTTTATAAACAGCGCCCCTGTTTATATAAACACGGCCCCTGTTTATATAAACGCGGCCCGTGTTTATAAATAGTCGCTTGGGCTGAGGATTTATTCCCTTGGGCTGTGCTGCCAGATGCTTGGGCTGGCAAATTGGCCCATTGGGCTGTGAGAATAGTTGCTTGGAATGACAAAATAACGCACGATTCGCCCACAAATAACGCACGATTCGCCCACAAATGCCGCACGTTTCCTTCCATTTGAGGTCGGAATGCTGAAATTCTGCGCCGCTGATGTGTGTGCCAAATGCAGGGAAAAAACATCGGAATTAGCGGTTTTTGCTGCCTTTTGAGGCCTACAAAAAGCAGGATTTTGATACATTTTGTGCCCCATCTGAGCTTCGGAACAACTTGAATGGTCGATTTCGCGTTGTCGTATGTCGTTGTATGATTGCTTTTTAGATAAGAACAATCGTGGTCAGGCGTTTCAGTTTCAGTTGTTTCAGTTATTTTTTAAAGGGTACCATTCTCCCTATTCTTTTTTTATATTATAATATATTTATTATTAATTAATTATATGGTATTATAAGGGAGAATTGAGAAAATACATACCCTAAAAAACCTAATTGAAACTGAAACAACTGAAACGCCCGGCCACTCAACACTCTCTCCGACAAGCCCTTACTCCTTTACGAGGCCATGAACATCTGGCGCAATATGTTGCCCCGCCACTCGTCGCGAGCAACGGGGCAACAACGATGCATCGTATCGAACAAAAGTAAGCTTATGAAAATCGATTTATTTGATGTATCGTATCGAAAAAAGAAAGTGAATGAGGAATAGTTCTTATTTATTTATAATCGGCACACCGTCCTTTGTTAATCCTTCGGCACTAATAGTAAGGGAACGGCTGTAACCATTGTTATAGAAAGAAACCGTTGCACGCCCTGTGCTGTCGGTGGCAACTTCGGGATTCCAGTAAATGGTGCGGCGAAAGTCCTTGTCGCCAGGGACAGGGCCATTAGGGTACGTAGGGGCATAGAACTCTACAACAGGGGTATAGCCTGTAAAGGTGGTTAGTCTTTCGTTTTTTCCACGGCGGTCGCTAAATCCGGGATTGCCGTAGATGATTTCAGCTACCATAAATTTATCCCCTCTTTCAAAATACCGCAAAAAGTCTATATATGCTCCCTCACTCATATCCCTCATACATTGCTTAAAACAAGGAAGAAGGCGAGGATCTGCAATAGTGTCATACACCATAACAGAGTTAATGAATTCCATATCCTCTTCTGATGCCATCCAGCGATGATTTCTAGATAGTGGTTTACCATCCAATCCCATTAGGCACGCATAGCGTTGTATTCTAGTATTACCAACGGTAGGGATGTGAACATAAGAAGAATCTGCAGATTCCGCGGTAGCGACATTGGTAAAATGATATTCTGGCCATTGGTATTTCTTTTCATAAAAAAAACCTATCCGATAAAGGTATCTTCCGTAGTCGTAAGTATAGTCGCCTTCGTCGAAGATTTCCTCACAGGTGGCAGCGGCATCGTAAGCATGAAAGGTGCCATAATCAACATATAGCACACTTGCCTTGATTTCCACCTCATCAAGGGCAATGGCGTCATGTGGCATAACGAAATCCCCAATATCTTCCTGCCAGACAGGTAATTTTGCGTTGCTTTCCTTATGGTCGGGAAGAAAAGTCTCAAAGGGGAAATAAGCATACAGTTCTGGTTTATAAGAACGCTCTAGTCGCATACGGGTGGTGGCTCGTTTTGTGGTCTTCCGAGACTGCTCCGTATGATAGTAAAGATTCCACACCCCATAAAAGTCTTCCAGCCCAACACTCCAATAGCCAACACTATCAGTGGTGACGGCTGCACGCTGCTTATGCTTCCTATCTGGTGAGAATAGGAGAACATTAACCTTAGTGTTCTGCAAAGGGCGTTCGGTGATGCGGCTGAAAGCCCAACCGTCAAGGACAAGTTGTTCTTCGGTGTAATGTCTAGGGGCAAATGGCGTTACACCGGCCATCTGCTGCCAATCATAACGTGTCCATCCCTGCACCATCATTAGGAGGTCAAGCGCGTCTTTTTTAGACTTTAGACTGACAGACTGCAAACTGTCAGATAAATGTTTAGGAGAGCTATTATCTGAAGTCTGATAGTCTGAAGTCTGTTCTCTTTCGAAATACCATCCCGGGTCTTCGATTAAGCCTTTAAGTTCGGACGAAAGAAGCATGTAGGTGCGGATGTCGTCGCGGTAAGCCGTGCCGTAGTCGGCGGCATCGCGTACAGCAAGAGAGAATATCTGATAAGGGTTCCCCTCGGTTTGGAAGGTCATCTGTATGCGATCGAATGGACGGTACTCAGGTTTAGCGGCAGTAAAAGTCACAGGTATGGTCTTTATACCGTTGTCAACGAACACCATGCGCTGGGACAGGATTTCACCCGAATGGTTAAAGAGCGTGAATTGGCATACTCCTGTCGGAAGATGATTTGCTGGAATCACAATGTCTAAAGGCACAGGTTGTTTTAGGGCCACGTCTGTTTTAGCGATAACGCGTAAGGTGTCGAAAGCGCAGAGGTGGCCTCGTTCCGTAAGTGTATATGCCAACACCAAGTCACCGATTATCCCGACCACATCGACGTGAACAACGAGGCTATCAGCTTTATGAGTCAAATGGAGAGCGCAGCCTTTTGGTTCAGCTATAGGAAGCTTACACTCGTACTCCTTGCCTTCAATAATGGCAACGAGCTGCTCTCCCCCCCTTTGAGTCACCCACTCGAATTTCCCCATGCCGCAATGCTGGGAACTAAGAGGAATTTCTTTCCCGTCTTTTGTTCGTAGCTTATTTATATCTACGCCCTGTCCGTTTTCATTGATAGCCTTAAACACGATGTTGCATGGAACACCGGCAATGAGGTGTCCGCCCTCAGGATAAAAAGAAACTGTCAAATCTTCCTTTTTTTCAAGCGGTTGGGGACGAAAAACTTCGTGATAAGGATATTCACCCATGACTGGATTCTCGTAATGCCCCTCCCTTTCGGGAAACTGATAGACGGGAATGACGCGCGAAAATATGCCGGCATCGTTGAAGTTCAGCATGGCGCGGGTGTAAGCGCGAATCTGGTAGTAGCCACTGGGCAGGTTGGCGGCTCCGCGGCGGTCGATGGCTACTTTTACAGACGTATCAACGAGCTGGAAAGCACCATGACAGCGCCCTTGTTCAATCTTTAGTTTGTGCTGTTTCAATATGACACCCGTAGGCGAAATTAATTCCACATATAGAACTTTACTGGTCGGATTGGGGCTGCCCAAGTCGTCAGTAACGTAAGCGGCATAGAAAATAGTTTCTCCTTGAAAATATGCTGTATTGTCGAGATGGAGATAAACACGCTCCTGCGGGCAGAGCTGGTTGAAGTAGTTGATATGTACAGCGTAGGTCGCTAACTTGTTGGCATCATCCACTGTCTGCGCCGAAAGACTAGCGCAGAAGAACAGAAGGATGAAGCTGGCAAGTCGTTTCATGAACTATCCTATTATTTATTAATAATTGGTACGCCGTCCTTTGTCATTCCTTCGGCGCTGATGGTGAGGGAACAAGTTGGTCGCCGATATGGAACATTAGGGTAGTGTAACCTGCACTACATATGGTACTCTCTGAATCCCAATAGATGGAGCGGCGGTTATTCTTGTCGTCTGCTGCAGGGTCATCGGAGTGGGCAGAGACATAAGGCTCCATGGGGGTGCTGTATCCGGCAAAACGGACGGTTCTGTGCTTTGAATCGTTTTTCCCTATCTCTTCTGCATGACGCATTATCACCGAGACCGTTACAAAGGGATGCGTGGTAGGTTCATAGTCGAAAAGAAGTATAGACTTGACATACTTGATGTCAATCTCCCGCGTGTACTTGTACGTGATAGCCTTGTCATAGATTTTGGCAGGAAAGTCTTTAGGGACATTGATGTTCCAGCGCGCGAGATGCCCGTTCACATAGGTTCGCGTCATAGCCGCTGGGGTTGAACTCCTGAATCTTCGGGCATCCGCCTGATCTAAACGTTGGGTGTTAATAACACCATAATCTTCTTCAGAATAAAACCGTGTGGTGGTGGGCGGCTGATTGGGAGAATACGACGCTTCGCTATATTCTACGTTGGTTTTAAGCGCTTTGTCGGACAAAAAGCCAGCAACGTTGACCGGTTTCAATCCAAGGTTTAGGCGAGCATTCTCTTCATCTAGCATATCAAAGCATTGAATGGCTCCGCCGCCAAAAGATCCGCCCTTGTGATATGCGCGATACTCAGCCAACTGTGAAGACAGGTCGTGGCAGGGAGATTGACGCACGACAATGTGCCTGCCATATTTCCTCTTCCAGTCTAACGAAAGGAAAACCTGACGGGTGCCAAAGAAGTCCTCCATAGGAAGGTGCCAATATCCCCGTTGGTCAGTTTTCACCTTGACTTCCCTTCGCTCAGAACCCGCTTCTGCATCAATGACGGCCATCACAGTCACGCCCTCTAACGGATGGCCTCTCCTATCGACCACCCATCCGTCGAGTACCAGTCCGCCCATTTCATTCCCCTTAAGCATTTGCGAAGTATAGGCACGGAGTTGATAGGAACCTTTGGGATAAAGTATGTTAACGTCCCGCCGGGTTAAGGAGACTCTTTTGGCGAGCAGGAAGGAACCGTGAGATTGGCTGTCTGTGATTTGCAGTTTCTGCTGCTCGAGAAGAATCCCGTCTGATGAGAGCAGGTCAATATAAAGCACGCGGCTCGTACGTAAGCTGTCTGTAGAAATGACATGGGCAGAATACCAAATGACCTCTCCCCCAGAGTAAGTAATGCTGTCAATTTGGACAGATACCTTATCGCGTGAAAGAGCCTCTTCCTGTTCTGCTGTTCTCAAATGAGCAATAGAAGCGTAATTGTCCACCGCCCCGCATAGCAATAGAGATAATAATATCAATATAAAGAATTGTATTCTAATCATTTGTTATATGATATTTCGTGGTTTCACTTTTTGTTTAGCATGTTCTCCATTTTTTATTTGCAAAGGTAACTCCAAAACTAATCAAGTTAGCGTTTCAAATTCGTTTCAAAACGAAAAAAGAAGGGAGGAAAAATACTACTATCGGCTTATTCTCAGTTATTAATCCTTCTTTTTGAAAGAGAAAGAAAAAATGATGTTGTAAAGGTCTTGTGGCAGTTTTTCTTTTAAGCGATGCTTCTGCACACGAACGGTGCTGTCGGAGAAGCCTAAAATCTCCTCGGTTTCTTCGGTTTTGAAACCAAGGATATAGCAGGCTGAGACCACCTTTTCCGTTTGATTCACCTTTTTTCCTTCCGTTTGCAGAATCTCATAGAAATCGGTAAAACAGACATTGATGTCGTGACGGATGGTGGCACGTTCTTCTTTCCGTAGGGAATGTTCACTGCCGTGTAGGTACTTCTGTACAAGCTGCCACGACAAGCCTTTCCGGAACTGGTTGACACAAATGCGGATGCGATTCTCGTAGTCTGTTGAGGAAAGCGTTTCCTGTTCGTTTATGTGCTGAAGGGCATCATGATAGACATTCTTCAGCTTTTCGGCTTCCTCCTTTACTTTAGCCAGTTCGGCTTTCTGTCTCTCTTCCTGCATCTGGACTAGTTTCAGCTGATCGCTGATTTGAATGTACTGCTGTTTTTTTCGGTTGGCAAGATTCAATGACCAAACAAGGACAACCAGAACCAGGATAATCAGTGCTAATGCAGTAAGGCTCAACGTAAGGACAAGACGTCGATGTTCTTCTTCCAGCCGCTGCTGCTCCATCTCCACACGGTGGTCATTCTCCACCTGACGGATGGCTTGCTGGTTACTGATGATATAGAGTGAATCAATGTAAGTATGATAGAGGCGGACATAGTCGGCAATGGAGTCGGCCTTGCCGAGCTGGGGAGCAAGGATGGCCATCTGACGATAATTGTAGGCAAAGGTAGAAAAGTTCGACCTACAACCCAAAGAACGGTGGTAGTAATGCCAGGCAGAATCAAGCCGCCCCTGCTCCTGAAAGGCAAAGGCTTTCAAGCTGTAGGCACCATTAAGGTCTATCTTACTTGTGTTGTACTGAATGTCGTAATCAAGGTATTCGTGTGCCTTGGCGTAGTTGCGGTCGTAGTAGGCTTCCACCTTCGCCATTTCGAAATGGGCAACGGTGAAGACATATTGGCTGGCATAGGGATTTTGGAGCACGCACTCGAGCCACTCGCGGGCTGAGGCGTAGTCCGCCTTACGCAGCCAGCAACGCGCGAAACTGAGGTCGAGGAAAGCGACCGACGTACTGTCGCCCAGACGAATGAGGTTCTGCTTGGCAGATTGGAATTCATGCGCTGCCTCACGCGTCATGTGACGGTTCAGATGATGAATGCCCAGATTCGTCTCGGTTAAGGCGTAATAGCGTATAAGGGTGTCGGGAAAGAGGCTTTTTGCCTTAAGGAATGCATCCGTGCCGTTAACGTCGTCACTCATTTCCTTATACACGCAGCCCAGCGTGTACCATGCCATGGCGGCGTGATAATCGGGGCGGCGCGGCGTGCCGTAGTAGTCTGTAGCGATACGGGCGAGGGAGTCGGACGTGAGGGGGAGGTCACATTTGTAGTCAGCCTGCGTGCGGAGGAGGGCGTAGAGGGCGGCGTCTTTAGATTGAAGATTGAAAATTGAAGATTGAAGATTAAGGCTGTCCAGCATGGCGCGAGCGGCTTTGGGGTCAGACTCCATGAGGGCCTCGGCACGCAGCAGAGCGTCGCGGACGCCTGTATCGCGACACGACGTGATGCTGCCTGTCAGCATCAGCAGCAGGGCAAAAAGGGGGAGATATCGGCGCAGACTTTTCATGCCTCAGAGTTTTCTGCTGCGAAGATACAACGCAACAGGCGAAAATGCAAGAAAGAGCAAATAAATTTGACTATCGTCTAATTTTGTCGCGACTCAACAAAGAAAAACAAGCTTTTTTTGTTTTCGTTGCTTCATAATTTGGTTTTTCGCTCGGCTCACCCTATCTTTAATCCCCCTTCGGGGGCTTTTAGATAGGGGTCGCCTCGGAAAAAATCAAATATAATTTGCTTTTTCGCTCGGCTCACCCTATCTTTGCAAACCAATAACCTTAAAAAACAACATTGCAATGAAGTTTTTGAACCGATTCGGCGCCTACATCGCGGCCCTTGTCATCTTCGCAGCCATCGCCTGCATCTACTGTTCTCCCTCGCTGGAGGGGAAGGTCGTCAACGCGGGCGACACCAGCCACTTCAAGGGTGCCGTGCAGGAGGTGAAGAAGTACCACGACGAGACGGGCGACTACAGCTTCTGGACGGGCAGCATGTTCAGCGGTATGCCTAACTATCAGATTGGCGGAGGACACTACAAATCGTCCACCTTGCTTAAACCCTTGAAAAAGATTGCGCTGGCTGGACATAAGCAAGGCGCCACGCCTGCTATCCTGATGGTCTATTTCGTCAGCTTCTTCATCCTGCTCAGGGCGTTCAAGGTGAACAAGTGGCTCAGCATCGTGGGGGCGCTGGCTATCGGACTCTCGTCGTATTTCCTCATCATCATCCCTGCGGGACACATCACCAAGACGTCCACCATCGCGTTGATGGCCATCGTCATAGGCGGCTTCCACTTGATATATCAGAAGCGCTACGGGCTGGGAGCCCTGCTGACAGCCTTCCCTGTCGCCATTGCCTTTGTCAACCATCCGCAGATGGGCTACTACATCTTCATGCTCATCGGCGTCCTGTTTGTTGCTGAGCTCTACACCCACATTAGGGAGAAGCGTATGAAGGACTTCGGCCTTGCCACGCTCATCTTTGCCTTTGCCATGCTGATAGGCTTCGGCGCCCAAAGCGCCAACGTGTTTGCCAACAAGGAGTATGCCGAGCAGACCATGCGCGGCGGACACTCCGACCTTGAGAAGGCCGACGATGCCACGAACAAGACACGCGGCCTCGACCTCGACTATGCCACCCAGTGGAGCTACGGCATCGACGAGAGCCTCTCGTTCCTCGTCCCAGGCATCAAGGGCGGCGCCTCGGGCTACAACGTGGGCAAGGACTCGAAACTCTATAAGGAGATGGTGCGCCAGCGCATCGACGCCCGCACGGCCGCCCAGTTCTGCGAGAATGTGCCCCTCTACTGGGGCGAGCAGCCCTTCACGTCGGGCAACGTCTATATGGGCGCCGTCGTCTGCTTCCTCTTCGTGCTGGGCATCATACTGGTGAAGGGCTCCTACAAGTGGGCGCTGGTTGTCGCCACAGCATTCTCCATCGCCCTCGCCTGGGGCAGCAACTTCATGCCGCTCACGGCATTCTTCTTCAAGGTGTTCCCGTTGTACAACAAGTTCCGCACCGTCTCGTCCATTCTCATCGTGGCCGAAATCACCATGCCCCTGCTGGGCTTCCTCGCCCTGCGCGACATGATGAGCGGCTCCATCGAGCGGAAGAAGATGGTACGCGGTGTGCTCATCAGCGCAGGCATCACGGGCGGCCTCTGCCTCATCCTCGCCCTTTTTGGCGGCAGCCTGTTCAGTTTCCGCTCCAGCTACGACGCCTCGTGGGCGGGCGGCCTGCCCGACTTCATCTATAAGGGCATCATCGACGAACGCAAGGCTCTGCTCGCTGCCGACGCCTGGCGCTCGCTGCTCTTCATCGCCTGCGCCGCCCTCGTCACGTGGCTCTATGCCAAGGGCAAGCTGGGGAGCGGCTGGGTGATTGGCATCCTGGGACTGCTCATCGTGGTGGACATGTGGCAGGTTGATAAACGCTACTTTAACGACAGCAACTTCATCCCCGCCAAGCAGGAGAAGGCCTACTTTGCCATGCAGCCCTACGAGAAGGAGATCCTTGCCGACACCGACCCGAACTTCCGCGTGATGAACCTCACCACCAGCACGTTCAACGACGCGCGTACCTCGTACTACCTGAAATCCATCGGCGGCTACAGCGCCGCCAAGCTGCGCCGCTATCAGGACCTCATCGACCAGCACATCTCGAAGATGAACTGGAACGTGCTGAACATGCTCAACACGAAGTATATCATCACCAAGGGCTCCGACGGCCAGCCGCAGCCCATGCGCAACCCCGATGCCATGGGCAACGCGTGGTTTGTCGATACGCTGATGGTGGTGGATGGCGCCAATGCCGAGAGCGACGCCCTGAACAGCCTCGACCTCCACACCACGGCCGTCCTTGACAAGGAGTTCGTCGCCTTTGCCCCCCAGCCCGTGCTCGCTGCCGACAGCACGCGTTCTGTGCGCCTGACGAAGTACACGCCTCGCTACCTCGACTATGAGAGCACCTCCACCCAGCCGGGCACCATCGTCTTCAGCGAAATATACTACCCCTACGGCTGGCGTGCCACCATCGACGGCCAGCCCGCCGACCACTTCCGCGTTGATTACATGTTGCGTGCCCTCAACGTGCCTGCCGGAAGCCACCAGATTCACTTCGAGTTTGCGCCTGACAGCGTCCGTCGTGGCGACACCCTCTCGCTTATCTGCATCCTCATTCTCTATGCCTTCACGCTCTGTCTCATAGGCCGCGAAGTGGGGAAATGTGTAAAAAACCGCAAAAAAGTTGCAATTAAAGAATAGATACCCTACCTTTGCCCCGATTTTTCAACTTAAAACCAAAAACCAACTGCGTATGAAAAAGTGTTTTCTGACCTTGAGTGTGCTTCTTGCCACACTCCCCATGTGGGCTCAGGCGCCCTACGCCTGCGTCACCAAAGGCGCCGTGCTTGAGTATGCCACCTACAACCAAGAAGATAAAGTGGAGAGCTACAACCGTCAGGTTATCCAGGACGTCACCGACCTGGGTGGCGGCAACTACGACTTCCGCATCTCCAACAGCACCATCAGCGAGCCCGGCGAGAAGGGCGAGGGCGATAACGCCTTCGTAGCCCTTGGCGAAGTGCGCGAGGGCGCTGCAAAGATTGCCATCTCGGGTGTCGATGGCTCCATTGACGTCAGCGCCTCCGACCCTGGCATCACCATGCTGCCCAACAAGCTGGCCGTGGGCTATCAGCTCCCCATCGGCGACGTGCGTGTCTCCATGGAGGGACTGACCGTCGTGGCTACCATCACCGACAACGAAGTCATCGGCCGTGAGGAGGTCACCGTGCCCGCTGGCAAGTTCAAGTGCTACATCGTCAAGCAGGTCACAGAGATGACCATGATGGGCATCAGCGCCGTCACCACCACCAAGACGTGGTACAGCCGCGGCGTGGGCATCGTCAAGAGCGAGAGCACCATGGGCAACCGCCTCGTCTCGCGCAACGAACTAGTCACCTTCAAGAAGTAAAACCACTAAAAAAACTACAGAAGAATATGAAAAAGCTCATTGCCTTACTATTTATGTTCACCCTGTGCATGGCGCCCGCCGAAGCACAGATTCTGAAAAGCCTGGGAGAAAAAGCTCTCAAGTCGGCCACCGAAGGTGCCAAGAACGCCGTCGGCAAGCAGGTCACCAAGCGTGCCGAGAAGAAGGCCGAAAGCGCCGTCAACGATGCCCTCAACAAGGCTTTTGGCGAAGTGAAGGAAGACACCCTCGAGGCTGCTGCCGCGCAGAATATGAGCGCCCTGGGCAAAGCCCTCGGCGAGGCTACTGCCGCTTATGGTAATGCAGTCTCTGGCGCTATGTCAGCCGGTGCCGCCAACGTCACCCTGCGCGACTTCTCCGAACAGAACGCCGCCCGACGAGAACACAACAAGACACTCAAGTTCGACAACTGGGACTGACGGGACAATTGGCTTTGCCAGTTGTCCGTAGATAATTGACAATTTGGAAGTTAGTATGAAAAAGTTTTTTAGCACCCTCCTTGGGCTTGCCTGCGTAGCCCTGATGACCCTCTGCCTCTCCTGCGGAAACAGCGGTAGTGGAAAAAGCGGCGCAGGCAGCGACAACGCCGGAGCAGCCCCTTCCACGAAGGCAGCCAGCAGCAAGAACGACAATGTCACCCCTGAGCAGATGAAGGAGAAGGGCTTCGCCCTGAAGTACGACCTCTTCAGCCAGAGCAAGAGAAACAATGTCGCCATCTTTACCCGCAAGGGTTCCAGCACCCGCCTCGACATATTCTCTACCGACGACGAGGGCAACCCCACCGACGAGCACAGCGTCTATATCGAGACCAAGGATGCCGACGGCAAGTACACCGGCTATGGCTGGTCTGGCGATGAAGACGCCTGGACCGACGACGACGTCCGTGCCCGCCAGACGGCAAACAACGCCTTCTCCATGATTTATGACATGAGCAAGCACTTCCTTGAGCACGGCTACGAGGCCAAGGGCACCACTACCATCTGCGGCCGCACGTGCAACGTCTATGAGGGCACCTACAACCGCGGTAAGTCTATTCTCGCCGTCTATGACGAGTTGGGCCGCGACGGCATGCACGGCTCTTTCGCCGCGTGGAACGGCTTCGCCCTCCGCGCCAAGTGCGACATCTGGGGCTACGACGAGGCCACCGACCAGCGCATCGTCACGGGCGAATACACCACCTTCGAGTGCACCGCCATCCAGATTGGCGTGCCCGACGACGCCTTCACCAAGACCCTCAAGGTCAGCTGGATCAAGTAGGATAAGCCGAAAAATCGGTGTAGATTGATGTAGAAAGGTGTAGATGCAGACGCATCTACACCTTTCTATGTTCTGTATACCAGCGGAATGAGGGTATTAGTTCGTCAGGAGGAACGGGCGTTACTCCGTGTACTCGCCTATCAGACGGATGATGAGGTCGTTGAGTTGCTCCACCTCGTAGGGGCCGACGCTGGCCTTGATGTGGGGGTTGCCCACGCCGCTGTCGTCGGTGAGGAAGACGTAGGTGCCGCCCGTGGCGATGGCGAAGAAGCGCAGCATGAACTCGGTGTTCTTATCGACGCCGCTGGCTGCAACGGGGATGAGGCGGATGCCCATTTGGGCGCAGAGCTGAACAGACTTCTGGAGCGAAGTGATGACGTTGTCCTGATGGTGGGCAGGGGCATCGAGCAGCATGAAGGCCAGGCGCGCGTGAGCATCCGTGTCCCACGAGAGCTTCTGCAGCATCTGCTCAAGGGCGGTGTGGACAGCCTCGGGGTAGTCACCACCGCCGTCGGCGGACTGCTCGCTGACGAACTTTGAGGTGCTGGAGAGCTTGGTGGTGAAATCGCTGTGACGGGTGACGTACTCGTCGCCTTCGTCGCGATAGAACAGGGCAGCGGTGCGCATCTTCATGGTTGGGCGGACGGATGAGGCCTTGCCGATGATGTCAACGAGGTCGTTTTTCAGGAAGTTGATTTCGTCCATCATGGAGCCGGTGGCATCAACGATGAAGGCGATGTCGGCCTGCTGGGCGGGGGCCTTCGCCTTAGCGAGGGTGTAGTGGTTGACGGGAGTCTGCTGGGCGGTGGAATCCCACGGGCAGAGAACGGGGTTGCCGTCCATGACCTTGCCGTCGATGGCGATGCGCAGGGTGGAGGCGTTGGCGGTCTCACGCTGGAAGAGGCCTACCCAGCAGTCGGCCTGGCCGCGATTGTCGGTGACGGCTTCCCACAGAGTGGCGTCCTTGCCGGAGCTCTTGCGAAGGAGTTTGACGGCGATGCCTGCCAGCGGCTTGTTATCGGAGTCGGTGACGCGGACGGCCACGCGGTTGTTGGTGTAGAACTTCCAGTAGTCGCTCTTGTCGGCGAAGCTCATAGAGTCGGAGTCCTGCATCAGGCCTGACCAGAAGGCCCAATGGCTGAGGTCGTTCCACTCGCCGGCGGTGACGATGCCTGCGCTAGTGTTGCCCGTCTGGCTGCCTTCACCGTCTGGCATGCCGCCTAACGCGCCGTCGCCTAAACCGCTTTTGTCAAGTGCTGAAAGTTCGCCGTAGTAGAAGCCGCCGTCAGGAGAAACGGGGCCTACGCCCTCTTCGGAGCAGGAGGTCATACCACAGGTGAGCGCCAGTATCAGCAGGCTGGCGGTAAGGAAAAAGGAATAGTTACTTTTCTTCATTGTTTGAATGCTTTTAAGGGGTTGTCTCTACCCTTAGAACGTGCAAAAGCGGAAAATACTGCGTGGGGTGCTGCAGGATTTAACTTCCTTTAACGTCTGATGGCACTCATCCCCTCAAGATGTCTCTAAAAGCCATGAGAAAACCCTTTTTGAAGGAGAGCCAGAGGATGGGAAAACGGTAGGAGGCGTAGAAGCCGTTGGCACGGGCAAAGGCACGGAAGACTTTCCATGAGACGAGACGTTGGGAAGCACGCTTGCGGTCGCGGCGTTGGCTGACGGAAATGGAGGAGACGACATAATGGTAGATAGCATTGTCGTCACGCGCAACACGCTGTGCGGCCAATAACGAGCAACCTAGGAAGCAACTATCCTCGGCGCTACGCGTAGGGGGGAAAAGAATATGATATTTTAGCAGCATTTCTCGTCGATATAGAAAGGTGGTAAAGAAGGACGCATAGTGCATGAGAAATTGCCTTTTTGCTCTGCCCACAAATGCACCTTCGGTTGTAGTAGGGTTATGGCGTACATAGTAAAAACCGTTAGGCAAATTGAAGACAATACTTCCGAAGGCGAGATCGGCATCATTTTCGGTAGCAGTAGCGACGAGCCTTTGTAAAAAGTCGGGCTCAATCCAGTCGTCGCTATCGACAAAGGCGATGTAATCGCCTGTGGCGTGGGTTATTCCAAGATTACGTGCCTCGCCTGGTCCTCTGTTGTAGCCTCCATCAACATAGACGACGCGTGGCTCTAAACCCTCGGTACGGACGAACTGCCGTGCGCATTCCATACTATCATCATCGCCGTGGTCATCAACGAGTACTATCTCAATATCTTTGTGCGTTTGGGAAGCAAGTGAAGTCAAGAACCGTCCGATAGTATCAGCGGCGTTATAGACGGGAGAGATGATGGAAACTTTCATATGGTTTATCGTTTGAATATGCGGACGAAGAGCCAGGTCATCAGGCGGTCGGCAAGGCGGTTGAGGGCCTCGAACCAGCGGGGCCAGCGGCGGTGATGGCGGTGCCACCAGCGCAGGGCGTCGGCGCGGATGAGCTTATTGGCAGGGTAAAGGCGTATGGGGCCAAGACCGTACTGCTTGCAGGCGGCCGTCAGTTCAGCGTCGAGTTCGGCGAAGTGGGCGGCATTAAACTGGCTGCGAGGGATATCCAGCAGGTGGCACTTGTAGAGTAGGCGGACGCGGTTGGTCAGGTACTGGCGGAGGAACGCTTGGCGGACGTCGGAGAGCGTTTCTATGTCGTATGCGCCGTAGAAGGCGAGCAGTTGGCGTGTCATCTGCTCCATTTGGCCCAGGCTACGGGCGATGACCTTGGGATCCATGGTCTGTCCCTCGCGCGCGAGATTGTATTGGTAGAGGTTGATGTCGAGGAAGATGATGTCGGCGGCACGGAACACGGGGTAGCAGGCCCACTCCGTGTCGGTATAGGAGATGCCCTCGGTCTGGCGGTAGCCCATCGTGCGCAGCAGCTCCGTTCGGTAAGCAAGGGCGTGCATGAGGAAAAAGCGGATGTGACCGTCGCGTAGCACGTCGTCGAGGGGATAGACGCGGCCGTAGTCGTAGGGCTCGCGTCCATAGACGTTGTATTTCGTCAGTTCGCGCGTGCCATCGTCGTGGAGGACGGTGAAGTGGGTGACGACCATGTCGGCGCTGATGTCGGCAAGGCGGTCGAGGAATGTCACCAAAGCGGTAGTGTCGAACCAATCGTCGGCATCGAGAATCTTCACATATTTCCCTTGGGCAACAGGCAGGGCTGCGTTGATGGTGGAGCCGTAGTTACCGTTGGGCTTGTCGATGACGGTTACCGTCTGTGGGAAGCGCTCGCGGTAGCTGTTTGCTACTGCCAGCGAACCGTCGCGGCTACCGTCGTTGACCACCATCACCTCCAGCCGTTCCAGCGTGGCAGGCACCAGCAGCGAGTCGAGGCATCGCGGAAGCAACGCATCCATGTTGTACGTCGGAATGATGAGGGAGAGGAGTTTCATCAGAAAATCTTTTGGGTTAGGAGTTTCGGCCACCAGTAAGAAGATTCAAAACGGATGGGCAAAATCGTTTTAGAAAGATGTACATAAAATGGCAGATAAGGAATATCAGCACTGCACCTATTATGAATAATAGAATACGCATAATTCCTAAACTGAAAGGAAGAGACATGACGGCCCACATAACTGCGCTTGAAACAATCACCATGTGAGAACAAAAGACAAAGAAACTGCTACTTGCTAATCGGTGGTTAACCTTGATTCTTCTATGTTCTAAGAGTTTTGAGACGATGTTGAAATAAAACATTATTGAAATAGGGATGAACACCCTGACGGTCAGATTGAAGGCTTGCCTGTCAATTTCCCATAAGATGGGAATGAAAGCCAGGCTTGCAAAATAAAACAGGGTAATAGTTTTCCATGTCTTACGGAAGGATTCGATAAAGGACTTGCCTTTGATGGAAAAAAGGCTGCCCCATGAAAAAAAGTATGTCGCCTTTATCCCAAACCCAGAAACGGGAATCCATATATCAACCACGAATAACAAGGCCAAAAGGACGACAAATATTGACCCCATCTTTTTGATAAGCCAATGAATGAGTGGCGTGAAAAGAAGGATAACTATTAGGTCACGGACAAACCATAGAGGCGTATCCATAGGCTGGCCGGAAGGAACGCTCCAACCAAGTATATTGGTGGTTTGAGAAGTGATGCCATCAAATAATGTTCTGTCCCAAAAAAGCCTAAAAAAACCGCGATCCTTAATGGTATCCCATACATTTTCCATCGGCACCCCCTTAAGGATAGAGCCACCAAACCGGGTAATGGGGAAAGCTATTATGGCAATAAGGTTCCAAAGAAGATAAGGGACAAACAGGGTACGAAGCCTCTTGGTCATCTTGCGCATCCATATCTCATGATTCCAATCCTCAAGCCTATTGAAGAACAAGAATCCAGAAATAAAGAAGAAAGTAGGAACGGCAACGGGACAAATAGTTTTACATAAATATATTACAAAGACTTGAAAAAGACCTCCATTCATGGACCACGATTCGTCAACATAAAATAACTGAACATGAAGGCAGATGACCATAAACGCCATGACAGGTCTCAACCAATCAATTGTTTCAGATTGCACTATTTCCATGTCCGTACTCATAATTCCATTTCCAGAACTTTTTCGACAATCTGGTGCATGTCGTAATATTTGTACTCGGCCAGACGGCCGCCAAAGAGGACGTTCGGCTCCTGCGCAGCACGCTCGGCATAGCGGGCATAGAGGCGGTTGTTGCGCTCGTTGTTGATGGGGTAGTAGGGTGCGGCACCCTTCTCCCAGCGGCGCGAATATTCGTAGGTGATGACCGTGTCGGGTTGCTGGCCGAACTCGAAGTGCTTGTGCTCGATGCAACGTGTGTAGGGCACCTCGGCCTCTGTGTAGTTGACAACGGCGTTGCCCTGATAGTCGTGCACGCCTGTCAGCAGCTTGTGCTCGAAGCGCAGAGAGCGGAATTCCAAGTGGCCGTAGCAGTAGTCGTAGTAGGCGTCAATGCAGCCTGTGAACACCACCTTGTCTGCCAGCCCGTCGAAGTAGGCACGGGCATCGAAATAGTCTGTCCGCAGACGCACCTCGCAGCCCTCAAGCAAGCGCTTGAACAGGCGCGTGTAGCCCCCGATGGGTATGCCTTGGTAGGTGTCGTTGAAGTAGTTATTGTTGTATTCGTAGCGGAAGGGCAGGCGTCGGATGACGAAGGCAGGAATCTCTGTGGCCTTCATGCCCCACTGCTTTTCGGAGTAGCCCTTGATGAGTGTCTCGTAGATGTCGCGTCCTGCGAGCTTCAGCGCCTGTTCCTCGAGGTTGGCGGGTTCGGCGATGTCGGCATATTCGGCGCGTTGGCGGTCGATGATGGCGCGTGCCTCGTCAGGCGTCTCGACACCCCAGAGCTGGTGAAAGGTGTTCATGTTGAACGGCAGGTTGTAACGGCGTCCACGATAGCAGGCTATGGGGCTGTTAATGAAGTTGTTGAAAGGCACGAGGTCGTTCACAAAATCCCACACGGCCTTGTTGGAGGTGTGGAAGATGTGCGGCCCATAACGATGCACCTGTATGCCCTTGACATCGTCCGTATAACATCCGCCGCCTATGTGGGGATTCTTGTCGATAACGAGGCAGCGCTTGCCCTGCCGGATGGCGCGGTAGGCAAACATGGCTCCATACAGCCCTGCTCCCACAATGAGGTAGTCGTACTGCTTATTGTTCTCCATTTTTCATTCTTTTCAGCACCTCACGGTAGTCATGTTCGGCATCCAATATCACCTCGCCATGGCCTGATGAATCCTGACGAGGGGTCATGTAGTCAGCTCCATAGAGTGCCGTCAGCACCTTGTCGTAGTCAACGGGGGCAGGAAGTTCCATCTGCTCAAAGGGCAGCATTATCGTTTCGCGATACCATGCCCGTTCTCTCGCTGTCCGTGCCACTTGGCGCCAGTCGAACGTGGGGCAGGCGATGCGCTGCGTTTCCTGCGCATTCCACTTTGTAAATTGCCGCTCGAACATACGGTAGAGTCTTTTATAACCCGCGATGCCGCAGATGGCTTTCGCCAGCAGCACTTTTGTCCCTTGTCCGTACTGCGCTGTCTGCAGGCATTTCAGCACCCATCGTGCCGTGCGTAGCGAGCGCTTCCATGCAGTGCTGTCAAGGTCGTCGGAGATGTTGTCATAAACGAAGATGTCCACAAAAATGCCTTGATGAAAGGGCTGGTGCAGGTCGGCAGGTAGGATGGCTGCCGTACCGTTGTAGCGCACTTGTGCGTGCCCGCGATAATACCTTCGCTCCGTGTGGAACGACTGTAGGAAGAAAGGTGCCTTGAACTCCGTGGCTGCCAGTTTCAGCAGCGCCTCATAGTCGTCGCGCATCATCATCAGGTCGATGTCATCGTCCCAAGGGATGAACCCCTGATGACGCACAGCCCCCAGCAGAGTGCCCCAGTCGGCCCACACCTGTAGCCCATGCCGCTGGCAGATCTCCAGCACATGTTGGGCTAGTTTCAGTTGTATCTCCCGGACCTTTTCCTGCATCTTAATTCCTAATTTTATAGGATAGTGTATTCACGGCTTGTATCTGGACACATGAACACGGCGTGCATCTTACGTTTGTCTTCAGGTGGCAGTGTCATGTAGTCCTTGCCATAGATGGATGTAAGACGGGCCTCTACGTTATGTGGCACGCAGAACGTGTGTCCTTCAAACGTCAGTTCACCCGTCGGGTAGAGGTCGGTGGTGAGCGTAGGGTACTTGATGTCGTTGCGCTCCATCGTTCCTGCTTCGCGATCCTTCGGACGCATGGTGCAAGCCAGTTTCCAAATGCCCTTCATCAATACGTACTCCACAGGGAACCAGAAGAAGCGCACAATGTTGGCGAATGAAATAGGCTTGGGATAGGCAAAGAAGCCGAACGACTTACCGATACGACGGTTCATCCAGCGAAAGAAAGGCCGCCTTACAGCTGGTGTTGGCACACTCTCAAAGATGTCTATCGAAATGCCGCGATGGAATGTCACATGGAAGTCCGATGCGCGGTTGATGGAGAGCGTACCATTGCGCCGCACCTTCATCAGCCCGTGTCCCATGCGTGCAGCCTTGTCCGACTTTTTGGTCTGAAGGAAGAAGCGGTCGTCAAGCCTCTCAGGAGCCACTTGCTGAAACTTTTTGAAGTCGACCGAGGGCATCGAGACGTCCACATCGTCGTCCCAAGGGATGAATCCCCTATGCCGAAAGGCTCCCAGCAGCGTTCCGTAGTCGAGGAAATAGGTTAGCCCTTCAGCACGGCACACCTCGTCGAAGGCTACCAGCGTTTCCAACAACCGTTGTTGCACCTCCCATCGCGCCGAACCCTCAGGATTGTACTGCTCGCGCAACTGCTGTTGCAATGCTTCATCTATCATAGGCGAATTGTTTGTTCTTAGGTACGAACCTTGTCTCTCAGCCTGCAAAGATAGCGCATGACAATCAAAATTGCAAATAAATTTGCATTATCTCTCGGCTCGCACTACCTTTGCAGAAAATTTCAGGTATGATGGATAACAAGCTGTTTGTTTATAATACGCTGACGCGTAGCAAAGAACTCTTCAAACCCCTTCACGAAGGCCATGTGGGCATGTATGTATGCGGTCCGACGGTCTATGGCGATGCCCATCTGGGCCATGCACGGCCTGCCATTACGTTTGATGTGCTGTTCCGCTATTTGCAGCATCTGGGCTACAAGGTGCGCTATGTCCGCAACATCACGGATGTGGGCCATTTGGAGCATGATGCAGACGAGGGTGAGGATAAGATAGCCAAAAAGGCGCGGCTGGAGCAGCTGGAGCCGATGGAGGTGGTGCAGTACTATGAGAACCGCTACCACAAAGCCATGGAGGCATTGAACGTGCTGCCGCCCAGCATCGAGCCGCATGCTTCAGGACACATCATTGAGCAAATCCAGCTGGTCAAGGAGATTATGGCCAACGGCTTTGCCTATGAGAGCGAGGGTAGTGTCTATTTCGACGTGCCCAAGTACAACAACGTCCATCATTATGGACGTCTCTCTGGACGTAATCTGGAGGACGTTATCAACACCTCGCGCGAAAACCTTGACGGACAGTCAGAGAAACACAATCTCGTTGACTTCGCCCTCTGGAAAAAAGCGCAGCCTGAGCACATTATGCGTTGGCCAAGTCCTTGGAGCGACGGTTTCCCAGGCTGGCATTGCGAGTGCACGGCCATGGGCAGGAAGTATCTGGGTGCGCAGTTCGACATCCACGGAGGCGGTATGGACCTCGTTTTCCCCCACCACGAATGCGAGATTGCCCAGGCTGTCGCCAGCCAAGGCAGCGATATGGTGCGCTATTGGATGCACAATAACATGATTACCATCAACGGCCAGAAGATGGGCAAAAGCCTTGGCAACTTTATTACGCTGGATGAGTTCTTCACAGGCAGCAATAAGAATCTGACGCAGGCTTATAGCCCGATGACTATCCGCTTCTTCATCCTCATGGCGCACTACCGCAGCACGGTTGATTTCAGCAACGAAGCCCTGCAGGCTGCCGAGAAAGGTCTGCAGCGACTGCTCGAAGGCTGGAAGAATCTGGAGCGCTTGGAGCAGTCTGTGTTCTCTGGTCCGTCGGGCTCTTCCAATATGTCGAGCCTTGTCAACCGTTGCTACGAGGCCATGAATGACGACCTTAACACCCCCATCGTCATTAGCTGTCTCTTTGATGCTTGCCACTATATCAATCAGATTGTCGATAAGAAGGTCTCCGTTTCGGCTGATGAGCTGAAGGAGCTGAAGGATACGTTCCGTCTGTTCCTATTCGACATCCTCGGCATGAAGGAGGAGACGGGTGCAGGTAATGCCGCCCGCGAGGAGGCATTTGGCAAAGTGGTAGATATGTTGTTGGAACAGCGTGCTGTGGCAAAAGCCAACAAGGATTGGGCCACCAGCGACAAAATCCGCAACGAGCTCACAGCCATCGGCTTTGAAATCAAGGATACGAAAGAAGGTGCCACATGGAAGCTAAACGTGTAATTCCTTTCCTCCTCTGCCTTCTGACCCTTTCGTGCTGCACGCCCAAGAAGGGGGCTGTCGTGGTGGAGCAACCTAATGTTTCCGTTCCGGCCTTTGATGCCGATAGTGCCTATGATTATGTATCGGCGCAGGTGGCTTTTGGCCCTCGCGTGACGGGCTCTGAGGCACACAAGGTATGTGGCGACTGGTTGGTTGCCAAGCTGAAAAGTTTTGGGGCTGAGGTTACAGAACAGACCGCTGACTTGAAAGCCTACAATGGCGACCGGCTGCCCATGCGCAACATCATTGGCAGCTACAACACGGCAACGAATAAGCGCGTAGTCCTCTGTTCCCATTGGGACAGCCGTCCCTGGGCTGACAACGACCCTGACGTAAAGAATCATCGTACCCCCATCGACGGCGCTAACGATGGCGCTAGTGGGGTGGGCGTGCTAATGGAGATTGCCCGTCAGCTGCAACGCCAGCAACCCACGATAGGTGTGGACATCATATTCTTCGATGCGGAGGATTACGGTATGCACAGCGATGAACTGGACTATGCCGACAACTCGTGGTGCTTGGGTTCGCAGTATTGGGCCCGACATCCGCACAAGGCCGATTATATGGCCCGTTTCGGTATCCTGCTTGATATGGTGGGGGCTCCGGGCGCACGCTTTTGTCAGGAACGCTATTCACGTCGCTATGCCGGCAGCATCGTTGATAAGGTGTGGCAGACAGCTCACACCCTTGGCTTTGGTTCCTACTTCCCCCTGACGGCAGGTAACTACGTCACCGACGACCACCTCCCCCTCAACGAAAAAGGCCGCATCCCCACCATCGACATCATCCCTTACGACGATGCCTACGGCTTTGGCGAGCATTGGCACACCGTGAAGGATAACATGGAGTGGATAGACCGCGCTACGCTTCGCGCTGCAGGGCAGACGGTATTGCACGTCATATACAACGAAAAGTAGAAACTATGACCATAAACGAGATACAGGACGAGATAATCGATGAGTTCACGGGTCTGGACGACTGGATGGACAAGTATCAGATGCTGATAGACCTTGCTGGTGAGCTGCCAAAGCTGGACGAACGCTACAAGACGGAGGACAACCTCATCGAGGGTTGCCAAAGCCGTGTGTGGCTTCATGCCGATATGACGGATGGATTGGTCCGTTTCGAAGCAGAAAGCGACGCCCTTATCGTGGGCGGCATCATAGCCCTGCTGATAAGGGTGTTGAGCGGGCATACACCCGATGAGATTCTTGACTCACAGCTCTATTTCATCGACCGTATCGGTCTTCATGAACACCTGTCGCCCACGCGCAGCAACGGGCTTGTCGCTATGGTCAAACAAATGCGCATCTATGCACTTGCCTACAAGGCCCGGCAATGAGAGTCCTTATCATTAACACTACTGAACGGCAGGGCGGTCCTGCCATTGCAGCCTACCGACTGACGGAAGCGCTGAAGAGCAACGGCATCAAAGCCAAAATGCTGGTGCTTGAGAAGGAGACGGACAAGGTGACAACCATTGCCATCGAAAAGACGTGGCGTGTAAAAAGAGGCCTTTTCATCGAGAAAATCCGGCTGAACCTCCACAATCGCTTAGGGCGTCAGCATCGCTATCGCCTCGACCTTGGCACCGTGGGTGAGGACATCACCAGTTTGCCTGAGTTCCGTCAGGCGGACATCATCCATCTGCATTGGATTAACGATGGCATGATTTCCCTGCACATGTTACAACGCATCGCAGCATCTGGCAAGCCTGTCGTATGGACACTCCACGACATGTGGCCCTTCACAGGCATTTGCCATTATGCCCATGACTGTGACAACTACATGAAACATTGTGGCTCGTGCCCGCAGCTCAACAGCAGTCGCACGGGCGACCTTTCCAGTCGCTTTTTCGACAAAAAGAGTGTCCTCTTCCAGCATAGCTCCATCCGGTTTATTGCTTGCAGCCATTGGTTGCAGGAGATGGCCCGTAAGAGCAGTCTGCTACGCGGCAGGAAGATAGCATGCATTCCCAATGCTGTTGATACCCGCTTGTTCCACAAGCGTGACAGGCAGATGGCGCGTAGGGAACTGAGCCTGCCATCGGATAAGCGCTTGGTGCTATTCTCCTCCGAGTCCGTCCTTGACCGACGCAAGGGATTTGATTATCTGACCGATGCGCTGAAGGTATTAGCAGCCGCTCATCCTGAATGGAAGGAACAGCTGGGCCTTGTGGTTTTGGGACGTGATAGTGAGAAGGTATCCTTTAGCGAAATACCTTTCACCGTTTATCCCATGCCATACGTCTCAGATGAGAAGCAGATGTCGCTGGTTTATAACGCCGTTGACCTCTATGCTATTCCCTCATTGCAGGACAATCTGCCCAACACGGTGGTAGAGGCAATGGCATGCGGCATTCCTTGTATTGGCTTCAACGTAGGCGGTATCCCTGAGATGATAGACCACCTCCATAACGGCTACATTGCTGACTATAAGGATACCCGTCACTTTGCTGAAGGCATCCATTGGCTGCTTACCGAGGGCGACTACGATATGCTAAGTAGCGAAGCCCTTCGCAAAGCCCACACTACCTACAGCGAAACGTCTGTTGCCGCTGCCCACATTGCCATTTACAACCAGCTGACAGGGCGCAGCGAGTGATGTGTGAAAGTCAGTAGCGATAGAATTATTCCTCCGCAGCGAACATCGGGTCCCAGCAGGGAAGCATCACGGGTTTCATCTGGTAAGCCTTGACGACCTTACTCGAGGCGTATTTCTTGTTTACCACCAGGCGGAACATGTATTCGTTGAACCACTCGTCCGTCATAAGGAGGAAGCCCTGATAGCCTGACGAGGCGCCCCAGCTGTTTTCCACCTTCCACATGACGGGTTTATCGTCCTCGATGCGGACGGCCATAAGCGACATGGCATGGGTGGAACCGCTGTCGAAGGTGCTGATGCGCTCCTCCTTGTTCATACCGAAGGTGGTGCCAAAGATGCTGCCGTAGTCGTAGTTGTTGAGGTCGAGTAGTCCGCGTGTGCGGTCGAGCTCCTTGCCCACATCGCAGCTGAAATAAAGCATGGTGCTATCCTTGATGCTGGCGATGGCCATCTCCTTGATGTCTTCGAGCGGGAGGTTGAGGTAGCGCCAGTTGTGTCCGTCGTAGGTGTGACGGTCGTATTCGATTTCGTAGGTGCGCCAGTATTCGCGCGTGGGGTCGTTCATCAGCATGAGGTAGTCGTTCTGGAGGTCGTTGCCCAGAAACTCGGCGTAGAACTTTTGCGGGGTGTAGGTTTGGGGCTTGCTGAGGTAACGGCCGTCCTTGTCCTTGGGTGCCCATGTGAACTCTTTGACGGGCTCGCCGAAGCCCAGCACCAGCATGTGATAGATCTCAGCCAACATGTCTTCCTTCATGGCCTGAAGGTCGGTTCTTTTGTCGGCCTTGCGGAGGCGGATGCCGTCCTCGCGCAGCTTGCGTTTGACGAGTGAGGAAAAGTGGGAGGTGTTGTTGGAGGCATACGTTTCAAGCATGATGCCGGCAGGCACGACGCCGTATTTTTCAATCAGGTCAGCTACGCCTGTGAACGTGCCGCCATCTGAGAGCGGGTGCTGGAAAAGCCACTCGACGGTCTTGTCGTCCATGGCCTTTGAGCGCGTGTCGATGACGGCTTGTAGGAACAGGTTGGCTTTCTCCAGTTGGTCATAGAAGAAGAGATAGACCTGCGAAAACTCCATGCCCTGCAGCTTGTGCTCGCGAATCATCTGAGCGCGCAGCACGTTGAGGCCCGTGAACATCCAACAGCGGCCCGAGCCTTTCTGGTCGGTAATGCCCTTGCTGTTGACGCTATAGGTAAAGTAGGTTTCCATTTCGCCCTGATTGGCTTGGTTTGTTGCTAAAGCGCTAACGTCGCCAGCGGCGAGGGCGTTGTGAATGACTTTGTCGGCAGCCGTAGGAGTCTGTTTGGCTTGGATGCGGCTGAGGACTTCGGGCGTCAGCCCTTGGGCACAAATGCCCAAACTGAAAATGGCAAAAACACCGATGAAAAGGGACTTTTTCATGTTTTATTTGAGTTTTTATTCGCTTTTACTTATTCATCATTAATAGGAAACGGAGCGGGGGATTCCTCGTGCCCGGACGAGCGTGGCAATACGGTCGAGCTCCTCGTGCGTGGCCTTCAGGAGGGTGGGGCAGGGTGTCTCGCGGTCGATGGTATAGATCATAACCTGCGAGGGGGCTATGGCGCAGACGGTATCCAGCCAGGGGAGGACGTAGGCATCGCCCATGTTGTTGACTTCCGTGCCGTCGAACGCGCACCCCTTCATGAACATCGTCTGAATGATGCAATGTCCCCCGAACTCGCGCATCCTTTTGGTGAGCGCATCCAGGTCATAGTGCCCGTTCGGGCGGTTGACAAGGCGGATGTAGTCGGGATTGACAGTATCGAGCTTGAGGATGTTGTTGTCGGCTTTCTTTAGGGCTTCAAACACGGCGGGGCGGAGGATGAATGTTGCGTTGCTGAGCACGCTCACCTGTGCAGCAGGGAAATAAGTATTGCGTAGGGCGATAACGTCGTCCATAATGTCGGCAAAGTCAGGATGCCCTGTGGGCTCGCCATTGCCTGCGAAGGTAAGCACATCAGGCGCAGGGCCATTAGCCTTCATCTCCTTCAACCGTTGTTCCAGTGCCGTCCGCACTTCCTCACGGGTAGGACGCTTGAGATGGGACGGATGTTGCGCATTCAGTCCGCACTCGCAGTAGAGGCAGTCGAACGAGCACACCTTTCCGTCGCCCGGCATCAAATTGATACCCAATGAGACGCCCAGCCTCCGGCTATGCACAGGGCCGAATATCGGGGAAGAATAGATTACCGTTGCCATGCAGCACGTACGTTAATAGGTCACTTTAAGAGGATTATTCGTTCTGGTGGCAAAGTCGCCCAGGTAGTTGTTCCATTCATCGAGTGACTTCCAGCCGGCCTTGCTCCAAGCACTTCCCCACCAGTAGGTGACAGACGCATCGGGGGCGATTGAGCCCAAAGCGAGAATGTGGCCTGAAGCACCGCGTCGTGCGGCTTCAGGAGCGGGGAAGGGCTGGTAGCGAGCTTCTTTTGCCCAAGGAGCCACAATGCCTACATAGATTTCACCATTGTCAGCCTTCACGTTGTCCGTAAGGTCGTGATAGGCAATATATCCCTTGTCGGCAGCCAGCGTGTAGGCATCGGGGTTCTCAGGATGAACGACGATGCCGGCAGCCATTGGCGCAGCCTTTTTTAGGCCGCTGAAGCTGATGGTGGTACAGTTGAGCTGCGAGCCCTTTGCGAGGGAGATGATGCGCGTCTCCACCAGCGTGTCGCCTTGATAGGCAAAAGGATGGTAGGTGAGGCGCACCCTAAAGCGCAGGGGGCCATTTTCCATAATCTCATAGTTTGCCCAGCAGTAGGGATAGACGATATCCTCACCATCAAGCAAAGCCGCAGCGCCTCCACCCAGCGTAGGACCCACCTTGTAGCAATCCATGCCGTTGCCGTGATCCACATGATAGGAAACAGAGTGATAGAGCTGGTCGGCTTCGTCGAAGCGTTTCTCCTTCCGCAGCTGCTCAATCTGTGCTTTCGTCTCAGGATTGAGTTCGTTGGCATAGCGTTCCTCTACAACCATCAAGGGCGTGTTCTTCACCCAGATGTCGTAGCCAAAAGCCCGTTCGCCAGAGGCTTGAAGAGCAGGGCCATAGCAGCGGTAGGCAGTAAGGTCGTTCTCCCAGGCGATGTCGTCGACGCGCTCGGGATAGTGACGTCCGAAGGCGGCTGCTTGGACGGGCTCAGGCATTCCGACGGAGATGCTGTATGTGGCACTTCCGTTTGCCGACAACGTGACGGGAAACATCAGCTTTTTGTCGAAGGTGATCTGCGTGGGCAGCTCGTTGCCCTGCGCGTCGCAGACGACATACATGTCTTCCTCCGACACCAAAGGCAGACGTGCCAGCAGGTCATCCATCGGAATCTCTACCATCTCGTCGGTGCGCTCTACGCTGGCAGGGTTCTTTACCGTGATGATAAAATCCTCTTTGGGCTTCGTGTTGCAGGACGCCAGAGCGGCCAAGAGGATAAGGGTATAAAAAAGTCTTTTCATGATTACTTCGGTTGTTTTCCAATGTAGGCGAGGATGCCTCCATCAACGTAGAGGATGTGTCCGTTGACGGCGTCGGAGGCATGCGAAGCGAGGAACACGGCAGGACCGCCCAGCTCACTGGGGTCGAGCCAACGTCCAGCGGGCGTCTTGGCGCAGATGAACGAGTCAAAGGGATGACGGCTGCCGTCGGGCTGGCGTTCACGCAGCGGAGCTGTCTGAGGCGTGGCAATGTAGCCTGGGCCGATGCCGTTGCATTGGATGTTGTATTCGCCGTATTCTGAGCAGATGTTGCGCGTCAGCATTTTCAGACCGCCCTTTGCTGCTGCGTAGGCGCTGACGGTCTCGCGTCCCAGTTCGCTCATCATCGAGCAGATGTTGATGATTTTGCCTTCGCGGCGCTCCATCATTTCGGGTAGCACGGCGCTGGAGCAGATGAATGGGCCGACGAGGTCGATGTCGATAACCTGCTGGAATTCGGCACGCTTCATCTCGTGCATGGGGATGCGCTTGATGATGCCGGCGTTGTTGACGAGGATGTCAATCTGTCCCACCTCGTTGTGGATGGTATCGACGAGGGCCTTCACTTCGTCCTCTTTTGTTACGTCGCACACATAGCCGCGCACGTTAGTGATGCCGGCTTCGCGGTAGTTGTTGAGGCCACGTTGTAGCGCTTCCTCATTGATGTCGTTGAAAATGATGTTCTTGATGCCGGCTGCCACAAAAGCCTTTGCGATGTTGAACCCGATGCCGTAGCTCGCCCCCGTAATCCAGGCGTTCTTGCCCTCAAGTGAAAATGGATTGGTCATGGTTTGTTGTTATTTTAGGTCCGTAATCTTTGAAAAGTCTTGGTCGCCGTAGTCGAGGTTCTCGCCTCCCATGCCCCAGATGAAGGTGTAGTTGTGGGTGGCTGCCGCGCTGTGGATGCTCCATTCGGGGCTGAGCACAGCCTGGTCGCCTTTCATCCAGATATGGCGGGTCTCCTGCACCTGCCCCATGAAATGGCAGACAGCCTGATCCTCGGGCACTTCGAAGTAGAAATAAGCCTCCATACGACGGCTGTGCGTGTGTGCCGGCATCGTGTTCCACACCGAGCCCGGAGCCAGTTCCGTCATTCCCATCTGAAGTTGGCAGGTGGGCAGCACTTGGTTGACAATCATCTTGTTGATGTTGCGCTCGTTGCTCATCTCCAGCGAGCCCATGTGGGCTACCACAGCATCGGCCTTCGTCACCTTACGATCGGGATAGGAGGTGTGGGCATTGGTGCTGTTGAAGTAGAACTTGGCGGGGTGGGCGGCATCCATGCTTTCGAAGACCACATCTTTGTCTCCGCGTCCCAGATAGAGCGCCTCCTTATAGTCCAGCTCAAACACATCGTTGCCGTGACGGACAACGCCTTTGCCACCGACGTTGTAGATGCCCAACTCGCGGCGCTCCAGAAACCATTGCGCCTTCAGCGGGTCGATAGCCTCCAGCTTCAGTGCCTCGTGAACAGGCATTGCGCCTCCCACAACCATGCGGTCGTACATCGAATAGACCATGTTGACCTCGTCGGGAGCAAAGACGGTTTCTATCAGGAAATCGCGACGGATTCGCGCCGTGTCATAGTGCTTTGCATCCTCCGGATGTGCCGCATAACGTACTTCGTAATTTGTTTTCATGTCGATATGTTATTTTGGATTTCTGTTTCTTGTCTGCAAAGATAGTGACAAAAATGCGATTAAGCGAGAACAAAAGGAATTTTTATTATCATTTTGTCGAGCGAGAGCATTTTAGACCGAAGGTCAAGGTGAACGAAAAGCCAAATTTATTTGGGCTTTTCTGAGCTGCGACCTGTCAGGGCGTGCGTCTCTCACCACCCTTTGGGCAGTACGATGTTCTGCACCCCGTGCGCCTCCTTAAATAGCGGAGCAATCTCCTCGTCCCTGAAACCCGCAATGCCGCAGCCAATGCGGGTGACGAGGAACGTCAACTCGGGATGCTGCTGCGCAAACTCAATAAAATCATCTACATACGGGCGAATCGTTTCTACGCCGCCCTGCATGGTGGGGATGCCGTAGCTCTGCCCTTGCAGTCCCACGCCTTGCCCCATGATGGCTCCAAACTTGCGGTAAGCGATATATGCCGCCCCACCGCCATGCATACCACTCAGGTTGCTGCCAAACACAAACACTTCATTCGGCTTGAGCGAAGTGATAAACTCAGGTGTCGTCCGTTTCTGTTCCATATAGCCTTTTTCCTCGCTGCAAAGATAGCGATTTTTCAAAAATAAAAGAAAAAAAACGCAGTCAACTTTTTGCCCAACACATCCAAAAAAGTTCGAAAAACATCTACACATCTATATCATCTACCCCAAAAACGGGTATTTCTTGTTTCGTTTATAGTGGAATGGGGTTTTCTCACAGCCCTTAACTCTGTGCTCACAGCCCTTAACTCTGTGCTCACAGCTCTTTACTCTACGCTCACAGCCCACTGGGTTACGCGCTCAGCCCACTGGGCTGTTGATGCAGGATTTTTTATTTCTTAGGGAAGGTTAAGGAGTGAAGAAAGAAAAGAAATAACGTTAAGAACAGGTCGTTGACGTAAAGAATTTCTGCGTGATAGTGTACTTTTGTCAGAGTAATAATCATTAGATTCATGCAATATGCGAAATGTCAAGAGATTGCTGTCGTTTATGGTTGTGTTGTCTGTGGTGTATACAGGCGAAGCGCAAGTTTTTTTGAAAGGAAATGTGATAAACGAACGGGGCGAGACGGTGGAATATGTCAGCATAGGCTTCGAGGCAGACAGCGTGGGAACTATCTCAGATGCCGAGGGGCATTTTGTGCTAACTATTCCTGCCAACCGAGAGCAGGACTTGCTGTTCAGCCATGTTTCGTATCAGTTGGAAAAGATACCTTTTTCTGTTTATTCTCAAGGTGTAGATAGCCTTACCATAGTCTTAAAAGATAAGATAGTTGAATTGGTGGAAGTTGCCATAGATAAGGATAGCCAACTCAAAACCATAGTGGGCAAGGGGATGGTAATTCCTGGCCTTGTCGGAATGTCAGGGAAAGGCCGACCAGACAGTAATGAATGGGGCGTTGCCTTCCAATGTCAGCACGACTATCGGGTCAGCGATATCCTTTTGTCTGTCGCAGGGTGCGACTATTCCAAGTGTATTCTTAGCATGAACCTGTATGAGGTGCGTGATGGGCAGTTCGTAAATATTCTCAATGAGCCTCTTTATCAGGAAGTTTGTAAAGCAGACGGAAAGAGAATGTTGGATTTTGTGCCCGAAGAGACGTTATTGCTTCAGAAACAGAAAAAATACTTTGTCAGCGTCTCTGGAGTGGACACCTACGATGAGTCAGGCGCCATCTATTTTCAGACACAAATCCGCACCAGTTATGCCCGATTCCTCCCCCAAGGAACTAAGAAAAAACTCCCTGCAGGGCCTGTTATTGTAGTAAAAGGGTATGAAGTGAACAGAGAATAGCAATCAAAAAACTCCAACCATTTTTCTATTTTTGTTCATAGCCATTGGGCTATGCGCACAGATAAAGCATCTGGCAAAATAGAAGGAGCATCTGTGAAATTAGAAGGGCCTTCTGCGAAATTAGAAAGAGCTTCTGCTAGATTAGAAGTTCCTTCTATTGGTACTTATAAAGGAAAGGATGATGCGGGGTCTGTCAGCTTACTGCTTTTCTCTTTCGGCGATGGTGTCGATGTTTCGGCGGAGGCCATCGTATTTGGCGCGTTTAACGGCGCTACCGCCAAAGAGAGCTTCGTAAGCCTCGGGCGTCAACGTCTGCCAATCCTCGCGACGCATGTCAAGTAACGCTTCGGAGGCATGGAAGGCGGCCTCTGTAGTGGGTGTGGCAAAGCGGTTCCAAGGGCAGGCTTTCTGGCAGCTGTCGCAGCCATAGATGCGGTTGCCCATTTTGGAAGAAATGTCCGATGAAATGGGCTTTTTTTGTTCAATAGTGAGGTAGCTGACACACTTCCTCGCGTCCATAAAAGTGCTGCTGTCTTCGTTCAGGGAGAGGGCTCCTGTCGGGCAGGCATCGACGCATCTGTGACAGGTGCCGCAGCGGGAGGGCAGGGGCTTGTCGGGCTGCAGGGCGAGGTCGGTAAGGATGAGGCCGAGAAAGAACCAGCTGCCCATGCCTGGGATGATGAGCAAGTGGTTGCGCCCTTCCCATCCAATTCCTGCACGCTGTGCCCAATAACGCTCAAGCACAGGGGCGCTGTCTACAAAGACGCGCTGGCAGCCTTCGGATGCAGGATTTCCCTGCTCTTTCCGAAGGTTGTCCATAAACTCCAGCAATTGGAAGAGCCTTTGCTTAACAATCGTGTGATAGTCCTTGCCATACGCGTAGTAGGCTATCTGCCATTCATCGTTAGGGATTTGTCTGTCAGGAAAGTAGTTCATTGCCGTGACAATGATGCTCTGACAATTGGGCACAAGAAGCCTCGGGTCGAAGCGCTTTTCGAGATGACGGGATAGATACTCCATGTCCCCCTGATGATTGCCGGCTATCCAGCGCTCGTAGGCCGTGCGGGTGCCCTCGTCCACAAGTCCGGCCTTGGCGATGCCGCATGCGGCAAAGCCAAGCTCACGGGCTTTGGACTTAATGGAGGATTCCATTCGCGCCTTACTCGTATGACTTCAGGCGGTCGTTGTAGGCATTGAAAATCATCTCCAACTTGTTTGTGTACAGCTCCATGGTGTCCTTGTTGTCAGCCTGCTCCATGTAGCGCACGAGGCGGAGCATGGTGTCGATGTTGTCGCGGCAGCTGGTGGCATTGGGTAGGAACTGACGGTCGGGGAGGCTGAGATACCATGTGGCGTACTCCACCTCGTTGTCGGCCATCTTGCAGAGGATATCAAGGCCTTTCTCCTGTTCGCCCAGCTGGATGTAGTTGAGCGCCATGATATGGGAATAGCTCATGATGTAGCTGTGCGGCAGATTGTAAGCCGGCAACTCCTCTTCGCACTTGTTCAACAAGGCAAGGGCTTTCTCGTTCTTGCCCTCGGCGATGAGCTGATTAGCCAGCAGGACGAACAGACGACGGTGGGTGTAGGCCATGCGGGTGATGGTCTCGTCCAGATAAATGCCCTCGGTATTCATGCCGCCAAACTTGTAGCGGTTCATGAGGTTGTCGTACATCTTTTCGCTGTCGATGGCAAACTCCACGCGGGAGTTTTCAACGTAGCCCAGCTCGTCGAAGTTGAAAGGTGTAATGCGGTAAGCCAGGCCTTCCTGCAAGAAGAACGGCTCAAGTCCGAGGCGGTTTTCCGAACCGACGGTCATCGCCATGTAGATAGGACGTTCCCAGTTGCATTGTGCCAGCATCTCAAGCATCATCAGGTCGTTCTTGTAGAGACGGCGACGCCCTTTGAGCGGAATGTTCATGCGGTCGGGCAGACGGCTCATTGTCTCCTCGTCGGTTGCTCCACGGAACTCCTCGGGAATGTACATGCCTGAGCGGAGGATAGCAGCCTTGTCAAGGGTGATGAAAACGGTGTCGGTGGGGATGTAATGGAGTGTCTCATCAGTATTCTGTACCCAGTATTTGAGGATGTTCTTCAGTTCGAAGGGCTCAGCGCCGAAGCGTGTGGCTGCAGCCTCGGGATTCTTCTCATAGAGCGAGAGCACCGATTTCTTGGCATCAGGACGCACTTCGATAGCGTCGTTCCATCCTTCGACATATTGCACGCGAGGCCAGCTGATGGGCACGCTAGGCGACTTATAGGCCGGACGGCGCATCTGGTCGATGTACCATGGCGTCTGCAAGTAGCTGAGGTTGCAAACGCGGGTGTCTGTACGGAACTCCTCCGTCTCCTGGTTGTACCAGAGAGGGAAGGTATCGTTGTCGCCATTGGTGTAGATGATGGGATAGCCTTGGTCGGGCAGCGTGTTGAGGTAGTTTTGTCCGAAGTCGCGGCACATATAGCGGTGGCTGCGGTCGTGGTCATCCCACGTCTGGCTGCCCATCTGGATGGGCACGAGGATGCAGACGAGCGTTGCCAGTACGGCGGGCACGAGGTCGTTCTTCTTGAACAGCTTCTTCAGCCATTCGCTGACGGCAGCTACGGCTAGGCCAATCCAAATGGTGAAGGCGTAGAACGAGCCGGCATAGGCGTAGTCACGTTCACGCGGCTGCTGCGGCGTCTGGTTCAGGTAGAGCACGATGGCAAGGCCCGTCATGAAGAAGAGGAAAAACACAACCCAGAACTGCTGTGCCCCACGCTTTCCACGACGGAATGCCTGCCAACAGAGGCCTATCAGGCCCAGCAGCAGCGGCAGTCCGTAGAAGACGTTGCGGCCCTTGTTTTCCTTCAGTTCGGTGGGCAGCAGGGTCTGGTCGCCTACCAGGTACTTGTCGATGAAGTTGAAACCCGTAATCCAGTTGCCGTGTTCAATCTCTCCGTAACTGCAGATGTCGTTCTGACGGCCTACAAAGTTCCAAAGGAAGTAGCGCCAGTACATAAAGTTCACCTGATAATTGAAGAAGAACGCCAGGTTTTCCGTCATTGTGGGGATGGTGAGCGTCTGCTTCTCGCCACAGTAGTCGTAACTCACTTTTTTACCCTTGATGCCACCCGGTACCCACTGGTCGTAAAGGTTAACCTGCTGGGCGCCATAGTGCGAGTGAGGCTCGCTGTACATACGCGGGAACACCATGTTCTGAGCGTAGATGTATTTGTCGCGGTTGCTCACGACGATATATCTGTCCTTCTCATCGGGGCTGGTTTTCTCTTTTTTACCATAGATGGGCGCGCCCTTCTTCGTTTCGGGTACACAATAGCGTCCATCCACTTTCCATTTCACCTTCGATGCGTATGTCTGGCCATAGAATAGAGGCGTCTGGCCATACTGCTCACGACCCAGATAGTCGCCCAAAGTAAAAATGTCCTCGGGGCTGTTCTGGTCCATCGGGGTATTAGCTGTTGAGCGGATGACGATGAGCGCGTATGACGAGTAGCCAACCACCATCACTGTCAAGCAGATAAGTGCTGTGTTCATCAATCGGGTATAGTCCTTCTTAAAGAAGAAGAGCACGTAGGCCAATACACCTAGGATAACGAGGCCTATCAGGACGCTTCCCGTGCCGTGCCCGAAGAACGGGATACCCAACAGGGCTACGCTCAGCAGGAACGAGATTTTCTGAAGAGTCTTGTTTTCCTTGTAGGTCATGACGATGCTCCAGACAAGGCAGGCCACCAATACCACAATGTAGATGATGAGGCCGGTGTTGAACGGCAAATGCAGGCCGTTGACAAACAGCAGTTCAAACCATCCGCCTACCTTCACAATGCCGGGCACGATGCCATAAAGCACTATGGCGATTAATACAGCTGATACCACAAGAGCCAGTATCGTTCCCCAGAACGTAGCATTAGGTTTTTTCTTGAAGTACCATACCAGCACGATAGCCGGGATGCAAAGCAGGTTCAACAAGTGAACACCCACGGAAAGACCTACCATGTAGGCAATTAGAATGAGCCAACGGTCGGCATAAGCCGTGTCGGCTACGTCCTCCCATTTCAAGATGAACCAGAAAACAATGGCGGTAAAAAATGAACTGTAGGCATACACTTCACCCTCCACGGCGCTGAACCAGAACGTGTCGCTGAATGTGTAAGCCAGTGCGCCCACGATGCCGGCTCCCATGATGGTTACCAGTTTACCTGCCGACATTTGCTCTTCGTCACGGCATACTAACTTTTTTGTCAGGTGCGTGATGCTCCAGAACAGAAACAGGATGCACCCTGCCGACAACAGGGCCGACATGGCGTTTACCATTCGTGCCACCTGCGTGGGGTCGTTTACGAACTGCGAAAAGAGGTTTGCCGTCAGCATGAAGAACGGCGCCCCTGGCGGGTGACCGACCTCCAGCTTATAGCCGGTAGTGATAAACTCTGGGCAGTCCCAGAAACTGGCGCTCGGCTCAATGGTGAGCAAGTAGACCACTGCCGCAACGGCAAATACAATCCAACCCGTGAGGTTGTTGATTAGTCTGTATGATTTCATTTTTGGTTCAATGTTTCCATGAAGGGAGAGAATTCATCCGAGTTTTTTTACTTTTACTCTGCGATGAGGAGGAAGTAATTTTTCTTGCCACGCTGGGCGAGGAGATACTTACCGCTGATAAGGTCAGCGGTAGTGAGCGTTTGGTCAAAGGCTTCCAATTTCTGCTTGTTGATGCTGATGCCTCCACCTTGCGCCATCTTGCGCATCTCGCCCTTAGAGGGGAATACAGGGGCATCGTCGGTAAGCAGATCGATGGCTTTCACACCATTTTCCAGCTTTGTCTTGGCTACCTTGAATTGCGGAACGCCCTCGAATACTGCCAGTAACGTCCGCTCATCAAGCTTGATAAGGGCATCGTGAGTATTGTTGCCAAAAAGAATACCGCTGGCTTCGACAGCTGCATTGTAGTCGGCCTCGCTGTGTACCATGCAGGTTACTTCTTTGGCTAAACGCTTTTGCAGCAGACGCAGATGAGGAGCCTCGGCGTGTTCTAGAACGAGGGCGTCAATCTCTTCTTTGGGGAGGGAGGTGAAAATCTTGATGTACTTGACCGCATCTTCGTCGCCCACGTTGAGCCAGAACTGATAGAACGTGTAGGGACTGGTGTAGTCGGCGCTAAGCCAGATATTTCCGCTTTCGGTCTTGCCGAACTTACCACCGTCGGCCTTAGTGATGAGGGGACAGGTAAGGGCAAAGACTTCACCTCCGTTGGTGCGGCGAATGAGCTCAGCACCAGTGGTGATATTACCCCACTGGTCGCTGCCGCCCATTTGGAGCTTGCAACCCTTGTGCTCATAGAGGTAGAGGAAGTCGTAGCCCTGCAGAAGCTGATAAGTGAATTCGGTGAAGGAGAGACCGTCACGGGCTTCGCCGTTGAGGCGTTTTTGAACACTATCCTTGGCCATCATATAGTTGACGGTGATGTGCTTGCCAATGTCGCGGGCAAAATCGAGGAAAGTGAAATCCTTCATCCAGTCGTAGTTGTTGACTAGCTCGGCGTGGTTGGGTGCATCGCTGTCGAAGTCAAGGAAGTGGCTGAGCTGCTTTTTGATACATTCCACGTTATGGCGCAGAGTCTCCTCATTGAGGAGGTTGCGTTCTTGGCTTTTGCCGCTGGGATCACCAATCATACCCGTAGCCCCGCCAATAAGTGCCAGAGGTTTGTGTCCGCAACGCTGGAGGTGACGTAGCATCATAATGCCGCAGAGGTGTCCGATGTGTAACGAGTCAGCTGTCGGGTCGATGCCCACATAGGCCGTAACCATTTCCTTGTTTAATAACTCTTCTGTGCCTGGCATCATGGAGTGAATCATTCCGCGCCAGCGTAATTCTTCTACAAAGTTCATCGAATTATCTATAATTTAGTGTTTTAATGAAATCTTCCTCAAGGCGGATAGGGCTGTAATGCCATTTCCGGCTGCGAAGGTACTACTTTTTTTCGTAAAAAACAACTTTAGTTGTTTAAAAGGTGCAAAACGTTGTCGTTCACTTGTTGTTCAAGCTCTTGAATGGGCATGTTGAGCTGCTGGGAAACGTCGTCGTAGAGCCTTTTTAGTTTTTCGGGTTGGTCGTCACTTTCTAAAAAAAGCTCGTCAAAAGGAAGTGAAAGCAACGTGTCAAGACGAAAGCGCGGACCTAACGAAACATGGCATCCGGCACGAAGGTATTGCCGAGCCTGCTCAGGACCTCCTCGAAATCCATGAATGAGCCAAGGCTGGGTGTAGCGAAGTTCACGGCGAATAGCTAGAATCTCAGCCATACAATGAACATCATGAATAACGGGATTTTTCCCGATGGAAAGGGCGATTTTTAATTGTTCTATGAAGACTGAACGCTGAACATCCATTGCCGGACCGCGCATTTTGTCAAGTCCCATTTCGCCTACCATCCGTATCTGTTCCGAGGTGTCTGAAAGAAGTAGAGTACGTAGTTGACGTAGCTGCTCTTCTCCGTTTTCCACGATGTTCCAGGGGTGGATGCCGAGCGCATACCAATGGTCTGGCTGGGGTTTCCAACTATCGAGGTTTGCGCTAACAATAGCTGTTCCAAGCTGCGAGGGCAAGGTGTGGGTATGGACGTCAAGAATCATGGGCTTCTGAAGGAGGAAGGGCTCCTCGCATTTCTTTCTTATAGTAGAAGAAATGGAACTTTTCGGGCACGGGGTCATATCCGAATCCTCCGAAGGGATTGCAGCGCAGGATGCGATAAAGCGCCAACCAAAGTCCTTTCAGCGGGCCGTGTTTCTTTAGTGCCTCAATGGCGTATTGCGAGCAGGAGGGGGTATAGCGGCAACGGGGAGGAAAAAGGGGAGAGATGATGCGCTGATAAAGACGGATGGGCAGTACCAACAATCCGATGAGGGCATGGCGCAATGTTTTCCACAGCTTGCGGATGATGTCAAAGGGCTGACTCATGTTGCAATGTTTTGACCATGCGTGAAAGGGCAGAGGAAACGCGCTCCTCAAGCTCTGCTGTCGTAGCCACTTCATCTGTAACGTAGATAAAAGCCAAGGTGATAGCCAAATGTTGTTGGGCTGCAAGGGCAATCAAAGGGCTTTTCTGCGTGCGGTATGCCTCGCGCAGCATGCGTTTGATGCGATTACGCTCGACAGCATGGTGGATCTTCTTTTTGGGAACGGAAAGAAGTATTTGGGGAAGAGGAGAATCAGGAAAAGTTTCTCCCTTTTTTTCTACAAGAACAGACTTATAAATAATCCGAAGCGGAAAGACGGAAAAGGATTGTCCTTTTCCGTCGAAAAGCCAGTCAATGGTTGCCTGACTACACAACCGTTCGGCCTTAGTGAATGTGTAGCTTCCAGACAACGGCTTACTCGCTTTGATCTTCTGTCATCTTTGCAAGAAACTGGTCAAGGGCCATCGTCATAGAGGGAGCTTTTGCTGTCGGAGCTTCAAGGTCAAGGCGAATATTATGGTCGCGTATGGCCTGAGCCGTAGTGGGACCAAAGCAGCCAATAAGCAGCTTACGCTGAGTGAATTTGGGGCGGTTCTCCAGCAGAGAGGTGATACCTGCCGGGCTGAAGAAGATCATCATGTCGTAGCCACTCAGTTCACGGGGCTTGAAGATCTTGCTCACGGTGCGGTACATCACGGCCTCGGAGTGTTTGATGCCATGAGCCTCAAGCGCGTCCTTGATTTCGTCGTTGTGGACACTTGACTGAGGTAGGAAATAGGTTTCCTCAGGATGTTTCAGGATGACGGCCAGCAGGCTGTCGAACTTGCCGGTAGTGCCGAAGAACACTTTGCGCTTGCGGTACTGAACGTACTTTTGGATATAGAGCGAGACGGTCTCAGTAATGCAAAAATACTTTAGCGAGTCGGGGATGTTGATGCGCATCTCCTGACAAAGCTGAAAGAAATGATCAATGGCATGCCGGGAAGTGAAAATGATGGCCGTGTGTTCGGGAAGGATGGAGACCCTCTGAGCACGGAACTCCTTCGGCGACAAACTCTCTATCTGAATGAATTGTTTGAAGTCAATTTGCACGTTGTATTTTTGTGCAATTTCATCGTAGAACTTTTTTGCTTCTGTCCCCTGGGGTTGAGAAACTAATATACGTTTTATGACTCTTTTATTCGTTCCAGTACTTTTTGCTTCCATAAGATAACCGTCTAATTATTAATTGCTTTGAATGAGAAATTTCCCCAAAACGAGGAGCGGAATCCATTCGAGCGTGCAAAGGTAGACAATTATTTGCAAACTACCATACTTTTTTGCAAAAAATATGTGAAAAGCTTTGACTGCCAGCCATATTTCGGCCAGAGCAGCCAGTGTGAGGGCAGTTATAGATAAAACGGATACGGAGAGTCTGAAAAAAGTGCTCACAATGGCAAAAATGAATAGCGCAATGCCCAGAATAATGAACGTATCGGTATAAACTTGGTTCCAAACCTTCGTTTGCGGAGGAGTGAAAAGAATAGCATTGACAATACTGTATAAAATCGTTTTTATCAGAAGCCAAGCTGCCACACCTGCTGCACCGAACAGCAGTATATTCAACATGTCAGAGCGCGAGGCTATCCCGTTTGAGGCAAAAAGTCCGTTCACAGCGCAAAGGGCTGCGCTGATGCAGGTTTGCAGCAAGAGCAAGATGCGAATATAAATAGAACGTGAAGTACGGACTTCGTCGGAAAACCGGCGTGAGTGCCCAAGTGAATACCCTGCGAAAAGCTGCCTCAGGTAACAGGTTCTGTCAGCTAAGGCGATAACCATGAGAAGCCCTGCAAAAAGTAAAACGAGGATGAAAATATCGTCGTTTACGGGGGCAAACGGCTGCGTCCCCCGCTCCTCTAGGGCTCGTATCATCGGGTTATCCATGTGTAAGATAGGTTATCAGATGGCGGCAAACTTGCGGATACTTTTATCCCACTTGGGGGTAGTCAGCACCATTTCTACGGCCTCTTCGGGTGTAGAGGCCACACGCCAGATATCCGCATGAATATTTCGCATGAAATGTTCATCCACAGCCATTTGTAGCTGGTTAAGCAGAGAACTGTAGTAGCCTTCGTGGTTAAGGATGATGATAGGGTTCAGGTAAAGTCCAAGCTGCTTCCACGTAATGACCTCAAGCAGTTCTTCCAGCGTACCGCAGCCACCTGGCAATGCGATGCAGCCGTCGGTGATGTTGGCAATGGCTTGTTTGCGCTCGTGCATGTCAGCTGTGATAATGAGCTCGCTCAACCCTGTGTGGTGCCAACCCTCGCGCACCATAAACTCTGGGATAATGCCCGTGACGTGGCCTCCGGCATTGAGAGCGGCGTTCTCCACCGTGTTCATTAAGCCAAGGTTGCCGGCACCTGTGACGATGCCCACGCCCTTTTCTGCCAGCAAGCGACCCACGTCCTCAGCTGCTTTGAAAAAAGAGTCTCTTATCTGAGTGCTTGAAGCACAATAAACGGCTATCTTCACGAAATCCCTAATTGCGAATTAATATCTATAATGCTCTGCCTTGTAAGGACCTTCAAGGGGTACGCCGATATAGTCAGCTTGTGCTTGAGTGAGCGTGGTGAGGTGAGCACCGATACGCTCCAGATGCAGGCGGGCAACCTCTTCGTCAAGGTGCTTGGGCAAGCGGTACACGTCAATGTCATAAGGCTTGCTGAATAGTTCCATCTGCGCCAGCGTCTGGTTTGTGAACGAGTTGCTCATCACAAACGAGGGGTGTCCCGTAGCGCAGCCAAGGTTGACGAGCCGGCCGTCAGCTAAGAGGATGATACTGTGGCCGTCAGGGAAGAAGTAACGGTCAACTTGAGGCTTGATGTTCACGCATCGGATGCCGGGGTAGGCTTTCAGCGCTGCCACCTGAATTTCATTATCGAAGTGTCCGATGTTGCAGACAATCGCCTGATCAGGCATGCGCTCCAAGTGGTCGATGCGGATAATGTCGATGTTGCCAGTTGTGGTAACAAAGATGTTGCCTTGCGAGCAGGCCTCGTCGAGCGTGACGACCTGGAATCCTTCCATGGCGGCTTGCAGGGCACAAATCGGGTCTATCTCTGTCACCATCACGCGGGCTCCGTAGCTGCGCAAGCTCTGTGCGCAGCCCTTGCCCACCTCGCCGTAGCCGCACACGACGGCTACCTTGCCTGCTACCATGACATCCGTGGCGCGCTTGATGCCGTCCACAAGGCTCTCACGGCAACCATAGAGATTATCGAACTTGCTCTTGGTGACGGAGTCATTGACGTTGAAGGCGGGGAAGAGCAGCTTGCCCTCCTCTTTCATCTGGTAGAGACGGTGAACGCCCGTCGTGGTCTCCTCGCTTACGCCGCGCACCTCTTTCGCCACGGTGTGCCAGAATCCAGGTTTCTCCTCCAGCACACGCTTCAGCAGAGCCTTAAGCTCGGTTTCATCCTCGCCTCCCGAGGGCGTATCGAGCACGGATGCCTCGTTTTCGGCCTCCACACCCAGATGAATCATCAGCGTGGCATCGCCTCCGTCGTCAACAATCATGTTGGGGCCCATTCCTCCAGGGAAGTTCATGGCTTGAAGGGTACACCACCAATATTCGGCCAACGATTCGCCCTTCCAGGCAAACACGGGCACGCCCATTTCAGCCATAGCGGCAGCAGCGTGGTCTTGTGTAGAGTAGATGTTGCATGAGCACCACCGCACTTCGGCGCCAAGGCAGCGGAGCGTCTTGATGAGCACGGCTGTCTGGATAGTCATGTGGAGCGAGCCCATGATGCGTGCGCCCTTCAACGGCTGGCGAGGGCCATACTTCTCCTGCAGCGCCATCAGGCCGGGCATCTCCTTTTCGGCCATGTCAATCTCCTTGCGCCCAAACTCGGCCAGACCGAGGTCTGCCACACGATAAGGGAGGTCTGAAAACAATTCCATAGGGGGTGTTTTTTTGCTTTATTTTGTTTGAGGGTGCAAAAGTACTGCTTTTTCTGTTTTCTGCCAAGAAAAATGATTATCTTTGCACTTTCAATTCCTATTTCGCAATCCAAAAGGCTCCTTCTATCCAAACTTCAAAATTTTCAGACATCAACATCAAAACTTCGGAATAAAAATGAATAACTTTCTAATTATCGTAGTTGCTGCCTTCGGAGCCGCTGTCGTTGCCTCCGTCATCACGTGGTTAGCTATGCGTAGCAGGCTCAGCGTGACGAAGACGATTCTGGAGGAACGCACCTCAGAGGGCATACAGTTTCAGGAAACTATCCGCAAACGCGATGAGGCGCTTGCAGAACTATCTGACGAACGTCAGCGGCTGAAAACCAGCGTGGAGGTGCTGACAGCACAGCTTGAGGAACAGAAGCAGCAGGCTGCACAGGCTCAGGAGGCGCTAGAGAAACGTTTCGACGAAACGATAGCAAAGGTGTCGGCTCAGATGCAGGCCGTCACCAACGACATGCTGCGCGAGCGTCAGAAAGAGTTTGCCGAGTCGTCGGGCACCAGCCTCGGGCAGATTGTCAACCCTTTGCGCGAGACGATTGATAAGATGCAGCAGACAATGACTCAGGCAAGTACGCAGCAGAGCAACGATAATGGTGCCTTGAAAGCCATTATCGAGCAGATGATGCAGCAGAGTAATATGGTTAGGGAGAGCACAGAAAAACTGACGAATGCATTCCGTCACAGCAACACCGTGCAGGGAAACTGGGGCGAGGCCGTGTTGGACGAGCTGCTGGAGTCGCAGGGGCTGACGCGTGGCGTGCATTACGATGTGCAGTCCTCGCTCCGCGATGCCTCCGGTGTTACCGTTACCAACGAGGAGGATTCCCGCATGCGCCCCGACGTCATCCTCCATCTCGACCAGCGCCGTGAAGTCATCATCGACTCTAAGGTCTCCCTCGCAGCCTTCATGGACTATGTCAACGCTACGGACGAAGCAGAGCGTCAGCGTTGCCTCAAAGCCCATGTGGCCAGCCTGCAGGAGCAGGTGAATCGCCTGGCGAAGAAAGATTACAGTTCGTACATCCAGCCCCCGAAGGTGAAGATGGACTACGTCATCATGTTTGTGCCCAACACGGGTGCGCTTTGGACGGCGCTGGGAGCACAGCCAGACCTCTGGCGTCGCGCAATGGAGCGAGGCGTCTATATCGCTGACGAGCAGACTCTCTTTGCCGCGCTTCGCATCATCCGTCTCACGTGGACCCAGATTGCGCAGGCGCAGAATCACGAGCGCGTTTTTGCCCTCGCAACAGAGATGATGGACCGCGTGGGGCAGTTTACGAAGAACTTCCAGAGCCTTGGCACCGACCTTGAGAAAGCCCGCAAGGCCTACGATTCTGCCAGCCTCAAATTGCAGCCTAACGGGCAGAGCATCCTTCAGACCTGTTATAAACTGCAGAAACTTGGCGCGAAGCAGAGCACCAAAAATCCCCTTCCGCCCCTTACAGACATCGACGAAACCCCCGTCCTCGACATCCCTGCAGAGCAATAAAGCCCCGATTCGGCATTTCCCATAAAACTTGTGGCGCTACCTCTCTCAGGCTGCGCCACAATGAAAACACAAACTTTTTAATACTATGAAATAACCTAAAACATGCTCTGGAGAGGGGAGCCCCAGAGCAGGGGAAGGAGTCTCACGACTTGCTTATGTTTCTCTCTTTAAGCAGATAAACTACTTTTGTTTCCTTGAGCCTCTTGTCGGATTCGAACCAACGACCCCGAGATTACAAATCACGTGCTCTGGCCAACTGAGCTAAAGAGGCGGGTGGGTAAGCGGTCTATATCGCGCCGCTACGACCTAACTACCTTTGCTGCCGTCAAGCCCTGGAGGATTCGAAGGGAGCTGGCCGTATAGGACTTACCCGGGTGCAAAGTAACGGCTTTTTTCTGACATGGGCAAACTTTTAGCCAGTTTTTTGAAAAAAAGATTTATCTTGATTGTCTGCAAAAGCATCCTAAAGAAGCAGTCAGAATAGCCCAAGCGAATAAAATCACAGTCCCTTGGAATAAATTCATAGCGCACTGGAATAATTCTGTAGCGCAGTGGATTAAAATTGCAGTTCTTGTCGTATATGACTTCGAGGTTTTTCAAAGGGGTTTTTTCCGAATAATTCTACTTCGTATGAAAAATGAGGGAAAATGTTTGGAGGTCCTGTTTTTTCAGTTTAATTTTGTGAACTGAAAACGGGAATGAATGAAAATGCGTTTTCTTAGGATTTAGATAGAAGCATAAGTTGAAAACGATCAATTAATAATAGAATCATGAAAAAAGCCTTTCTTGCCCTTGCCCTTTGTGGGGTGTGTATGATGGAAATCACGTGTACGGCTGAAAAGGAGCCCGTCGATTATGTGAATCCTTACATTGGTAACATCAGCCATCTGCTGGTGCCGACGTTTGCAACGGTGCAGTTGCCTAATTGTCTGATGCGAATCTATCCTACGCGTGGCGACTATACGACCGAGATGCTTGACGGACTACCCGTGGTGGTGACGAATCACCGGGAGCGTTCGGCATTCCGTCTGAGTGTGACGCAGGGCACCGAACTGCGCTCCATCATCCCCGTGACGTGGGACCAGGAGCGCATCACCCCCTACGACTATCACGTGGAGGTGGCCGACAACACGATAGGTGTTTCCCTTGCTGTGGCTCCGCAGAGTGCTGTGTATGAGCTGGAGTTCTTCGACCCCTCGAAGCCTGCGACGCTGGTGTTCTACTCCGAGCGGGGTGAGGTGGATGCCTCAGAGAACGTCCTCACAGGCAGTCAGCGCTTAAGCCGCAACATGAATATCTACTTTGCGGGCGAATTCGATACGGCACCTGAGTCGTGCGGCGCACTTCGCGAAGGTGGGATTTCGGCTGATAAACATGCCGAGGGACGGGGCGCCAGCATGGCTGTGCGCTTCCCTGCAGGAACGAAGAAGGTTTCTTTGCGATATGGTATCTCGCTCATCAGCGCCGAGCAGGCAGCAGCTAATCTTCATCGTGAGCAGCAGGGATTTAGTGTTGAGGCTGTTGCCAAGGCAGGACGAAAGGCATGGAACGACAAACTCTCTGCCATTCGTGTGAAAGGCGGAACGGACGATGAGAAGACTGTCCTCTACACCTCGTTCTACCGCACGATGGAACGCCCCGTCTGTCTGAGCGAGGACGGGCGTTACTTCAGCGCCTTCGAGGGGCAGGTGCACAACGATGACGGACATCCATTCTACACCGACGACTGGATCTGGGACACCTATCGTGCCGCTCATCCGCTGCGCGCTTTGTTGCGTCCCAGCGAGGAAGAGGATATCATTGAGTCGTATCTCCGCATGGCAGAGCAGATGGGTACGAAGTGGATGCCTACCTTCCCCGAAATGACGGGTGACACACGCCGTATGAACTCTAATCATGGTGTGGCAATGGTAGCCGATGCGCTTTATAAAGGGCTTCAAGTGGATGCCGCACGGGCGTTTGACTATTGCCGTCGTGGCATAGAGGAGAAGACGCTAGCACCTTGGAACGGAGCCCCTGCGGGATGGATTGACAATTTCTACCGTCGGCGCGGCTATATCCCCGCTTTGCGTGAGGGCGAGGAAGAAACAGACCCTAACGTGCATGGTTTCGAGCGGCGTCAACCCATAGCCGTTACTCTCGGCACGGCCTATGACCAATGGTGTCTTTCGCGTATAGCCAACTTCCTTGGAAACAAGGCAGAGACGGAAAAGTATCTGCGTCTGAGCTACAACTACCGTAACGTTTGGAATCCCGAAACCCAATTCTTCCATCCGAAGGATAGTACGGGTGAGTTCCTGCCCAACTTTGACTACCGTTTCAGCGGTGGAATAGGCGCACGCGATGCCTATGATGAAAACAACGGCTGGACCTATCGCTGGGACGTGCAGCATAACTTCCGTGACCTTGCCAATCTGATGGGAGGACGCGAGGCTATGGCGCGTAATCTCGACCGTACCTTTGCCGAGCCAATGGGGCGTGGCAAACGTGAGTTCTATGAGCAGCTCCCTGACCAGACGGGCAATATAGGGCAGTTTACGATGGCTAACGAGCCCTCGTTGCACATTCCTTATATATATAATTATGCCGGCGCTCCATGGAAGACGCAGAAACGCATCCGCCAATGTCTCGACACATGGTTCCGCAACGATGTGATGGGCGTACCGGGCGATGAAGATGGTGGAGGATTGACTTCGTTCGTGGTGTTCTCTTCTTTGGGTTTCTATCCCGTCACCCCGGGCTTCCCTGCCTATAACATCGGTAGCCCCGTCTTCTCCGACATCCGCATCAGCTTGCCCTCCGGCGGCACGTTCCATATTGTCGCCAAGGGCTGTAGTGACGAGAACAAGTATATCCAGCGTGCCACCCTCAACGGTCAGCCGTGGGATAAACCCTGGTTCTCGCACGATGAC
>JAEEZS010000058.1 GCA_016291905.1 Bacteroidaceae bacterium
GTCTTCAAAAACTGGACGATATTAGTAGATACCTCTTTTCCATCTACCATTTGCTGATTTTGTTGGCATTCTTACTTCGGTATAAGCCAGGTATCGATATAACGTTCCTCTTGCAACTTTAATTTTTTTTGCTATTTGAGGGATGCTTACGCCATCGGATAACTGCTTCATTATGAAGCTATGCTTGGACACACATTTTGAATTTAGTTGATTGTTTCTCCGTCCGCTACCACGTCCTATCTGTTTACCTTCCGATTTCAACCTTGCCAATGCCTCTTTGGTTCGTTGGCTGATTAGATTGCGCTCTATCTCGGCTGACAGCCCGAAAGCAAAGGCAAGGACTTTGCTCTGGATGTCATCGCCTAGACGATAGTTGTCTTTGATAGTCCACACACGACACTCCTTTGTCATACAGATGTTCAGTATCTCCATAATCATAAAAAGGTTTCTGCCCAGCCGCGACAACTCACTACAAATGATGATGTCGTCCTTGTGGACTTTCTTCAGAAGGCTGCCCAGCTGCCGCTTGGTGTAGTTCTTCGTGCCGCTGATAGTTTCCTCTATCCAGTCGTTAATAACGATGTTCTGCTTCTCGCAGAACTTGTTAATTTCGAAGCGTTGGTTTTCAACCGTCTGCTTGTCGCTACTTACTCTGATGTAACCGTAAATCATATACAAATTTTTGAAGCATATTTTGGATTTTTTCCCGCAAAACATACTCTGTTCCGCCGGGAATTTACTATCTTTGCAGTCTAAATCAATAGTACTTTTATGTCGCAAAGTAAATACATTTGCCCCAAGGATGCAGCCCGGCTAACAGGTCTTTCAATTCAGGAGACAAATGAAGTCAAAAACAGGATTGATATGAACAGGCTGCTCTATTTCTATGATTACGAACAATGTTATGCCCATTATACCGAGCGGATAATGAGCTTACGACAGGCAAAGATTCATGGTGAAGTCATCGTGGCCAAGCCCGTGTTGATGTTGGCGCTCATAGACGGGGTTGAAGCCGGTGGGTTCTCAAATAACAGATTTATGCTGAACGAGTGGCTGGAACAGCAATACCTCGCCCTGATAAAACACTATACCCGACACTCCCAGTTCCCCAATCCGGCAGACATTTCAAATCCCTTCTGGCATCTGCAGACGGATGGTTTCTGGCATCTGAACCTCAAAGCAGATGTGGCGGAAGGTTCAACTCCGTCCAAGCGATGGCTCAAAGAGAACGTGACGTATGGACACTTTGACGATGATCTGTGGGTATTATTGCAGAACAAGGTTTGGCGGAAGGAATTACGTGACTTTATTGTTGAGCATAAACTGACGGAAGACAAATGATAAATAATTGACAATTGACAATTTAACAGGTCAACAAGTCAACAAGTCAACAGGTCAACAGGTGATAATTGGCAAGTGCCCAGCGGTATGTTACTCTTCGTTCTATGAATTGTTTGTGGTTTCCCAATGGCCATAACGTCTGCCACCGACTCGTTTGATGCGGTTCTCTTCCTGCAGTTTGTTCATAAGCTTCAAGTATTTACTTTCCAATAACCCGTTTTGTTACTGCCTACACGTACTATGAGTCCCGTTTGCTTCAGTTTTGTGATGTATGTTTTAACCTGTCGCTCAGAGAGACCCACCTGTTCGCCTATCTCTGCAGCATTAAAGTTGCGATGAGCATGAATGACTTCGAGTACTTCGATAGCTTTTTCTGTTAGCTCAGGGAATTTATCGTGCAGTTTATCGTGCAGTTTATCGTGCAGTACGGTAACTTCATCCTCTTCGGTCTCTTCATATTTCTCTATTGCCTCAAGCAGACATTGGAGCATGAACTCAACGAACTGTGTACTTTCTCCAGCTGCATCACACTTGGCAATAACGCTGTAATACTCTTGTTGGTGTTCCCTGACAATAGTCTCGACCGGAATCCATGAGAATATGCCCTTCCAGCGGCTGAGCAGCATGGTCTGCCAATAACGTCCCATACGCCCGTTGCCATCAATGAAAGGATGAATGAATTCAAACTCGTAGTGGAACACACACGAATAAACCAGAGGATGCGTCTTGCTTGTTTTAACCCATTGGAACAGGTCGCCCATTAGTGCTGGCACGCGATCTGGAGGTGGAGCCATGTGAAGACAGTTGCCGTTTCCGTCGAACACGCCTACGCCTTCCTGACGATAGTGTCCTGCATTACGTACCAGGTCTTTCATCATCAGCCCGTGAGCCCGCAACAAGTCTTTTTCCTTAAATGCGTCGAGGTCTTTCATCAGGCGATAGGCTTCAATCGCATTCTTCACCTCTTGTATTTCGTCAGGAGCACCCAGCACATGCTTCCCGTCAATGATGTCTGTCACCTGCTTCAGCGAGAGGGTGTTGTTCTCAATGGCCAGCGACGAGTGGATAGTCTTTATCTGGTTTTTCTTGCGTAGCATTGGTGAAGGAACATCAGAACCTATGCGAGCATTCAGGCTGCCCACTTGTTCTGAAATCCCCGCTATCAGGTGGAGAATCTTTTCTGTGATGGTAAATGGTGGTATATACATAAACAAAATGTATTTTCGTATTTCATAAATCTTTCTTTTCAGATTTACGCATTAACTTAAGTTGTTGGAAATGCCGTTTTGTTTTGACTTTGCAAAGATACAAATAATTATTGAAAAGTAAAATAATCTCGCTTTTTTCCGGCAAAACCAGCGGGGTTTTGATAAGTCAACATGTCAACGCCTGGAGCAGCGAGAGCAAAAGAGCTTGCTCATTTTGCCGAGTCGCGACAGGTGTCGAACGAAGTTCAACAAGACAACAGGTCAACAGGTCAACGCCTGGAGCAGCGTTTCTGTCCCCCGATAACGGGGGAACCGAAGGGGGTGCAAAGACCATTGAAGCAAAAGAGCTTGCTCATTCCGCCCAATCGCTTCACATCCGGCCATCTTCAAACAGGTTTGCGAATGGCGCTCATTCAACCGGCGATTCCGGAAAAATTATGCAAAGATAAGCGAAATGTGTACCATATTCCCGTACAAGCGTGTTAAATTTTCTGTTTCGATGAATTTTTGTTGAAAAGGCTTGGCGGGTCGGGGGGAAATGGGTACATTTGTGACGTAATATCTCTATTATGTCTATAAAGATTGTTGTATGAACAGGATAACTGAAAATGCTTTTGAAACGCCGCGTGCAGGGGGCACGAGGAATATCATCGTACCCATCGTGGGGGTGAGGTATATGAGTGACGAAAACTATCAGGCCGTGGTAGAGGCGCTGGCTACGGGACGGGAGGTGACGCTCCATAACGAGGACGACAACCCCGTGGACGTGAAGGCCGTGGCGGCCTACATGGACGCCGGCGGGGGCAATACCGTGCGAATAGGCTACGTCGGCACGGACTTCTGCATCCTGGTGCGCATGATCATCGGCAGGACGACATTCGGGGGCGCCACGCTGGCGCGCGTCCTCGGGTGGGAGGACCTCACCATGGTTCCCGGCAGGCCCGTGGGCACCATCTACGTGCTGCTGCCCTGCGACGAGGAGCTGCTGGCGCTGGAGATGGAGGAGGAATACTACGGCCGGTTTAAGCCCTTTTCCTTCATCCACCCGGCCGACATACCTGTCAGGAAGGAGGAGAGGGACCTGGAGGCGCTCTGCACGAAGATCATGAACAGTACCGACCCCGACGTGCTGCTGCCGCTGGCGGAACGCTATCTAGAGATGAAGGACAACTCGTTCTGTGCCGAGGACAGCTGGTTCAGCATGATGGTGCTGAATCAGCTGAACACGTGCTGCGACGAGTTCGACATACTCTCCCCGACGCAGGCCATCGAATCGTCGTGCCACCGGTTCATCAGCAACGGCGGGCCCCTCGCCATCTACCGCGCGCAGATGGAGTATGTGCGCCACCACCTGAGTCAGGAGGGCGGCTTCCTGTCGAAGTTCGCCCTCAAATACCCCGAGGGGGCAAAGCGGGAGCAGGCGCTCGACGGCATCCGCACGGCGCTCACGGACGCCATGCCCAAGGCGTTCCTCTTTCCCGTCGAGGGGGAGGAGGAAGAGAGGGCCTTCGCCAAGGTGCTCTACTATGGCCGCTTCTCGCGCACGAACCTCTATCTAATCTACGCGCACGTGGCCGTGCTGGAGGCGTTTGCCGCCGCAGGGCCTGTGGCTGCCGCGGAGCCGAAGGCAAGGAAACGCCCGTCGGCGCGAAAGCCCGCGAAGGGTGTCGCGAAAAAGCCCGCCGGCAAGCCCATGACGCTCAAGTACTACACCCATGGCAACAAGGGCGTTCTGAGGAGGCAGGGCGAGAGGGTGAAACTTGTCTTTGAGAGGTGGAACAAGTGGGGCTGGATAGACGGCAAGACGACCACAGACGACTTCGACGCTCTCTTCGAGGGCGAGCCCCGCCATTGCAACATCGCGTGGAAGGCCAGCACAACGGTCTTGACGTCGCTTCTGCAAAAGCTATTGAAGCAGCCCTTTATCGAAGGACAGAAAAGGCAGTCGGCATCGTCGATGGTCAGGGAGCAGTTTGGGCTGACACCCAATTTCGACCGAAACCGTCTGGCCGATGAGGACGCGTTTGGGATTGATGCGACCGTATATATTCTCGACATCAACAATCCGTTACCGCAACGCAAAGGGGGCGGCGATGAGGATTACGACACGAGGGATGCCGCCCTGCGGGCCGTCCTTTCGGGTGAGCTTCGCTCGACAAAAGGAATCTGACGCGTGTAAGCGATTTCGTGTCCCTGTAAGCAACGATGTAAGCACGATCACTTTTTTTTGAAATTTTTTTCCGGCCGGAACACTCTTTATATACAGGGTGTTCCGGCTGTCGCTTTGTGCCGTTCCGAAAGCGTGTAAGCAAATCCGGCGAAAGTGCTTACGTGCCGGGGGGTGGTTTCCCCATTGCCGAGGACTGAACGGTTCAGTTCTTGGCCGTCTTAGGCTATGGGCTAAGCAGATGGTCGAACCGCCCTAAAATCTGTTTGTAATATGGCAAAAGATTTTATTACAGGAAAAAGACTCGGCGCTGAGAAGCACGAGCCGAAGTCGGTAGGTGAGGTGATTGAGATTTGCCTCCAGAGTAACGAACCCCTTGCTGCGGCGTTCCGCCGGCGGATGCCGGGCGGCCTCTACCCGCACACCGAGCTGTGTGTGGACCTGAAGCTGCTGACCCGCAAGCCGGGCGGCATGAACGAGGGCGAGCTGCTGGGCGGCGCCATCGTACGCAACGACGACGACCACTTCACCTTCATCGAGAACGCCCGCCTGCAGAAGACGCGCCAGAACAAGCGCAACCCGTTTGTCTACCGCGGCGTGCGTGTGAACATCCACCGAGGGAAGGACGGCACCCTCTACCCTACTTTCAACATCCCGCCAAGGTTTACCAAGGACTTTTCCTTCAAAGATTTCTGTTACGAGGCGGCCGACGAACTCTGCATCGTGGGGGGCCTCATAGGGAATAAGGAGGTGTAGGAGAGAGTGTTGTGTGGCCGGGTGTTTCAGTTGTTTCAGTTTCAGTTAGGTTTTTTGAGGGTATGTGTTTTCTCAATCTCCCCTTATAATACCATATAATTAATTAATAATAAA
>JAEEZS010000012.1 GCA_016291905.1 Bacteroidaceae bacterium
AGGATGTCCAGGAGTCCGGCATAGGCATCAATCTCGCCCCAGCCGTAATAGATGTTCTTGTCCGTACCCGAGAATTCCGGCTCGGGCTGGTGGCTGGTACGCTGGATAATGGCCTTGATATCCTCGGGCGTGAGGGTGGGGTCGGCCTGCAGCCAGAGGGCGACGACACCGGCGGTGACGGGCGACGACATGGACGTGCCCGACATGGCCCACATGGCATAGTACTCGCCGAAGGCGTTAGAGGCGTAGGCGGTCAGGGGTAACACCTCCTGTGCGGTGGCCTCCTGGTTGTGGTCCTTGAGGTAGAAGCTATTGAGGCATGAGATGATGTTATGACCGGGTGCCACGACGTCGGGCTTGATGCGGCCGTCAATGGTCGGACCGCAGGAGCTGAACGACGCCAGGTGTCCCTCGTCGCTGCCTATGTACTTATAGGACGTACGCTGACCCTGTATGTTGGTGAGTTCGGTGCGCTGGTGCATGGCGCCTACGGTAATGATGCGCTCCATGTGTGCGGGAGCGCCGATTGTCCCAATCTGACAGCCGCGCGAGTTGGTCAGGCTCTCCGTGCTGAACCTGACGGTGACCTTGCTGTTTACCAGGCCAAGCAGTTCCACCTGTGCCTGCTTATCCACGATGACCTTTCCGTGGGTGGTCATTCTCTCGCCATTCATGATGGTACTGGCATAGCTCTCGGTGGGATAGATGATGGTCTGATACACCGTTTTGTTGTAGGCTCCGGGAGAGGCCACGAACTGTATCTCTAGTTCCGGGCTTTGCACGAAGAGCGTGTCACCCTGGAGTGCGGCAATGTCGGCCGTGTTGACGAAGAGCGTGTCGGCAATGCCGTCGAAGGTGAGTCCGAACGTGAATGGCGGCTCGTCGGGCTCTGTGCGCATGTACATGGCAAAGCCGTCAATTCCCGTGATGTAGTAAACGTCCTGATCCATCTTCACGCCAGCCTCCTTCTTCAGGTAGCTCTTGTTGTAGCCGCTGTTGCCGGCCGATGTCACGACAATGTGTCCGGGGCCGACCAGGCGGTTGAACACCTCCTCGTAGAGCGTGCCGTCATAGAGGAAACTGACACCGGAACCGAAGCTCCAGTTCACCACGCAGGGCTCACCTATGGCATCGGCTGCCTTGAAGATGTTGTAAAGCTCAATGAGTTCGAACACGTCGGTGAATTCCACGTCGATGAGCAGGTCGTCGATGCCCGGATAGTCGGCAAGATGGCTGTGCATGTAGGCATTGACGCGGTCCAGAAACTGCTGGGTGACCGACCCCAAGGGGATGTAGGCTCCCATGATGTCGGCCTCAGGAGCCATGCCGGAGTAGTGGCCGTCGAGCCCGTCGCCAGCCATGGAACCCAGTACGTGGGTGCCGTGGTTGTCTTTGTCGGCGTTCATGCTGTGGCGTGCAGCCAGCACCTCGTTGGGCGAGCTATACACCATGCCCAGCATGTCGGTGGTGGCATCGGGGGCCATCGGGTCCCAGAACCATTTGATGCGCGAGGTGCCGTTGTCGTGGCGGAAGGCGGGGTGGGTGAAGTCGAAGCCGATGTCCATCACTGCAGCCACGACGCCCTTGCCTGTGTAGGCCTGGGGCAGGGGGGACGAGGGCTTCCACGCCTTGTCGGCTTTGAGGATCTGGGCACAGGTGTCGTTCAGCAGTTGTGCCGGGGCGTTGGCCTCCAGGCGAAGGATGTTGGGATTGTGGCTCAGCTCGCCCAGCCTGTCGATGGGCAGGAAGGCGGCGCAGACGCCTTCGCCGAAGTCCTGCATCACCACGCCGCCCTGCCGACGGACGGCCGTAGCTTCGTCGGTTGACTTCACCAGCGTCAGCATGTACTTCCTCACTGTGCGGCCCTGCACGCGTCTCGGACCGCCGTTCTTCTTCACGGCCTGCTGCTCCTGCACGTATTGCTGCTGGAGCCAGGGCGACATCTTCGTCTTCGGCAAGCCACTTTGTGCCCCGCCGCTCATTGCGTAGCATGCAACGGCTACAATTGTTACCAGAATCCTTTTCATCTTTATATTTTATATATATAACGCGAAACCACCTCGCTTTATTGCTTTTAGCTTTTAGCTTTGAACTTTGCGCTCGGCTTTGCCGCTTTGCTTGCTAAGAACTTTTTTCACTACAGATGCCGTACCCTCATGACCGATGTGCCGTGTCCTCATGACCGAGGTGCCGTGTCCTCATGACCGAGGTGCCGTATCCCTTTCCTGTTGACTATAGTCACCAGACTTGTTGACTATAGTCGTCAAACTTGTTGACTGCAGTCACCAGACTTGTTGACTAGAGTCAACAGGAAAGGAAGTGGCGACATCGGAAAAAGGGAAACGGCACCTCAGTAACAGGGATACGGCACATCGACGATAGGGGAAAGGCATAGTATTATTGACAATGGGCTATGTTTCAGGCACATAGTTGGGATTGCGCTGATAGATGTAGGCGTTTGCCGCCCAGATTTCCAGCAGCGGCGGGTTGTCACCAGTGGAGAGTTCCTTGAGCCATTTTTTAGCCTGATACATCGTCAAGTGCGTAATCATGATGAGGATACGACGGGAAATGGTCTTCTCCTTGTCGAGATAGTTAAACAGGAGGTTGATCATTTCCTGACGGGTAAAGACGGGTGAGCGCCCTACTACTCCGCGCGGAGCTATGTGGCGGAAGTTGGCAGGCCGCTTGGTGGCCAGTTCCAGGAACTCCTTGTCGGGCTTGAACGAGATGCCAGTCACCTCCAAGTCGTTACCCGTAATATCGTGAGGGTCAGTAACATGGCGCTTGTGAGCGACACCGTTCTCGTCGATGACGGGCTTCAGTCCGATGGTGAGCGAGAACAGTCCCAGGCCGTCAAGGTGTACGCAACCGTTGAAGAAGAGTTTTTCAACGATTTCCTCCGTCAGCGTCTTGATGATGGCATCTATGGGGTACTGGGGCATGATGTGCCAACGCTTCATGTGTTCCACGAGTCCGCGGGTGTTCACGGCACCGCGCGTGTCCTGTCTTACCTGGTAGGTGGTACGTCCCTGCTCGTCGGGCTGCGGGTTGGGCAGGATGTAGAAATCGATGGGTAAAATGTCGTAAGCTTCCATAGTCTTTTGTTTTCTTAGTTATTATTCTGAGCGCAAAGATAATAAAAACATGGGACATCGAACGTGGGACATGGAAGTATTTGCTTTTCCATTTCATCTTTTTTAACGCTTGCGGACGCAAGTTTTCCGGTTTTCGGGGTTTTAACTCATAGAAAACCTTTAATTTTGCAAGTGTTATGAGAAAAAGAATGATGTGGGCAGCCATCGCCCTGACTATGGTGGCAACATCGGCCGTGACGGGCTGCAGCAGCGATAATGACGGCTCGTACGAGGAGCCAAAGCCTGTCATCGACCCCGTAGAGCCCCCTACGACGTTGGAGCTGACGCGCGGCGAGCAGGAGATGGTGAACCAGAGTAATGAGTTTGCTTTCAGGCTGTTCCGCGAGGCGCGCGATGAGGTGGCGAGCCAGATACTATCGCCCATCAGCATTACCTACGCCCTCGGCATGCTCAACAACGGCGCGGCCGGCGAGACGCTGGCGCAAATCAACCAGGTGCTGGGATTCAGCGACTCGGGTGCCGACGGCATTAACGCGTTCTGCTACAAGATGCTGAATCTGGCGCCTACGCTCGACGAGCAGACGAAGGTGATGATAGCCAACACCATCTACATGAACAAGCCCTACGTGCTGAAGGCTGGCTTCGTGGAGAAAGCCAAGACATTCTACAATGCCGAGCCGGAGACGCGCGACTTCCACGACGGCGAGACGATGCACGTCATCAACAAGTGGGCAGCCGACCACACGGAGCAGATGATAAAAGAGGTGCTCAACGAGGACACGTTCAACCCCGATGCCGTCAGCTATCTGCTCAACGCCATCTATTTCAAGGGCTGCTGGACCAGCAAGTTCGACAAGGCAGAAACGCAGGATGAGGAGTTCCGTTATGCCGGCGAACCGGAGGCTTTGGTACGGATTCCGATGATGCACCAGACCGCCAGCTTCGAGTTTGCCGAGACCGACGACTGCCTGGCGCTTCGACTGCCCTACGGCAACCGCTCGTTCCAGATGACGGTGCTGCTGCCCAAGGCAGAGACCAATGCCTTGCCCAAGGTGCCCACCGCCGAGGAGTGGCAACAGTTGAACCAGCAGTTTGTCAACGCCAAGGTGGATGTGAAGCTGCCCCGCTTTGAGACGAATACCGACATCGACCTGAAGGACATCATGAGCAAGCTCGGCATGCCTAACGCCTTCGATGACGGCAGGGCCGACTTCAGTAACTTCTGTGACGTGCCGACCTTCATCGAACTGATGAAGCAGGTGGCCAAGATCAAGCTCGACGAGGAGGGCACCGAGGCGGCTGCCGTCACCGTCGTCGGAGAAACGGAAAACGCAGTATTTGACCCCGAGCACATCGAGCCCATCATCTTCCACGCCAATCATCCCTTCCTCTACGTCATCAGCGAACAAAAGACCGGTGCCATTTTCTTCATCGGTCAATTTACAGGACATATAACCGGACGTGACTCCTAACAGTAACGAAGAGCAACGCTTAGTCAAGCAGCTACAAAACGGTAACAAGGCAGCCGCGCGGGAGTTCTTTTCCCGCTACGGCGACTGTCTTGCAGGCGTTTGCTCACGTTACATCGTGAATGAGGAAGACCTGAAGGACGTGTTCCAGAACGCCCTCATCCACATCTTCTCCCACATTGCCCGCTTCGAGTATCGCGGGGCAGGCTCCCTCAAGGCATGGGCCACGAAGGTGGTGGTCAACGAGGCGCTGAAGTTCCTGCGGACAAAGAGCCGACATGAACTGCTGTTCACAGAGGTGGAAACATCGAAGACCGTCCAGTTTGCTGCGATGCCATCGCAGCCCGACGACGACACCGAAGCCCCACCCCTCAGCGACATTCCGCCCGACGCCATCCGGCAGATGCTGAGCCAACTGCCGACAGGCTACCGCACGGTGCTGAACCTCTACGTGTTTGAAGGCAAGAGCCATCAGGAAATAGCCAGCCTGCTCGGCATCAAGAGAGACAGCTCTGCCTCGCAGCTACACAGGGCGAGAGCCATGTTGGCCAAGATGATTAAGAAATATAACGACGATAATCCCCCACGACGATGAACGAACAATGGACAGAACAGTTGCGACAGAAGATGGCAGACTACCAACGGCCTGCCCCTGAGGTGTCGTGGGACAAGATTGAACAGGCGCTGACTGCAGGCAAGACGGCCAGGACGCGCAAGCTCTGGCTGCAACGTGCTGCTGCGGCTGCCGTCGTGCTGCTGATAGCCGCTGCCGCCTATTGGACTATAGATAAAGGACCACAGACTGCAGAGAACAGACTACAGACTACAGATAA
>JAEEZS010000059.1 GCA_016291905.1 Bacteroidaceae bacterium
CTCTTCGGCGAAAGCATCCGAAAGATGAAGACCAAGAAGTAAACAGGGTAAAATAAAAATGACCCCGCCAGTCAGGACTTTAGAGGGGTCAAAATAAAAAAGTTTTCGGGGGTCAACATCGCTTTGCCCTCGGGGGTCAAAAACGCTCGGCTTTTCCATGCGTGGGGAAGTAGATTCTTATGTTTTTGCAAGCGGAGCGGCATTTCGTCCTTCAGGAAAAAGACGAATGCCGCTCCGAGCATCGTTCCCCCAAAGAGGGATGAATAAAAGTCAAAGGCTATTTAGCGGGTTCCCACTTACAGCGTACGGGCGACACAATGGCTCCTTCCTTCTTTAAGTCGGCAAAAGCCTTGTCGACTTCCTTACGATCGGCACCCAGTGCCTTTGTCACGTCACCTGCCGATACGGGCTTGCCAGCCTCGCGCATGGCTTGTAATACTTTTTCTTTCATGTCGTTTAATGGCTTGATTTTATTACATCATGGCTGTGAGGAAATTCTCGTAGCCCAGTTTGTCGATATAGTTGAGGTACTGTGCCTCCCAGGCCATGTGGTCCTTCTCACCGTCGATCCATTTCTGAATCAGCTTCTGGGTTGGATAGTCATCCTTGAAAGCATCTGCCAACTCGCTCATGATATTGACTGCCTCCGGCTGAAAATCCGACTCAATCTGCTGCTTCGGATCATCATAGAACGGGAACTCAATGGTCTTCATAGCTTCCTGCAGGTCAGCGGGCTTACAGCCAAGTTCCACCAAACGGTTCAGCACTTCTTCGGCTTCGTCCCACTCTTCCTCGGCTTCTTCCTTCCATTTGTCAGCGAGCTTGTTCCAGCCTTGCACACGGCAGTATGCCGAGAAGGCGAAATGTTGCTTACTGTTTCCAAACCATACAGCACCCATCTGGGCAAACTGTTTTAATGCTTCTTCTTTAGTCATAGTTTTGTTGTTTTAAAGGGTTATAGATATTTTGTAAACTGATACTTTTCGCGTAGTGCCTGCTGCTGTTCAGCAGGAAGAGAGGTGAAATAGGCTTTCCAGCCCGGACAGAAGTTGATGTGCCAACGCCAGAAACGTCCCATCAGCGAGTTTGGTTTTTTGTCGTAATTGGCTCGCAATTTGCAATTTTCACATTGATGTGCCATAATAATCTTATTTCTTTAATGTCTCAATAATAGAGTCTAGTTCTTGAGCCAGACGCTGGTAGTCTTCGAGCTTCAGCGGACAGGTCGAAAGCTGTTCGCCCATGCCGGAAAGAACCTGAGCGAAAGCCTCTTCCTCCAGTTTCTTTCCTTTTAGGGTCAGACTGACAATCTGTTGACGTTTGTCTTGCTCACCCTTTTTGCGGCTGACGATACCGAGTTTCTCCATACGCTGGAGTAGGGGAGTGACGGTGTTCGTCTCCAACTGCAATCTGTGGGCTATGACGTTAACAGGCTGATTGTCCTTCTCCCAAAGCACCAGCAGCACAAGGTACTGCGGATAGGTGATGCCCAGTGTGCTGAGTAACGGCGCGTAAGCCTGCGTGACCAGTCGTGAAGCCGTATAAAGGCGAAAACAGATTTGATTGTCGAGTTGTAACTCTGCGTGCATAACTCTTACCTTTCAGTTTTCGACACTCCACTAAGCCAGCATCGCTTCAACGTCCTTCTCAAAGTCTTTCGGTTCTGTAGTGGGAGCGTAGCGCTTGATGGTCTCGCCGTCCTTCGAGATGAGGAACTTGGTGAAGTTCCAAAGGATGTCGCTGTCCTTCTCCACACTCTTACTGATTGACTTCAGAAGTGCATGGGTGGCTTTGGCCTTCAGTCCGTTATATTCCTCGGTGGGAGCCTGAGCCTTCAGATATTCGAAGATGGGTTCAGCAGCAGGGCCGTTTACGTCGGTCTTCTTCATAATCTGGAAGGTCACACCGTAGTTCAACTGGCAGAACTCCTCAATCTGTCCATCTGTGCCGGGATCCTGCTCCTTAAACTGATTGCAGGGGAAGCCGATGATGACCAGTCCCTTGTCCTTGTACTTCTGGTTCAGCTCCTCCAATCCAGCGAACTGAGGGGTGAATCCACACTTGCTGGCTGTGTTCACAATCAGCAATACTTTACCTTCGAACTGAGCGAAATCCAGTTCCTTACCTTTGCTCGTGAGAGCCTTGAAATCATAAATCTTTGCCATATCTATTCTAATAATTATGTTGTCTGCATTGTTTCGGATGCAAATGTAAAGATATTATTTTATATCGCAAGCGATTTATCGAAATAATTAAGGATTTTTAATGAAATGTCGTGCGCGATATAAAGACAAGGAAGCCTGCAAGGGACTGACAGGCGAAAAAAGTGCAATATCGTTCATTAAATGTCTTCAATCTTTTTTTTTTACTGAAAAAACTGTACCTTTGCAAACATTCGATTATAACCTATGAAACAGTTTGTGATTAAAGCCTACGACGGCGAAGGTAAGCTGGAAAAAAGGATGGAGGTGCGCCCCCGTCATTTTGAAGGCATGGAGAAAATGAAGGAGCACATCCTCTGTGCTGGAGGTATGCTCGACGAGGATGGGAAGATGATGGGTTCCTTGCTTGTCATGGAGTTTGAGAACCGCGAACAGCTCGACGAATACCTGGCTAACGAACCCTACGTGGTGGAGCATGTCTGGGAACGGATAGAAGTGGAGCGGATGAACGTTGTCATCTTCGACAAAGAAATAATCAGGGAAAGAATCTGAAAATGATCCCACACTTCTGCTGGAACAACATCGAAGGAGTAACATCCTGGTTTAATTATTTATCGTCATGGAAATGTCAAATTGGTTTAAGGGTTTCGAGAAAGGTATAGCACGGCTCTCTCCAGAGGAGCGGTCTGCCTTCTTCTCGGAATGTGGGAAAAACTGCGTAAACGACGGCACACTTTCTGTTTACAGGAAACTCTATGAGGATGCCGAAGGGAACATGGATGTGTTCTTTCAGATGGCTAATGATTTGCCAGGAGTAAGAGGTGAGGTTGTTGAGAAAGGTCATGTTTATCGACTTATCTTCTTAAAATGCACCTGTGAGTTGTGTAAAAAGGGATATGTCACTACGCCTTTGCTTTGTGAATGTTCACGCCAAAGTGTGATTTATTCGCTGCACAGTTTGTGGAAAGACAAGAACTTCACCGTAACGCTTTGTCATTCCATCTTGGGTGGTGGGACAGATTGCGAAATGAGAATAGAGGTCGATAGATAAATGAATCGAATCCCCAATGAAATGATGAAGCAGAAATAATGAAAGTATTCGTTAAGACTGTAAATGGTATTTTGAAAGAATGTTGAAAAAATAACAGTGAAATATGGAAAAAATGAAATTCTGTCAGAGTTGCGGTATGCCACTCACTGACGAGGTTCTCGGCACAAACGCCGACGGCAGTAAAAACGAAGATTATTGCATGTACTGCTATAGGGACGGAAAATTCCTACAGGAGTGCACGATGGATGAGATGATTGAGCACTGTGCCCAGTTCGTAGGTGCTGTGAACGAGGGGTTGCCCAATCCGATCACAAAAGAGGAGTACATCGGACAGATGAAGATGTACTTCCCACAACTGAAGCGTTGGCGTAAGACACTCGTTGTCGACGATGATGAGACTATGAAGGTCAATCCTGCTTTGGCTGGTGTAAAAGAACTTATCGCCCAGTTGGCCGACTCGTTGCCTGTTACCTATATCTCATCGGTAGATAACGAGGGCTATCCCTGCACCAAGGCCATGTTGGCACCACGCAAGCGCGAAGGTATCAAGGTCTTTTATTTCACCACCAACACCTTCTCACTGCGTGTAGCCCACTATAAGGCCAATCCCAAGGCCAGCATCTATTTCTGCGATGCCGAGGGTTTCAAGGGCATGATGTTGCGTGGCACGATGGAGGTGTTGACAGACGCCGAGAGCAAGAAGATGATCTGGCGCGATGGTGACGAGGAATACTACCCAGGCGGTGTGACCGACTCCAACTATTGCGTCCTGAAGTTCACCGCCTCCGATGGCCGTTTCTACAGCGACTATTATCCACGTAGTTTTGTCCTTTAAAGTATGCAAACAAAAGCACTAGTCGTTATTGACATCCAGAACGACATCACCAAGCACTACCGCGACATCATTGACAATATCAATGCTGTTATCGAATGGGCTGTATTTGAGGGAATGCACATCGTCTATATCAGGCACAACAATATCACCGCCGGCACCCGTACCTTTAAGCCTGGTACTCATGGCGATGAGTTAGTGCCAGAACTGAAGGTTGTATCGGATAACATTTTTGTGAAGACGAAGAGTAACGCATTGACGAGCGAGGCGTTTGCCACGTTCATTGCCGAAAACGGAATTACAGAGTTCTATATTACTGGTGCCGATGCTACTGCCTGCGTAAAATCCACCTGCTTCAATATGCGGAAAGCCGGCTACACGGTGCACGTCCTTTCTGACTGTATCACCAGCTACGACTTGAACAAGTTGCCGGAGATGCTTGCCTATTATGAGAAACAGGGCTGTGAACTGATAAATATTAAGGTATGAATTTTGTCATCAATGTTGGAGGCTATATTGGAGAGAGTACCAGACATGAGATTGCCTACGCTTAGAAAACAGGAAAGAAGGTAAACTATCTGGAGGAATAGCCCATGAAGTCGGAAGTAGTCAACATATCAGGAAGAGAGTGCTGCCTGTATAGCCAACCAGAAGCCAAGTATCTGATCATTCAACCCGTGGATGAACACGACCTGGACTTGTTGGACAGGGAAGTGGAACTGATTCGCAGGCTGTCTGACAAGCCCTTCACTCTGGCTGCCTTCAAAATCAACGACTGGAACCGTGAGCTTACGCCCTGGCCGGCACCTCCGGTCTTTGGCAAAGTGCCGTTTGGTGAGGGGGCTCGAGAAACGCTGGACTTTCTTGTCGGGCAGATGCTTCCCATGCTACAAACAAGGGGGATGGATACGTCCCACTGTCTGCTTGGAGGATATTCTCTTGCCGGTCTGTTTTCTTTGTGGGCGTCATGGCAGACAGGGACGTTCGAAGGGATAGCGGCAGCCTCGCCCTCCGTCTGGTACCCCCAATGGCTTGACTATGCACAGACAACCCGTCCGCAGGCGAGAGCCGTCTATCTCAGTCTTGGCGACAAGGAGGAAAAAGCGAAGAACCCCGTTATGGCTCAGGTGGGCAATGCCATCCGTAGGCAGGAAGAATTGCTTAGGGAGGAAGGTGTCCATACCGTCCTTGAATGGAACGCCGGTAATCACTTTGTCGATTCGGAGAAACGAATGGCAAAGGGCTTTGTCTGGCTAATGAATCAAGAGGACGATTGAATCCAGAGCCGGATTGCTTGCCATGAAATGCCCCGTTGGGGAATAGGCACCTCCGCTTATCTCCTCAGGAGGTTCAGGCGAACCTGGGGCTTCATCACGTCGTGGGCCTTGACCTGGCTGGCCTTGGCATGGGCGGTGAGGGTGGCCTTGATGTCCTGTGCCGAGGCAGCAACGAGGAACTGGTATTCGCCCTCAGCCACTACCCATGCCGAAGCGGCTTCGTCGAACGAGGCCAGGTCGGCAGCCTTGACGGTCAGGGTGAGCGTCTCGCTCTCGCCGGGCTTAAGCAGGCGTGTCTTGGCGTAGGCCTTCAGCTCCTTCGCAGGCTTGTTGGCAGCTTTGTTGTCAGGGGCGGAAATGTAGAGCTCCACCACCTCCTTGCCATCGTAACGGCCTGTGTTCTTGACGTTGACGCTCACCTCGTAGGCATCGTCTTTCTGGGCGATCTTGGCGTCGCTGTACGCGAAGGTGGTATAGCTGAGACCGAAGCCGAAGGGGTAGCTCACGGGCACGTCGAACGAGTCGAAGTAGCGGTAGCCCACATAGATGTCCTCCTCGTAGTCGGTGTAGTCCACGTTCTTCACGTTGCCCTTCTTGCCCTGGTTCATCATGTCGATGCGGGGGTCTTCGTCAACGGGGAAGTTCTTCGATGAGTAGGCATCGTCGAACTTGACGGGCCATGTCATGGTGAACTTGCCCGAGGGCGACTGCTTGCCGCTGAGCACGTCGACAACGCTGTTGCCGCCCTCCTGACCCGCCTGCCAGGCGCAGAGGATGGCATCGGGCAGCTCTTTCCACGAGGCTGTCTCGATGACGCCGCCTATGTTCAGCAGCACCACCACCTGCTTGCCGGCCTTGTGATAGACGTCGCACACCTGACGGATGAGGTTCATCTCGGAGTCGTTGAGGTTGAAGTCGGCCACCTTGCGGTCCATGAACTCACCCGAGATGCGTCCGATGGTGATGAGGGCCACGTCAGCCTCGCGGGCCTGTGCCGTCAGCTCCTTGGCCGTAAACTGCTTCTCGGCGGCAGCGTGCCGGGCATGAAGCGGGCCAGCATGGCCGACTGGAAGTCTTTCTTTGCCATCTCCTCGATGGCCTTCTTCTGCGCCTCCCTGGCATCGACGATATACTGCTCGTAGGCTGTCTTCAGCTCGTCGCTGACGGCGTAGCCCCCGTTCTTCAGACCGTCAAGCAGCGAGACGACATAGGCGTGGTTCACGTTGCCCGAGCCTGTGCCACCGGCAATGAAGTCGTACGACGTGCAGCCATACAGCGCCACGTTCTTCACGCTCTTCTTCAGGGGCAAGGCCTCATTGTTCTTCATCAGCACCATACCCTCGGCAGCACTCTGGCGCGTGACGGCAGCATGCGCCTTCAGGTCGGGCTGGTTGGAGTACTGGTAGCCCTGGAAACGCGGGCTCTTCTCCACGAGGCTCAGGGTGTGCCGCACGCAGCGGTCGAGGTCGGCCTCGGCGAGCTTGCCGCTCTTGACGCCAGCCACAATGGAGTCGAACTGCTCGTTCTTGCCCGGCTGCAGCATGTCGTTGCCGGCCCACATCTGCTTGGCGCCGTCCTTGCCGCCAAACCAGTCGGTCATCACCGTGCCCTCGAAGCCCCATTCGTCGCGCAGGATGGTCGTCACGAGGTCCTTGCTCTCAGAGGTATAGACGCCGTTGATGTAATTGTAGGACGTCATCACCGTCCAGGGCTTGCTCTCCTTGACGGCAATCTCGAAGCCCTTCAGGTAGATCTCGCGCAGGGCACGCTGCGAGATGTGCGCATCGGTGTTCATGCGGTTGGTCTCCTGATTGTTGGCAGCGAAGTGCTTGATGCTTGTGCCCACGCCGTTCTTCTGCACGCCGGTGATGTAGGCAGCGGCGGTCTTGCCGGCCACCACGGGATCCTCGGAATAGTACTCGAAGTTACGTCCGCACAGTGGGTTGCGCATGATGTTGAGGGCAGGAGCCAGCAGCACGTCGGCGCCATACTCCTTCACCTCTTCGCCGATGGCCTGTCCGACCTCCTCCACGAGCTGGGTGTTCCACGTTGAAGCCAGCAGCGTGCCGATGGGGAAGTGGGTGCAATAATACGTGGCCGAGTCGTCCTTGCGCTTGGCGTCGATGCGCAGGCCGGCAGGACCGTCAGCCAGCACCACGGCAGGGATGCCCAGCGAGGGGAGGGGATAGGTGGTACCGGCGGCACCGGGCACGAGGTTCTTGGTGGAGCCGATGACGGCATCGTCGCCGGAGAATCCGGCCATACCCACGCCAATCACAAAGTGGGCCTTGTCCTCGAGGGACATCTTGGCCATCACCTTCTTCTGGTTGATGGTGTTCTTCGACTCTTTGTCGGAAGCGTTGCAGCCCACCAGCAACGAGGCAGCTGCCAAAACGATACATGCGATTTTCTTCATAAGATTCTATTGGAATGGTTAGTGGCGCAAAGATACGTATAATTCTTCTATTTTCATAAAAAAAGGCTGCCTTCTTTGAAATTTTTATTTAAAACCTCCTGCTGAGCAGGGACTAAACCTTTTCGGCTCAGCCGGAAACGAACCCTTTCGCAGAGCCCCCTTTCCCCTTCGCCCCTCCCTCACGGGAGGGGTTTGGGGGTGGGTCTTTTTTAGGCGAGAAGCTCGCTCGGCACGCGCTTCAGCTGGCGGTTCATGCGGACGTACTTCAGCAGGTCGGCCTCGGGGCGGAAGCGGATGCCCACGCCCTTGATGTACGACGCGGGGTCGAACGCCTCCAGCGGGATGACGCTCTGCGCAAAGCACTTCGAGTTGACGTTCGCCTGAAGGGCGCCGATCTCGTTGAGCACGATGCGCTGGCCCTGCAGGAGGTGCGTCTTGATGAACTCCTTGGCGGCGGTCAGCACGGCCACAATGTCGGCCTTCGTCGCCGTGGTGGCAAACTGGATGTCCTCGGTGAGCGACTTGAAGTCGTAGTCGCCGGTCTTGACGGCGCGGTTACAGGCGTAGTCAACGCCCTCGGCGCCACGCGGGTTGCTGCAACCCACAATCTGATAAGTAATTGGCATAGTAGTAAAAGTTTTTTGTGTTAATACTCAGATTTCCTACGTCTTAACCTTCTCCGCCACGGCCTCGGCAGCGATGCGGCGCTGGAGGCGTGCGTCGGGGGTGAACTGGACCTTGTAGAGCCGGATGGCATCGTCCACCGAGAAGCTGCGGCGCTCGGTCTCCTCGCGCGTGCAAAGGCGCGATTTCACCGTGATGCGGAACCGCCCAAGCCCCTCCAGTTCAACGGTGTAGCCGTTCAGCAAGGCCTGGCGGGCGAAGTGGAGCATGCTCCGCATGGCACCCACCACATCGCCCTCCGTGAGTGAGGTGGACCGGCAGATGTCCTCCGCCATCTGGTCAAAACCATAGACGCCGCGGCTGACGGTGCGGACGGTGACGCCCCCCTCCGCCTCCGGCTGGCGCGGGTCGATGGCTCGGACAAGCTTGCAAAGAATTGCCATGGTCGTACTCCTCTCCTTTTTAGGTTATTACATAGTTTATGTTCTCTCTTTTTGAAAGGCGTGTGGGACGGGACGTTTCGTTGCCGCGCGTGGAACGTTCCGATGGGCCCGGTGGAACGTTTCGCCGCTCGGCGAAAGGCCTTTCCCGCGTCGCGATCCCCTACGCTTTTCACCCACAAAGATACAACATATTTTCCAATCCTACAAACATTTACCCACTTTTTTTGAACTATTTTCAAACTTTTTTTCGCCCTCCGCCAGGGCAGGGGAGAGCGGCCGGTGAAAGAGTGGAGGTGGTGGAGGGTTTTTATGGGTTTTTCTGAAAAGTTTCTTAATTGTTCTTGCATTAAAAACGGGAATAACTCGGAAACTTTTTCGTACCTCCATAGAAGAACCTCCACTCCTCCACCTTGCCTCACTTAAAATGGCCTCTCGTCGGTGTTTGCGGCATCGGCTATGCGCTCGCACTGCTGCTGGGTGTAGTCGGCGATGACGGCCAGATATTTGTTGATGCCGTTGACCGTCTTCTTTTCGAATCCCATCCGGCGCATGGCCTTGCCGATGTTGTTGGCATTGAACATCTTGCCCCGGAATCCGCGGTTGTTGAGTTCCTGCATCAGGTCGCCCGCCGAATAGGCCTGCGGGGTCGTTTCGGCCGTCGGCCGGCGCAGGAAGGTCGTCAGCACGGCCTCGCAGTCGTCCGTGACCATGAACGTGCGGTTGTGATCGGTGATGGCCGCGCTCTCCTCCTGAGTCGGCTTGGAGCGGAAGCCGCCGCGCAGCAGCCACAAGGCCTGTGCATAGGCTCCTTCGTAGGGCAGGGGATGGTCGTTGAGGTTGAGGGTACCCGCCAGGTCCACACCCACATAGCGGCGGTTGCCCTCGCTGTCGCGGATGAACTGGTGGTGGTTGGTGGCGCCGATGAGCGAGGCCTTGCGCTGGCGCACCTCGCGGAAGTGGCCGTAGGCGTCGCGAAGGTTCGACTGGCTGGAGGTGATGATGGCCTTGTAGGTGTCGCTCTTCAGGTCGGACGTAAGAGAGAACTCGTCGAGGAAGATCATGACCACCTCGGAGAGCGAGATGATAAAGTCCTTGTCCACGGGGTCGGCGGGGTTGGGCTCCTTGTAGTACTGGCGGAGCACGGGCGGCAGCAGATGACGGATGAAAAAGGTCTTGCCGATGTGCTGCGGGCCGCACAGAACGGGCATGACGGGGTTCTCATCGACCACGCCCGTCCACAGGGCTACCATGCCCACGAACCACTTCTGGAACATCTGCTGATAGAACTCGGCGCTCTCGGGGTCGCCATAGACCAGATGGCCGTTGAAGAAGTCGTGGATGTAGTCGGGGTCGGTCTGCGGGTCGTAGGGAGCGAGGCTGTCGAGCCACGTGGTCACCGCATCAAAGTCGGGCGAGATGTCGCGGCTCTCCAGCAGCGCCTTCACGTCGGACAGCTTGCCTCCCAGCCCCATCTGCTGAAGTCGTGCGAACAGGGTGCTCAGGTCGCGCTCGCGGATGGGCTCCCACTGACCGGCAGGCCGTTCGCGCATCTCCACGCGGTTTTTCCACGTGTTGAAGCGCAGCTCGTACCACTCGTCTATCTGCCCCCGCATCAGCAGGAAGCGGTTCTCGCGCTCCTCCTTACGCTCGGCCTCGGTCTTGGGTCTCGGCCCGCGCGGCAGCGAGGTGTCGATGCCTGCGTCCTTGGCCAGTTTCATCACCGTGCCCAGCGTGATGTCGCCCCGCCCTGTCCGCAGGCAGTTGTCGAACTGGCGGTCGCACTCCTCGCGTTTGTAGGCGGGGTATTGACGGCAGATGGTGTGGTAGCTCTCGCGGGCAGCCTCACCCAGCGAGGCACACGCAAAGGTCACGTTGATCCACTCTTGATACTCACTCGTAATGTCAACACCGCCCTCGGCGATGCGACGTGCCACGAGCTCCAGATGCTCGAGGTCACTGTACTCTTTTCTCTTTTTCATTTTAATAAAATAAAGAATTAAACATATTTTGGATTGATAAAACATTCGTCATCCCAGGGCAAGTAACAGGCGCGGCACACGTCGGAGCCTGATTTGTCGGGGTCCAGCCCATAGTTGAACCCCACGTAGCGGCGCACCCGCTCGAACTGCTCGCGGAAGGGCAACCCCTCGGTCCAGTCGGGGAGGGTGACAATCCACTTCACCCCCAGCCCCTTCGGCGAGACAAAGCAGAGCGCCGTTTCTACGCGTGTGTCCTCACACAGCTGGTGCTGTACGTCGCGCGCCTCGTCGGTCGAACCGAGGTCGTCGATGTCAATGGCGAGGAAGGGCGAGCGGACCACCAGGCTGCGGGCATTGCGGTAAGAGAAGATGCCGCTGAAGGTAGCATACTCGAAGCGGAGCGCTTTAAAGTCCTGCTTCTGCTGCCGCGTAGCCGTGGGAGCCATTGCCCGCAGCTCCTCCGTCGCCCTTCGCGCGCGTTCCGATGTGATATACTCATAAACCCAGCGGATAGTCTGCGTCTGCTGCGGCCGCTGCTGCGGCTTCGCCACCTGCGCAGCCGCATCCCACCATCCGCATGGGAAGATGCTGAAGCGAAAATTCGTGATATCTGTTGCTGTTGTCATGTCCGTATTTTTTAATTTCTGTTGCAAAATTACGGCGTTAGTCTGATACCACAAAGGAGTTGATTGAAAATGGGTTTATAGCTAAAATCAATAAAAAACAGGCGTTTACAACAGGATGTAAACACGTTTTTACAGCAAATAGAAAAAGAATCTCTACGTATCTCGTCGTTTTTTTACGAAAGCGAGGTTTGCTGTAAAAACTCTGCCTGAAAGTTGTTATAGAGCGCCGCAAAAACCATCAAAAAAAAAACAGATTTCCGAAGAAACCTGTCAAAACAAAAACCATCAGAAAAATGGATTATGCCACTTTGGTTTGCTCGGGCAGATGTTTGGCAAAACACTCAGCCATTTTTTCCATGGTAATATGCTCGTTTAGATATTTCCTTTCGCGACATACGGCCTGCCATGACGGCAGCAGGAAATCACCATTGTAGTTTGCCTTTAAGTAGTGTTCGTAGAACCGCCTCTCATAGACCTCGTCGATAACCTCCTTGCCATCGTTGCTCATGTGGCTAACGGCGCTCCATTTGATAAGATAGACCATTTCGCGGGCATCGAAAGTGCCTTTCTTTCCTTCCTGTTCAGCTTTCTTGCTGTGTTTGCAAGGGATGCCTAATGAGTCAAGTTTCGGAATGATGTCACACACCTTGCGTCCCCATTCTGGATTTTTTGCCCAAAGGATGGCCGCCAGGTTATCGAGGCCATACTGGCTGCCTGATGCCAGCCTATGGAGGTACGCCTCGCGAATGAGCCATTTCTTGTCGTGGGCGTGATAATTGCAGGAAAGCCATTCCTTCATGGGGCGGGCATTCTCCCGGCGTTGCCTCAGTTCTGACTCAGACACAAGCTTAATCTGGCCAAGCGCATCGTTCAGCTCGCGCAGGCCACGGAGCGCCTCGTCGCAACTTTTCTCGAAGATTTCCCTTAGGCGTTTGTCATCGTCCATGACTTCTTCTTCCTTGCGGATCATTTCTTTGCAAAGCGCCAGCGTCGTTACGAGGTGGTAGAAAAATGTAGATATTTCGAAGAGTAGGGTTTGAACCAGGTTATTGTATGCTTCGAGACCGAAAAATTGCCCATGAAATTGGCGGTGGGTGAGTCGCGAATAGTCAAGCACGGGAACAACGTTGCCCGTACCATCCAATTTACGGCGCACCACAGGACAGAACTTCCGGAATAGTTTCGTGCTACCAGTAAAGGTTGTGCCGATACGGCGGACAAGTTTCTCTGTTATGCGGAAACATTCATTATGATCGGTAGCATACTGTTCAATGAAATTTTCAGAAAACTCCACTAAATCCATCGACTCGATGTTCAGCCTTGCTTGATACATGCGGACAAGGTTCAGCGTCTGCTCAAGTTTCTTGTGGTTAAAACGACAGGCGAGGATGCCTTCGAGGACATTCTCTTCTTCGAACGCACGGGCGGCTTCGAATAGCATGTTGAAGCCCGTTTCGTCTCTTTGAACAATTGTAGAATATAACATAAGCGTCTTCTTAAAATAGTTTGTTGTTATATGGCTGCAAAGTTACAACAAATTCTTATAAACAAAAGGGTTCCCGAAGGAAATATGATGTATACAACGAAAAAAAAGAAGTTTTTCTTGCAAATATATTACGAAAAAGATATTTTTGCAGCGCAATCCGAAAGGAATGCAAGACATATTTTGCTCGATAGCTTCTCATTCACCACCACGAGAAAGAGCAATGCACATAAAGAGCTGCCCCGTATGGGCGCAGATTTCTATCGTATATATGTGCATGGTTTGTGGTGAACCGAGAGGCGTATGGCGAAAAAGTCTGCGTCTTTTATTGTTTAACCTAAAATCCGCAACTAATAGTGATGCTGACTAATTTTGCTGGTTGCTGTTCCATCCGACGATTGTCTTGCCACTACACGACGTGACTATGTGTTGTACATGCTCACCTCCCCCTTACCCAGTCAAGCATTACAGGGGTTTTATGCTGTCGTTGACCCGCAAAGTCTGTATCACATCCGTCA
>JAEEZS010000060.1 GCA_016291905.1 Bacteroidaceae bacterium
AACGTAGTGCGAATTGTCCGAAAACGCACTACGTCTGTATCTGAACGCACTACATTCGTCTGCGCACGTAGTGCGTCGTGCTCACGACGTAGTGCGCTGTGCGCTCAGAGCAAGGGGCTGGCGTCACAGCCCAAGCATCTGACGATGCAGAATCAGCTTCTGGCAAAATAGAATCAGCTTCTACGAAAATAGAAGCTGATTCTATCGACATATAAGGTTACAATCCGTAAGTCCTCAACGCAAAACCCTCCCCTCCGAATGACAACCCAAAAAGATAATCGCTCAGCAGACGGTAGTTCTAACGTAGAATGGAGGGTACGGAGGTTGTCAGCCGATGTAGCCAATGAAACGGGCAACGGCCTTCTTGTCCGCAAACTTACAATTCGTAACCATGCTTATTGTTCGCGTGCGCGAGATAAAGAAACCGGTCAGAATCCCATGCCGAACTGTTGCCAGAAGCGGGCTTCGAGGGCTGCCCAGCGGGCGACGGCATCGTCGTAGATGCGGCGGGTGTAGGCGTTAATGAGCGCGGCGCGATGCTCGGGCGTGGCAGCAGCTACATCAAGCTCAAGGCCGGCGAGGCCGTTGAGGGCCGTCTGCTCGACCTGCAGGACGTTGTCGATGAGCGTGCCCTTGGTGCTCTGCCAGGCGACGGTGGCAAGCTTGTTGGCCTTGCGGAACTGCCAGAGGGCGGTGGCGGGCTCGTAGGCGTGCTGTCCGCAGCGGTCGTAGGCTTCGGGCAGACGGGTGGTGCCGCTGAAGACGGGGATGCGGGGGCTCTGGCCGGGGTTGTCGAGCGAGAGCCAGCAGATGCCGCCTACATCGTCGGGGAGCCAGCTGCGGAGCTGGGTGACGTGGGAGTAGGAGCACCACGCGACGGCAACGGTACGGCGGAACTCAATGGTGCCAGGGGCGAGGAAGTTGAGCGTCCGTTGCATGGTACCGCCCAGCCAGGGATTGGCAACGGGGCTGACGATGGTGTCGGTACGGATGCCGTCGGGGGTGCGGCGCGTGACGGGCACGCGGACGTTCTGGCACATGTCCATGAAGGTGCCCTCGAAGGTGCTGCGGAAGAGCTCCATGACACGACGGATGTCCACGAGGGTGTCGGGCTTGACGGAGAACGGCAGTTCGTCCATGTCGCGCGTGAGGCCGAGCGAGGGGGCAAGGGCGTTGAGGATGAAGTACTCACGGTCGGAGTAGTTGTGACCGTCGCCGTAGTCGGAGTGGAAGGCACGCCAGAAGACGAAGTCGCCCTTGCCGTCCCAGAGGCCGTATTGGCGGGCGACGCGCTCGACGTTGTCGGAGGCCATGAAGTAGTCGGCATTCTTACGGTCAATCTTGCCGATGCGGGGGATGTTGGCCGAGACGCCGACATGGTCGTCGGGGATGCGCTGGGCGGCCCAGATGCCGCCTATGCGGTCGGGGCCTTCACCCATGATTTCCATCTGCCAGACCTCGCGCTTGTCGGCAATGGTGATGCACTCGCCGCTGTCGCCGTAGCCGTAGGTCTTGATGAGCTGGCCGATGAGGCGGATGGCGTCACGGGCGTTGTCGCAGCGTTGGAGGGCGACACGCTCAAGCTCCTCAATGGTGAACAGCCCCTTGGGGTTCATGAGGGTGTCGGGGCCTTCGAAGGTGGTCTCGCCGATGGCGAGCTGGCGCTCGTTGAGGCAGGGGTAGCCGGTGTTGAGGTAGGCATAGGTGTGGGCGGCCTCGGGAATCTGTCCGGCAAGGCGTACGCCGGTGGTGTCGCCACGGAAGGCGGTATGCATGGTGCCGTGGAGGACGTCGTGGAGGGCGCCCTTTTCGTGGTCGGCAGCAGGCTCGACGTAAGCCCAGGTGCGGTAGCGGCCGTCGCAGGTGTGGGAAGTGACGACGGAGCCGTCGGTACTGGCAAGGCGGCCGACGAGGATGCTGGTGCAGCTCTGGCCGACAAAGGGGCTGTCGATCTGCGCAAAGAATGCCGCACTACACGACAGTAGTGCGGCAAAGAGAAGGAGGAATCGTTTCATTTAATGATGCTGTTAGCTCCTGGTTTTCTATTTCTTAACATACTTCCTGATGGCCTTGAGGGCAATGGGTTCCATGATGGCGTAGCCGTCGAGGGTAGGATGGCAGCCGTCGGAGGAGATGCCGTCCTTCATGGTGCCGTCGGGCTTGGCAAGGGCCGTCCAGTAATCGACATAGTCGATCTTGGCTTTCTTGCAGTAGGCCTTCAGCATGTTGTTCATGGTGCGGATGGTACCGGCGGCATCCTTGACCTCGGGGGCCCAGTTGAAGCCGGCGCAAGGGGGCACGGAGCAGACGAGGGGACGAATGCCGTGTACCTTGGCAAGTTCGCACATGGAGATGATGTTCTGGACAGCGTGCTCGAGGGTAATCATACCGTTGTTGCCTGCCACGTCGTTGGTGCCTGCCATGATGAGGACGAGTTTCGGTTTGAGGGCGATGACGTCGGCCTGGAAGCGGACGAGCATTTCGCTGGTGGTCTGACCGCCGATGCCACGGCCTGCGAAGTTATTCTCCTCGAAGAACTCCTTGTGCATGCGTGCCCAGTTGTCGGTGATGCTGTTGCCCATGAAGACGACCTTGGGGGTCTGGGTGAGCTCGGCGTTGGCCTTCTCGTAGCGCCAGAAGCTGGCCCAGTCGCGGTTACGCTGGGCGGCACGGTTCTTGCCGTTGAAGTGGCGCTCGAGCTGTTTGTACTCTTCACCCGAGATTTTGAGGGTGACTTCGTTTTCCTGGGCCATCAGCGTGAGGGGTAGGAGGAACAGGATGGAAAGGATGACTTTTTTCATGATGGGTTTGGGGATTATGGTTTTTGTTCTTTTAATACTTCACTTTGAGGTATTTCACGCCGTGGCTGGGGATGAAGTAGTTGGTGTCGGAAGTGGAGAGGTCCTGCTGGCGCCAGAGGTCGCGGACGCTCTGGAGGCGGGTGATGCCAAGGGCATTGAAGTACTGGCGGAAGTCGACCTTCAGGTTGTCGGTACCGACGTTGAAGATACCGACGGCGTGCGAGCCGTCAGCGAGCGGGCGGACCCAAATCTGGATGTTGCCGTCGATGACTTCGGGCTTGGCCTGTATGCCGAGGATGTCCTGGTTGACGGCGTTGACTTCGTTGTTGCAGAGGAGGTTGATGGTGAAGTCGTCAATCTGCGAGACATCGCACCCGATGAGCATGTTGGAGGCAAGCAACGTCCAGAGGCTGATGTGGGTGTACTGTTCGTCGGGGGTGAGGCGGCTGTCGCGGAGGTTGTTGCTCCAGCCCACCTTGCCAACGATGAGCATGTCGGGGTCGTTCCAGCGTCCGGGCTTGGCGTAGGGCTGCAGCTTGGCTTGACGGATGAAGCCGATGTCGTACATGGAGCGCCACGTGTCGGTGATATCGCCGGTGGTGCGCCAGCTGTTAGCGTCGACGAACTCGCCCCACTCCCACACGCTGGCCATACCGTACTGGCAGAGGCTATAGAAGATGTCGCGGGGCTGGTCGCGCAGGTATTTCTGCATGAGCAGATAGGGACGGACATAGGAGGCTGTGCTGTGGTAGTTCTCCTTGTCGAACTCGCGGCTGTAGCCGCACCAGTCGTACTTGAGGTAGTCAACACCCCAGGCGTTGTAGGTCTCGGCGTCCTGCTTCTCGTGGCCGAGGGAGCCAAGGTAGCCACCGCAGGTGCGGTCACCGGGGGATGAGTAGATGCCGAACTTGAGGCCGTTTGCATGGAGCCAGTCACCAAGGCCCTTCATGTCGGGGAACTTGTCGTTGGTACCGATGGTGCCGTCGGGGTTGCGCTCGGCAGCCTCCCAGGCGTCGTCAACGTTGATGTATTGGTAGCCATAGTCGGCGAGGCCCTTGTCAACAATGGCCTGGGCGGACGACATGACCTTCTCCTGCGAGACGCTGAGGCCCCAGCAGTTCCAGCTGTTCCATCCCATCGGGGGCGTGAGGGCAATCTGGTTGCCGACGCGGAGGGTGAACTCCTGCGTGGCGGTGCCGTGAGCGTTCTCGGCTTTCACCGTGAAGCGAAGCGTGGCACGGTGGTCGATGGTGCCGCTGAGGGTGCCGTTCTCGGGGTTGAGGGTGAGTCCCTTGGGGAGGTTCTCAGCCGTAATCTTCATGGGACGTTCGCCGCTGACACCAAACTTGAAGATGACAGGGCAGCCCGGACGCACCCCGTAAACGGCGGTGGTGTTGAAGCGCGGAGCGGCAGGGGCGGGAGGCGTGAGCAGGTACTTGGGGATGTAGGTGCGTACAAGGGTCTTGCCTGTGCCGGCATCGGTATAGGTGAGCTTGACGCTGGAGATCTCGGTACGGTCGTAGGGGACGGCGAGGGTGAGGCTCTTCTTCTCCTTGAGGCTGACGTTCTTTTTGACGGACTTCAGCACTTCGCCGGTCTCGGGATTGCTGATTTCCAGCACGGCCTGGCCCTTCTGCACGAGGGGATAGGTGTTGGTGAGTGTGACGTTGCAGACATCGCCCTTTTTGTCCTTGCCCTCCTTGAAGGCGAAGGTGAGGCCATCGGTACGGGCGGGGACACGCACGACGATGGGGTTGTCGAAAAGACCGCCGGGCTCGTTGCCGCTATAGACGCGGAAGGCGAGGACATTGTCGGCATCCCACTTGATGGCGGAGGCATCAGCCTTGACGCTGAAGGAGAGGGGACGGCTCCACGCGGACGAGTAGCCTCCGTTGTCGCTGGGGAAGCGGCCTGACTTGCCAATGAAGGTGCCGTTGAGGAACACTTCTACGGCATCGTCGGCCTTGGGGACGTCGAGGATGATGACTTCCTTCGACTCGCCCTGCTGGAGGAGCGACTTGGGAATGGTGACGTGGGCGCGATACCAGCCCCAGCCGTTTTCCTGGTTGTCGATGCCTTGGTCGGACCAGGTCTGGGTGATGTCAAGCGTCTGCCACGAGGCATCGTTGAACGTAGGCTGTGCCCATTCGAGGTTGTCGCCGAGGTGGAACTTGGCCTTCTTGACGGGGGACGTCTGAGCCTGCATGCCCATCACGGCAAGCGCAAGGACAAGCGAGAGTAATGCAGCTTTTTTCATAGAATTAGGAATTAGTGGGTTAAACGAAAAAAAGATTTCTTTTCATGGGTGAAGTGGGAAAAACATGTGCAAACATACACATTTTTTTCCAAAGTGCAATCTTTTTTCTCGTTTTTATTTTCAAAAACGGGTGTGGGGAAGTTATTCGGACTGGGCGCGTTTGCGGGCCGTGAACACCCCAATCAGATAACCGATGAAGAGAGCGCCGAAGGGAACGGCAAGCAATGCGAGGAAGATAAGGAGGGTCATCGGTAGAGATTGATTGAAGGAATAGTCTCCAATCAAGATGCAACCCAATGTGATAAGGATAAGACCAGCAACGGCGCTGGCCGTCAGGAGCAGGAAAATGCGCCAGAGCGTCCCCCAGAAGCCATAACCGAACAGCTGACGATAGGTGATGTGGTAATATACAGGTATGAGAAGGAGAAAAATATCCGAAATCAAGGAAAACAGGGAGATAAGGAGTAAAATGGAACTGAGGAAAATCTGAATGTAGATGCCGTCAGGAAGGGTGTGATGAGTGTTTCGGGGCGAGTTGCGGAACAGAAGCCAGGTGGGGAGGATGATGAAGGATGTCAAGGCCAACACCCCCCAAGCCGGATGGTTTTGAAACCAGACAATGATACCCTTGATGATTTGAAAGTCGTTCTCGTTGTCTGTTGTTATCTCTACCGAAGGAGTGTTCCCCGTCAGCTGATGTAAAATGATGACCACGATGGCGATGAGAAAGAGCATACTGACAGGCGAATAGCAGACTTGGCGGCGTCCGTGAATGTAGTCGTTGATGAGGTATCCGGGGCGGCCGAGAAGCTGCATGACGGACGAGACAGCAGAACGAGACTCTCTGCCCCAGACCTTCATAAGGTCCAGTCCGATGGATTTCCAGCTGATGCGGCCATACGTGGATTTCTGTCCGCACACGGGGCAGAAATTCCCCGTGAATTCGTTGCCGCAGTTGGCGCAGACGTGCTTGTCGGAACTGGTGTTCTCAAAATGGAGCGGTTCGTGCTGCCAGGCACGAAAACGACTGCGAAGGTTTTTCAGATTCATATCCTGTCTTTGGGGTAAAACGGTTATTCATGCTGTTCGAGGCGGGTGCGGGCGAGCTGCTCCCAGCGTGTGCCGAGACGGCCGTAGTTGGCGTAGGGCCAGATGGAGATACCACCACGCGGGGTGAAGAAGCCCGTAACCTCGATGTACTTCGGGTCCATGAGGCGGATGAGGTCCTTCATGATGATGTTGACGCAGTCCTCATGGAAGTCGCCGTGGTTGCGGAACGAAAAGAGGTAGAGCTTGAGGCTCTTGCTCTCCACCATGCGACGGTCGGGGACGTAGGCGATACGGATTTCGGCGAAGTCAGGCTGGCCTGTGATAGGGCAGAGGGTGGTGAACTCGGGGCAGTTGAAGCGCACCCAGTAGTCGTTGTCGGGATGACGGTTCTCGAAGGTTTCCAGTACCTCGGGGGCGTAGTCCTGACGGTACTCGGTCTTCTTTCCTAAGGCTTGCAGATGGTCTTGTTCTCGTGACATGATTCCTAACTCTTCATTTTTTATTATTAAATCTCTTCAAATACTCTTCCAGTCCCTTGCGACGGAGGTCGCAGGAGGGGCAATGTCCGCAGCCGTCGCCGGGGATGCCGTTGTAGCAGGTGAGGGTGCGCTGGCGAACAAGGTCGAAGACACCAAGGCGGTCTGCCAAGGCCCATGTGTCGGCCTTGTCAATCCACATGAGCGGGGTGTGGAGGACAAACTGCTCATTCATGGCGAGGTTGAGCGTGACGTTCAGCGAGCGGACGAACGAGTCGCGGCAGTCGGGATAGCCGGAGAAATCGGTCTGCGAGACACCCGTAACGATGTTCATAATGCCGAGCTCGCGGGCATGGACGGCTGCGATGGATAGGAAAAAGAGGTTGCGACCGGGCACAAACGTGTTGGGCGGGGCATCGGCGGGCTTGACGCAGTCCATCTTGATGGCGTCGTTGGTGAGCGAGCATTGGGTGCTGAGCTGGCTGATGAAAGGGATGTCCATGATGGTGATGGGGACGCCAGCTTCGGCTGCCAGTTCCGTAGCGATGTCAACTTCACAGACATGGCGCTGGCCGTAGCGGAAGGTGATGGCGTGGACATCGGGCCATTGCGACTTTGCCCAAAAGAGGCAGGTGGTGCTGTCCTGTCCGCCCGAGAAGACCACGAGGGCTTTATTCTTGTCAAGCATAGTGTCAGAGGTCTTTGATGTTGAAGATGTTGTACGAGACGTTGTTGTCGTAGGTGTCGATGCCTTCGCGGCGTTTCACGTAGCGCACGACGCGGGTCGTCAGCGGCAGAGCTATAACCTCATAAAGCGTCTTGGCCGTCACCTGCAGCAGCATCAGCTTGGCCAGTTCGTTCACGGGCATCAGCCCCGCAAACGCCATCGGGAAGAAGATGAGCGAGTCGGCGCCTTCGCCCACAAGGGTGCTCAGAATGGCGCGCCAGGCAAAGCGGCGTTCCTTGTCGCGCAGCTTCATGCGGCTCATCACCCAGGCGTTGAGAAACGAGCCAATGAGGAATGCCGTGAGGCTGGCAACGGCGATACGGGGTGCCAATCCGAATACAAAACGGAACGCCTCGTCGCCCTCCCAAAAAGGAGCAGCGGGCAACGCTACGGCGATGCCTCCCAACGTCACGACGAAGAAATTCATCAGGAAGCCCATCCAAATGATGAGCCTTGCCTTGCGAAATCCCCACACCTCGGCGATGCAGTCGTTGATGATGTACGAGACGGGGAAGACGATAAAGCCTGCCGTCATGGAATACGAGCCAATCTGTACGATTTTCGTCTCAAACAGATTGGCGGCGATGAGGCACACACAGAACATTATCCCCATTATCATGAAGGATACGCTGACGGTTTTAGTTGTTTTTTCTTGCATATTTCTTGTTTTTTACGTGGTGTTCAAGCACACGGTCCGCTTGTCAGGTGATGTGAAGGCGGACTTGGAGGATTTTGCCGGGAGCGGCTTTGAGAATGGTGAACTGGGCCTCGCCTTTACCGCTTCCCGAGGCGAGGGGAAGGTTTATCTTGTCGCCCACGACAGGGATGCTGCGGTGGTAATGGAGGATGAGGCCGCCGATGGTGTAGTACTCGTCAGAGACGGGTAGGTCGAGGCCAAACATCTCGTTGACTTTCTCAATCTCCAGTCGGGCAGAGAGGACGTAGGTGTCGTCGCCCACGGCACGAGCCACGAGGCGTGTGGTGTCGTGCTCGTCCTCAATATCGCCTGTGAGCTCCTCAAGAATGTCCTCGAGCGAAACAATACCTGCTGTGCCGCCGAACTCGTCCACTACGACGGCGAGGGATTTCTTCTGCTGCATGAGAGTGGTCATCAGCTTTTGGGCATTGGCCGTCTCAGGAACGATGGGGAGGGATTGGATGGAGTTGGTAATGAGGAAGGAGGAATGTGGAATTGATGAGTCAGGGCTTTGCTGCGAAGCCTTGAAGAGGTCGGAGGAGTGGATGTAGCCGATGATGTTGTCGATGGTGTCCTCGTAAACGATAATCTTTGAGTAGCCCGTCTTGACAAAGAGGCGGAGGAGTTCGTCAGGGGTGCAGTCGTTTTTATCGATGGCGGCAATCTCGTTGCGGGGCACCATGCAGTCACGGACACGAAGTGTGGAAAAGTCGAGGGCGTTGCGGAAAATCTGCACCTCGGTGGAGGCGGGCTCGTCGCCCGTGCCGATGCCCGACTCGATGAGGTCGTCGAGGTCCATCTTTGTGAAGAGCTTGCCGCTGCTCTCTTTCTGGGTGCGAATGCCAGCAAGTCGTAGCAGCCCCCGCGCACACCACGTGGCGAACAGCGAGAGTGGGTAGAGGAGGATGTAAAAGAGGTATGCAGGCAGGGAGAGGTTGGAGAGGGTGCCGTTGGCGTTGCGGCGGAAGACGGTCTTGGGGATGTACTCGCCGAAGATAATGACGACGAAGGTGGAGAGGAGGGTGTCGATGAGGAGTAAGAGCGAGTCGGAGATGCCGGGCATGAGGGCCGTGAGCCAGGGGTTAAGAAGCTTGGCCATGAGGATGCTGTAGATGACCAGCACAGCGTTGTTGCCGACGAGCATGGTGGAGATATAGCTGTCGGGGTGACGGTAGAAGATGCCGAGGAGGCGCGAGGAGATGCTGCGGTCGGCCTTGTCAACCTCGTAACGCAGCTTGCTGCTGGAAACAAAGGCTATTTCCATGCCGCTAAAAAAAGCGGAAAGGAGAAGGGCTGCGATGAGGAGGATTACTTCTGCGGTACTCACTTTGAAAAACTATGAAACGGAAGTTTTGATTTTATGAATCGGGGATTATATTTGTGGAGTCAGCAACGATTTCGCCCACATCGTTGCGCGTGGCGCGGTCGTTCTCCTCAATGGGGAAGATGCCTTGAGTGCGGCGGATGCGGTAGTCGGTGAACTGTTGGTTGCTGGTGAATCCGTAGCCGGTGACGACGGTACCGTTAGCCTTCTCGATGCGAATGTAGGCCTCGGACCACACACGCTCGGTGTCCTGGTTCCAGAAAAGGGTGTCGGTATCGAAGATTTCACCCTCGAGGTTCTCGATGTGGACGCGGCCGTAAAGTTCCCAGAGTTTGCTCTCGTCGTAGTAGTAGGCGGTGTCGGCACGGACGGTAGCGTTGATGGTGAGGCTGTCCGTGAATTTCTCAAGATAGACGCCCTCTTCAAAGGCCCACTTCGAAGGGTGAAGCTGGTCGTAGACATCCCAACGGTCGGCGAGGATGCGGTAACGGACGACGCCCGAGTCGGAGATGAGCGTCTCGATATCGAAGGTGGTGAGACCGGGGACAGAGTCTCGATTAGTGACAGCGTCGGTGTATTGTTTGCTGCTGCGGCTGCACGACACAAATACGAGCAAAGCAATCGTCAGTAGGACGATTGCTTTACACGTATGTTGTATAGGGATACTGTCCAATCGTTAGCGGATGGTGGTGTCCTCGTCAATGAGACCGCCTACGTGGACGTTATCGCCGGGCTTGAGGCCGAGGAAGAACAGGTTGGCGGGGTCGGGCGTATGGTCCTTGTAGAGACCGATGAGGCGGTTTGCTTCGGAGGTTACGCTTTCATCGACGCTCTTGGCGCGGGCCAGCTTGTCAAGCACCACGTAGTACTTGCAGGGGTTGAGTTCGGGTTTGTCGCTCCAGTTGGGGGCTGCGGCGTATATATTGGCGAGCAGGATGTAGTAGGAACCCTTACGCCCGTTGAGGGCGATGGCGGTCTTCACATAGCTCTTTGCCTTAGCGAGCTTTTTGTCGCTATTGGCGATGACGGCAGCCTTGTAGTTGTAATCGGCTTTCTTGGCATTGTCCTCCTCGAGGCTGATGGCCTGGTCGAAGAAGTCGAGGCTCTTGGCGACGTCACCGCGCTTGTAATAACTGTAAGCGCAACCGGCAGCGGTGCCAGCGGTGGGTTGGATGTTGTGGGCGTGTTCAGAGGCGGCGTAGTAGACATCACTTTCCGTGCAGTTCAGGAGTGCCATCACGGCTACCACCTTACGCAGGTAGTCAAGGTTATCCTTGTTCTCCTCTACCTTGGGGGCATAGATCTTCTGGAGCTGGTCGCAGTCGGCAGCGCCGCTGTTGATGAAGTAGGCATCAACGTTGTCCTTCGTCTTCGTCACGGCGTTGATCATCTCGTTAGCCTTCTCCTCGGAGGGGTACTCGGTGTCGATGGCCTTACCGTAGATCTTGGCAATCAGCTCGGAGGCGAAGAGGTAGTCCTGGATGAAGTCCTCGCGGAAGCTCTCGTCGGCCTTGAAGATGCCCGAAGACACTTTCATCAAGTCGCCAAGGAGGTAGTATTCACTGTCAACGTCGCCGGCCTCGATGGAGGTCATGAGCATTTCGCGGGCCTGACGGGCATCCATTTTGGGGTAGTATGTGATGTAGTCGTGCGCCTTCTGGCCAAGGATGCGATACTCCTTGAGGGGGTTTTTGAGGATGAGGTTGAGCTGGGGCACGTACTTGACGTACTGGTCGTAGACGGCCATGAGCTCGTCGGCATAGGCCTTGCGGGGCTCAAGTTCCTTGCTCTTCGAGATGAGGTTCTTCAAGATAACGATACCCTTCGTATATGTGGCTGCCTGAGCGCAGGGAGCCTCCTGAAACACCTTCTTCCAAGGCTCGTAGGCCTCTTGGAAGTTGTTGGTCTTCACATACTCGCTGTAGATACTGATGTTGTTGAGGCAGTTGATGCTGTCTTGTCCGTGGCCGAAGCGGGAACCGTCTTCAACGCCTTTTTGTGCAAATGCCATCGTGGCGGTAAGTGCCATGAGGCCGATCATCAAGAATAACTTTTTCATTTCCGTATAGGTTTTAGTTGAGTTAATATTCGGTTTTTATCTTGTTTCTGGCTTTTTGACTTGTTATGGCGAGGAAAGTTTAATCTTCAATCTTCTATCTTCAATTTTCAATCTTAATTGACTTTCCACTTCGTGAACCAGTTCTCAATGAACGAGACGCTGATGTTCAGCCGCAGGCAGTTTTCGGCCATCATGCCACGGACGGCGGGCTGAAGCCGTACGAACTGCCCCGAGATGTTCACCGTCGAACGTTGGTTCCAGCGGTTCAGGATGGGGATGGCCAGTCCCAGCGATGCGCCGTATTCCGTGGGGCCCGGCTGTCCGTTCACGTTATAATAAGGAGTGGCGTAGTACAGTCCGGCGCGGTAGTGCATGCAGCGCAGCAGGTTGTGGCGGTTGTATTCGGGGATGTACTGCATGCCGAGGGAGTATCGCCATTGGTCCGTGCCCCGCTCGCCGAAGAATTCGGTATCGCCGAAGCGGCTGAGCCGGGCGTCGGCTGCCAGGGTGAGGTGGTTACCATGCTTCCACGACACTCCTGCCCCGTACGTCTCGGGCAGGCTGAGGGGGTTGAAGCTGATGGTGTCGGCGCTGGTGGCAACGCTGCTGGTCACCACATAGTCCACCACGTACGGCCGTCCCTTCAGCGTGTGGGCAGGGCTGTACGTGGTGCCGAGGACGAAGCGGTCCGTCTTCGTGCCGAAGGTGAGCTGCATGCCCGCGTTCCAACTCAGTGAACTGACGTCCGCCGAATAGATTTTCGTTCGTGAGCTGATGGAGCTGGTGGTTGTCCCCGAGCCTCCCGACGTCTCGCTGTAGCTGTTGGCGACGCCGTGTTGCAGATAGCCGTAGGTGTAGATGCCGTTTGCCCCGATGGATATCCAGCGGAAGGGTTCCCAGCCCAGCCCCACGTAGGCCTGATGCAGTCCGCCCTCGCCCGTATAGCTGGTGGATGAGGTGACGGTGCCGTCGTCGTCCTGACGGATGACGGCCGAGTTGCTGTAGGCATAGCCCACGTTGCTATAAGGCAGATAGGCCAGCGTCATGCCAAGCCCGGGGCGGAGGCGCCATTGGGCGGCAATGTAGTCGAACGATGCGTTGCGAATGTTGCGGCGGACGGCCCCCTCGGCAAAGTTGGTGTTCTGCAGGCTCATGCCCATGTCGAGGATGAAGGTCAGCGTGTCGACGGTGCTGTACGTGGCGGGGTTCATCATGTTTATCTGGTTGTAGTTCCTGAGCCCCGTGCCCGTACCGCCCATGGCTTTGTGGATGCCCATCTCGGGCAGAGCCAGCTGTCCGAAGCCAAAGCGCGTATAGGGCGAGTTCAAGCCGTTCTCAGCCCTTGCCGTGGAGGCGGCTGCGAACGTCAGCAGACAGGCCATCACCGTGTAAAACCATTTCGTCATACCAGCATTTTCGCAAAATCGGCTGCAAAGGTAGCACAAGGCTGTCGAAAAAACAAATATATTTACTTTTTTTAATTGCAACTTTTTTGTGCGCTCGATACGTCTAATCAGCAAACAGAAAAAATGAAATATAAAAACAATCATTCTTATGAAAAGAAATTCTTTCAGGTGGGCTGTGATGTTGGCAGCCGTGATGATGTCAGTGATGAGTTTTGCCCGTACGCGTACGCCGGATTTCCGGGGTCGGGTTGTTGACGAGGAGGAAAACCCCTTGCCGTTCGTGAACGTGGTGCTGCTGTCGCTGCCTGACTCGGCTTTCATCGAGGGTGCCGTCACCGACGAACAGGGCATGTTCAAGATAACGACGGCGGTGAACAGCGGCCTGCTGAAGGTGTCGAGCATCGGGTATGAAACGCTCTGTCTGCGTGCTGCCGATGCGCTGACCATCCGCATGAAGGAAGATGCGCAGCTGCTCGGCGAGGTGGTGGTGAAGGCCATGCGCCCCAAGACCAGGATTACCGGCGAGGGGTTGCAGACGAGCATCCAGGGCTCGGTGCTGGAGCATGTGGGCAGCGCTGACGATGTGCTGGCCCAGACCCCGGGTGTCATCAACGGCCCGAACGGGTTGGAAGTCATCGGCAAAGGCTCGCCACAAGTGTATATCAACGGTCGTCGCGTGACGGATGAAACCGAACTGAAGCGTCTCCGCTCGGAGGAAATTCAGAGCATCGAGGTTATCACCAACCCCGGGGCACAGTACGACGCCACCGTCCGCAGCGTCGTCCGCATCCGCACCGTCCGCCGCCAGGGCGACGGCTTAAGTTTTAGCCTCAATGCCTCCGACTCACAGTCGCCCCGCTGGACTTCGCACAACGACCCCTTCGGAGCCCTCAACGTCAACTACCGCACGGGCGGCGTGGACGTCTTTGGCGGTGTGAACTATCAACGCTTCTCCTTCCGTCAGGAGAGCAACATCGACAAGACCTCTTACGGCAGGGGCTTTCAGTTCGACGAAGTGGGTGCGCTGGTGGGCGAGAGCTTCGAACGAAGCCTTTACGGCAATGCCGGTGTCAACTGGCAGTTGGCAGACAATCACTTCCTCGGCGGCAAGGTGGAGTGGGGACGTAAGCTGACGCTCAACCTCAACACCGTGGTGGACGACATGGTCTATGAGAACGGCACGCTCACCGACAAACTCACCACCACCTCCGACGACTGCATTGGCGACCGCACCCCCTACAACCTCGGCGCCAACCTCTACTACAACGGTGTCGTCGTCGGCAAGCTCGGCATCGATGTCAATCTCGACTACTACGGTACGGACAACTCCACCCGTTCGCTGTCCGAGGAAGTCAGCACGATGACGCACAACGCCAGCGTTGCCAGCGGCAGCTACAATGCCGGCCGCCTCTACGCCGCCAAGGCCGTATTCTCCTATCCTGTCTGGAAAGGTCAGCTGCAGGCCGGTACCGAGGAGACCATCTCGCGGCGCACCGACGAATACACCATCAGCGGCGTCGCCATTCCCGCCTCGATGGCCGAGGTGAAGGAGGACAATTACGCCGGCTTTGCCACCTATGCTTTCCTGCTGGGCCGTTCGCAGCTCAGTGCCGGTGTCAGGTACGAAAATGTCCGCTATGCCTATGCCGATGCGCTGGCACCGGAAAACGACCTCACCCGTCACTACGGCAACTGGTTCCCCACCGTCTCCTATGCCGGTGCGGCAGGACCCGTGCAGCTGATGCTCAACTACAGCGCCAAGACGCGCCGCCCCAACTACGCCAACCTCTCCAGCGCCATCCGCTACAACAACCGCTATACCTGGCAGAGCGGCAATGCCCAGCTGCAGCCAGAACTATCCCACAACATTGGTGCCACGGCCGTCTGGAAGTGGGTGACGCTGATGCTCAACTATGTCCGTACCGACGATGCCATCATGACGTGGTCGTCGCTCTACGGTACGGACGGTGTGGTGCTCGTGCGGCCCCGCAACATCCACAGCCCCTTCCGTGCCATGACGGCCATGGTGAACCTTACCCCGACGTTCGGTCCTTGGACGGTGAACTACTCTTTCGGCATCCAGCCGCAGTGGCTCAGCATCCGTGTCGAGGATCCACGTGAGACGTCCGGCTTCCGCACCACCACCTTCAACGACCATCCCGTCTGCTTCGCCCAGCTCTTCAACACCGTGCGTGCCGGCGGCGGCTGGCAGTTCGAGCTCGGCGGCGTGGTGCAGTCGAGGGGCTGGTCGCAGAATCTCTACATGACCAATGTCTTCTGCAACGTCACGGCCGCCGTGCAGAAGTCCATGTTCCGTGACGGCTCGCTCGTCATGCGGCTCGAGGGAGCCGACCTCCTCGGCATGGCCCAAATGAACGTCAACACCGACTTCGGCAACCACACCATCCGCCAGACAAACCTGATGGACCTGCAGCGCATCAAGTTCAGCGTCAACTACAGCTTCAATGCCGCCCAAAGCAAATACCGTGGCACCGGTGCCGGAGCAGGCGAGAAGGCGCGCATGTAAGTCACCCGCGAAACATTTGCACCGTTCCGGCTTTTTCCGTATCTTTGCCCGCCCGAAATGATAGTTACCGAAAAAAACCTGTGAAAACTATGGAAATCCGATTAGAACAGCCATGCGACTACCGAGAAGTGGAAAACCTCACCCGCGAGGCCTTCTGGAACGTCTATCGCCCCGGATGCACCGAGCACTATGTACTCAACCAGTTCCGCTCCCGCCCCGACTTCATCCCCGAGCTCGACTTCGTGATGGAGCACGACGGACAGATCATCGGCCATGTGATGTTCGCGAAGGCCGAGATTATTCTTGACGGCGGCACCCCGTTCCCCTCATGGACTTTCGGCCCCATCAGCATCCATCCCGACTATAAACGTCAGGGCTACGGCCTGAAGCTACTCACCCATGCGCTCGAGAAGGCCCGTGAACGGGGCGTCGGCCTACTCACGATGGAGGGAAACATCGACTTCTATCGCAATGCCGGCTTCGACCTCGCCAGCAAACTCCGCATCCACTACCACTCTGAGCCCCGCGACGCCGACGTACCCTACTTCCTCGCCCAAGAGCTCATCCCGGGCTATTGGGGCGACCGCGAAGGCACCTACTGTCCCCCAAAAGGCTACTTTGTGGCCGACGAGCATCCCAAGGCCTTTGCTGCCTACGAAGCCGCCTTCCCTCCCAAGGAGCGAATGCTCCAGCCTGGCCAGTTGCCCCAATTCTGCCAGAGTTGTGGTATGCCGCTGACGCGAAACGAGGACTGCGGCACCGGGGCCGACGGTAGCACGGACTTCGATTACTGCCGCTACTGCTACGCCGACGGCCATTTCTTGCAAGACTGCACCATGGACGAGATGATTGACCACTGTGCCCAGTTTGTGGACGAGGTGAACAAGCAGATGCCCCAGCCCATGACAAAGGAAGAATACCGACAGATGATGCGCGGCTTCTTCCCGATGCTGAAGAGATGGAAGGGGAAATAATTGAAGACTGAAGATTGACAATGGATAATTAGTTTTTCGGTCATCCTGCCCGAATGATGAGGTTGTTCTACAAAATTGGCCTTTACCTTGTGCCTGTCCTCATGGCACTTACCTCCTTTCTGGCAAAAGCTGAGTGCGAGGTGGCTGGCTGCTGCCTGAAAAGGGACGGAACGGAATGCGGCGTGGGTGCCGACGATCGTTTCCCGATGTATAGCGTAATGAAGTTCCCGCAGGCGCTGTTCGTCGCAGACTTCCTTGTGAGGAACAATATTGATTTGGCGTCTGAGGTTTCCGTCAGGAAAAATGGGCTGATGCAGGACACATGGTCGCCGATGCTGAGCACGTTTGAGGAGGAACGGACGTTCACCTATGCCGAGTTGCTGGCTTTGTCATTGGGACAGAGCGACAACAATGCCTGCGACATCCTCTTCCGCCAGTGTGGCGGCCCGTGGAGGGTGGAGAGTTACATCTGTAGTCTTGGGATAAAGGACATCCATATCCGGCGGACGGAAAGACAGCTTCATGCCCGTCCGGCACAGAGCCGCAAAAACTGGTGTACGCCGCGGTCGATGGTCAGGCTGCTGGAGTGGTTCCTTGTGCATCACGACGACAATGAGCCGCTCCGCTACATCTGGCACTTGATGGCCGCATGTCAGACCGGAGAGGATCGTTTGCCCGCAGCAGTCCAAGGTGCTGCCGAGGTCGTCCACAAGACAGGCACCGGCTACCCCCTGCCGTCAGGACTGCCGTCAGGCATCTGCGATGTGGGCATTATCCTGTATGACGACGGCCGACAGCTTCCGATAGCCGTTTTCGTCATAGCCCCATCATCTATGTCACGGGTAGCCGAGGTGGCCCGCGGGCTGCTGAGTATGTGAAAAACGCGTACGTAAAAAAAGTGAAAAGAAATGAAAGACATGATAGCATTCTGCGGCCTTGATTGCGAGAAGTGCGACGCCTACATCGCCACAAAGAACGACGACCAGGCACTGCGTGTGAAGACAGCCAAGCTCTGGGCTGAACTAAACAACGCCCCCATCCTGCCAGAGCATATCAATTGCGACGGCTGCCGTGCGGACGGGAGGAAGACGGTTTACTGCCAGCATCTTTGTGCCATCCGTCAGTGTGCGCTGAAACGGGGCGTGCAGACCTGCGGCGACTGCCCTGAAATGGACGGTTGCCCCACCGTCGGAGCTGTATTTGCGGGTAGCCCCGACGCACGGAAGAACCTGAGGGAGATTGCTGGAAGAATGACAGTGGAGGGAGGCTGCCCGAATGGAAATTGACTTCTTGCTGGAATTCGGGACGCGGAAACAGCTGCGGGAGTGGCTGGAGGGCCATCATGCAAGTGCCTCGCACTGCTGGGTGACCTGCAACCGCGGGAAGACGCCACGTCCCGATGCAGTCCCGTACCTCGACGTGGTGGAGGAGGCGCTCTGTTTCGGATGGATTGACTCCACCTGCAAGCGTTTGCCTGACGGACGGCTGGCGCAGCGGCTGTCGCCACGGAGAAAAGGAAGCCATTGGACGGAACGGAATCTCCAGCGCTGTCTTCGTTTGGAGGAGCGTGGCTTGATGACCGAGGCCGGAAGGCGCGCGTTCGCCGCCGCCCTACTATGAGAAACACGGCTGCGAGCCCCAAGACGCTGGCGGAAATCATCGGCATATAACGAAAAAAACACGTTGGCCGATGCAGTTTTTTTGACTCTCACGACACAATATAGGAAAAACAACACTTTTGCTGGCATAATTAACGGAGAAAAGAAAATGAAGGTGGCGAGAATCGTTGTATGTCTTTTGGGGAGCCTGGCGCTGCTGACGGCCTGTGCTGATAGTGACCCCGCTTTCGGCGAGACGGGGTCCAGCCAGACGAAGGTCTCGAATCTTTTTTTCCACTCACATCTGTTCTATGACATCGGTTGCCGATTCCGTGTCTGTTTCTATGAGGGTGACATGTCACCAAAGGAACTGATGCTGCAGAACGCTGTAGGGGTGGAGCGCTTCATCAAGATTCTCCGTAAGGCGGGCAAAATAGTCAAAGAATAGCGTGCACGTGGGAGACATGGATGGGGATGAACTGGTGAACAGGTGCAAGGCAGGTGACCGTCAGGCCTTGCATCAGCTTTATCTGCAATACAGGCCCCGGCTGCTCGCCATCTGCATGCACTATGCCAAAGACGGCGATGTGGCGGAAGACTTGCTGCACGACGCCTTTATCATTATCCTGACATCGCTGGACAAACTGCGGAGTGCCGACAAGCTGGAGCCGTGGATGGCGAGGATTGTCAGAAATGTGGGTTATCACTATTGCAAACACATCGACCAGGAACAGGCTGCCCTCCAGCAAATGGAGAGCGAAGAACCCGTGGGGGAAGAGACGACGCCGATGCCTGACTACGACCAGCTGCAGGCGCTGGTTACCCAACTGCCCAAAGGCTATCAGCAGGTTTTCCGACTTTCGGTCTTTGAGGGGCTTTCCCATCAGGAGATTAGCCAAAAGCTTGGCATAGCGCCCCATACCTCCTCCTCGCAGCTCTCCCATGCAAAGCGGATGTTACAACGGCTTATCAAACAATCGTGGATGCTGATATTGCTGCTGTTCATCGCCATTCCGATAGTCTGGACGCTGCTTCGCCAGACTGGGCCGACGGTGGAGCCAGAGGTGGCTGTGTCTGAAGCAAATATAGACTATCAGACATCAGACTCCTATGCAGATAATACCCCTGCATCTGAGCCGCAGAACGAACATTTATCTGCCAGTCTGCAGCCTGTTAGTCTGAAGTCTAAAAAAGATAGTATAGACTATCAGACTTCAGACTCCGTGACTGAAGATAATACCCCTGCATCCGAGCCGCAGAACGAACATTCGTCTGCCAGTCTGCAGCCTGTTAGTATGAAGTCTAAAAAAGATAGTCTGCAGTCTAAAGACGCTCCCGTTCTTCATCATCAGCCGTCCATTAGGTTCCGTTCGTCGTCGACTAACCAGTCATGGAAAGTCAGTGCCAGCGTGTGTGGCCCGGTGGGGCGGCGTGACGATTATTTGGCAGCAGCTACCATTGGCAGAGGCAGCTTCGATGCCTATAGTAACAGCAAGCTTTTGGCAACTCAGGTGTTCGGCAACTGGAAAGACTACGGACAATATCTAGATGCCAATGCATGGATGTTGAACGATATCGAAACCCGTTCCATCATGAACATTGCATCCCAGAATGCAGCCATCAACGAAGGTGCTATGGAGGCCCACTACGTGCATCAGCTACCTGTCACTATTCAAATCAAGTTCACCCGTCAGCTCAACAGCCGTCTTTTCGTTGAAACTGGCCTCAGCCACACCCAACTTACCTCCACCGTCACCACAGGCAGTACTCAGGCCTATATTCAGGAGCATCAGCGAACAAACTATCTCGGCCTTCCATTCAGCGTGGGTTGGCAGTGGTACAATAAGGCTCAGTTCAGCCTCTATTCTTCAGGTGGCATCATGCTTGAACTGCCCGTCCGCAGTACCCTTGACGTGGTGCACATGGCAAACGGCTACAATACCTTCAGCAAGACATCGTCTCCCGCTATCCCCGTCCAGTGGTCGGCAATGCTTGGTTTCGGCATCCAGTACGACCTTACACCCAGTCTCGGCATCTACATGGAGCCCAGCCTACAATACTTCGTGGGCAATGGCAGTACCCTTAAGACGTATCGTACGGAGCATCCCGTCAGCATCTCTTTACCCCTTGGTATACGTTTCCATTGGTGAAAAATCGGTAAGTTTTTCCGGAAATTTGGTCAGGACGGCAAAAAGACGTACCTTTGCAGCGTTTTATCAGAGCCGTACAATGAAACTATTCAAGGCACTACTTGAGGATTTCGAGTCCGTTATGGCGTTCTACGACGATGTGACGGAACGAACGCCCGACATTGTGCGCTTTGCCCGATGGAGAAAAGGCGCACACCCTACTGAAGAAGGTATCCGGACCTATATCAACGAAGGGAGCATGTTCCTATATAAAGATCGTGAAGTCATTGTCGGTGCAATGGCTGTTACTATGTATCAGGGCGAGGAATACCATGTCATCAAATGGTCAAAGCAAGTTGCTGACGACGAGGTGGCGGTAATTCATATCCTCGCCGTGAGTCCTGACCGTCAGGGTGAGGGTATCGGCTCGGAGATGATTCGCGAGGCAATCCGCCTCGCTTATGCAAATGGGAAGAAAGCTGTCCGTCTTGACGCCTTGGCTTCCAACACGCCGGCGCACGAAATCTACAAACGATTAGGTTTCGAGTTCCGAGGCCAGCAACATCTTTATGCCGAGAATACTAGCTGGACTGACTTCTACTTTTTTGAATATAAAGAAACCATTATAATTCATCTTATTGAAAAAGATAAATGGAAAGAAGCCTTGCAATTAGTGAAAGAGGTGTTCATAGAGTTTGAGGCGCCAGATTATTCCGACGAGGGTGTCGCTGATTTCATGCATGCAATCAGCGATGAATCCTATTTGAATATGCACCGCTTTTATGGAGCGTATATTTGTGACAAGTTGGTAGGGGTGATTGCCACTCGTAACGAGCATCACCATATCGGACTGCTATTTGTTGATAGAAACTTTCAACGCAGGGGGATTGGTCGACTGCTGATTCAGCATATATTAAAAAGGAAGGACGAAGCCCCCATTACGGTGAATGCCTCTCCTTATGGTCACGAATTCTACAATAAATTGGGATTCGAGGACACCAACGAAGAACAGATAACGAATGGCGTACGGTATTATCCGATGAGTAGGAAATAATTTCTAATTCTCTTCATGGCAAATCTCATTACGTGCATCAGAATTGTGTGCAGCCTGGCGTTGTTGTTTTGTGCGGCATTCTCTCCGGCGTTTTATGGACTGTATGCCGTAGCGGGATTATCCGACATCGTTGACGGATGGGTGGCGAGACGGACAAATACCGCCAGCGAGTTTGGTGCCAAGTTGGACACCGTTGCAGACGGCGTCTTTGTCGTTGTTTGTCTTGTAAAGTTGATTCCTGTCCTGAACATCCCCGTCTGGCTTTATGTCTGGGTGGTGCTGATTGCCTCAATCAAGCTAACGGGCATCGTTTCAGGATATGTCGTGCAAAGGCGTTTTGTGGCAGTCCATTCCGTGATGAATAAGGTTGCAGGGGGGCTGCTGTTCTTGCTGCCGCTGACATTATCCTTTATTAATATAAGGTATAGCGCAGCCGTGGTTTGCCTGTTTGCTACATACGCGGCGATTCAGGAAGGGCACATTATCCGAACAAAAAACAGCAGTTGATGTCACCTTTTGCTTTTCTGACTTGTTATATAGGCGAACTGGTTCAGAAAACAAATGTTTAACTAATAAAATGAAAAAGAAAAATGAGTCCTTATTCACTTGACACCTTAATGGAAATTATTGTCTCCATTGCATGCGGATGCGTGCTTCCCATCATGGCCATTTGGTTGGTTACACGGATGAAAGCAAACGAGTCAAAAGACCGCACAAAGATTGTTCTGACAGCTATTGAGAAGAACCCAGACATGGATCTCGAAGAGTTGATGAAGAAGATGACTCCCCAGCGGAAGTCGCTGAAAGAAAGGATGCTCTCGAAAATGATGTGGGGCACCATCATCACCTTTATCGGCGCATGCTTCACAGGGTTTGGTATCTATGGTCACCATGCATTTAATCCATTCAAGAACGGAGATGTTGATGCAACTTTAATTTCCACCTATGGTTGGGCCAATTATGCCCTGTATATCGGTGTAATCCTTTTGGCAGTGGGCATTGCCCTTCTTCTCTATTATTTCATAGGCAAGAAAGTCCTCGCCAAGGAGATTGAGGCAGAGGAGAGAAAACTGACAGAACAGGCGTAACCCGTGACACGCGAAGTATTTATAGCCCATGTGGAGCGTGAGCAGGAGGCCCTGCGGGGCTTCATGCTCGCCCTCTGCTGCGGCAACAGGGACGATGCCGACGACCTGGCACAGGATGCGCTGGTAAAGGCCTACCTCTCGTCGGCGGGCTATCAGGACAGGGGGCGGTTCCGCTCGTGGCTCTTCAAGATTGCCTACAATACGTTCCTCAACCACGTGGCAAGCCGACAAACCGCGGAGAGCATCGACGAGGCACGGACGCTCGTCAGCGACGTCTCAGCCGACTCTTCCTTCGAACACCAGGATCTTTACCTCGCCCTGCGCACCCTTCCGAAAAAAGAACGCTCGGCCATCACGCTGTTCTACCTCAGCGGCTACAACGTCAAGGAGATTGCCTCCATTACCGAGACCTCTGTGGAGGCCGTGAAAAAACAGCTCTCGCGAGGCCGTGACAGACTGAGGGAGGCATTGAAGATTGAAGATTGAAGATTAAAGATTGAGAATTGTAGATTGAAGATTGAGAATGGATAAAGTATTAACTATGAACTATGAATTGTGAACTATGAACTCAGATAAAGCCCTTGAGGACGTGTTCCTCGCCCAGACGCCCCGTTTCACGGACAACGACGCCTTCATGGCTTCGCTCACGAAGCGCTTGGATGCGGTGGAGTACGTCAAGCGCTTTCAGGAGGCCACCCTCCGCCGCTACAAGATGATGATGTTGGCGGCCTTCGTGGTGGGTATCATTAGCGGAGCCCTTGCCGTCATGTACGTGCTCTCCACACCTGCCGACGTCCCCCTCTTCACGTTCCGCATGCACTCGGCTGTACTTTCGTGGCTGTCCGAGAACTCACGCATTATCATGGCCACCACCCTCGCGTTTCTGATAACGTTGGGACTCATTAGCATTGTGGGGAATGTGCAGGACATCGTGCGAATGCGCGCTAAGGAGATAGAAATGTGACGACGTATGGAAACAGACAGACTGTTTTTGCGCCGGTGGCGCGAGAGTGATGCCGAGGCGCTGTACCGCTATGCCAGCGACCCCGAAGTTGGGCCTCGGGCAGGCTGGCCTCCGCACAAGAGCGTGGAGGAGAGCCGCGAGATTATCTGCACCGTCTTCAACACGGAAACCATGTGGGCGGTGGTGTGGAAGGAGACTGACGAGGCCATTGGCTGCGTGGGATATCTTCCTGCTGAGGCCTCGAACCTGACGATTGCCGCCGACGAGTGCGAGGTGGGCTACTGGATTGCCCGTCCGTACTGGGGGAGGGGCATCTGCACGGAGGCCCTGCGGAGAGTCATCGACTATTGCTTCAAGGAGAAGGGCTTCACCACGCTGTGGGGCAGCTATTTCCCCGACAATCCCGCCTCGGGCCGCGTGATGGAGAAGTGCGGCTTTGTGGCGACGGGCGAGAAGGTGCTCTGCCCGCACCTCGCCGTAGGAGCCGACCGTCCCGTGAGCGTAATGCGATTAGTAAACAACCCGATAATCATAGAGAAAAAAGATGAAAATACTGGTTTTAACGGAAGTCCCAAGAGAGAGAAAAGCGACACAATGCACATCACGAGGGCGTTCCTCGAAGGGATGCAGGAGGCTGCGCCGCAGGAGGTGACCCTCGTTCATGTCATCGACCGTCACATCGAGTACTGCACCGGCCGCTTTGCCTGCAAACGAAACGGAGGCACCTGCATCCACAACGACGACATGCGTGAGATTCTGGAGGAGATTCTGACGAGCGACCTGCTGCTGTTCAACTTCCCACTATACAGCTACGCGATGCCTGCGCCGCTGAAGGCGCTGCTGGACCGCACGATGCCGCTCTCGTCGATGGCGATGCGGAAGGTGGGCGACCGTTATGAACATCCTTGCCAGGCCGATTTCTCCCGTCTGCGCTACCTGATGATCTGCTGCTGCGGCTTTCCGAACAGCCGTCACAACTTCGAGCCTGCCGTCGCACAGTTTAAGCTCTGTTTCCCGGGTAACCACACCATCATCACCGTCCCTGAAAGCCCGATGTTCAATGCCCCTGAGGCCGACGTGGTGACAAAGCCCCGTCTGGCACTTGTCCGCAAGGCTGGGAAACAGTATGCCGAAACGGGCACGATTGATGCCGACCTGCTGGCGGAGATTGGCTCGCCGATGATTCCCGAGGAAACCTACGCTGCCATCGTCAACGCTACCACCGCTCCCCCCGCTTCATAAAAGACGCTTGCAAGCCATTGTGTCCTGATAAGCTTTTTCTGCTCTGCCATTCCCTGCAAAAAAGGCTTCTTTCCTTCCTCTTTTTCTTAAAACCCAATTGGGTTTTAATTAAGACTCAGCTGTGTTTTAATTAAGACTCAATTGGATTTTAATTAAAACTCAATTGAGATTTAAGGAATTTATCAAGCGCCGGCAAGAGTTTTTTAGGGGAAAACACATATTTCCCCCTGTTTTACCAGACGTAGGGAACGAGCCGCCAGCGGACACGCTGCTTGTATTCGCGATAGCCTTCAAGTTCCTGCTCGAGCACTGTTTCTTCGTTCCTAATCCGTTTAACAATAATGGGGATATACAGCAGCATGATGACGAATGACCAAAACGATGCGAGGATGACGGGCGTCGCGAGAAAGAGTATCAGCGTGGCGGTGTACATGGGGTGACGGACGATGCCATAAAACCCCGTGTCGACAACCTGCTGATGCTCCTGCACCTCAATCGTTCTTGAAAGCCAAACGTTTTCGCGCATGACCTCGGCATACATGACGTAGCCCAGCAGGAAGATAATGGCTGCCGCAATCACAAGCCAATCGGGAGCCGTCCACCACCCAAATCGATGGTTGAGGCCTGCCGTAACAAACATAGCAATAAAAAGGATGCCGCTCAAGTGGACGACGCTCTTCTGCTCTCCTTCTTTTTCTTTGGCGTCAAGGCGCTTGCGGAGAAGCGCAGGGCTTCGGCTCATCAGCACAAACCCCATCACAAGCATTGGCACGAACAACACGCCGATGAACAGCCATGCCTGCGGGTAGGCGAGCGTTCCCGCTGGAATAAACAGCAACGCCATCACGAGTGCCAACCCTATGACGAATTTCGTCAGGGCTTGAAAGAACAGTTGTTTTGTCATTGTACCTTTTTATATTATTGTTTTTCTGACGGCAAAAGTAATGAATTCGCAGCGAAAAAACAAATTTGCAAGTAAAATAGGTTTTGCTCAGGATAAATTTACATTATCTCTCACCTTGCACTATCTTTAATCCCCTGCGGGGCTTTTAGATAGGCTGCGGCTCGGATAATTGCAAATAAATTTGCATTATCTCTCACCTTGCACTATCTTTGCAAGAATTTTTGAAATAAGTATGAAGCGATACGTTTTTTTTGCTGTGATATTGCTGCTGGCGCTGACGGCAAGGGCGCAGCAGGACAGCAACGCGGAGGCAGAGATCCCGTCTGACAGTCTGCAGTCTGACACCCTGCAGTCTATAATAGAGCCTGACAGCCTGCAGGCTGTGTATGTTCCCCGCGTGAGCCTGCTCACTTGCAGCCCTGGCACTGAGGTGTGGCAGCAGTATGGCCATACGGCCGTCCGCTTCGAGGACACGGAGAAGGACATCGACGTGGTGTTCAACTACGGGCTGTTTGACTTTGCTGCCCCTCACTTTATCTGGCGCTTCTGCCTGGGGGAGACGGACTACGTCGTCGGCGCCGAGACGTATGATTCCTTTGAAAAAGAATACATCGAGCGCGGCTCGTACGTGGCCGAGCAGCAGCTGAACCTGACAGCCGATGAGGTTACCTGCCTCTGGAACCTGCTCGCGCAAAACTGCCGTCCTGAAAACCGCACTTACCGCTACAACTTCTTCTATAACAACTGCAGTACCAAGGCGCGCGACATTATTTATCAGTCGCTGGCTTCGCCCGTCAGCGTGGCTCGCACGGACTCCGTCAGCCTGCGCCATGTGCTGCACGATTATAATGCCGCCTACCCTTGGGCGTCGTTCGGCATCGACTTACTGCTGGGCGTCGAGGCTGACCGCCTCGCCCCGCACGATGTGCAGGAGTTTGCCCCCCTCAACTTGGCAGAGAGCTTTTCCAGGGCGACACGGGAGGGCGAGAACCTCGTGGCAGGGACCACCGTCATTAACCCCACGGCTCCCCTGCCGAAGGGGCACCGCTTCCCCCTTACTCCCCTGCAGACGATGATACTGGTGCTGCTGGTGACAGCCATCGTCTGCACGCTGGAGCTGCTGACGGGACTTCGGTTCTGGCCGTACGACATCATTCTCTATGGACTGCAGGGCATCGGCGGAATCGTCGTAGCCTTCCTGTTCCTGTTCTCCACCCATCCTACGGTGGACTCGAACATCTTAGTGATAATATTGAATCCGTTGGTGCTGGTGCTGCTTCCCTTCCTGCTACGTCAGGCGCGTCGTCGCACATTCCCCTGGGCGGCATGGACGGAGATGGGGCTCATCGTCCTCCTCGTCGTGGTCTGGCTCTTTGTCCGTCAGGACATTCCTGCTGCAGCATGGGTGTTCGCCGGCTCACTCTTCCTCCGCACCGGAAGACATATCGTCCGTACAATGCACAAAAAAAAGAAGGATGAAAAATGAAGAATAAAGCGTTCCATCATTCCGCACTCGCTTCCGCAGGCGTTTCCGTTTGCAGGGCAATCTGTTTTTCATGGTTCATGGTTCATTTTTCGTTGATTGGTGCCACTACCCCTCGTCTGGTGGTGGGGATTGTGGTGGACCAGCTACGCTCGGACTATGTGGAGAAATTCTCCTACCTCTATGGCGAGGACGGCCTGAAACGGCTTTGGAGCGAGGGGACGGTCTTCGTGAACGGCAGCTTCGACTTCATCTCTCCCGACCGTTCGTCTGCTACGGCTACCGTGTATGCCGGCACCGAGCCTTGCTATCACGGCATTATCGGCAACCGTTACTTGGAGCGTAAGTCGTTGAAGGTGAAAGCCTGCATTGACGATGCGGCGTTTCGTGGTATTCATACGGCTGAAACCACCTCCCCCTCCGGCATCCTTGTCACCACGCTTGCCGATGAGTTGAAAATTGCTACGGGAGGGCGCAGCACGGTCTTCTCCATTGCTCCTGAGCGCGACATGGCCGTGCTGGCAGGCGGACATGCTGCCGATGCCGCTGTCTGGCTTGAAGATGTCAATGCTTATTGGGCCTCCTCCTCGTTTTATGCGGGCATTCCTTCGTGGGTGGATCTATATAATCGAAGGACAAACTCTGCTTATGACTTCACTTCCCTGAAGTGGACGCCCTATTACCCGCAGTCGTCCTACCGTGACCTCTCGGACGAGACTGCCAAGGACTTCTGCCATACTTTCAGCACCAAGAGTGTCCGTCGCTACAAAACCTCCGCCATCATCAACGATGAGGTGACACAGCTGGCAAAGACCTGTGTGATAAGTTCCCCTATGGGGCGCGACGAACGTCCCGATTTGCTCTGCGTGGGGTATTATGCCGGAGTCTATGACCATCAGGCTGAGACGTATGCACCGCTGGAACTGCGCGACATCTATTGCCGTCTGGACCGTAACATCGCCGACCTCATTCATACCGTTGAACAATACGTGGGGCTTGATAATGTCCTGTTCTTTATCACCTCCACAGGGTACAACGACGTTCACCAGCCTGCCGTCGGAGCCTACAATATGCCGACGGGTGAGGTACGCATGGAGCGTTGCACGGCTCTGCTAAACCTTTATTTAGGTGCCATTTACGGATCGGGGAATTGGGTGGAAGCCTCGTTCAGGAATCAAATATATCTTAATCATGCCCTCGTCGAAAGTCTCCAGCTGAAGCTGCGCGACGTGCAGGAACGCTGCTCCGAGTTTCTCGGGCAGATGAGCGGCGTCACTCGTGTCTACACTTCCACCGAGCTGATGGAGGGCGACAGCAGCCCTGCCGTCCGCAACTCGTTCAATCAGGGCCGTTCAGGCGATATTCTGCTTGAGATAGCCCCTGGATGGTCGCTCGTCGATGAACGGTGGGGCGAGACGTCGTGGTCAAGCCGCGCCCTTGTGCCCGTCCCCGTGGTTTTCTTTGGAAATGGAATTGCGGCCGAGAAAAGTACCGACCCTGTCTCCGTTAATTCCATTGCCTCCACAGTAGCAACCATCCTTAAGCTCAATACCCCCAACGGCTGCGCCGCCAAACCTTTGTTTTAAGATTTGGTAACTTCGGTTTGACAGAAACTATATTTCCAAAAACTGGTAAAAGCAGGGGTTAATAGTTAGACGAAGTAAATCCTACTCTACCGTGTGATGATCGATGTCTATAAGACGCATGGCACGGTTGAACGTCAGTTCCGTGCCGTCTGCAAGGTCGATTTCAAAAAGGCGTTGATTGTGTTCGTACTTTACGATGCCTTTGTCGGGGTATAGTTTGCGGATTTGCTGAAGGACGGGGGTGGGGATGACTTCATCGGGAACTGTTGAGCCGGGTTTCTTGCACTCAATTTCCGTGCAGACGCCATTACGGTCGAACTGCACGTCGATACCCCCCTTCAAGTCAACGTTATATTGCATGAGGCTTGCCCGTTTTTCGATGGTGATTTCCTTTATCTTCACATTGCTATAGTGTTTTTTGATGAATTCCTGAGCCGGAGCGGGCAGGGCGTCGAGGGTGATGGCTTTATCTTGACGGTCGTGGGACGTGTTCACACAGCCGACAAAAAGGCAGAGAAGGAGGAGGGAGAGCAGCTTTTTCATGACATTATTTCTGATTGAGTATATAAATCTGGGCAAAGATACACTTTTTTTCGCTATGGCATACTTTTTGTGTGAACTTTTATGAAAAAACGGGTGTTTTTTCTGAAAAATCGCCGACGTTTGAGAAATAGTTTGTAATTTTGCCGGATAATGTCAGATAAACAAAAGTACACAATATGGGATTCAATGATGTAATCAGCAAGTTATTTGGAAATAAGAGTACGCGTGACATGCGCGAAATACAACCGTGGGTTGAGAAGGTCAAGGCTGCCTATACGGAAGTGGAGCAGCTTTCCAACGACGACCTCCGTGCACGGACGAAAGAGCTTAAGGTGCGCATCCTCGCCTCGGCCGAACAGGAGCGTGCAAAGATTGCCGAACTGAAAGCTAAGGTCGAAGAGACTGAGCTGGAAGACCGCGAGGCGCTGTTCAACCAGATAGATAAACTGGAGAAGGATGTCCTTGAGGTCTATGAGAAAGCCATGGACGAGGCATTGCCCGAGGCGTTTGCAATCATTAAGGAGACTGCCCGCCGCTTTGCCGAGAACGAGGAGGTAGAGGTAACTGCCACCGATTTCGACCGTGAACTTTCCATCAGCAAGGATTTCGTTCGTATCGAGGGTGACAAAGCCATCTACGTGAATCACTGGCAAGCGGGAGGTAACGAGACGGTTTGGAACATGATTCACTACGACGTTCAGCTCTTCGGTGGTGTCGTGTTACATAAAGGAAAGATTGCCGAGATGGCTACTGGTGAAGGTAAAACCCTCGTGGCGACCCTCCCAGTCTTCCTCAATGCGCTTACCGGCAACGGTGTTCATGTGGTTACCGTCAACGACTATCTGGCCAAGCGTGACTCGGAATGGATGGGCCCGCTTTATATGTTCCACGGACTGAGCGTCGATTGCATCGATAAACACCAGCCTAACAGCGAAGCACGCCGTAAAGCCTATCTGGCTGACATCACCTTTGGTACCAACAACGAGTTTGGCTTCGACTACCTGCGCGACAATATGGCCTCCAGCCCTGAAGACCTCGTGCAGCGCTCGCACAACTTCGCCATCGTCGATGAGGTGGACTCCGTGCTCATTGACGATGCCCGTACTCCTCTTATCATCAGTGGCCCCGTTCCCAAGAGTGAAGACCAATTGTTTGAGGAACTGCGTCCCTACGTGGAACGTCTAGTGGAGGCCCAGAAACGTCTCGCCACTCAGCTCCTTGCCGAGGCCAAGAAACTCATCCCTTCCGACAAGCCCGAGGAGGTAGAGGCCGGTTTCCTCTCGCTATTCCGTGCTTTCAAGGCCTTGCCGAAGAACAAAGCCCTCATCAAATACCTCTCCGAGCCTGGTATCAAGACGGGCTTGCTCAAGACCGAGGCCATCTACATGGAGCAGAACAACCGCCGTATGCCCGAGGCTACCGATCCGCTTTATTTCGTCATTGACGAGAAGCTCAACTCCGTGGATATGACGGATAAAGGTACCGACCTTATCACGGGTAACATGTCCGACAGTACCTTCTTCGTCCTGCCCGACATTGCTGCTCAGCTTTCCGAACTTGAGGGACAGCATCTGCCTGACGAAGAACGTCTGCAGAAAAAGGACGAACTACTCACCAACTATGCCATCAAGAGCGAACGCATCCATACCATCAACCAGTTGCTGAAGGCCTACACCATGTTCGAGAAGGATGTGGAGTACATTGTGGATGAAGAAGGACATGTGAAGATTGTCGATGAACAGACGGGTCGTATTATGGAGGGACGTCGCTACTCCGACGGTCTCCATCAGGCTATCGAGGCCAAGGAACGCGTGAAAGTCGAGGCTGCAACGCAGACCTTTGCCACCATCACCTTGCAGAACTACTTCCGCATGTATCATAAGCTGGCAGGTATGACCGGTACGGCTGAGACGGAGGCAGGCGAGTTCTGGGATATTTACAAGCTCGACGTTGTTGTCATTCCCACTAATAAGCCCGTTATCCGCAACGACATGAACGACCGCGTCTATAAGACCAAGCGCGAAAAGTACAAAGCCGTTATCGAGGAAATCGAGCTAATGCGTAACTTGGGCCGTCCCGTGCTGGTGGGTACTACATCCGTCGAAATCAGTGAGATGCTGAGCCGTATGCTTGACATGCGCAAAATTCCCCACAATGTCTTGAATGCTAAGCTCCACCAACGCGAGGCTGAGATTGTTGCCGAAGCGGGAAAGAGTTCAATGGGATTGGTGAAGACGTTTGACAAGGACGGCAATGAACATCTTGAAGAACGTATGCTCGGCGCTGTCACCATCGCTACCAACATGGCAGGTCGTGGTACGGATATTAAGCTGACGCCTGAAGTGCGTGCTGCAGGCGGTCTTGCCATCATCGGCACAGAGCGTCATGAGAGCCGACGCGTTGACCGTCAGTTGCGTGGACGTTCCGGACGTCAGGGCGACCCGGGTTCATCTGTCTTCTATGTTTCGTTGGAAGATAACTTGATGCGCCTTTTCGCCAGCGACCGTATTGCTTCCGTCATGGACCGTATGGGCTTCAAGGAGGGCGAGATGCTGGAGCACAAGATGATCAGCAAGTCCATTGAAAACGCCCAGAAGAAGGTGGAGGAGAACAACTTCGGCATTCGTAAGCGTTTGCTCGAATACGACGACGTAATGAACAAGCAACGCTCGGTGGTCTATACCAAGCGTCGTCACGCCCTCATCGGTGAACGCCTCGGCATGGACATCTCCAACATGATATGGGACCGCTGTGTGGAAGCCATTGAGAACAACGATTACGAAGGCATCAAGGAACAGCTCTTCCGTGTGCTGGCTATGGAGACGCCCTTCACCGAGCAGGAATTCCGCGACACACCTCCTCAAGAACTGGCCGAAAAGACCTTCGCCATTGCTATGGAGAACTTCAAGCGCAAGACCGACACGCTGGCAGGCATTGCCAACCCCGTCATCCAGCGCGTCTATGAAGAACAGGGCAACCGCTACGAGAATATTCTTATCCCCATCACCGACGGTAAACGACTCTATCAGATTCCCGTCAACCTGAAGGCTGCTGCTGAGAGTGAGGGCAAGGAAGTGGTGAAGTCGTTCGAAAAAGCCATCATGTTGCACGTCATCGATGAGGCTTGGAAGGAAAATCTCCGCGAGCTCGACGAACTGAAGCATTCCGTGCAGAACGCCTCGTACGAACAAAAAGACCCGCTGCTTATCTTCAAGCTGGAGTCTGTCAACCTCTTCGACGCGATGGTTAACAAAATCAACAACCAGACCGTCAGCATCCTCATGCGTGGTCAGATTCCTATCCGCGAGCCGGAGCAGGTGCGTGAGGCACCGCCCCAGACCCGCGCGCAGCGTCGTCAGCAGTATCACGAGAACAAGGGTGCCGAAGCCGAATCGCTCACCGACCGCAACCAGCAGAACGCCGCCCGTCAGGATACGCGCGAGCAGCCTGTCCGTCAGCCCTACCGTAAGGAGGCTGTGGTGGGCCGTAACGACCCCTGCCCCTGTGGTTCTGGCAAGAAATATAAGAATTGCCACGGACGATTTGCGTAAAAATCGGGAGAATTGAAAATGAAAAACATAGAGTTTTGTTTGCAGCAAACCTGCCATTGGCTTCGCCTGCGACATGCTTCCCGCAAGGCCATTTGTTTTTCATTTGTCATTCTTCTATGCTCATTGTTTGTCTCCTGCGTCAGCATCAAGTACGTTGCCATTGAGCAGTACGTCCCTGCGCCGTATCCTTTGCCAAAGGGCATCAGCGTGGCTGTGCTCAACAACCTCAGCCCCTACAATGTCTCTCTCATCGACGAAGTCTATGCCTATTCCTTCGACGGCGATTCGCTGATGGAATACGTGGCGCAGGCCTTTGCCGATGCGGAACTGTTCAATGAGGTCGTTGTCCTCGACTCGTGCATCTATCCTCGTGGCGATACCATTTTCCATCTGCTGACAGACGAGGAGGTACGTCATCTCTGCGACACATTGTCTGTCGATGCCTTATACGTCTGCGACTACGGCTGCGTCACCTCGTGGGGTCCCGAAGCCACTGACGGCGAATGCAAGACCTACCTCGCGTCGCACGTCTATGTCCCAGGCCGCAAGGAGCCCACCCACTCATTTATCCTCGATAGTTTTTTGCGTCGCGGCACCTACCGCAACCGTCAGGAAGTCGACCGTTGGATTGCGCGCTCCTATCCCGGGGTGGCACAGATGGCCGTCGAATGCTTTGCCCCCCATTGGGATGCGCGTGACCGAGTGTTCTATCACAGCCGAGCCTACAATATGCGTGAGGCCACCGTCTGCGTCTGCGACGGCGATTGGGAAGGCGCCTACCGCTATTGGCAGCGCCAGGCACAGAAAAAGAAACCCCGTCAGCGGCTCATCTCCCTCTTCAATCAGGCCCTCTATCACGAGATGAACGACAGCATTGACCTCGCCCTCCGCTGCCTCGACGCGGCCGACACCTATGCTGCTGACACCACAGCCGTCGACAGCACCCTCCTGCGCGAATGGTACAACGCCGACTTCATCATCGGCCAGTTCCCCTACACCGACCACCAGCGTATCGAACAATACCGCTCGCTCCTCCACAAACGTCAAGACGAAATACAAAAGCTCATTATCATCGAGCATGAAAAAAAGTGATAACTGATAAATTCTGATTATATACTTCCTCAATCTTCAATCCTCAATCTTCAATCTAAAATGACCACCCTTTCTGAAGTCCTTCAAACCGTTATCCGCACCTTCACCCGCACAGACGATGACGTTGTGCTCACCGACATTCACTTTCAGCCTGTCAGCGAAACGGGCGAGCTGTTTGTCTTCGACGATGAAGACAAGCCTATTGCCCACGCCGTTGTGGAGTCGTGGGCCGACCTGGACGATGAGGCTTTCCTTCCCACCGTCCGTGTCGATTTGGAAAAAGCCATTGCTGCAGCCAATGCCGACGGAGCCTTGGAACGCCTTGCCGTCTGGAAGCCCTACAGCTTTGTTCTTGTCGATGAGGACCGCGAAACCATATGCGACCTTTTCCTTGTCAGCGACGATACCCTCGTCCTCACCGACCAGCTCCTTTCCGACCTCGACACCGACCTCGATGCCTTCTTCGAGAATCTGATGGACGAGCTTTAACCCCGCCCTCCTGTCGGACCTGATGGAGATAACGAATAGACCCAATCCCAACGAGGCTTTCCCCAATCCTAAGATTCCCAGCCTCTGCTTCATCAAAAATGTGGTGAAAAATCCTAACATCATTATTGGTGACTATACCTATTATGACGATGTGGATGGTGCCGACCAGTTCGAAAAGCATGTCACACACTTCTACGATTTCATTGGCGACAAATTGATTATCGGCAAATTTTGTGCCATTGCCAAAGGTGTGGAATTCGTTATGAATGGAGCTAATCACAGAATGGACTGCGCGACTACCTATCCTTTTTATATTATGGGTGGGGATTGGGGAAGTGCTATCGCTCCTGTGAAAGAAGAACTCCCATTAAAGGGCGATACGGTCGTTGGTAATGACGTATGGATAGGACAGAACGTGACTGTCATGCCTGGAGTCCATATTGGCGATGGAGCCATCATTGGTGCAAATTCCGTTGTGGCCAAAGATATTCCCCCTTATTCAGTGGCAGTTGGGAATCCTTGCAGAGTTATCAGGAAACGGTTTGATGATGAACTTATCGGCTATCTTTTGAGATTGAAATGGTGGAATAAAGATATTGAAGAGATTGAAAGCTTGATGCCAATCCTCTCTTGTGCAGATTTTGAAAAAGTCAAAAAGGAGCTGAAGAAAAGGCTATGATTATACTGATAACAGGGGCGTCACATACAGGGAAAACCCTTTTGGCGCAACGGATGCTTGAAAAAAATCACTATCCCTATCTTTCCATCGACCATCTGAAGATGGGATTGATACGGAGCAGTATCACCAAACTAACGCCAGAGGATGATAATGCCCTCACTGAATACCTTTGGCCCATTGTCCGTGAGATAATAAAAACCGCTATTGAGAATCGACAACATCTTATTGTGGAAGGCTGCTACATTCCTTCAAATTGGAGGCAGGAGTTTGATGAGTCATATTTACCGTCAATCCAGTTCATTTGCCTTGCTATGACGGACAATTATATCGACACTCATTTCGATAAGATAAAGCGTCATAGCTCCGATGCTGAATCAAGATTGTTTGACACGGACTTGACACCCGATGCATTAAAAAGAGACAATCATTACTATATCGATGCATTTGCCCGGAGTGGAGAGCCGGTGAAGTTAATAGAATCAGATTATGAGGAGGCAATCAAAGGCCTTTTTCTTTAAATCCCAATTGTGGCTTAAGGAAATTCCCTTGCGCTGTGAGGTGTTTTGCTTTTGCTGCGCAGTCTTTTTCATGCTTGGAACGCTCTCCGGCCGAAAATCTTTTTCCAGCGCAAAAAGCCGACATCCTCTTGCCTAATCGATTTTTTGTAATTACCTTTGTAGCCGAAGAGAACAAGGATATGGATGCCAACGTTTCAGCCCTTGTTTAGAAGATAATTGTCCCAAATTCAGAACGATGAAAAACTATATCTCCTTATTGCTTGTGTTGGGCCTGCTGGGCTGCGCGGGCAACGACGCCCGCATGGAGGGCGAATGTATTCCCCTTGGCAAGGGGACGCTGCAGGTGCTGCCGCTGAGTGAACGGGCTGTGCGCGTGCGCTATACCGAGGGCGACATCGCGCCGCTGGAGGAACTGATTTATACGCAGAAGGTGAAGCGCCCTACGTGGAAGGTAAGCCGGAGCAAAGATGAGACGGTGGTGTCAACACGGCAAATGCGCGTGGTATTCAATCAAACGTCGCAACAGCTGACGTTCCTCGACGCAAAGGGGAACATTCTGCTGCAGGAGGCCCCTTCGGGGCGGACGGTGAAGCCGACGACGGTAGGGGAGATCCCCTCTTCGCCTGCCGTGCGGGCACTTGATGTGGAGCAACGCTTCCTCTCGCCCGACGACGAATGCCTCTTCGGCACGGGGCAGTTTCAGGACGGCTACCTGAACATCCGCGGGCTGAGCCGCAGGCTGACACAGGTGAACACGCAGATTTCCATTCCATTCATCCTCTCCAGCAAAGGCTACGGCCTGCTGTGGAACAACTATGGCCTGACGGAGCTGAACCCCAAGGGGGAATTGCTTGTGCTCACGCCGTCGGATGAGGCGGGCGAAGCCTACGAGGTGTCGGCGACGAGCACCACGGGAGGCATCCGCGAACGGCGTGTCACGGACACGTTCAGCGGGCAGATGGAGGCGACGGAGGCGGGCGACTATGCTCTGCTGCTTGACGTCGGGCAGCGTATGAGCCGACGTCAGTATCTAGCGATTGACGGAAAGGTGCTCACAAACCAGAATAATCTGTGGCTGCCCCCAACGACGTCGCTCATTGTGCCGCTGGAGGCGGGTACACACACGGTGGTGGTGCGGGGTGTGCGGGGCGACAACCCTGTTGTCCATTGGGGCAGGGTAGAGGCGCAGACGGTGCTCCATTCGCCTGTGGCTCAAGCACTCGACTATACCGTCTTTGCCGGCAATGCCGACGAGGTCATTGCCGCTTACCGCAAGCTCACCGGTCCTGCGCCGTTGATGCCCGACTGGATGCTGGGCTATGTGCATTGCCGAGAGCGCTACCACACGCAGCAGGAATTGCTGGAGAACGCGCGTACGTTCCGCGAGAAGGAGATACCTGCTAGCGTCATCGTGCAGGATTGGCAGTACTGGGGACGCACGGGGTGGAACTCCATGCAGTTTGACCCTGAGCTCTACCCTGACCCCAAGGCAATGGTGGACGAACTGCATGACATGGATTTCCGCCTGATGCTCTCCGTGTGGTCGAAAATCGACCGGAACAGCACGTTGGGGCGGGAGTTCGCACGGCTTAACTACTACATCCCTCAGACGGATTGGGTGGACTTCTTCAGCCACGATGTGGCGCAGTTCTATTGGGCAAACTTCCGCGACAGCCTCGTGCGGAAGTACCACATTGATTCGTGGTGGCTGGATGCTACAGAGCCCGAAAACGACGACCTCGTGGGGCGGCGCGTGGCAGGTGGGATGATGCCGGGTGAGCTGGTGCGCAACGTCTATCCGATGAAAGTCGTCAGCACCATATACGACGGACTGCGTGAGGAAGAGCCCAAGCAGGTGCCCGTCATTCTGACGCGCAGCGGCTTTGCAGGCATGCAACGCTACAATGCCGTTACGTGGAGCGGCGATGTGGGTTGGGACGGCGAGACCCTGCGTCGCCAGATTGTGGGAGGGCTGGGCTACGTGGCCTGTGGACTCCCTTGGTGGACCTACGATGCTGGCGGTTTCTTCCGCAAAGGCAATCAATATACCGATGCCGACTATCAGGAGATGATGCTCCGCTGGATTCAATGCAGCGTCTTTCTGCCCATCATGCGCGTGCACGGATACATCAGCAATACTGAGCCTTGGAACTATCAGCCTGAGACGGAGCGCATCTTCACCCAGTGCATCCGTCAGCGGACGGAGTTGCTGCCTTACATCAGGGAGTGTGCGCGTCGCGTGGCGAAGGATGGGTACACGCTGATGCGCCCGCTGGTGTTCGACTTTGCCGACGATGCCGAGGCCTTGCGTCAGACGACGGAGTACATGTTTGGCCCGCGCTATCTAGTCTGTCCCGTCACGGAGGTGGGACGGGCGAGTCTGCGCGTCTACTTGCCGCAGAACCCCGGCGGATGGGAAGATCTCAACACCTCGCGCCATTACGAAGGAGGCCAGTACGCCACCATCCCCCTCACCCTTGACCGCATCCCCGTCTTTGTCCGAAAGTAGTGGAGCTCCGCGCTCACGGGCGAAGGAGTGCAAATTTATCTTAAATAGTCGGTACGGGTGTGTTATTTCATCGGCACTTTTTTCGTTTTTCGAAAAAAAGTGGCTATTTTTGCACGATTTTTCGCATACGTTTAAAGAAAAGGAGTAATGAAGATGAAAAGAAGGATAATGGCACTGGCGATAGCGATGACGATGGCCCTGACGGGAACCTTTGCTGAGACGCTACATCTGACGCTGGATAAGGCCATCGAGATTGCTCTGGCCGACAACCCCACCATACAGATTGCTGAGCAGGACGTGCAGCTGAAGGAGCTGGCTAAGCTGGAAACCACCATGGGGCTGCTGCCTGAGGCAAACCTCTCAGGATCGTACCAGCGCACCATTGAGAAACAGACGATGGTGATGAACAACATGCAGTTCAAGGTGGGTGTAAACAATATGTACACGGGCGGCCTCTCCGTGAGCTTGCCGGTGTTTGCCCCTGCGCTCTACAAGAGCATGAACCTCACGCGCACTGATGTGGAGTTGGCGCTGGAGTCGGCAAGGGCATCGAAGCAAGACCTTGTCTGCCAGGTGACCAAGGCGTTCTATCAGCTGATGTTGGCACAGGATAGCTACGCCGTGCTGCAGAAGAGCTTGGCGCAGAGCGAGGAGAACTTCCGCATCGTCGCTGCCAAGTACGACGAGGGACGCGTCAGCGAGTATGACAAAATTAGTGCCGAGGTGCAGATGCGCAACCTGCAGCCCTCCGTCATCAGCGCCCGTAACGCCGTTGACCTCAGCAAGCTGCAGCTGAAGGTGCTGATGGGGGTGACGGCCGACGTGGACGTTGCCGTGGAAGGAAACCTCAAAGACTACGAGGAACAGATGTACGCCTCCATGCTGACGATTGACAGCCTCTCGCTGGCGCAGAACAGTTCACTCATGCAGATGGACCTCAACAGCCGCCTCTTGCAGAACACCCTTGCCGTCCAGCACACAAACTTCATGCCCAACGTGGCGCTGCAGTTCAATTATATGTACACCTGTATGGCCGACAACTTCGACTTCGGGAACTACAACTGGAACCCTTACGCCAACGTGTCGCTCAGCGTGAGCGTACCGCTGTTTAGGTACAGCAACTTCAGTACGCTCAAGAAGACGCGCCTGCAGATGAACCAACTGCAGCTGAACCGCGACTACGCCGAGCGCCAGCTGCGCATGCAGATGAACACCTATCTGAACAACATGACGGCCAGCGCCGAGCAGGTGAGCTCGAACAAGGAGGCCATCATTCAGGCACAGAAGGGGCGCGACATCGCCCAAACGCTCTACGACGTGGGGCGTGGCACGGTGCTGGAGCTCAACAGCGCCGAGGTGGCGCTGACACAGAGTGAGCTCACCTACAGTCAGTCCGTCTTTGACTGGCTCACCGCAAAAGCCGACCTTGACAAGCTCATCGGCGTGGATTATGAAAATGAATAATGAAAAAAAAGCAGAAAGAATAAGATGAAAAAGGGTATTTCAATCGTAGCAGTCGTCGTGGCTGTGCTGGTAGCCGGGTGTGCGGATAGCCAAAAGGAACAGAAAACGGCGATGATGGATGGCGGACAGCCCAAGGTGCGTCTGACGACCGTCCATAAGAAAGCCGTCGACCAGGTGCGCGATTACACCTGCACGGTGGAGGCCGAGGTGAAGAACAACATCGCTCCGCAGACGATGGGGCGCATCAGCAAAATCTATGTTGAGGTGGGCGACCACGTCGTTAAGGGGCAGAAGCTCGTGCAGATGGACGCTTCGTCGCTCCGTCAGCTGGAGTTGCAAATTGCCAACCAGAAGACTGACTTCGAGCGCGTAGAAAAACTCTACAAAATCGGCGGCGTCAGCAAAGCCGAGTACGACAACGCCAAAATGACGCTCGACGTCAACGAAACCAGCTACGCAAATCTGAAGGAGAACACGCAGCTGCTGAGTCCCATCACCGGCATCGTCACCGCCCGCAACTATGACAGTGGCGACCTCTACAGCGGTAACCCCGTACTCACCATTCAGCAGATTCGTCCCGTGAAACTGCTCATCAACGTCAGCGAGCAGTACTTCAGCCGAGTGCAGAAGGGTGACGTCGCCACCATCCGTCTCGACGCCCTACCAGGCAAGGAATACGAAGCAAAGGTGACGCTGGTCTACCCGACCATCAACGCTTCGACGCATACCTTCCCCGTTGAGCTCAGCCTACCGAACAACGACGAGGCCGTGCGTCCCGGCATGTTCGCCCGCGCCACGCTCAATTTCGGCACCGAGCAGCACGTGGTGGTGCCCGATCAAGCCATCGTCAAGCAACCCGGCAGCGGCGAGCGGTTTGTCTATATCTATAATGCCGACGGTACGGTCAGCTACGTGAAGGTGGAGCTGGGGCAGCGCCTCGACGATACCTACGAGCTGCTGAGCGGCGTGGCCGACGGTGCCCGCATCGTCATGGCCGGACAGAGCAAACTGGCCGACGGCGTGGAAGTGCAGGTGGTGGAATAATGCTGTAAGAATTAGAAAATTAGGAAATAAGCAATGAGTCTATACGAAGGAGCGGTCAAGCGACCGATTATGACCTCGCTGATATTTACAGCCATTGTGGTGTTGGGTGTGTTCTCGCTCACAAAGCTGCCAGTGAATCTGTTCCCCGACATGGACACCACCAACATCATGGTGATGACCTCTTATAGCGGAGCTTCGGCTGAGGACATCGAGCAGAACGTTACCCGTCCGTTGGAGAACACGCTGAACACCGTAGGCAACCTGAAGCATATCACTAGCCGTTCGTCCGAGAACGTCTCGCTCATTACCCTTCAGTTCGAGTACGGCTTTGACATCGACGACCTGACAAACGACGTCCGTGATAAGCTCGACATGGTGAAGCGCGCACTCCCCGATGGCGCCTCAGACCCCATCATCTTCAAATTCGACTCGGAGATGATGCCTATCCTCCTCCTCTCCGTGCAGGCCGATCAGAGCGTCAACGGCCTTTACAAGATTTTGGATGAGAACGTTGCCAATCCCTTGGCACGTATTTCGGGCGTGGGTAGTGTCAGCATTGGCGGTGCCCCCGAGCGCGAGATTTACGTCTATTGTGACCCCGTGAAGCTCGAAGCCTACAACCTCACCGTCGAGGCTATCTCTAGCATCATCACGCAGGAGAACCGCAACACCCCTGGCGGCTCGTTCGACGTCGGCAACGAGACCTACCCCCTCCGCGTCGAGGGCGAGTTTAGCGACCCGCGTGAGATGGAGAACATCGTCGTGGCCTCTGTGGCAGGTAGCGATATCTACCTCCGCGACGTCGCCGAGGTTGTCGACACCCTACAGGAGCGCGGGCAAATGTCGTTCACGAATGGCGTGCGCGGCGCTACCATCATCGTACAGAAACAGTCAGGCGCCAACTCCGTTGAAATCTGCAAAAAAGTGAAGAAGATGCTGCCCGAGTTGCAGCGCAACCTCCCCTCCGACATCCGCATCGGCATGATTAACGACACGTCTGAGAGTATCATGAACTCCATCAACAGCCTTGCTGAGACCGTGCTGTTTGCTATGCTGTTCGTGGTGCTGGTGGTGCTGTTCTTCCTGGGGCGCTGGAGAGCGACGTTCGTCATCGCCATCACCATTCCGTTGTCGCTTATCGCCTCGTTTATCTATCTGCTCCTGAGCGACGGCTCGCTGAATATTATCTCGCTCTCGTGTCTCTCCATCGCCATCGGCTTGGTGGTCGATGACGCCATCGTGGTGTTGGAGAACACCACTACCCACATTGAGCGTGGTGCCGACCCCAAGCAAGCCGCCATCCACGCTACCAACGAGGTGGCCATCTCCGTCATTGCTTCCACGCTCACCATGCTTGCCGTGTTCTTGCCGTTGACGATGATCAAGGGTATGTCGGGCATGATGTTCCGCCAGCTCGGCTGGATGATGTGCATCATCCTCACCGTCTCCACCACCAGCGCCCTCTCGTTCACACCCATGCTCTGCTCGCAGATGCTGAAGCTGAAGAAGAAGCGCACTATGTTTGTCGAGAAGGTCTATGGTCCCATTGAGCGTTTCCTCGACCGTTTTGACGGTTGGTATCAGCGCCGCCTCAACTGGTGTGTACGTCATCGCGGCCTCATCATCGGCGTCTGCGTCGTCATCTTCGGTGTCAGCCTCCTCACCACCCGCACACTCGGCACCGAGTTCTTCCCATCGAGCGACGACAGCCGTCTGACCATAAAGGTCTGGATGCCCATCGGGACACGTACCGAGCGCAGTCAGGTCGTAGCTGAGGAGCTGGCCGAGAAGTGGCGCAGCGACTTCGGCTCCGAGTGCCGTGTCATCAACTACACCGTTGGCCAGGCATCCGAAGACAACACCTTCGCCTCCATGCAGAGCAACGGCACCCACATCATCTCCTACAACGTCCGCCTCAAGAACCCTAGCCAACGCAAAATGACTGCCTTCGATGTCGCCGCCATCATCCGTAAGGACCTCGGCAGTCGTCCTGAGATAGAGCGCTTCACCGTCGGCGCTGGCGGCAGCTCGGGTATGGGTGGACAGAGCACCGTGGCGTTCGAGGTCTATGGTTGGGATTTCACCGAGACCGATGCCGTGGCCAAAATGCTGCGTACCGAGCTGAAGAAAGAGCCGGGCGTGGCCGAGGTGCGCATAAGCCGCGATGAGTACCAGCCTGAGTATCACGTCGAGTTCGACCGCGAGAAGCTCGCCCGTCACGGCCTCAATGTGGCTACCGCTGCCACCTACCTCCGCAACCGCATCAACGGCTCCACCGCCTCCTACTACCGCGAGGATGGCGAGGAGTACGACATCAAGGTGCGCTTTGCCCCCGAGTTCCGCACCTCCATCCAGGACATCGAGAATATCCTCCTCTACGGTGCCTCCGGCAACACCGTCCGCGTGAAAGACGTGGGCAAGGTGGTCGAGCGTTTTACGCCCCCTACCATCGAGCGTAAGGACCGCCAGCGTATCAACACCGTCACCGCCATCGTTGAAAAGGGTACCCCCATGAGCGAGGTCGTCGAGGCTGGCCAGCGCATTATTGCAGAGAACAACATCCCTCTCGGCATCTCCGTCGGCATTTCCGGCGACGTTGAGGAGCAGAAGGACTCCTTCTCTGACATGCTCCTGCTCGGCATCCTTATCCTCATGCTTGTCTATATCGTCATGGCCGCGCAGTTCGAGAGTTTCTCCGACCCGTTCATCATCATGCTCAGCGTCCCCTTCGGCGTCAGCGGCGTGCTCATCGCGCTCTGGCTCTCGGGCACCACGCTCAACCTGATGAGCGCCCTCGGTATCGTGCTGTTGCTGGGTATTGTGGTGAAGAACGGTATCGTCCTCATCGACTACATCCGCCTCTGCCGCGAGCGCGGACTGGGCGTCATCAAGGCCGTCGTCACCGCCGGCCGCAGCCGTCTCCGTCCGGTGCTCATGACCACGCTCACCACCATCCTCGGCATGGTCCCGATGGCCTTTGGCCGCGGCGAGGGCTCCGAGCTTTGGCGCCCGCTCGGCATTAGCGTCATCGGCGGCCTCACCCTCTCCACGGTACTCACGCTCATCCTCGTCCCCGTCGTGTACAGCACGTTCGCTGGTGGCCAGATCAAGCGCACTCGTAAGAAGCACGCCCGTCAGCTCGCCCTCGATGCATATTGGCGCGAAAACAAAGAGAAACACATTAAAGCAGCAAAACGATGAAAGCGATATTTATTGCCTACGACCAAGCCTACAAGGAGCGTATCCTCACCCTTCTTGACCATCACCGCCAGCGCGGCTTCAGCCTCTTTCCTCAGGTGCAGGGCCGCGGCAGCGCCACTGGCGACCCCCACTACGGCAGCCATGCCTGGCCTTCGATGAACAGCGCCATCCTCACCATCGTTGACGACAACCGTGTCGACGCCCTGCTCGATGCCCTCCACGCCCTCGACCTGGAGACCGAGAAGCTCGGCCTGCGTGCCTTTGTCTGGGAGATTGAAAAGTCCATTTAGCTCACCCATTAAAACCCTTCCGTACCATGAAAAAACTTGCTTGTTTGCCGCTACTGCTGGCCTCCGTGGCATTGCTGCTCTCCTGTCAGGGAGGAGCCACCTCGACTACGTCGTCATCCACGTCGTCCGTTGTCACCGTCACCCCGGCTGACGACTACACCACCCCGTTCGATGTCCCTGCCTTCGGCCGTGCGCCTGAGGGCGGCGTTTATCTTGAACCCCTCTGCTGGTGGACAGGCATGAAGCAGCCCCTTCAACTCATGGCTCATGCCGACGGCATCGGCGACTGCGATGTCCATATCGAGGGCGTTAAGGGCGTCCGTGTCAAGGCCGTTCACAAGGCCGATAGCCCCAACTACCTCTTTGTCGATGTAGAGATTGGTGCGCGAACCAAGCCCGGCACGGCCCAGGTCATCTTCAGCCGCGGGGGTAGGGAAGTGGCGCGCCAGCCCTATCCCCTCTTTGCGCGCGCTCAGGGCTCGGCCGACCGTGTGGGCTTCACCACAGCCGACATGATCTACCTCATCATGCCCGACCGCTTCGCCAACGGCGACCCCTCGAACGACTCGTCGCCCCTCTGCCCCGAAGGCCCCAACCGCTCGAACTCGTTCGGCCGTCACGGTGGCGACCTGCAGGGCATCATCAACCACCTCGACTACCTGGAGCAGCTGGGCGTCACCGCCATCTGGTGCACCCCCCTGACGCTCGACAACGAGCGGCGCGCCTCGTTCCACGGCTATGCCGCCTCGGACTACGTACACATCGACCCCCGCTACGGCACGAACACCCTCTTCAAGAGCTATGTCGCCGCCTGCCATCAGCACGGCATCAAGGTCGTCACCGACTTCGTGCCCAACCACTGCGGCGCGCAGCACTGGTGGATGCGCGACCTCCCCTTCACCGACTGGGTGCACCAGTTCCCCAGCTACACGCGCAGCCTCTTCAACTTCGCCCCCAACATGGACGTCAACGGCTCGAAGAAAGACCTCTACTACCAGGAGAGCGGATGGTTCGCCCCCTCGATGCCCGACATGAACCTCGACAACCCCTTCGTGCTGCGCTACTTCCAGCAGGTGGCCATCTGGTGGGTTGAGTGGAGCGGCCTCGACGGCATACGCATCGACACCTATCCCTACAACGAGAAAGTGCCGGCCTCGCTGCTCTGCAAGGCCGTGATGGACGAGTTCCCCTACCTGAACATCGTGGGCGAGTGCTGGACGCAGAGCGTGCCCCAGCTGGCTTACTGGCAGGGCGGCAATCCCAACAGCGACGGCTTCGACAGCCACCTGCCCTCCATCATGGACTTCCCGCTGCGCGATGCCATCGTGAACGGCATCCCCGCCCGGCGCGGAGGCGGCATGAACCGCATCTTCGAGGCTCTCTCGCACGACTTCGCCTATCACGACCTCTCGCACATGATGATCTTCGCCGCCAACCACGACACCGAGCGCATCGGCAGCATCGTGGGGGCCGACATACGCCGCATGAAGATGATCACCGCCCTGCTGGCCACCCTGCGCGGCATTCCCCAGACCTACTACGGCGACGAGCAGATGTTCCTCTCGACCAACGACTCGGGCGACAGTGCATGGCGCTGCGAGTTCCCCGGCGGCTGGGAGGGCGACAGCATAAACCTCTTCACCGCCGAGGGACGCTCGGCCGAGCAGAACGAGCTCTTCGACTACAACCGCCGCCTCTGGCAGTGGCGTAAGAACGCCGAGGTCATCCACCGCGGACGCACCCTCCACTTCATCCCCCGCGACAACGCCTACGGCTACTTCCGCTACCTCACCGCCGGCGACGACAACGCCCCCGACGCCCGCGTCAGCAAGGCCGTCTTCGTCTTCATCAACAACAGCGACACCGACCGTCAGCTGCCGTGGAGCTACTACGACGAGTTCACCCCGCGTCTTGCTCCCCTCGCCGGCGACAATCCCGCCGCCGCAGCTAAGGGCACCGACGTCCTCACCGGTCAGACCGTCACCCTCTCCGACGCCACCGTCGTCCCCGCCGGCGGCACGCTGGTCGTAGAGTTCTGAGAAATCCCAAGGCGTAAAAATGGGCGTTAAAATGGGCGTAAAATAATAGAGTATCCATGAAAAAGAAATCCCTTCTCCTGATTCTTCTTTGCGTGGTGGCAGGGACGGCGGCACTCATCCTTGCCACGCGGGTACAGACGGTGACGCTTAGCAAGGACGTCCTGCTGGACAAAATCAAAGGCGGCTGGGCGGGACAGACCATCGGCTGCGCCTACGGCGGCCCCACGGAGTTTGGCTATCGCGGCGTGATGATTCCCGATGAGACGCCCATCGTCTATCCCGAACATCACCTGCAGCACTTCTTCGACCATGCACCAGGCCTCTACGACGACATCTACATGGACCTCACGTTCGTGAGCGTCCTCGCCCGTCTGGGCCTCGACGCCCCCATCGACTCCATTGCCGCAGCCTACGCCTACGCTCGCTATCCGCTGTGGCATGCCAATCAGGCCGCCCGCTACAACATCCAACACGGCATCCTGCCGCCCACCTCGGGGCACTGGCTCAACAACCCCCACGCGGACTGCATCGACTATCAGATTGAGGCTGACTATGCCGGACTGCTCTCGCCCGCCATGCCCAATGCGGCCTCGGCACTCAGCGACCGTATAGGCCACATCATGAACTACGGTGACGGCTGGTACGGCGGCGTCTTCGTGGGCGCCATGTACGCGCTGGCGTTCACGGAGAGCGATGTCGAGCGCGTTGTCACCCGTGCGCTGACGACCATCCCCGCTGAGAGCAAGTTCCACCGCTGTCTGAGCGACGTCATCCGCTGGTACCGTGAGGACCCTGCGGACTGGAAACGCACATGGCAACTCTACAACGATAAGTGGAGCGAGGACGTGGGCTGCCCCGAGCTGGTGCTTGCTCCGGGCAACATCGACGCCACGATGAACAGCGCCTATGTCGCTATCGGGCTGCTCTTTGGGCAAGGTGACTTCGGCCGCACCATCGACATCGCTACCCGCTGCGGACAGGACTCGGACTGCAACCCCTCGACGGCTGCCGGCGTGCTGGGCACGATGCTCGGATACAGCCACATCCCCGCCGAATGGATGGCGAACGTCCGCGAGGTGGAGGACCGCCCCTTCGCCTACACCGACATCTCGCTCAATAAGGCTTACGGCATGACCTACGAGCTTGCTCTGCAACAGATTGTCCGCAATGGCGGGCGCGTGAAGGAGCATGGCGTGCGCATCCGTGCGCAGCGTCCGCGTGCCGTCCGCCTCGAACAGAGCTTCCCCGACCTACACCCCGTGCTGGTGGCTGAGAACATCGCCCACGTGGGCACCGCCGAGGCAACCGTGGAATCCGTCACCTTCGAGGGCAAGGGCATCGCCGTTCACGGCCAGGTGAGCTGCCCCGACGGGAGCTACTCGGCACGGCTGGAGGTCAGCATTGATGGCGCCGTCAGCCGCGTGGTGGACCTCCCCGCCGCTTATCTGCGGCGCTCGGCGGACTGCCTCTACTGGAACTACGACCTCCCCGCAGGCCGTCACACCATCGCCTTCCGCTTCCTCAATCCCCGTCCCGACGCCGACATCACCGCCTGGAAGGTCATTGGCTACGAAGAGGGACAGGGACAGACTGCGGATGTGCTGGACAACGTCAATCTTTTCATCGGCACAGCCGACGATTATGGACAGATGGCCCCCGGTGCCTGCATGCCGTATAGCCAGATTCAGGTCTCGCCTGACAGCAAGCCGCGCCAGCATCCGGGCTACGACTACGAGGTGGCGCGGATTTCGGGCTTCAGCATCAACCGTCTCTCAGGCGTGGGCGGCAGCGGATGCGGAGGCAACGTGTCGCTGATGCCCGACGAGACGGGTGCCGACGTGCGGCTGATGAAGGAGACGGAGCGGGCCGTCCCGGGCTGCTATAGCGTGCAGCTGACGAACGGCGTGACGTTCGCCGCCACGGCCGACCGCCGCATGGCCGTAGAGCGCTTCACGTTCCCCTCGCCCGACAAGGCGGTGCTGATCCTGAACCCCTCGTCGGCCTTCGACAAGGTGCGTCAGGCCTCGTTCAGTCAGGCTGGCGAGCGCGTGGGACAGGGGTACTTCGCCGGTGCCAACACCTGCGGCCGCGGTACCTATCATCTGCACTACCGCCTCTATACGTCGGCGCCCTTCGTCATGGAAGAGCTGGCGGACGGGCAGAAGCGCCTGACGTTCCCCTCGCTGGCCGACAACCTCGTGGAGGTACGCATCGTGGTCTCGACGGGGCTGGCCGAGGAGCTCGACGCCCTGGCCGAGGCGGACGTGTGGAGGACAGACTTCACGACGCTGGCGGGCAACGCCCGTCAGGCATGGCAGGAGCTGCTCTCGACCGTCGAGGTGGAGGGCGGCACGGCCGACCAGCGCGCCCTCTTCTACACCTCGCTCTACCGCACCTTCCACAGCCCCTTCCAGGTCACGGACGACGTGATGACGCACTATCTGGGCACGGACGGCCGTGCGCACGAGGCACGCGACTTCACCTACTTCAGTTCGTGGTCGCTTTGGGACACCTACCGCACCAAGTTCCCGCTGATTACGCTGCTGGACTCGCAACGCTCGGCCGATATCATGCAATCCCTCGCTACCCTCTACACGACGGGCAAGAAGGACTGGAGCACCGACCACGAGTGCGTGCCGACGGTGCGCACCGAACATGCCGTCGCCACCCTGCTCGACGCTTATCGTCAGGGCATCTCCATTCCCAACCTCCGCGATGCCTATCCGGGCATGACGACGGAGGTGAAGGCCCTCCCGCTGAAGAGCCCCGACCAGTGTCTGGAGGCGGCAGGCGACTTCTGGGCGCTGGGGCAGCTGGCAGGCGAGCTGGGCATGACGGACGAGGCGGCACGCTGGACGCGCCGCGGCGTGGAGGTCTTCGACAGCATCTGGCCGCGTGAGTTCCAGACCATTGACGACTCGTTCGTGAAGATGCGCGGCAACGGCCTCTATCAGGGCACGCGCTGGCAGTACCGCTGGGGTGCGCCCATGTACCTCAATCGCATGACTGACCTTGTGGGAAAGAAGGAACTGGCGCAGGAACTGGTGGCCTTCTTCGAGCAGGAACTCTACAATCAGGGCAACGAGCCCGACATCCACGTCCCCTTCCTCTTCGGCCGTCTGGGCATGCCCGCGCGGACGGGACTGACGGTACGCCCCCTCGCCACCCAGGTCGTTACCCATCGCTATGGCGGCAACGACGCCTATCCCACACCGTGGCAGGGCTGTGCTTTCGTCAACGCCCCGCGCGGCTATGCCCCCGAGATGGACGAGGACGACGGCACCATGAGCGCGTGGTATGTCTTTGCCAGCATCGGCCTCTATCCCCTCATTGTGGGTGAGGCGCAGTACGAGGTCTTCGCGCCCCTTTTCGACAACGTCACCCTCCATCTTGCTGGTGCCGACGTCCACATTGTCACCCGTGGCCGTACCGATGCCAGCCAGCCCCTCCGTCGCGTCACCTGGAACGGTCGTCGCCTCCGTCACTTCCGCATTCCCGCTCGCGAACTCAAGCGAGGCGGCACGCTGGTCATGACCTTCTGACCTCACGGGCACAAAAAAACGCGGCATCACGAAATTTCGTGATGCCGCGAATTCTTTCTCCTTTTTTATTGGACGAAGACCTTACGACCGTCCTGGATATAGATGCCGCGCGTGGGATGCGTGACGGGACGTCCGGTAAGGTCGTAGAGGGGCGCGGCCTCGGCGTCTGCGGATTCGCGGACGAGGGGCGAGGGCAGAGCGGTCATCTCGGCAAAACGGTCCATGAGCACCTTCATCCAGTGGCCTCCAATGACGCTACGGGCGCGGAAGCCTACCCAGCGACCGGTCTTCGTGTCGTACCAGTCGCTAAGGGGGACGCGCGAGGTGGTGGTGTTGACATAGCGGTAGAGGGGCTCAAGGAACTGGAGGAACATACGGTCGTTTTCGGCCATGGCGGCAGTCCACATGATCCAGTCACTCTTGGTGTAGTCGGCGCGGCTGTCGAGGGGCAGTCCGTAGGTGTTCTGGTGGCTGCGGTAGTAGCGCACCTCGGTAAGCATGGCGTCGTTGGGGAAGAGGTTGGTGCCCCACATGCGGTCCCACACCATGTTGTACTTCTGGCTCCAGGTATTCTGGCGGTCGAAGGCGAGGCGGTAGTGGTTGCTCTCGAGGGCGTCGGCCTCCCATTGCACGGCCATGTCGGCAGCCTTCTGGAGATAGCTGGCTGCCATGGCTTCGTCGCCACGCTGGCGGCATATCTCGGCAAAGCCGGCGATGCCCATGATGGCCTTGACGGAGAGGTTGCAGTTGTGGGCCCAATGGCCGGCGAAGTCATCGGTACAAAGCTGCTCTGCGGGGTCCTGACCATACTCGACGAGGTAGTCGGCCCAGCGCTTGCAGATGCGGTAATAGCGTTTAAGCCAGTCGCTATAACCCTCGATGCGGCAGATGGTGGCAGCAAGGATGAGCATGTTGCCGCTTTCCTCAAGGGGCATGTCGCCTCCATAGACCTGTCCGTTGGCATGGGGGTAGGTGCCGAGGTCGTGGGCAGCGAAGGCCTTGCTCCACTTGCCGGTGTAGGTGTACTCAAAGATGCTGGACATCATGGCCTTCTGCAGCTCGTGGTTGTAGAGCAGGAAGAGGGGCGCCGAGGGGTAGGTGAGGTCAACGGTATTGACGCAGCCGTTGGAGTTGTTCTCCTTGGAGAAGAAGAGGAGGCGTCCGCCGCTGTCCTCGAAGAGCTTGTGGGCGGCGATGACCTGACGGTACGAGCCGCTGAGGAGCTCGGCATAGTGGGCATTGCCGGAGGCAAGGCCGTCGTCGTAGATGCGGGCATCCATGGCGCGGCAGCGCGTCATGATGTCGGTATAGCCCTCGCGCAGCTCGTCGAAGGCCTGGAAGATAGTCTTGCCGTTGCGGGCCCAGTAGCCCTTGTAATTCTTGCGGAAGTACTGGATGTCATAGACTTCGTCGTAGCCGACCATCATGAACGACGTGGCCTCGGACGCGGTACCGAAGTCGTGGGCGTAGGCGAGGCAGGGGAATTGCGACTCGTTGGCCGAGATTACCTCTGTCTGCGTGGGGGCGAGGGCGCCGGTGGTGAGGAAGGCGTTCTCCATGTCGCTGAGCGGGGCGATGCTGACGGTACCGTCCGTAGCGGGGATGTAGAGGTAGCCCCAGTCAATGCTGATCTGGTCCCCGGCACGGCCTAGCACGTTCTGATCGACGGAGCCGGAACGGATGTAGGTGGTGCCGCCTTCGGTCACGAGGGACGACACGGTAGCCTGCGTCATCTCGTTGACAACCATCTGCGGGGTGGTGGCGATGAGGAGCTGGCAGGCGTGAGGCTGGCCGTCGGTGCTGCGCACGCGGGTGGAGATGTAGTTGATGGGCGTGGAGAGGAGGTCGAGGTCGTCGATAATCATCGGGGCGGTGAAGACGACGTCGAGCTCGACGGGTCCGCACGTGAAGGTGTAGTAGGTGTTGGTGGCAAGGACGTTGACAGCGGTCTGGCGGGCGGTAGTGACGTCGCCCACCTTCTGCCAGGTGTTGGCGTAGAGGCCAAAGTCAACGTAGGCGCCTCCGGTGGTGTTGTGGCAATGGGCGGCAATGATGTTGTCGCCCTCGTGGAGCAGGGCGCGCTGGTCGTCGGTAAGGCGCTGGCGCTCGCCCTGGAGCCACGTCTCGCCGGTACGGACGACACGGGTGCCGTTGATGAAGAGCTCAAAGACATCGTCGTGGGAGAACATCACCCAGAGCTCGCGCTCGGTATCGGCAGCGGTAAGGGTGACGGTACGGCGGATGTAGATGTCGCTGTTGGTCTCCTTCCAGACGTGCTTGACGCGCGGATATTCGCCCTGAGTGCCCCACGCGGCTTCCTCCACGGCCCAGCCAGAGTCGTCGAAGTCGGGAGCTGCCCACGCGGTACCCGTCTGGGTGGTGTACTTGACGCGGCCCGTCCACGTGGCCTCGTCGGTCATGGGGGCGATGGCGGTAAGAAGGCACTCGCGTTCGGTACCCATCCAGCGGTAGGTGGTGCCGTCCACGCGCAGCAGGCCGTCCCAGGCTTTCTCGGCATCGCTCCAGTGGCGCGTGGTGCCGTCGGTGAGACGGTCGTAGGGCGACCAGACGGAGAGGTACGGGTCGTTGAGGATGAGCGGCACGGAGGGCAGGCGGAGGCTGACTTCCTGATAAGGCTGGAAGAAGTCGGCAGGCTGCCCTGCACTACCGATGGGGCAGAGCAGGGCAGCGGTGACGACCGTGGCTCGAATAATTCGGGTGAGGGTCATACGGGGGAGGGGATTACTTCACGATAATCTTCTGACCGTCGCGGACATAGATGCCGCGTGCGGGCTGGGCCACCTCGACGCCCTGCAGGTTGTAGAGCTTGCCGACGGTGACGGGCTCGGTGCCGACGACGTCGCGGATGCCGGCCGGGTCGTCCTTGAGGTAGATGATGCGGAAGTTATCGACCACCACCCAGTCGTGGTACTGTTCGACGTCCTTGTGGATGATGAGCGACAAGGTGTTGTCGACGACCTCGACGAGCAGGCTGACCTTGTAGAGGTTGTTCTGGAAGTAATCGACAGCCTGATAGACCCATTGCGGGACTTCGCCGGCCTCGGTGACGGCACCCTGTCCGGGAGCCATGTCGCGGTAGTCGGTGAGCAGGGGCAGCGGGGTCTCATAGAGCTCCTTGGCCTCGACTTGGAAGAGGGCAGCGGGGTCGAGTTCTTCGCCGTTGACGAACTTCTCGATGTGGCCTGGGATGTGCTCGCCGTCGATGTCGTTGCTGTAGTGGTCACCGTCGCGGTAGTAGCCGGTGACGGTAGCGTAGTACCAGCCGTTAGGCAGGTCGTAGATGTCCTGACGCATTTCGAAGAAGGTCTTGCTCCAGCACTCGTAGGTGAAGTCGGGGTAGTTGCTGCCTCGTCCCCACATGCCGTGCGTGCCGGTGTCGTCGGGCTCGATGTACCAGCCGGAGTTGTCGAAGTCCTCACGCTGGCTGAAGTTAGGCATGCCGATGCGGTAGCTCATGTCGATGGGTCGGGCTGCCGTGGCAGTCTCGGCAATGGCGTCACGCTCGGCGCGGCTGACGAGTACCCACTGGTTGTCGGGGTTGTCGGCGCCGGTCATATTGGTATCGACGCGGACGTCGGTGCCAGGACGGTAGCCGAGGAGGAGGGTGGCAGAGTCGGCACGGACGATGTTGAAGACGCCGTTGCCGAGGGGCTCAAACACCCAGTCGTCGCCTGCGGTATCCATGTAGCCGCCATAGTTGAGGTACTGGAGGTCTCCGCCGTTGTTCAGGAAGGTGTTGAGGCGGAAGGCGTTGCCGTCGAACTCGCTGGTCTCAAGGAGAATCTCGATGCCGGGCCAGCCGAGGGCTGCATGAGCACCCCAGTCGTCGCCACCGCAGAGGAAGCGGCCCTGACCGATGTTGTAGAAGTAGAACTTCTCTTCGGCAACGGGTTCGCTACCCTCCCAGAGACGCGGGCCGCGCTCGGCGTTGTAGAGCTTACGGGCAATCTGCAGGTTGTGGAGGGCGCTGCTGAACTCTTCAGCCGTGGTGGCATCGCTGTAGGCCTGACGGGCCTCGGCGATGGCGGTAGCGAAGTTGAAGTAGGGGTTCTTGCCGCCCTTCTCCAGCTCCTGCTGGCAGATTTCGACGGTAGCCTCGAAGTTGGCCATGTCGGTACCGGCTGCGAGGACCACGTTGTACTTGTTGTTAAGCTCCTGCATGGCGTTGCCGATGACCTCGGGGTCGCGTGAGTCGAGGGCTGCCACAGCGGCGTTGTAGGCGTCGGTAAGGAACTGCGGCGTCACGCCCTCGTAGGTGTTCACCTCGTCGATGAGCTTCTGGAGGTTCTCAAGGAGGGTGCTGACCTCCATGTCGTTGCCGTAGTAGGTGAGGTGGAAGTTGTCAAAGACGGTCCAGTCGTCGCCCACACCACCGTCCTTCTTGATGCCGATGCGGAGGGTGCCGTTCGTGACGATGACCTGAATCTCCTCGTTCCAGTAGTAGCCCATGTAGAAGCATTGGGCTGCGTTGCCGAGGGCCTTGCCACCGTCGCCGGGGTACCAGTAACCATCGTCGTAGGTGTCCTCGAAGGCGCCCTCGATGTAGTCTTGTACGCCATTGTCGCAGATGGACATGAGGGGAGCGCTCACTTCGTTAGCGAAGTAGTAGGCGCGGATGACCTCGGTGCCGTTGTCGTGCTTGGGACCGATGGCGTTGGTGGAGCCGTCGCGGTAGTAGCCCTGCACGGTGAGGCCGTAGGTGCCGTTAGGCAGGCCGGTGATGTCCTGATAGAACGAGCCCACGCTGTTGCTCCAGCTCTCCACGGCGCAGTTGTACATACGTCCGTTGATCTGGTTGTTGCCTGCGCCCTTGAACTCGTTCTTCCAGCCGTTGTTACGTTCGTCCTGGTTGGCGAAGTCGAAGCCGGGCACGAGCCACGTGGCGTCTTTGGGGTTCTCGGCCGTAGCCTTCAGCAGGTCGTTCATGCGCTCTTCCTTGCTGACGAGCTGCCAGAAACCGTCGTTGAAGAAGGTGAGGTAGGTGTCCTCATCGCTTGAGCCGATTTCGGGACCCAACACCACGCCGCCGTCGAGGGCCTCAAAGACATAGAGGTTCGAGGCTGTGTAGCCGGCTACGTTGTTGTAGGGGGTGATGGACCAGGGGGTGACGGGGTCGCCCGTGTCCAGATAGCCCTGGTTGGTGAGGGCGTTCAGGCTGTGGTTGTGGCCGAAGCGGGGGTCAATCTGCCAGTAGGTGCCGGTGGGGTCGTCGGCGTTCTCCACGGGCGAGATCACGACGTCGAAGCCCACCTGGTCAAGCTGGGCGTGCGTGGTCCAGTAATCCATCTCCTTGCGGTTGTGCTGCAACCACAAGCCGGACTCGACGTTGTAGAGGTAGTACGTGCCACCCTCCTCAGGCAGGACGGAGCCTACCCACGGAGAGTCAGTCATCTGAGCCTGAACCGTCAGAGCGGCTGCAAGGCCCATGCCGAAAAGAAGTAAACTTTTTCTCATGTTGTTGGTTTTTTTATAAGTGAAACAATCTAAAGTATTTACGGTTTGACAATCTTTCAATTCACGGTTTATCCGGAGGGGGCCGGTTTACGATTTCCCGATCTCCTTCCGGTTCTTCTTGATGCGGATGCCCTTGCTGCGCGAGGCGGCATCAGCCGAAAGGCGTCGGCCACCGGTGTCGAACACGGCCTCGTTGCCCTCCTGGGCACGCATGGGCGGGGTGGCGACGGCTGTGTCGTCCTTCACCTTCGGACGGATGAGCGAGTCGGCGGTAAGGCCGAGGACGCCGTCATCGTCAAAGGCCATGGAGCCGATGTACATCATGCGGGGATGGATGGCGCCCGAGCTGTGGTGGGCGTGGAAGACGATGCGCAGGCGGCCCTCCTTGTCGGTGAAGAACGAGTGGTGCCCCGTGCCGAAGAGGCCTTCCACGTTCTGCACGATGGGGTTGTTGCGGTACTTGGTCCATCCGCGTCGGATGTCCGTAGCAGTACTGTAGCCCACGCCGTACCAGGGGCTCTGGTAGTCGTTGGCCGAGTAGGTCATGTAGTACTTCCCGTCGTGACGCAGCACGAAGGGACCTTCGGCCACCTTGCCGAGCTTCTTCTCCCACGCCACGGAGGCGGCAGCAACACGGCGCAGCGTGGTCTCCTCGGCAGGGGCGAGGCCGTCGTCAGCCAGGTCGCAACTCCAGATGACGTTGCCGTCGGTAAAGCGGACGAAGAAGAGGTACATCTTGCCGTCCTCGTCGGTAAAGACGGTACTGTCGATACACTTCTCGTCGCCGATGAGGGGCTCCAGCAGGTAACCCCCGTGCTGCACGAAGGGACCCGTGGGGCTGGCAGAGGTGGCCACGAAGAGGTGCTCGTTGGCAGAGTAGTACATGTAGTACGTGTCGCCCCGCTTGTACACCTCCGGCGCCCAGAACCATTGCGTCTCGGTGGTGTTCTTCTTGTCGAGGGCGAGGCCCTGGCACTCCCACGTCAGCAGGTCGGTCGATGTATAGACCTCGATGCCGTTGGAAGCGTGCGTGCCGTAGGCATAGTAAGTGTCGCCGTCAAGCAGGATGAACGGGTCGGCAAGGGGCACCTGGCTCAGGTGCGACTCGTGCAGGCTGGGGTCGATGACGGGGCGTGCCGACGATTTCGAGGGCTGTGAGTTCTTCACCGTGGGCCAGCCCGCCTTGTCCCACGCGATGGGGTCCATGAAGGTCAGACGCCCCGCGTCAGGGTCTTTCTTCAGGTAGCCGTGGTAGATCATCCAGTCCGTGCCCGCGTCGTCCTTGACGAAGCGCGAATTGTGTCCCGGGCCGGCCACGGTGGTGTTGCCGCTGAGCATCGAGGTGAAGCCCCCGTTGAGGGCGCGGTTGCCCGAGCGGTTCGCGTAGGGGCCGAACAGCTTGCGCGAGCGGTTCATCACCACCTGGTAAGTGCTCTTGGCGCCCTCGCAGCACGTGCCCTGGCTGCCGATGAGAATGTACCAGTCGTTGCGCTTCACGATGTTGGTGGCCTCCATGAATCCGCTGGCAACCTGCTGCTTCACGGCACCCTCCTTGATGGCAAGACCGTCCTCCGTGAGCTCTATGCCGTAGATGCCGTGGAAGCTGCCCCAGAACAGGTAGTTGCGTCCGTCGTCGTCGGTAAAGAAGAAGGGGTCGATGCTGTTCTCCACATCTATCTCCTTGCTGATGAAGAGCTTGCCGTGGTCGATGAAGGGTCCGCAGGGCACGGCAGCCGAGGCGACGCCGATGCCGCACTCCCATGTGCCGCCCCACGTCGATTTGCTGTAGTAGAGCAGCCAGCGCCCGCCCACGTAGTTGATTTCAGGGGCCCAGATGCCACCGCCCGACACCATCTTCGGACGGGTGACGTCGGTGAACGCCGTACCCACGTACGACCAGTCAATCAGGTTGGTGCTCTTGTAGATGGGCACGTTGTGGATGTCCTCGGTGGCATAGAGCCAGTAGGTGCCGTCAACGTCGCGGATGACGGTAGGGTCGGGGAGACTGCGGTCGATGATGGGGTTGGTGTAGGTGTCCTGTGCCGTCAGGCCAAGGCTCAGCAGACAGAACAGGGAAAGGATGAGGGCGGTCTTCCGCGTGCGCATGGGTACTACTTTATCTAATGTTTTCAGCGGCGAAGGTAGGGCTTTTTTTTCATTCTCACAATGATTAGCCGTTTTTATTTGCACTTTCCGGAGAAAAGCGCTACCTTCGCAGGCGGAAAGAGAGCATCAGACGAATGGTTTTGCGAGCACTACAACGAGTGGGCGATTGGCTGCTGGTGATGCGGCGGGCATTGGCACGGCCTCAGAACGGCCGGCTGTTCCGTCGTCAGGTGGCCGACAACATGTGGCGGCTGGGCGTGGGCAGCCTGCCGCTGGTGCTGATAGTCTCGCTTGCCATCGGGGTGCTGCTGGTGCTGCAGATTGTGCTCAACTTCGGCTACCCCTGGCTGCCCCGCTTTGCCATCGGCTATGCCGCCCGCGAGGTCATCCTGCTTGAGTTCTCCACAGCCATCGTCTGCGTCATCCTGGCAGGCAAGGTGGGGTCGAACATCGCCTCGGAGATAGGCACCATGCGCATCACGCAGCAGATCGATGCGCTTGACGTCATGGGCGTCAACTCGGCAGGCTACGTCATCCTGCCCAAGGTGGTGGCGTTCGTGGGCTTCATCCCCGTCATCAACATCATCAGCGTCTCTGCGGCCATGCTGGGCGCGTTCCTGCTCTGCTGGGTGGGAGGCGTCATGCCGGCCGACTCGCTGCAGGTGGGCCTGCAGCACTCGTTCCAGTCGTGGTACGTCTGGGGCGGCATCATCAAGTCGGTGGTCTTCGCGTTCATCATCAGCAGCGTGTCGGCCTACGAAGGCTACTCCGTGCGGGGCGGTTCCGTCGAGGTCGGCAACGCCAGCACCCATGCCGTCGTCTACAGCAGCATCCTCATCCTCTTTGCCGACATCCTGCTCACAAGCCTGCTGAAGTAGAATGAAGATTGAAGATTGAAGATTGAAAATTGAAAATTGAAGATTGAAGATGAACAATCTAAATTATGATCAAGGTTCATAATTTATCAAAGCAGTTCGACGGCGAGCCGGTGCTTGACCACCTGAACGCCACGTTCGAAGCCGGGCGCACCAACCTCATCGTCGGGCGCAGCGGCTCAGGCAAGACCGTGCTGATGAAGTGCCTCATCGGGCTGCTCACCCCCGACAGCGGACAGGTGCTCTACGACGGGCGCGACTTCCACGCCCTTCCCCCGCGCCAGCTGGCCCTGCTCAGGCAGGAGATGGGCGTGCTCTTCCAGGGCGCGGCGCTGTTCGACGCCATGAGTGTCATCGACAACGTCCTCTTTCCCCTCCGCATGTTCTCGGCTGACAGCGAGGCCGCGCAGCAAGCTCGGGCCGAGGAATGTCTGGCGCGTGTGGACATGGCCGACGCCCTCCATAAGATGCCCGGCGAGCTGAGCGGAGGCATGCAGAAGCGTGTGGGCATCGCCCGTGCCATTGCCCTCCGGCCCCGCTACCTGTTCTGCGACGAGCCCACCTCGGGCCTCGACCCTGTCACCGCCCGTCGCATCGACGAGCTCATCCACTCCATCACCCACGAGGACGGCATCACTACCGTCATCAACACCCACGACATGGAGTCCGTCCGCACCATCGGCGAGACCCTCCTCAGCCTCGACGACAACTGTTTTTCTTGAAAAATATCTACATTACTACATAATCTGCCTTAATCTGCTTTTACATAGGCATTTGCCTTATGTAGATAGGCGTTTTTACTACATTTTACTACATATTACTACATAAATAAGCAGGTTTTTTCGAAAAAAACAGGAAAAAGTGTTGCGGAAACGGAAAAGATTTCGTATATTTGCATCGTAGTAATAACCCTTAAAACATCTGCTATTATGAGAAATAAACTCACAGAATTTGATGTGAATAACAACTCCGTAGAGGAGAAATTCAACCAGGCGCTCTCCCCCTTTGAGGAGTATCTGCCGGGGATGCGCCCAAGTAATTCCGACAAGTACCTGACGCAGTTGGCCGAGGCCATGCGGAAGGCTGGCGAAGAGGAGGAATGGACTTGCAGGCATATCCTCGAGAGGAATCCTTTTCTCTTGGACGAAGCACATTTGAAGGAATTGGTACACAAGGTCTATTGTGGGCACAACCAGTCACAGCAAAAAGGCAATCCTTCGAAGGTGCAGGAGGAGGCAGTAGCCTTACAGGAGTTTATGACGCGCCGCTACTCGTTCCGTCGGAACGAGGTGCTGGGCCTGACGGAATACTGCGAGCGCAAGCGCCTCCACACCCGCTACCGCCCTGTGGATGAGACCGTCGTCAACTCCATCGCCCTCAACGCACGCGAGGAGGGCGTCAACGTGTGGGACAGGGACGTGAAGCGCTACCTGAAGTCGGACCGCGTGATGACGTTCAACCCCTTCGATGCCTTCCTCGACACGCTACCCAAGTGGGACAACCGCCCACGCATCGACAAACTGTTCCGCCTCGTCCCAACGGACGACGAGGCGTGGTATCCGCTGGCGCACACGTGGTTCCTGGGCATGGTGGCGCTTTGGATGGGGAAGAATCGCAGGAAAGGCAACGAGTCGATGCCCATCCTCGTAGGGGCGCAAGGGATTGGGAAGAGTACGTTCTGCCGCAGCCTGCTGCCGCCCGAGCTGGAGCCGTACTACCTGGAGAACTTCACGTTGGGCGACCGTCGCAAGGCCATGCTGATGCTGACGCGCTACGGCCTCATCAATTTCGACGAGGTGAACCGCCTGACGGAGCGCCAGCAGCCTGTGCTGAAGAATATGCTGCAGCTGCCTACCATCGACGAATATAAGCCCTACGCCTCCACGTCGGCGCAGATGACGCGCTACGCCTCGCTCATCGGCACGAGCAACAACTTCGACGTCATTACCGACCTGACAGGCTCGCGTCGCTACGTCTGCGTGCATGTGACAGGCAAGATAGTACTGCCGAAAAGCATCAACTACCCGCAGCTCTATGCCGAGGCTGTCCACGAGATAGAGGCAGGGCGTCGATGCTGGCTTGACGAACAGGACGAGGCAGCCCTCATGGAGCGCAACATGTGCTTTGTGCGCATGCCGGCTGATGCTGAGGCGTTCGACATGCACTTCGAGGCAGCACAGCTTGGCGACGAAGGTGCCGAGTGGCTCTACGCCTCTGAAATTCATCATCGTCTGCACCCCACCATCAATGAGCCTATGACGCGGAAACAACAGCGGGATTTCTGCGCCTTTATGACTGCCCAAGGCATACAAACCAAACGTGCAATGGCAGGAATGGCTTATCTTGTGAAACAAAAATCGCCCAAAAACATGTAGTAATATGTAGTAATATGTAGTAAAAACGTCAATCTACATAAGACAAATATTTATGTAAAAGCAGATTAAGGCATTTTATGTAGTAATGTAGATATTTTTCATGGAAATGAAATTCCCTGCGTTTGATGTTTTTTATAAACAGGGCCCGTGTTTATATAAACGCCGCCCCTGTTTATATAAACGCCGCCCCTGTTTATATAAACAGCGCCCCTGTTTATAAACCGTTGCTTTGAATAATAAAATAACAACCTATAAAAAAGAGTTATCCAATGCCAATTAAGTACGATTTCAAGAAACTGCCCCGCACGACGGGGAATGAAGAGACGGTGCGGCTCTATCCGCAGGTCGTCAAGTCGAAAACCATCACCTTTGCCAAGCTGGCCAAGGAGATTGAGGAGGCCACGTCGTACACCGTGGGCGACCTGAAGGGTATGATGAAGGCCATAGCACAGATGACTGCCAAGCACCTCAACGCCAGCGAGCACGTCGAGCTGGAGGGCTTGGGAACGCTCAGCCTCAGTATTGCCTGCGAGAAGGATGCAGAAGGCCACCAGCCCGTCATCACCTCGCCCAGCCAGGTGAAGCCCCACCAGCTGCACGTCAGCCGTGTGAACTTCGATGCCAAGCCCGAGTTCATGAAAGAGCTGACAGGCCCGTTCGTCCGAGCCAAGGAACCCTTCCCTGCCAATCAGGAGCAGGACGTCCCCACGCCCGCCGAGCGCCGTGCCCTACTGATGAGCCACCTTGACGAGCACGGCTACATCAGCACGACGACCTACATGCAGCTCACTCGCCTTACTCGTCACCACGCCTCTGCCGAGCTGAATGCCCTTGTCCATGAAGGCCTTCTCGCCCGCTCCGGCCCCTCCACCCATCTGGTTTTCGTGAAAGCCTAATTGCCATCCTCCCGTCTTGCAAATCGACCTTACAGACTCATAATCTGGAGGTCCCTGGTTCAAGCCCAGGCTGGTCCACACTAAAAATCAAGGAGTTACGCAAGTCGCGTAACTCCTTTTTTCATGTCTGCGTAAACAATGCGTAAACAAACTATTTCAGTCTCCCCTTTTGTATCACAGATAGTCACGGAGGTTTTGTGGAACTAACCAATGAATAAAAGGAAAATAAAATGCCATAACGATTCACATCGCCATGGCACAATCCTTAAAGAAGTTGCAATCATTTTTTCTTTTGACCTTTACAATCGCTTCGATTGCTTCTGACATGAGCAGACACATGAATGGTCTTGCCATTCTGGACTCGATCATATTCAGGAATGCGATTGAATTTACGGCCATCGCTGTCCTTTGCCATAATCATTGTAACCCGTCCTGTGGCGGGGATCCCTAATTGGCTGCATGTTTCAGGCAACCGTTATATATTTTTCACATAGACCTCAACAATCTCTCGGTTTCTCTTTCCCTGTAAAAGTCGCAAATAAGTATTTAGCATATGTCCAGCCTCTTGTCTCCAACAACAGATAACATGCGACCATTAATAAGACTTGAATTATCAACACCACCCCAATAGCCCACCACGACAACCAGCCACAGAAGATATTGGCTATGCCTATGCCTATTATTAAAAGAATGCTCCATATACTAGCACCAAGATAGTTTCGACAGACGCCGAACTCTATGTTGTACTGCCTCAGGATCACATCGCCACGACAGTTTTGCCTAATCTGAGATACTGCATCCGCAATCGTCTTTTTGGCCATACTAAGGTCTGCCTGTTCATCCTCTTTGGTAGGCAGCTTAATGCCAAACGTCGCTTTCACTTTGGCAGCAATCTCCTTGTGATACGCAGGTGAAATTGCCGCATTCTGCCACAGCAGCATCTTCGTAGTTGGCATCTCTGTTTCATCCTTCTTAAACAAGGGGTACTGAAAGAGCCACTTCGAGGTCTCCTTAAATAGTTCCCTTACCAAATAGCCTACTGCCATGCTTACCAGGGCAGTACCGCCGATAAGAAACAATATCCACTTAACGTTACCAACCAATACTTGATACCGAGGAAGCCACTCCCCCATACACATGGCTAACAATATGCATGTGGGGAGCATTCCCAAAACTGCAGGATATACCCTTGCAACTCTAATGTACTTATCCATCATAGGCCTAATCTTCCTTGACACTCCCCAAATACTTCATACCGTCATGACTGCCATGATTGGCATTCGTTACCATACCATCTTTCTTGTTATAACTATCCTCCGACACGAAGATGTCCAGATAGTCACCATTTGTTTCAAACAAGATATCTCCTGCCGTATTCTGCGTGATGGTATCATAGTTACTATAGTAATCTAACTCGTCACTGGGTGCCTCGCCAACTATCACTAATTTGGGAGTCAACTTGTCCATTAGCGATTTGGGGATGTGACCAGTCTTTCTGCCATGGTGGGGTGCAAACACTATGGTCTTATGAGTGTTTGTCACCTTTTTATCAAACTCTTCTTGCATATCCGTTTCCATGTCACCCATCCACAGGAATGAAAATTTGCCTACAAGATACTTAATAGCCGGCGAAATATTGTTAGGGCTCCCACCATCTGCTGCTGTCTCCAACGCCTCCTTATACAGGTCGTCATCTGTTATAGGCCACAAACAATAAAGCCCGGCTCCATCACGTTCGTCATCCGACTCGTTCATCCACTTACGCTTACACCCTTTTTTAAGTTCGAAGCTTTTCTTGCTATCATCGCGCAGTTTCTTATACCTCTTGAAATCATCCGTTTCCGTATCCTTCTTAGTCGTATTGTTATCAACACGATAGAAATTCAGGATGCCAAGCTTGTCGTCGTACTCCACCAAACTTTTGATATGATCATCATCAGGATGGGTCGAAATAAAACGCTTGATACCCTTACTTGAAGATTCTGTTTCAATCTCGTCAAGAATATCATCCTTAACGTCATCTTTTAGACAACAGTCAATTGTTGTAAAGTTGTCTGAGTTGTGTCGGATGTAGAACATGTCTCCATTGCCGACCGAAAAACTTTTTACTTTGCTCATTGTATAATCAATTTTAAAATTAACAACTGCCGCAAAGGTACAAAGAAAATCCGAATTTTCAAAATTTTCCGTGAAAAAATCACGGTACTTTTGAAAATCAAACTGTTTATTAGCGAGAATGCGATGCTTTACGCTATTTTTTCACGTATTGAAGTTCTTGCAGCTCCTTCAGAAATTCACTTACCAAATCACGATATTCCAAAAACAGCTCCCTCTTTACCATCAATTCATCCAATTTCGGATCAAGGTTTTTACTATATAGTTTCTGGAAATTGATGGTATTATGTACATAAACATGTTTCCGTATATAGGTACAGCCGTTTTCATCTTTTTCAAACATACGAACTGCATCACGCCTCAAATCTGGATTTCCCAACAGGCTCAAGTCGTGAGTTGCTACGGCAATCTGACAATCCTCAGCTATCGAGAGGTACATTTTTATGATAAAGGCCAGTGCCTTAGCATGTATACCCGCATCTATTTCATCTATACAGGAACACTTTCTCCCCATTACGATGTCATATATTACCACCAGCAACCTTATGATGTTAATCGTACCAAACGACTCCAACCCGCCATCAAGTGATTTTTTGCCTGCATGAGCTGTAGAATGAATAAACCGCAAGTTCTTGTGTGATATTATGCCCATGGGATACTGCTCCCGCATGGCCTTAATAACAATCTCAGGGGCTCCACTTTTTACCAAGTCAGAAATCAGCACACTCGCATCGTCTACTTCGTAGTCCACTATGTTTGTTCCCACGTCTGCCAACAGTTTCAGCAACAAAGTCTTCACACGTTTATCGCGTTCTTGATCACCAGTTTGCAGCCTATCAGCCAGGCTCTGATCGCCACGCCTAACCAAACTGATTCTTTGACTAAAGTAATCGTAGTTTTGTCTAAGAATGACACTCTCCAAATTCAAGGCGCCAAACACAGACAACACTGTACTGTTCTGAATCACGTTTGCCTCCAACATTCGTTGGTCGTTTTTGCTCAGGTCACAGGTCTGTCCAAACTTAATGGCAACAGTATCTTTTTCCTTATTATATACCCTTTGGTAAATTGGTGGATTCCCTGCTTGCCGCAGAACCTCCTCTTCTATCCTGTCAGCACTCACTGCTACCTTATAATAATAAGATTTATTATCTATATAATATGATATAGTAAGCACAGTTGGTTTATTACGCGAATCATCATCTAGCAGGAACGGCCTGTACTCCGGTCTGTCGTCTGGCTTATCTGGCTTATCTGTAGCTATCATCCTAAGATAGCTAAGAGCAGAGAACATCTTTGATTTACCAGTGCCATTCAGTCCCACACATAGCAACAATCGCAGTATTCGCTTCCCATCAATCTCTTGATACCACTCAGGCGGTAAAGTAGATGTTTTTTCTTTCTTCGATGCCAGAAATGAGAGCTCTACCGGATCCCTATAAGACATATAATTCTTTACTGTAAATGACTCTACCATAACATATTGATTTCAAAATATGCGAAATTAAAACATTTTTAGAGTGCAAAATTAAGATAAATATTCGAGAAAATGCTTTTTCCCGTGACTTTTTCACGGGAAAAGATATATTATTAACATTTTGAACATTTATTTCAAACCAAAATGTTATTTGTTTTGATTAATATCCTATAAACTCAAAATATGGCTTCCATCATAATCATTGCTTCTATTAAGAAGAGGATTGTTGAGAAAGGATGACTCACGATAGGTTGCCAACGCTATTTTCGTTGTGGCATTAAGAGAAAGCTCTGTATATATGCCAGCTGATGGTCTTTCTATGAATCCTGCTTCAACCAATGTTGGGATGCTGTAGTCAATGGCATTCGATATAGACTTGTTGAAGCCATAGATTTCTGAAATCTTTTCCTCCAGCAGTTTGCGTGATACCTGATCTTGCACATGGAAATACTTGCTAAGTATGCACACCTCTTCATAACTGAAGGGAAAGGCAGAATTATAGAGTTCTGCTACGATAATGGCGCGTCTATTATGTCCCAAATTCTGCGTAAACGTTTTGTTTCAGGATTCCCTTTTCTGTCATGCAGTATCATAGAGTTTCTATAATGCATTATTAACCACATTCGCATTATACGAAGGTGTTTCTACGCGTTACTATATCTACACTTATTTTGTGGCATTAGAAGAATCTTTTGCAACAATTTGCCATTTTTGAAAGACTGTTAGTATAAAAATCGTGAAAGAACAACAGTTTTCTTCTTGCTCATGCTCGTTATCCGATAAAATTATATAACTTTGCGTTCAAATTAAATATGTTCAAGAACTATGGCTAAGATAAATCGCTTAAAAGTAGTGCTAGTAGAAAAAGAAAAAAGTGGCAAGTGGTTGGCAGACCAATTAGGGAAGTCAACATGTACTGTCAGTAAGTGGTGTAGTAATACAACACAACCAGATTTACAAACACTAACAAGAATTGCACAACTCTTAAATGTTGATACGAGAGATTTACTTACCCCTTCTAACATTCAAGATTAAATTGTAGCAGAAATGTGTAATATGCAGCAAGACAATATTGAGGAATTTTCAAATAATAATGGTTGTATATTCCATGGTGATGCGCTTGAAGTTCTAAAGCTAATTCCCGATGAATCTATCGATCTGTTGTTTGTTGACCCACCATATAACATTGGTAAAAACTTTGCTGGACGTAAAGACAAATGGAAAACGGACAAAGATTATCTTGATTGGTGCTATCAATGGATTGACTTATGTATTAAAAAGGTTAAGCCTAATGGATCTCTTTATTTGATGACATCAACTCAATTCATGCCTTATTTTGATTTGTATGTTCGTGATAAGGTGACTATTCTTTCTCGAATAGTGTGGTCGTATGATAGTTCAGGCGTTCAAGCAAAGAATTATTTCGGATCAATGTATGAACCGATTCTATTCTGTGTGAAGAACAAAAATAATTACACATTCAATTCCGACGATATTCTTGTTGAAGCAAAAACTGGTTCAAAACGGAAATTGATTGATTATCGTAAAAATCCGCCACAACCATATAAAACCGAAAAGGTTCCTGGCAACGTATGGGACTTTGCTCGCGTTAGGTATAGAATGGAGGAGTACGAGAATCATCCCACCCAAAAACCAATTGCACTCCTTGAACGCATAATTAAAGCGAGCAGTAATCCAGGAGATATTGTTTTAGACCCATTCTGTGGCACTTTTACTACCTGTTTCGTTGCCCAAAAGTTGAATCGACGTTTCATCGGAATTGAAATTCAGGAAGATTATTTAAAAATAGGTCTACGTCGTTTGGGTATAGCAATAGAGTACAAAGGTGAAATTCTTGAAAGAGCAAAAAAGACTTTTGAACATAAAGTCCCCAAAGAACAAACATTCATAAATTTTGAATAAGATGGAATCAACATTTGAAGCATATATAAAAGAGTACATTCGTGTTAAATATGGAAAGGATGCAAGAGAGCTGTTTTCTCTTAGCCATATCCTTCAGTATCTCGTACATAAAACAAAGTCTGCAAATAAAGGAGCAAAAGCACGAGGGAGTTTTGCTAATCTCTATGCCATCTATGTAATAGTAGAGGATTATCTGGCTAATGATTTTGATAAAACAGGGAATTACTTTGATTATGAAGGAGCTCAATTCTCAGCTCTATTCAAAAGACAACGAGAACTACCTTTTGGCGCAAAGCTCCAAAACCATGCTTTAAACTCACGTATGAACGAGGAGTTTTTCAAGTTTTTCCCAACCCAAACAGGAATGCCACCAATAATGCGAAATCTTGAAACACAGCGTTATTGGTTTAATGAAAACTATCTTAAAATCCAAGTTGGGGACAAGGTCTACAATATTGCTAAGGATATAATTAGTATTATCGAACATTATGTTGAAGTTAAACAAGGAACCTTCAAGCAATTTATAGAACAGTGTGAGATTCTTCAAAACATTGATGCTGATGATACTGCTGAAGTAACAGACTTTATCATGTCTCTTCTTGCTTCCAATGTTGATGCAAGATTGTTTGAGATCGTAAGTTATTCAATACTCAAATTCTACTATAAAGACATTGAAATCTATTGGGGGTACACTCCAGAAGTAGAGAAACTCACCAAAGACTATTTACACTTATACAAAACAGGTCGAACCAATGCTAATGACGGAGGTATAGACTTCGTTATGAAGCCTCTGGGACGTTTTTTCCAAGTTACAGAAACATTAGACTTCAAAAAATATTTTCTTGACATAGAAAAAATTGAACGATATCCATTGTCTTTCGTAATAAAATCAGAGGAGTCGGGGGAAAACCTAATGGCAAAACTTAAGGCAGATGCACTTAAGACCTATGTGGTTCAAAAAGTAGTTGATGATTATATGAGTTGTATTGAAGAAATAATCAATATACCTCAGTTAAAAAGATACCTCTCGGAATTGGATGAACGGAATATGGTTCCTGAAATTCTTAAAGAAATCATCCTTCAAAGTAAAGTTGAATTTAATTACGAAGACGAAGAAAGTTAAATGATTATACCATATTTCGATTGCAATGATTTCTGCATATATAATGGCGACAGTTTAACTCTTATTAATCAGTTAGACAATAATAGTTTAGATTTGGTATTTGCAGATCCTCCGTACTTTCTATCAAGTGGTAGAAAGATGAATATTGCAGGTCGTAATGTGTCTTTTGAGAAGGGGGGATGGGATAGATGTCGTTCAACTGAGGAGATTGATAATTTTAATTCTAAATGGATTCAGGCAGTGCGTCTTAAAATGAAGCAAGATGCCACAATCTGGATTTCTGGCACATTTCATAATATTTTTTCTGTGGAGCGCATCCTTGTTGACAATGGTTTCAAAATCATCAACCTCGTATCATGGCAGAAATCCAATCCACATGATATTACAGATGGGCAACATCTAACATTTTCAACAGAAATATTGGTTTGGGCTAGGAAGTCACTTCATGGAAAACATTGTTATAATCACGAATTAATGGTTCAGCTTAATGGAGGCAAACCTTTAACAGATGTTTGGAGAATACCAACACCTAGTAGTTGGGAAAGAAAATGTGGTAAGCATCCAACACAAAAACCTCTTCGACTTCTTTACAAAATAATCCTTGCTTCAACTCGTGCAGGTGACACCATACTTGACCCTTTTGCGGGTAGTTGTACTACTGGTATTGCAGCGAACCTTCTTGGTCGTAAATTTATCGGCATTGACCAGAGTTCAGAATTTCTTGATTACGGAATCAGACGTAAACAAGAAATTCTAGATCCATTGATAAGCGAGAAGTTTCTAAGAAAAATTTCAGAAAACCCAGAGGAGGCAACTGTAATGATTAATCATTGTCGTAAGGGATTAAAAGATAAAATGATAGAAACAGGCATTTGCTACTTGCGAGCAGGTGACTCGAAGGGTTCTCTTTGTATCACTCCTGGTTTTGAAAGATTGTCATATGTCCTTCTCCATACGAATGGAGAAGACTGCCAGCTCTTCAAATTAAAATCCCAAGGCAAATTCAACATATGGGCGAAAGAGACTTTGGAAAATTATGGATTTGAACCGTCACATGCGCCTTACTATATCGTTCTTCGTTTTGATAATTCCAAACCAATTCCATACAAACAATTACCGAACTTGAAGGAATCTGGTAACACTTACATAGCTAAGATTAAGCCCCTAAGTGATTTTATGGGCATGAAGTAATCATCTTTTCAAGATTGACAACGGAACGAATAAGCCCATTGACTTTCAGCAGTTATGTCAGATGTTAGTGGGCTTATTGTTCCATAATTGCGTCCCAAGAGCCATGTTGGGAACATTAGATAATGGCTAAAACTAGTTAATCCATTTGCCAACCAACATGACAATGACGGTAGCGAATATGGAGAATTACGGAGTGACGAAGAAGAACCAAGTATGGCGGGGACAGGTACTTTGAGTCGTGCACGAAGCGCAAAGAATCTGCAAAAATAAACGGAATCTGCGCCATTCATTTCGTGCCCCCCCACTTTTCAATTTTCTGAAAATTGATAGTTCAACCGATGGGGCAGCGAGCGGAGAATGGAGTTTACTCCAATTATCCCGAGTCGCGACGGGTGTCGAACGAAGTTCAACAGGGGATAGTTATTTTATCTGAAGCGTATTTCAGGGACAGAGGCTGTTTGATTCGACGTTTTCTCTGGTAAAAAACGGGTAAAACCAGAAAAAAAGCATCATGTTTGAGATTTTTTATTGTGTAATGGTTGATAATTGAACTATTGTTTGTATATTTGCAGCGCAAAAGTCATAAAATAAACTGTTATGGACGATATCTACATGCTTGCCGATGCGGCTATTCTTAATAGAATAGGCAGCCGGTTGAAGGCCGTCAGGCTGAAGCAGAACATTACCCAACAGAGCCTTGCCGATGCGGCCGGGGTGTCTCTGTCATCGCTAAAGAAGATTGAAAAGGGGGAGATCGGCTCCTTCGACTCTCTCCTGAGGGTGTTGCGCACCCTGGGAAAGCTTGACGTGCTTCAGCCTTTGGTTGATGAGGAACAGATGAGCCCAAGTGAGTACTATGAGCTGGTTCATTCGGAAAGGGCAAAGCACCAACGCCAACGTGCAGCGGGGCGATTGCATAATGGTGATAAGGAGGAGACGGAATGGTAGATGTAGCAAAGGTCAGCATGTTTGGCATTCCCGTCGGTACCTTCAACTGGGACAGCCGATATGGGGTGGTCAGGTTTGAATATGACCACAGCTTTGTGGGGCGTGGGCTGGAACCGTCGCCTTTGATGATGCCCGTTCGCGAGGGACGGGTCTATTCTTTTGCCCACTTGGGAAGGGATACTTTTCAGGGTTTGCCGGGTATGCTGGCGGATGCCCTGCCGGACACTTATGGCCGCGCGCTGTTTGAACGATGGCTCTCCCTGACGGGACGAACGAGCGGCAATCCTATTGAGTCGCTCTGTTTCTTGGGCAAGCGTTGCATGGGGGCTCTGGAGTTTGAGCCTGCAATAGATGTGGCTTATGACCAGGAGGCTCGGTTTGAGATTGACATGCTGGTGGAGGTGGCTAAGGAGGCTCTTGCACAGAAATCGTCTTTTGGCACCAATCTTAACAACGACAGGAAAGCTGCCATGGCTGAGATTTTGCGTCTCGGTACTTCTGCGGGCGGCCAGCGGGCCAAAGCAATCATTGCGTATAACAAAGTGACCGGCGAAATCCGCTCGGGACAGGTGGAGGCTCCTGCTGGATTTGATTACTATCTGATAAAGCTTGACGGGGTGTCGGATCAGGCCGGATTCAGGGATACGGAAAACTACGGGCGCCTGGAATACTCTTTCTACAAGTTGGCTAAGGCCTGCGGCATTGAGATGTCGGAGTGTTCGCTGATTGAGGAGAACAGACGGGCGCACTTCCTCACCAAGCGTTTCGACCGTAAGGACGGGAAGAAGATTCACATGCAGACGCTATGTGGTATCGCTCATTTTGACTACCGTTTGCACCGTGCCTATTCCTACGAGCAGGCGTTCGATGTGATGAGGGCGCTCAGACTGACTTATCAGGAGGCTAAAGAGATGTTCCGTCGAATGGTGTTTAATGTGGTGGTCCGCAATCAGGATGACCATACAAAGAACATCTCGTTTTTGATGGCGGAAGACGGGAAATGGCGTCTTTCACCTGCCTACGACATGGGATATGCCTTTAATCCGAATGGGGGATGGACTGCCACGCACCAGATGTCCGTGAATGGTAAGTTTGACGATATCAATAGGGGTGACTTGCTGGCTTTTGCCGCAAAAAACAACATCAAGGACGCGGCTTCCATCATTGATGAGATCTGCGAGGCTGCGTGGCATTGGGGGGAGATGGCCAAGGACTGCGGCGTGCCTCCAGCCATGACGGATGCCATTGCCTCGGAGATGTTAAGGGATATGAATGTAGGTTCGTGACATTCATCAATAATCTATAGCCCAAAGCAGCGACGAATCCAAATAGATGGTATCCGCTTTACTACCAGACTAATGAGAACAGGAATATATAGCCCCAAAACGATATTGAGCAGGTAGAACGGGACGACTAATTCTGGACTCCCCAGCCGAGACCATAAAATGAGTTCAACGAAAGCCTGAAAGGCAATGCCAAACAGGTAGATGGGGAACACATAGTCGCGCCACGAATGACACAGCGTCGGAATCCTCCGGTCGAACCAAAGTCCAAGCGCAAGCAGCGTGCCAATGCCTGCAAAATGATGGATAAGGCCCACCCATTCTTGTTCGTAGGACACAAAGCACATCACGACATAGACAACTGCTATCGGTATAGCCACCTTTGCCTGCCGCAAATACTTCCACAACTGAAAGTGAAAGAGCAAAAGTCCAGCGAAGAAAAATGGTAGATAACGGTTTAGCGTGAAGATGCAAAACCAGTTGCGTGAAGTGAATGCCGTGAAGTCAAACATGTATAACAATATCGCCATGATGCCGAAAACGAGGATACTCCACGTCCGTCGTAGCACAAGTCTATAGAGAGGATATAGCGCCATGAGCACTAGCAGTTGCATGAGGTACCACCGGTGAGGCCAGGGCAAATCTTCGTAGCTGACGAGCGACAAAAGAAACGTAAGGGGGGTGACGGAATGGGGATGCTTGACAAAGCTATTAAACACCAGCTGTGAAGCACAGCCCACCAATGTGCAAAAGATCAGCGGACAGCCAATGCGCACCAGCTTATCAAGATAGAGCCTGCCGACTTTCCACCCCTTGGCCAGACGGGTATAGTAGAGTAGGGCTCCGCTGTAGAAGACGAAAGCAGGCATGACAAGGGTAGCGAACGGGGCATTGATTCGGTCGATGAAAGCATAGTTTTGCTGTGTATTGAAATCCTGCAAGCGCGTGTGGTACATCACTACTAACAGGATAGTAATGCCTCGGACTATCGAAAGCCAGTTGAGTTTCTGTGTGGTTCCTTTCATGGCGGGAAGTGTACCCGGCTAGCGGACGGTGCGCTCGGCGTCCATGCGGAGGAAGATGGCGATGAGGATGGTGAAGCCCCAGAGGGAGCTGCCGCCGTAGCTGAAGAAGGGTAGGGGAATGCCGATGACGGGCATGTAGCCGATGACCATGCCGATGTTGATGATGAGATGGAAGGTGAGGATGCACACGACGGAGTAGCCGTAGGCTCGCCCGAAACGTCCTAGCCCTTGCCGCTCGGCCAGCACCAGCAGACGCAGGATGAGCGCCCCGAAGAGCAGCAGCACGCCGACGGCGCCGATGAAGCCTTGCTCCTCGCCGATGGTGCAGAAGATGAAGTCGGTTTCCTGCTCGGGCACATAGCTGAGCTTGGTCTGGGTGCCGTTGAGGAAGCCTTTGCCACGCAGTCCGCCTGAGCCGATGGCAATCTTCGCTTGGTGGACGTTGTAGCCGACGTGCTTGATGTCTTCCTCCATGCCCAGCACCACGCGGATGCGTTGCTGCTGATAGTCCTTGAGCACGTGGTTGAAGACGTAGTCGGTGGAGTAGTAGTAGCCCACGGAGCCTACGGCAAACAGCGCGATGAAGAGGTACACGGGGCGTCGCGAAGGGAGGTAGCTCAGCAGCAGCCACACGGCGATGAGGCCGCAGAGACCAATCTGCACCCAGCCGACGTTGAACGGAATGAAGTAGCGCGAAGCAAGCAGGGCGGCGATGGTGACGGGTACGGAGACGGCTATGACGATGAGGGCACGACGGCTGTCGTGGGCATAGACGCGCAGCATGATGGCTGTGACGACGGGGATGAGCGCCATGACGATGAAGAGCCCGACGTCGGTGGGGATGTGGGGGAGGAAGTGTCCGCCCTGGCTGATGCCCACCACGAAGAAGACGATGGCGCAGATCCCGATGAGCAGGAACGAGCCTGTCATGCCCTCGCGGTAGAGGACAAGGAAGAAGGCGAGGAAGACGAGGGCTGAGCCTGTCTCGGCCTGGGCCACGATGAGGAGCATGGGCAGCACCACGATGGCAAGGGCCTTGACCATGTCGGCACGCCGGCGGAACGTGAAGCCGTAGCGCCCTACCTGACGGGCGAGCGCGAGCGCCGTAGCGAACTTGGCAAACTCGGCGGGCTGCACCTTGACGGGGCCCAGCACCAGCCACGAGTGGCTGCCCTTGGTGTCGGGCGCGATGAAGATGGTGACGACGAGCAGGGCTATGACGGCGCAGTAGAGGATGTAGGCGTAGAGCTGGTAGTACTTCTTTCCGATATTGAGCAGCACGATGCCCACGAGCAGGGCACAGCCTATCCACACCAGCTGCTTGCCGGCACGGCTGCTGAAGCTGAGGAAGCTGGTGGTGCTATAGTCGTAGCTGGCGCCGCAGATGCTGAGCCATCCGAAGGCCATCATCAGCAGGCAGATGACGATGGTGACCCAGTCGACAGATTTCCAAAGACTACCGTTCCGTGTTGCCATAGTTGATTACGCGATGTTGGAACTCGTCGGCTTTCTTCTCACTTTCGGCCGAGAGGTGTCCGTTGATATACTGCTCCATCATGAGGGCGCCTATGGGGACGCCATAGACGGCGCCGTAGCCTCCGTTCTCGACGAAGACGGCGATGGCTATCTTGGGGTCGTCCTTGGGCGCGAAGCCCATGAAGACGGAGTGGTCCTTGCCTCGGTTCTGGGCGGTGCCAGTCTTGCCGCACACCTCGTAGTCGGGGCTGGCAGCACGTCGGCAGGTGCCCATGGTGACAGCGCCTCGCATGCCCTCGACGACAGTCTCGTAGTAGCGACGGTCGACGGTGGTGTAGTGACGGGTGGTGTAGAGGCTGTCAAGCGTTCCGCCCTCGACCTCGCGCACCACGTGGGGAGCGATGTAGTAGCCCCGGTTGGCGATGGTGGCGCAGAGGTTGGCAATCTGCAGGGGGGTCAGCGTCACCTCGCCCTGTCCTATGGCGATGCTGATGACGGTGACGCCCTTCCACGACTTTTTGTAGATTTTGTCGTAGTAGTCGGCATTGGGGATGAAGCCGCGCGCCTCGCCCGGCAGGTCAACGCCCAGGCGATAGCCGAAGCCCATGTCGACCATGTGGTCCTTCCAGCAGGTCATGGCCTCCTGTACCGTGGTGTACTTGTGTGCGTTGAGCATGCGGTAGAGTCCCCAGCAGAAGAAGCCGTTGCACGACGTGGCTATGGCGGGGACGAGGTTCCACGAGGTGGTGCCGTCGTGACAGCCCACGTGGAGGCCTCCCATGACGAAGCCGTGGGTGCAGGGAAGGCTGGTCTCGGGAGTGATGATGCCTTCTTGCAGATAGGTGAGCGCTTGCGAGGTCTTGAACGTCGAGCCCGGGGGATAGGTGCCCTGAATGGCGCGGTTGAGCAGGGGCTTGCGGAGGTCCTGCGTCATCTTCACATGGTTGCTGCCTCGCTGGCGTCCTGCCAGGTCGCGGGGGTCGAAGGTGGGCGACGAGACCATGCAGAGCACCTCGCCTGTGGAAGGCTCGATGGCCACGATGCTTCCGATTTTGTTCTCCATGAGCCTTTCGCCTAGCGCCTGGAGTTCCATGTCGATGCCCAGGTGCAGGTTTTTGCCCGGCACGGCAGGGACGTCCTCGGCACCGTCCATGTAGTGCCCCTTGATTTGTCCGTGTGCGTCGCGGAGCAGTATCTCGCGCCCCTTCACGCCACGCAGCTCCCGCTCGTAGAAGCTCTCCACGCCTTGCTTGCCGATGAAGTCGCCCCGGCTGTAGTAGTCGTCGGCTGCCATCTCCTTCTTCGACACTTCGCCGAGGTCGCCCAGCACGTGGCCTGCGTTGGGGTAGTTGTACTGGCGGATGGTGCGCAGACGGGTGCTGAAGCCGGGGAACTTGTAGAGCTGCTCGGTGAGGCGCGCGCAGTCCTCTACCGTCAGCTGGCTGAGGAACACCTGGTCGGTGTAGCTTGAATAGCCCGGGTTGAGGGTGGTGTTCTTGATGTCGGCCATGCGCCGGTCGAACTGCTGCCGGGTGATGTCGAGCGCCTCGCACAGGGCAAGGGTGTCGAGGTTATGGACGTTGCGCATGCACACCATCACGTCGTAGGCGGGCTGGTTGAACACCAGCAGACGCCCCTGACGGTCGTAGATGACGCCTCGCGTCGGATAGATGGTCTTGTTGAGGAAGGCGTTGTTCTGGGCATTCTCCTTGTACTCGTCGTTGAGCATCTGCAGGGAGAAGAGCCGGATGATGTAGATGATGATAACCCCGATGACGATGCCGACGATAACCCATCGTCTTCCGTCGTACTGGTAGTCTTCCTTGACATTACCGCTGTCTGACGCTGTCCCGCCGGCGGGGTAGGCATGGCGGTCCTTGACGTTCCATCTGCTCATGACCGCCCTCGGGTAATGCGTTCTACAGCCATCACGAACAGCAACGTCAATAGCGTGCTGGCAGCAATGCTGATGCCCAGCTGCAGGAGATGGGCAAAGGAGAAGTACTCCAGCCCGAACACGACGCAATGGTGCAGGGCAATACCTATCAGCGCATAACCCCGGAAGGCTCCCGTGCCCATCGTGCGGATGCCGGGTATGAAGGGCTCGCCGTCGTTGCGGATGAAGAACAGACGGATGAGGGATGGACGGACGAATGCCAGCAGCGTGGCTGCTGCTGCATGGATGCCGAAGGTGTTGCTGAAGATGTCAATCACCAGTCCCATGACAAAGGCCCACAGCATCGCCTTGTTACGCCCTGTGCCGGCTTCAAGCGTGAGGATGAACCAGACGTAGAGCATGGGCGTGGCATAGCCGAAAAGATGAATCTTGTTCAGGATGAACACCTGCACAAGAATGAGGATGACGAAGTTGAGGAGGCGGCTGAAGAAGGTGTGCATAGCGTCGGGGGAGGTGTTTCGTCTTATCAGTCTTTTTCGGTTAGCATACGGGTAAGCGTCTCCCGCTCTTCGGCTCCGGCGTTGCGGATGACAAAGACGTGCTTGAGCCGGGCAAAGGGGGTGCCGAGCTGCACGTCAATGGCATTGGACAGGTTGTCGGCAGAGGGGTCGATGGCCGAAACGATGCCCACTATGAGCCCTTCGGGGAAGAAGGCTGAGTGTCCGCTGGTGACAACGGTATCGCCCACGCTGACAACGGCATAGCGGGGGACGTCGCACAGCTTGGCGAGACGTGCGTCGCCTCCGGGCCATTCAAGGTAGCCGAACGATTCGCCCGGGAGCACCTTGCAGCTGATGTTGCTCTTGCTGTTCAGGATGGGCAGCAAGAGTGTGTAGTGGGGTGAGCAGCGGTAGGTGACGCCGACGACGCCCTCGCTGCTGATGACGCCCATGTCGGGGGTGATGCCGTCGAGGGTGCCCTTGTTGATGGTGATGTAGTTGTCGGGCTTGTTGGTGCTGTTCTCCACCACGTTGGCAGGGATGACGTCAAAGGGCCATTGCCCCTCCGTCAGGGTTGTGAGCCTGTCGAGCGCCATGCTGTCAAGCATCTGGCGCAAGCCGAAGACCTGTTCCTCCAGCTGGGCGTTCTGCTCGGCCAGACGACGGTTCTCTGTCGTCAGGCCGAAGTAGCCCGTCACGCGTTGTCCCACTTCCAGCGCGCTACCCGACACCGTGTTGGCTGACGAGAGCCACACGCTGCCCTGATAGTCGTTGAAGGAGAACAACAGAAACAGGCTGATGCCTTCCAGCAGGAAGAACACCAACCAATGACTGTGCTTGTAGAGGAACTCCAGCAGACCCTTCATTTCTCCATTGCTTATCGCATCAGGAAGGAGAAGCGGTCAACGTTCTTCAGCGCCACGCCGGTACCGCGTGCCACGCAATGCAGCGGGTCGTCGGCTACGTGGAAGGGGATGTTAATCTTGTTCGTCAAACGCTTGTCGAGTCCCCTGAGCAACGCTCCACCGCCGGCAAGGTAGATGCCGTTCTTCACGATGTCGGCATAGATTTCAGGCGGCGTGTTCTCGAGGGCTGCCAGCACGGCGGTTTCCACCTTCGCCACGGACTTGTCGAGGCAATGGGCAATCTCCTGATAGCAGACGGGCACCTCCATGGGCAGTGCCGTGATTTTGTTGGGGCCGTGGACGATGTACTCCTCCGGAGCGTTTTCCTCAAGGTCGGTAAGGGCAGAGCCGACGTGGATCTTGATACGTTCGGCCATGCGCTCACTAACTTTCACGTTGTGCTGACGGCTCATATACTCCTGGATATCCTCGGTGAAGTTGTCGCCGGCAACCTTGATGGACTTGTTGCTGACGATACCGCCCAGCGAGATGACGGCGATTTCGGTCGTTCCACCACCTATATCGACAATCATGTTGCCTTCGGGAGCCTCCACGTCGAGGCCGATACCTACGGCAGCTGCCATGGGCTCGAAGATGAGGAAGATGTCGCGTCCTCCGGCATGCTCGGCTGAGTCACGCACGGCACGGAGCTCCACTTCGGTTGAGCCGGAGGGCACGCCAATAACCATGCGCAGCGAGGGCGAGAAGAGCTTGTTCTTCGGGTTGACCATCTTGATAAGTCCGCGCATCATCTGTTCGCAGGCGAAGAAGTCGGCAATCACGCCGTCGCGCAGGGGACGTACGGTGCGGATGTTGTCGTGTGTCTTCTCGTGCATCAGCTTGGCACGTTCGCCCACGGCAATCATCTTGTCCGTCTTGCGGTCTATAGCCACCACGGAGGGTTCGTCGACAACAATGGTTCCGTTATGCAGTATGATGGTGTTGGCTGTGCCAAGGTCCATCGCAATTTCCTGTGTGAAAGAAAACAATCCCATAGTCTAACTTCTGATTCCTAATTTCTAACTCGTGATTTCTGATTCCTGATTTTTTAATGTCTGAAATGACGTATGCCCGTCATCACCATGGCGACGCCATGCTCGTTGCAGTAGTCCACGCTCTCGTTGTCGCGTACCGAGCCTCCGGGCTGGATGACTGCCGTGATGCCTGCCTCGTGGGCAAGCTGCACGCAGTCGCCGAAAGGGAAGAAGGCGTCGCTTGCCATCACGGCGCCGTCAAGGCTGAACCCGAACGAGCGTGCCTTTTGGATGGCCTGCTTCAGCGCATCCACGCGTGACGTCTGTCCCACGCCACTTGCCAGCAGCTGCCCGTCGCGCGCCAGCACGATGGCGTTGCTCTTGCTGTGCTTCACAATCTTGTTGGCAAACAGCATGTCGTCAATCTGACGGGCTGTGGGCAGGGTCGTGGTGACGGGCTTGCAGTCGTCGGACGTCTCGGCGTAGAGGTCTTTCTGCTGCACCAGCACGCCGTCCAGCACCGAGCGGAACTGCCAACGAGGCTTCTCCGTCTCCTTGCGCACAAGGATGATGCGGTTTTTCTTCTGTCCGAGAATCTCCAGCGCATCCACGTCGTAGTCAGGCGCTATGACGACCTCGAAGAAAATCTTCGTAATCTCCTCGGCTGTTGCGCGGTCGATAGCGCGATTGGTGATGAGCACGCCGCCAAAGGCCGACACGGGGTCGCCTGCCAGCGCGTCGGTCCACGCCTCGAGCAGGGTCGGGCGTGTAGCTACGCCGCAGGCGTTGTTGTGCTTCAGCACGGCGAACGTCGTATCGTCGAACTCGTCTATCAGCTCCACAGCTGCGTGGATGTCAAGCAGGTTGTTGTAGCTGATTTCCTTGCCGTGCAGCTGGTCGAACATCCCCTCGAAGTCGCCGAAGAAGACGCCCTTCTGATGGGGATTCTCGCCGTAGCGCAGCTGCTTGCAGCCGGTGATGCTGGCGCGGAAGGACGAGTGCTCGTCGCCGTCGAACCAGTTGAAGATGGTTGTGTCGTAGTCCGACGATACGCCGAAGGCTTCCTTGGCAAACCAGCGGCGTTCCTCCAGGGTGGTGATGGCGCCGCGCTTCTCCAGGATGTCAGCCAAGGGCTGGTACTGCGCCTTGCTGGCTACGATGACCACGTCCTTGAAGTTCTTTGCCGCAGCACGGATGAGCGAGATGCCGCCGATGTCGATTTTCTCGATGATGTCGCTCTCCGACGCCCCGCGTCCGACGGTCTCGGCGAAGGGGTAAAGGTCCACGATGACGAGGTCGATGTCCTCGATGTCGTAGTCAATCATCTGGGCACGGTCGCCCTCGTCGTCGCGGCGTGCAAGGATGCCGCCGAACACCTTCGGGTGGAGCGTCTTCACGCGTCCTCCCAAGATGGAGGGATAGCCTGTCAAGTCCTCGACTGCGCGGCAGGGGATGCCCATGCTGCGAATAAACTGCTGCGTGCCGCCTGTGGAGAGCAGTTCGACGCCCTCCTCGTGCAGCCGCTTAACGATGGCGTCCAGCCCTTCCTTATGGAATACCGATACGAGGGCCGTCTTTATACGTTTGCTGTCTGACATTATTAGTTGTTTCTATTGATTCCTATTTCCAGGTTGCCTTTTTCAGGTTGGGGTGCAAATATACTACTTGCTCTGCGGATATGCAAACGAAACGCCCATTTTTATGCTCCCTTGTGGAAAACTTTTTTTATCGTGCTGAGCCCTTTCTCCTTACTGATAAAAGAGGCGCAGGAAATGGAGTTTCCTGCGTCCTTCGTGTCAGATAAAGCCTTTCTTATTTCCCAAAGCCGTTGGGACAGGTGTCCCAACGGGTTAGGTAAGGTGTCCTAACGGGTTAGGACACGTGTCCCAACGGGTTTGGTACAATAACTTTTCTTGAAACTACGCGAGTTTGGCGATGAGCTCGTCAGGGGTGAGCTGCGACTGTTCGCCTGTCTGCATGTCCTTGACGGTGAGGCTGCCTGATGCCATTTCGGCTTCGCCTACCATGACGACGTAGGGGATGCCGTGGGCGTTGGCGTAGGCAAGCTGCTTCTTCATCTTGGCTGCATCGGGGTAGAGCTCAACGGCGATACCCGCCTGACGGGCACGCGCTACGAGGGGAAGGCAGTAAGCAGCCTCTTGCTCGCCGAAGTTGACAAACAGCACGCGGGTGCCCTGTGTGGCCTCGGTGGGGAAGAGGTCGAGCTGCGTGAGAACGTCGTAGATACGGTCGGCGCCGAAGGAGATGCCCACGCCGCTGACGCCTGGGAGGCCAAAGATGCCCGTGAGGTTGTCGTAGCGTCCCCCGCCTGAGATGCTGCCCATCTCGGCGTCGAGTGCCTTCACCTCGAAGATAGCGCCTGTGTAGTAGTTGAGACCGCGTGCAAGGGTGAGGTCGAGAAGCAGCTCAGAGGTGAGAGGCGAGAGGCTTGAGGCGGAGAGGATAAAGGCCGTCTCGTCGATGCCTTTCAGTCCCGTCGGGCTGTCGGCCAGCACGTTGCGCAGGGTAGCGAGTTTCTCGTCGTTGGTGCCGCTGAGCAGGAGGATGGGCTGCAGCTTCGCGATAGCATCAGCAGGGAGACCTTTCTCTGCGAGCTCGGCGTTGACGTTCTCAAGCCCTATCTTGTCGAGCTTGTCGATGGCGACAGTAATGTCAGTAAGTTTGTCGGCCTGCCCAATAACTTCGGCTATGCCAGAAAGGATTTTGCGGTTGTTGATATGGATGGCAACGCGGATGCCAAGGGCGGCAAACACGGCGTTAACCATCTGCACGAGGTCAACTTCGCACAGCAGCGAGTCTGTACCGACGATGTCGGCATCGCATTGGTAGAATTCGCGGTAGCGCCCGCGTTGGGGACGGTCGGCACGCCAGACGGGCTGCATCTGGAAGCGTCGGAAGGGCAGGGTGATTTCTTCGCGATGCATGACGACGTAGCGCGCGAAGGGCACGGTGAGGTCGTAGCGCAACCCCTTTTCGCAAAGCTGTGCGGCAAGGCGATTGAGGTTAGGGGCCTGGGGCGTGGGAGCGGAGTCGTTTGCCCCACAATTCCTCATGCCTAAGTCCTCATTATTTATTTTTTCAAGGAAGTTTCCGCTGTTGAGCACTTTGAAGAGGAGTTTGTCGCCCTCTTCGCCGTACTTGCCCATAAGCGTGGAGAGGTTCTCCATAGCGGGGGTTTCGATGGGCTGGAAGCCGTAGGCATAGAACACACGGCGTATGGTGTTGAAGATATAGTTGCGCTTCGCCATTTCGGCAGGGGAGAAGTCGCGCGTCCCCTTGGGAATGCTTGGTTTCATTGTTCTTTTTTTGACGCAATCAATCAGTTTGCTAATTCGGAGAGGAATTTGATACGGACGAGGCGGATTTCCTCTTCGGTATAATCGTCGCCCAGCTCATCGAGAGCCACGGAGAGTGAATCCGTCTCGGACTCCTTGAAGTATTCGTAGATATCTTCAAGATGCTCTTCGTCGATGACTTCGCTGAGGAAGTAGTCGATGTTGATTTTGGTGCCGCTATAAACGATAGATTCCACTTCGTCGAGCAACTCGTCGAACTCCATGCCCTTTGAGACAGCAAGGTCGTCGAGCGCTACCTTAAGGTCGATGCTCTGGATGATGCTCACCTTGAGCTTCGACTTGTTGGCAACGGTGCGCACACGGAGGTCTTCGGGGCGCTCTATCTCGTTTTCATCCACATGACGCTTGATGAGGTCGATGAACTCCTGTCCGTAGCGCTTTGCCTTGCCTGCGCCGACGCCGGGGATGTTCTGCAGTTCGTCGAGGGTGATGGGGTAGGTGGTTGCCATTGCCTCGAGCGAGGGATCCTGGAAGATGACGTAGGGGGGGAGGGAGAGCTTCTTGGAGAGTTTCTTGCGTAGTACCTTTAGCATGCTGTAGAGCACGGGATCAACGGCAGCGGCTCCTCCATGCATGGGGGTGTCCTCGGCAGTCTCCTCCTCGAAGTCCTTGTCCTCTACTATCTGGAACGAGATGGGGTGGTCGAGGAAGTCGCGTCCGGCATCGGTAACCTTGATGAGGCCGTAGTTCTCCACGTCCTTTTCCAAATAGCCGGCAATGAGGGCTTGACGGATGACAGCGTTCCACATCTTCTCCTCGTCGGGCGAGCTGATGCCAAACATTTCGAGGTCGTCGTGCCCGTGGGCAACCACCTCGCCGGTCTCTTTGCCGATGAGGATGTGGATGATATGGTCGGCCTTGAAATTCTCCTTGACAGCCAGTACGGCTTCGATGACGGAGCAGAGTTCGTCCTGCGCCTCGACGCGCTTCTTGGGGTTGAGGCAGTTGTCGCAGTTGCAGCAATTCTCCTCGGGATAGTCCTCGCCAAAGTAGTGGAGGAGCATCTTGCGTCGGCAGACGCTGGACTCGCAGTAAGCGGTGGTTTCCTGAAGGAGCTGACGCCCGATGTCTTGCTCGGCGATGGGCTTGCCTTCAAGGAATTTCTCGAGCTTCTGAAGGTCTTTGCTGCTATAGAAAGCGATGCATTGTCCTTCGCCTCCGTCACGTCCTGCACGTCCTGTCTCCTGATAGTAGCCTTCGAGGCTCTTGGGGATGTCGTAGTGGATGACGTAACGGACGTCGGGCTTGTCGATGCCCATACCAAAGGCGATGGTGGCTACGATGACATCGATTTTCTCCATAAGGAAATCGTCCTGCGTCTGGGTGCGGACAGCGGATTCCATGCCGGCGTGGTAGGCGGCAGCGGGGATGTCGTTGGCACGGAGGATTTCAGCCAGTTCTTCCACTTTCTTTCGCGACAGGCAATAGATGATGCCCGACTTGCCGGCATTCATCTTAATAAAGCGAATGATGTCACGGTCGACGTTCTTGGTCTTCGGACGTACCTCGTAGTAAAGGTTGGGACGGTTGAAGGATGACTTGAAGTCTTGGGCGTCGAGGATGCCGAGATTCTTTTTAATATCGTCGCGTACCTTGTTGGTAGCCGTAGCTGTTAGTGCTATGATTGGTGCACGGCCTATCTGGTCGATGATGGGACGTATCTTGCGGTACTCAGGACGGAAGTCATGTCCCCATTCGCTGATGCAATGGGCTTCGTCGATGGCGTAGAACGAAATACGCACCGAGCGTAGGAACTCAACGTTCTCCTCTTTCGTGAGCGATTCAGGAGCCACGTAGAGCAGTTTTGTCTTTCCGCTCACGATGTCCTCTTTCACTTGGTCGATAGCAGCTTTGTTGAGCGAAGAGTTGATGAAATGGGCGACGCCGTCCTCCTCGGAGTAGTTGCGGATGGCATCAACTTGGTTTTTCATCAGGGCGATGAGGGGGGAGATGACGATGGCGACGCCTTCCATAAGCAACGAAGGCAGCTGGTAGCATAGGCTCTTGCCGCCGCCGGTGGGCATAAGCACAAAGGTGTCGTTGCCGTTCAAAACGTTCAGGATAATGGGCTCCTGGTCGCCTTTGAAGGTGTCGAAGCCGAAGTAGTTCTTCAGCAGTTTCGATAGGGAGGAACGGTCATAGACTATTTTCTGTGCAGGTTGGGGCGCTGGCTCAGACTGCGGCGCCTGTTCCTGAGGTTCTTCTATAGGCTCCGATGCAGGTTCTTGAGGCGCTTCGGTTGGTTGTGGTGCAGTTTCTTGAGGCACTTCTACAGGTCGCGACGTTTGTTCCTGAGGTTCTTCCACAGGTTGCAACGTTTGTTCTTGAGCTACATCAGGTGCTGTCGAGGGTTCCTGGGCAGGAGCTTCCGCGGCTTTTTTTGATGAGGTTTTCTTTTTCGCCTTGGGTTCGGCCTCTGCAGCGGTTTCCTTCGTTTCCTTTGCAGCCGTCTTAGTAGTTGTCTTCTTTGTCGCCTTTGCCTCTGCTTTCGCGGGAGTTTCCTTTGTGGCTTTAGCCGTTTCCTTCGTCGCTTTGGCAGATGCCTTAGCCGGGGTTTCTTTCGCCTTTTTTTCGGTAGCCTTTTTAAGGGTCTTGGCAGGCTCTTTCTTCGATTCTTCGCTCATGGGTGCATCGTCCATCGTCTTCGTTCTTTATTCTTCAAAAGTGGTTTTTCTTTTTCACCTTTCAAAGTTAATCACAACCTTTTGAAACATGCAAATGTTTTTTAAAAAAAATGCACCCGAAGGCGCATTTTTTTCTGTTTTTAGGGAAAATCTAAGGCGAAAAGGCTCTTATTCCGCCTTCAGACGGTTCAAATTGGCTTTGTTCAACTGTGCTGAAGCATAGTCCAACGTCACATGGAAAGTCTTTTTCCGCGTGGAGGGAACGTCGAACATCGCTTCCATCATGATGGTCTCGACGATGGAGCGCAGGCCGCGGGCACCCAGACGATATTCGATGGCTTTGTCGATGATGAAGTCATAGACTTCGGGCTCGAAGGTAAGCTTGACGCCGTCCATCTCAAAGAGCTTGACGTATTGCTTGATGATGGCGTTCTTCGGCTCGGTAAGGATGCTGCGCAGGGCTTCGCGCGATAATGGCTCCAGATACGTAAGCACCGGCATGCGTCCGATAATTTCAGGAATAAGCCCAAAAGCCTTCAAATCCTGCGGAGCAATATATTGGAGCATGTTGTTCTTATCGAGTCGAAACGCATTTTCTACGTTGCCGTAGCCTACGACATGCGTGTTGAGGCGCTGGGCAATCTTGCGTTCGATGCCGTCGAAAGCGCCGCCGCAGATGAAGAGGATGTTTTGTGTGTTGACGGGAATCATTTTCTGCTCGGGATGCTTTCGGCCACCCTGCGGGGGAACGAGCACAACGCTTCCCTCAAGCAATTTGAGCAAACCCTGCTGCACGCCCTCGCCACTGACGTCGCGGGTGATACTGGGGGTGTCGCCTTTACGGGCAATTTTATCTATCTCATCAATAAAAACGATGCCTCGCTCAGCAGCTTTAACATCATAGTCTGCCACTTGCAACAAACGTGTGAGGATGCTTTCAATGTCTTCGCCGACGTAGCCTGCTTCTGTCAAAACCGTCGCATCAACGATAGTGAAGGGCACCTTGAGCATCTTGGCGATGGTGCGGGCAAGGAGTGTCTTGCCGGTTCCCGTAGCACCCACCATGATGATGTTGCTCTTCTCTATTTCCACGCTGTCGCCCTTGTCGACTTGCATCAGGCGTTTGTAGTGGTTATAGACGGAAACAGAGAGATAACGCTTGGCCTCGTCCTGCCCAATGACGTACTGGTCAAGGAATTCCTTAATCTCACGAGGCTTGGGCAGTTCGGTCGCTTTTAGTTCGTCTCCCTTCTTCTTCCGCTCGGCTTCGACCATCTCCTGCAAGACCAGATTGGCTTGCTCAACACATTCGTTGCAGATATAGCCGCTCAGCCCAGCCAGGAAGATGAGTCCGTTGCCTTCTTCCCGTCCGCAGAAGCTACAGTAGTTCTTCTTTCTCGGCACAGCTCGTTTATTCTTTGATGGATTATTTCAGGCTCTTGCGGATGAGCACTTCGTCAATCATGCCGTAGTCCTTGGCTTCCTGCGCCGTCATCCAGTAGTCTCGGTCGCTGTCGGCCCAGACCTTGTCAAAGTCGGTGTGGGAGTGGTCGGCAATGATAGAGTAGAGCTCCTTCTTGAGTTTTTGTATCTCACGAGCCGTAATCTCGATGTCGCTTGCCTGGCCTTGCGCGCCGCCCATCGGTTGGTGAATCATTACACGGCTGTGGGTGAGCGCCGAGCGCTTGCCTTCTTTACCGGCAACGAGCAATACGGCAGCCATGCTGGCAGCCATGCCTGTGCAAATGGTGGCTACGTCGCTGGTGATGAACTGCATGGTGTCGTAAATACCAAGGCCTGCATAAACACTACCGCCTGGGCTGTTGATATAGATGCTGATGTCCTTGCCGTTATCGACGGAGTCAAGGTAGAGCAACTGGGCCTGCAGGGTGTTGGCCGTGTAATCGTCAATGGGCGTACCGAGGAAGATGATGCGATCCATCATCAGACGCGAGAAGACGTCCATCTGTGTGACATTGAGCTGACGCTCTTCGAGGATGTAGGGGTTGAGGTACTGTGCCTCGGATTTGATGACATCGTCTAACACTTGGCTGTTCATACCCAAGTGCTTTGTAGCGAATTTCCTGAAATCGTCCATTGTGTTTGATTAGGTTTGTGGAGTTTTCTCGGCATCGCCGAGGTATAGGAGTTTAGTCTTTCTTTTCAAACAGTTTGTTGAAGTCCTCTACGCTAACAGTCTTCTTCTTCAACTTAGCCGTTTTCTTCAGAGCTGCAACGAGCTTGTTGTCAAGGGCTCGGTTGGCGAGACCTTCCACACTTTCCTTCTTCTGAAGCATCTCCTTGGCATAGTTGTCCAACAAGTCGTCAGGCACGGTGGTCATGCCGTATTGGGCAAACTGGGCACGAACGGCGGCACGGGCCTGGTCGGTGATGTCCTGCTGCTCAATCTTTATGTCGGCATTCTTGATGAGTTCTTCTTTGATGAGGTGCCATTGAAGTTCTTCCAGCGTTTTGGGGAACTCCTCTTCGAGTTTCTCTGTGTCCTTTTCTTCGCGGCTGTTGACAAGGATTTTGCGCAGCAATTCCTCGGCAAACGGCAGCTTGCCAATACGGTTCATCATGTACTCGCGGACGTCGATGAGGAAACGGTAGTCACTTTCAGGAGTAAACTGAGCCTGAATGTCTGCTTTCACCTTAGCGCGGAAGTCTTCTTCGTCCTTCACTTTTCCTTCACCAAATACTTGGTCGAAGATTTCCTGATTGAGCTCGCCTTCGGTATAGCGGGTGATGTCCGTAATCTGGAACGTAAAGTCGCCTTGCACATCAGCAGCCTGCTCCTTGGAGATTTTTAGGAGTGACGTCAGCTCTATCTCGCTGTTGTCATAGGCCTTGCGGGGGTTGAAGGTGATGATGTCGTCCTTCTTGGCGCCGTTGAAGAGGTTCTTGCTCTCCTCGTCCTTCATATATTCAGGCAGCATAACGGCATCCTCCACATGGATACCTTCTTCTTTTACGTTGCCCTCAGCATCAAGTTCTGTGACAATACCCTTAACCATGTCGCCCACCTGATAGCTGTCAACGCTATCGTAGTGGCCATTGCGCTGGGTGTACATCTTCACTTGATTCTCCACCATCTCATCTGTCACCTTAATATTATAATAAGGTATAACATCTTCGGCAGTCAATGTGGCGTCGAACTTGGGAGCAATGGCGAGGTCGAAAGCAAACTCCATGTCATCTTGTTGGGCGATGTTGATGGACTTCTGCTGCTCTTCGTCGGGCAGGGGCTCGCCAAGTACTTCGAGCTTGTTTTCCTTGATGTAGTTGTAAAGGGCATCTTGCAGCACCTTGTTGATTTCGTCTACCTTGATGGCGGTACCGTATTGGCGTTTGATAAGGCTCATGGGAACCATGCCTGGACGGAAACCGGGGATGTTAGCCTTCTGGCGGAAGGTCTTGAGTGATTTGTTAACTTTCTCTTCATAGTCGGCGAGCACCAGCTTTACCATAAGCTTGGCTTGAACGTCGCTTACATTTTGCAATGAAATTTCCATGCTGTTTATTGGGATTTTAGTTCTTTGTTTCGTTTTGGGCCGCAAAGATAGTGTATATTAGAGGAAAATCCAAAAATACACGTCGTTTTTTGGTTTTATTATGAATGGCGGTTTTGCTGAACGTCTCTTATCGGATAAATGCTTTGTATATGAGGTTTCCGTGTTGTAGAATGGTAATGTGGTCGTTTATGCGGTAGAGTTCTTTGGCCTCATCGCTTTCCATAGCATCCAGCTTTGGAAAGGTAATTGCGTCATATCCTCCCATAAAGTCGAAGGTGCAGGAGCCGCCTTTCGTTCGTGTGATTTTGGTGAGAGGTTTGTTGAGCGTGTCGCCAAACTGTGTGATGCTGGCAGGCGTGGATTCCGTCGAAAACACATAGTTGTTTTTGCCGTAGAGCTGGTTCGACTCGTCCTTGTAGCTATAGTTGTTGTTGGCTGGAACAATATGGTAACGATGCTTTTCCTTGTTGGTGTTCACAACGTTGCCCGTCCATGCCGATTGTTTGTAGTTGACGCAAGTTATCATGAGTCCGTAATCAGGCTTGTTGGCATTCCACCCGGTTTTCTGGATATTCTCGAAAACGTAGAACGACGTGGTGTCGTCTTCGTTGACAAACGTGCGGTACATGACGGGGTCTTCATTCGTCGTATATAATGTAACGGTTTGGGCGGTATCCAGGTTGCAGGCGGGAATCCAACCCATCGAATAACGCTCGAAGGAGGTGTAACCGGCAGGGTTGTAGCCATCCAGACAATAGAGCCCGTAATCCATCACACTCCAATAGTCCATGCAGAAGTCTATTTCGCCGTTTTTTAATGCCGTATTGTAGAAGTCGGGCAGACCGATGACATGCCCAAACTCGTGTACAAACGTGCCGATACCGGCGGGTACATCCTTGGAATCTATCAGCAATTCACCCGAACAGGCATAGCTGCTGATTTTTATATCTCCGAGGGTCAGCGGGGAAGCAAGTGTCCACGCATGTGCCCATATGCTCTCTTCGGGTCCATACTGTGCCTCGTCGTTACCGGCATAGACGATATAAACGTAGTCCACATAGCCATCGCCATCGTTGTCGTAGTCGGTGAAGTCGGTGAGCCCCAGCTCATAGGCTTTTCGGCAGGCGTCTTTCACCATGCCACGGGCGTTGGTATCTTTGCCATTTCGTTCGTTCCCGCCGTAGTAGATGCGGTTGTTGTCGAGAGTAATAGGGCCGAAAACATCGAAGGTGGGCGTGAACTTACCTAGCGACTGGTCTCGGAAGTAGTCGCGCGCACTACCGCTAATGGTACCGCTGACAGAGAACGTATCCCCATAAGCGGGGCTAAAGAACGAGTAGCTGAATTCCTCCGTGTGATGTTCGCCATTGTAGCGGGCGGTAAGTAAGTCGTGGATGCTGGCTGAGTCGGTATGGAAGGCGACGTCGGCAAAAGCAACAAGCAATATCACTCCGTGAATGTTGCCTGTGGAGGGGAAGTCCTTCATGCGGTATGATGCTGCCTTTCGGCCTCCTCGTTGTTCATCGGCACGCATGGCCTGCGCGCGCGAACGGAGTGCCTCGCTGCGCCACGTGTCGGCATCGTTTTCCGAAAGAACGCGGTAGAATCCGTCGGCGTCACGTTGCACGATCCGTCCGTCGGGAGTGGCATATGTATGGGCAAAGGCATCTCCCAGCAGTTGTAGCTTGATTTCCGTGCCGTCGGGTTGCTGTCGCGTTATTATTCCTCTCCGCGCTGGCCCGGCAAAGGAGGGCTGCATCAAGAAAGAAAAAAGCAAAAAGAAAAGCGATAAATGAAATGCTTTATAATTGTGGCGTTGCATACAAGACAGATTTTCTTAACTCTTTACATCTTCGGGTGCTACCATGAAATCCTTCTTGCGTAGGATAAAGCTGTTGCCGAGGTATTTGTCCAGTACGACGGGATTCTGCGACAGTTCCTCCGGTGTTCCCTGGAACAGGATGCGCCCCTCAAACAGGAGGTACGCTCGGTCGGTTATAGAGAGCGTTTCCTGTACATTATGGTCTGTGATAAGGATGCCGATGTTCTTGTATTTCAAGCTCCAAACGATGCGTTGGATGTCCTCTACGGCAATGGGGTCAACGCCTGCAAAGGGTTCGTCAAGCATGATGAACTTCGGGTCGATGGCGAGGCAGCGGGCAATCTCCGTGCGTCGGCGTTCGCCGCCCGACAACTGGTCTCCCTTATTCTTGCGCACCTTGGTGAGGTGGAACTCGGCTATCAGGCTCTCAAGTTTTTCACGCTGTTCTTCACGCGTGATGTCCTTACGCATCTCCAACACAGAGCCGATGTTATCCTCCACCGTCATTTTGCGGAAGACGCTGGCCTCCTGCGGCAGGTAGCCGATGCCCGCTTGCGCCCGTTTGTAAACAGGGAAGCCTGTGATATTCTCATCGTTGAGGTAAATGCTTCCCCCATTGGCTACGATGAGCCCTGTTGTCATGTAGAACGTGGTAGTCTTCCCCGCACCGTTCGGCCCAAGCAGCCCGACAATTTCTCCTTGTCTGACGTTAATGGAGACATTGTTTACTACCGTCCGCTTTCCATACCGTTTCACCAGGTTCTCCGTGCGCAGCACCATCGAATTCTGTTCTTCGTTTTCAGCCATATTACGCAATTTGGGCACGAAGGTACGCACATTCCCGCATACTTCCAAACTTTCCCCCTCCTTTTGCTGTTTTTTAACGTGCTATAGACTTCAGCCTCCCTGCATTTTTCTGTGCAATTCATCGCAAACGCTCGCAAACCGCAGAAAAAGTGATTTGCGGACGTTTGCGATGCGAAAAAATGCGTATATTTGCAGCATGGAAAACAACGTGGAGTTTTTGGACGAGTTAAAGGCAGAGGTCCTCCATCTCTTTGGTGAGGAGCTAAAATCGTCAGCGTCGTTCGAAAGGTTTTCTGCAGCCATTGAACAGACGACCGGCAGCAGCCTCAGTGTCTTTACACTGAAGCGCCTGTTTGGACAGATGAAAACCGATGGCTCACCATCCATCAACACCCTATCTATACTTGCACGCTATGCCGGATATGCCGGTTGGGGAGATTTTGTAGCCCAACATTGTCCTGCCATCAAGGACGATACGATTGCTCCTCCTAAAAAGCGATGTCCCAATTACCTCGTCGGGGCCATCTCAGCATTATTTGTACTGCTTGCTGCGGGACTCCTTCTTTTAGTTATAGGCCATTCTCCAAAGAATCCCAATGAGGTAACAGGCACGATAGTTGCTGAAGACAACACGCTGACATGGACACTTGATAAAAGCACCTGGGCGCTTTCAATCTCGGGGCAGGGCAAGATGAAGAATTTCCAGCAACACGGGATGCCCGATGCCTGGCTTGCTTATCGCGATAGTCTGTGCAGTGTCGTTATCGGTGAGGGCGTTTTGTCTGTGGGTAATTACGCTTTTTCATTTTGTAAACGATTACAATCTGTGATCCTTCCGAATAGTCTTCTTTCGATAGGCAACGGCAGTTTTGCTTACTGTAATCATCTTACGGCATTGAATCTGCCTGAAGGATTGGATCGTCTTGGTGCAGGTGCTTTCAAGGGATGTCATCGCATACGGGAGATAGAACTGCCGTCTGGAATCACCGAGTTGCCGTTCGACTTGTTTGCTTCATGCTCTCATTTGGAATCTTGTACTTTTCTGGGCGATGTCACATCGATGGATCGTGAAGTCTTTGCACATTGTCATTCGCTAAAAAGAATTGATTTGCCTTCTTCGATGGTGTCCGTAGGTTCCAGCTGCTTTGCTGACTGCAAGTCATTGGAAGAGTTGGTCGTTCCTGAAGGCGTAAAGTTCATCGATGAGTATGCCTTTCAGAAATGCACTTCTTTGAATCGTATCGTTCTCCCATCCACAATGACGTCGATTAGTAATAGAGCTTTTGACTTCTGCAACCACTTGCAGTTTATAGAATCCAATGCCCGGCAGGCACCACGATTAGGGGAGGATGTTTTTGCCGATGTCCCATCGTCTGTTCGACTGATATACCCGCAGGGTGCTGACTATACTTCCTGGAAACAGGAACTCTATCGAAAAAGATAATGAACGCATAGAAGCTCATGGATTATTTACAGCAACTGAAAACCGAAATAGAGCGTCGCTATGGGCGTCAGCCTGAATCCCCTGTCGATTATAGCGAACTGGCATTGCAGATAAAGAAGATAACAGGTAAGGAGATTAGTAGCTATACACTGATGCGTATCTGGGGGCATGTCAAAAACAACAGCTCACCCCGCCAGGACACCCTTTCTAACCTGGCCCGTTATGCAGGCTACGCAGGGTGGAAAGATTTTGTTGCTCAGAAGGACGCTTTGGCTGTCTCGGATAGGGTGGGGGAAGGCAAACAAGAAGCTCAGGCATCGGAAGTCGAGAATGCTGTCCAAGAGTCAATTGACGTATCTGTAAACAAACCAGAATCTGACTTGCGGGGGGCAAATGAAAAAGAAGAAACAACACGCAAAAGGAATCCCGTTCTCATGCTGGGTATCGCGGTCGTATTGATTTCGCTTGGAGTAGGGCTAGGATTACTTATTCGGAAACATGCGTCCGCACCCCCACACGAGTTCGTGTCTGACATCCTTGTCTCTGACAAAGGTACGCTTTCTTGGACGCTTGATATGACCACTTGGGAACTCACTGTTTCTGGCCATGGCCGCATGATGGACTTTCGCCGTGGTGCCCCTGCAGAGGCATGGTTGGAATATCGCGATAGTCTGCGCCGTGTTGTCATCGGCGAGGGTGTTACTCATATTGGTGATTGTGCTTTCCGTAACTGCACAATGCTGGCCTCCGTCATACTGCCGAAAAGTTGCACATCCATAGGCGACTATGTCTTCGACCGTTGTTCTTCTTTGACCGACATTGACCTACCTGCAGGGCTCACAAGTATTGGACGGACGGCCTTCTGGGGATGCCAGCAGCTAAAGAAGATAGTATTGCCTATTGGGATTACAAAAATCGAACCCGAACTGTTCTGTTATTGTTCCAGCCTACAGTCCTGTTCGATTCTCGGTTCTATCACCTCTCTCAACGAATATGCCTTTGCTGAGTGTGAAGCACTCGAACAAATTCAATTGCCCGAGGGACTGCAACTTATAGGTCTTTCCGCTTTCTCTAACTGCTACTCATTGACGAAAATGGACGTTCCCGAAGGGGTTGTCAATATCCATGATTACGCTTTTCATAACTGTAAGTCTTTGACCGAGGTAACTCTTCCCTCCACGCTATCTTTTATCGGTAACCAAGCGTTCGAGTTGTGCTCCCATCTGCGCCATATCGACTGTGTTGCCCCAAAGGCTCCCCATCTCGGTTACGATGTCTTCATCGGCATTCCTCCTTCCACCATCCATCTCACTTATCCCCGAGGTGCTGACTACTCCGACTGGCTCAGCGTCCTACCGTAAACCTGCTGGGGAGGTACGGCAGCTATTTCAATATCTGTCGGAGCCGAAAGCAGACCTCTGAGCAAACATTTTCTTTCATACATTCACAACAAACGAGCAACCGACTGAAGTTTAACGTGAGTTCGATAGATTTAGATTCCGCGCAACAACCATTTCCAAATAGGAACGACTTCAATGCTAATGCCGTTTTCTGTCAGTTGACGTTCAGTTTCCCACGTTATTATAACTCCCTGGTATTGCTTGAAAGTTTTCAGGAATTTGATGAGTCCTCCAACTTCACGTTCGTAAGTATTCACATCGTCGATACTATGGGAGACCTGAATGGCAATCTTTTCCTCTGGAATGCAGAAGTCAACTTCAACGCCTTTATTATAATAGAAAAGACGTAATTCTTCTGCCGTGTTGTGATACAATTTGTTCAGATGGATAGCAACGATATTCTCCAATAGTTTTGTCTTGCCGTCCATAAGAAAGAGGTTTAGAATACCATTATCTGCAAAGTAACGTTTCACGATGGTCTGCTGCTCGGAGAGTGGGGATGTAAGGTTGGGAATGGAGAAGATGAGATAGGCATCCTCCATATAATCAAGATAGTCTTTCAGCACAGAAGGGCTAATACTTTCTCCTGTTGACTTAATGATATGCTCTAAGCGTTTTTGACTCGTTGGCTGCATAATGCTTTCTGCCAGTTTGCGCGCCAATAATCTGAAGATGCGCGGATTGCGAATTCTGTTCCTCTCCACGATGTCACCCATTAGAATCTTCTGATAAAGTGAAGTAAGCCACTCGCGCTTATCAGTTTTATTAAACGACTCTGCAAATCCACCCTGATAGAAATACCTGTTAAAATGGCGAACAACCGCAAGTCGTTCTTCTGGCCGGAAGGCCCAGTTCTTTTCAAGCAGAACATTGTAATAGTTTAAATATTCCTTGAAGGAGAAAGGGTAGATGTTCCGTTGAATGTAGCTGCCGCCAAGTGTGGAAGCAATTTCGCGACTGAGCATCTTGGCGTTGCTACCAGTAATCATGACACGATATTTATCTTCTGACAGACGACGAGCAAATTTTTCCCATCCCGTGATGTTCTGTATCTCATCCAGGTAAATGAAAGGTTTTTGATTGTCATTCATTTCCCAATAGGCATCAAGGAGTAGGCCGAGTTCATCAGCTTGGATGGACGCCAAACGCTCATCTTCAAAATTAATGTAAAGGAAGTCCTCGGCCTTGGCTTTTCCTGCAGAAAGCTTGGCCCGCATGTCTTGATAAAGGGTGTATGATTTACCGGCACGACGGATTCCAACGAGAACATAACAAGAATTATCGTCGAAGTAATTGGCTCGTTGCTGTAATCCGATATTACTTATTTGCTGTTGTTTTTCACCAATAACGGTTTTGATGATTTGCTTATCCATGAAAATATTCTATAGTTTACTTTGCAAAAGTAATAAAATATAACAAATCATACATGAAAATATTTTTCGTTTTTTGCCTCTTTATGTTTTTTTAACCATCCGCAAGCTGCTGAATCAACGAAAAAGTCCCGATTTAGTGCATCTATTTTTCGGAAAAAGTCCCGTTTTTGGGCTCCATTTTTATGGAAAAAGTCCCGATTTTGGCTGTTTTTTTATAGAAAAAATCCCGATTCTTTGGCTTTTATATTATTGCATGTTCTATCAATCAAATAAGACGGAAAGCATCGTAGACCTGAGAATACCAGAGATAAGACTTACCTAACGTGAGTTCGGTATAATATATAATAGCTGTTTCTTCCAACAGGTATCGGTGGTGTCGGTGATATAGCGCAACACAATGTTATTCTGATTGTTTGCCACCGATACCCCCTCAATTGAGGTATCGGTGGTACGGTTTCATGTGAACCGAATAAACGAGACCCTCCCATCCAACGTGTCCAAAAAGCAGGAAATGAAGACGCTGTCTTGGTTATTTCCTCATGTTGCAGGTTGGAAAACGCGTTGAGCCACGTGGCTCAACACGTTGGGTCAACTAAAAAGGCTTACTTCCAGCAACGCTCACAGGATTTTCTCCAAAACCAATCCCATTGGCAAACAGTATATGAAAACCGATACCCCACCGATTCTCTTGGAGAGGGGTATCGGTGGCTTAACGATTGATTTCCTTTCTTCTACGGGGCGCCACCGACACCCCCGATACCTATTGGGAAAAACCACATTTTATACCGAACTCACATTACCTAATAACTGTTTTGTCAAAAAACAAAAGAAAGATAACTCCCTCTTCGCCGTTGTTTAGGTGGGTATGTCGTTACTGCCAATTTGGTAGTTAGTTCTTCGGATATAAGAAAACCCGTTTTATAAAATGTTGGAGGCTTCATGTTGAAACCTCCAACAAGGAAAATGTTTTTAAACAATACGTGTAATGTTCAGAAACTCTCGTTACCTTTTTTGCTTGAACGGATGGGCTTCCTTTGCTTTTTACAGTATTTGGTTTTGATTATTGACGGCAGACGGGGCGAATTGATCGTCCAAGATAACGATCGTGGTAGTATTGAAATCTGCCACTTTGATCAAAGAAAACACCCCATGCATTTCCAGTCGTGTTTTCATGTAGCGATGAAGACCAATAGAATCCGAGACTGCCAGCTTGGTTGATTTCTTTTCCTTCTTTAAATCCAGCCGCAGGTAGGAAAATCGAATTTCCATTTAGACCAGTTATAATATAGCCTGCATGATCGTTTTGATATGTCCATTTCCATTCACACAATTCTATCAATTCAAACCAGTCTTCATACTTTGGTGTTTGCCAATGACTTCCCCAATTTACAGTTGCCGCATCATCTGTACTTTCAACAACACGGACGATGCTATTTGCATTTGTATTGTATTTTGAGAAATTCTGACCGAGGTTATCACTGCTGTCTTCATAGGAACTCCATGAATAATCCTCTTTTGGTTTAGCTTCTCCCCATGCAAAATAGTATCCGAAATCGCTAGCGGTCATTGCCCCGATATTGCATGTTCCCCAAAGTCTTTCAGAGGGAAGAGCAAGGTCTACGTATTCATGCCCATCGATAAATTGCTCAGGTTTATCTTCTTTCAATAGGGAAACTTTATGTGCATCGGAATCGTAATTGGTCGTATGTTCCAAAGCGGAGTCATCTGCTTTTTTGCCTTCCTTTGGAACTGCGATGTTTTTTTTATCCTTTTTTGCCTTCTCGCCATGCCTTTTTGTTTTAATGATTTCAGGTTTGAGGCAAATGTCTGACAAAACCATTTCTTCTTCTGCTTGTATTATGACTGTCGTTGAATAGGTGTTGTATCCCTCTTTCATTATGTTGACGTTATGCTCTCCTACCAGCAAACCGGCCGATTCGTCAATACGGCAGGGCGTTTCATCGAAGTATCTGTCATCTATATATACGGAAGCTCCCATTGGGTCAGACTCTACGCGAAGACTGCCACAGATAGGAACGGGTTCATCTAACACTACGGTTTTATCTTCTAACTCTCTAATTTCAATCTCCTCAAACGAAGTGTAATAGCCGAATCGTCGAGCCTCCGCTACATAAAGCCCTGGGAGGACAGAACCTGTCCAACTTTTTTTCCCTTTCACGTCCTCATTGAGCACAATGTCGGCTTCTGCATCATTACAAATAATCGTGAGAGTTGATTTTGCTGATTTAAGAGCAACACTTAGTGTCACCTTTTCCCGTCCAAGTTCCACGGTTCCTGTCTCGAGGCGATAGCCTGCTGCCTCCACACGATAGCTGTGAGTGCCGATAGTCATCAGTTTGAAAAAAGCCCCTTCACTATTTAATGTCTGTAGCTCATCATCCACATAAACGGTTGCGTTGGCAGGAGACACTTTTAAGGTTAAGTATTGAGTGGAGCGCATTTTCCCTCCGCTTGTTCCAGCTTGTCCTGTCAGTAGTATCAATTCGTATGTACGTCCTCCCTCGATGGGCATTTGGAAGTAATAGTCTCGCAAAATGCCCAGGTCTGGGTGGGCAATGGTGATTTTCTGCAACTTTCTTGGCACATAGACCCAGTATTCAGCAGGCTTCAGAACCGTTTTCACGATTCCAAGCATCCCTCCATCGAATGTAAACCCACGTTGGGTAGTGACAATCTTAATCAATGCCGCCACTTCACCGTTCTGGTCTATTTCTTGTGTGCCGTGAGTGATGGCAGTCAAGTCTGTTTCCAGTAAACGGAATGACTCAACGGCAATCTGTCCATTGGAGGATAGTATCTGAAATGTTAATACCAATAGAAATAGAGACCTTTTCATGAATACTTTTGAATTCTTGCTGACTAAAACTACCACAATACACTGCGGAAGCAGCTCATGTTTGAGCCGTTTCCGCAGTACACCACCAAACTATGGAACGGATTTCTGTCAATTCCGTTCGCTGGTTCTTTAAACTTTTGGTTAGGGTTCGCAAACTGCACGAACGTGTGCCGCATGGTAGCGGTCGTAACCACCCCTGTTTGCTTGGTTTGAAAAGAAGTACACAAACCATGCGAGATTGGGGTCGCTTTGGACAAGCGACGAAGACCAATATTCGCCGCACATAGTACGGCCCGAATTGTCTATTCCTACACCAAGACGGTAACCCGCAGCGGGGAGGAAGATAGATGCTTCGATGGAGTTGCTGGTTACTTTGTAGCCATTAACGCCACCGTTCTTGGCCCATGTCCACGTGCAGTATTCAGTATTCATGAGTTCTTTCCATTCAGCATCTGTTGGCATGCGCCAATTGCCACCCCATTTTATGTAAGCGACATCATCTGTTTTGTCAAGAACTGTTTTATTGTCAATGGTTCCATAATCGCTCCAAACATTATACTTGGTAAGTTTGTCATAGCTCCCATCGCAATATGAGTATGTGCCCCACGTGTAGTCACTCTTTACGCTTGTCTCACCCCAGGCGAAGCTTTCTCCACAGTCTTCAGGATAGTTGGCACCGACATTCATAGTTGCCCAAAGTAAACCTGATGGTAAGCCGAGATCTACGTACATATGGATGCGAGGGTCAGCCATAACAGAGCCTTCATCCCTAGTTAAAGGGTCATTTGTTGCATCATGGGTATAAGCAAATGATTCATGTGATTCCAGGAATTCTTTTTCACATGATACCATCATTATACTCAATCCAAGCAGTAGCACCATTGTATAAACACTTTTTTTCATCTTTTTTGAATTACTATTTGTTGCTATGTCGTGTTATTCTTCAATTTGAAACAGGTCGTATACATCTATTGATTGCGTACTGGGCGAATTGGCATACCATCTCTACGGTAATTGCAATACCATCTTGGACCATCCCAAACACAATAAGCAGTACTGCCATTGCTGGTTGATGACCAATAGTAAGCCATTGTGCCAATATAATTGTCTCCACTGCCATTCTTAAAGCCTCCGCAGGGTAAGAAAATAGAATTATTATTGCCTTGGACAAGATATCCTTTTATGTTGTTTTGTGTTGTGCGAGTCCAAGAACAGTTTTTCATCAGTTCTTGAAATTGATTATATGTCGGCATATGCCATCCATTGCCCCATAAGTGTTTTGCTACATCATATTCCGTATTTGCTATATCTGTACCAATGTCTTCATAGGTGCCATTGTAATAAAGGTAAGCTTGAGTTGAATAATCAGTCTTTTCTTCTAATTCTCCCCATGCAAAGTATTGTCCATAGTCTTCAGGAATGTTGGCACCGATATTCAATGTTGCCCATAATGTGCCTGATGGAAGACCTAAGTCAACGTATTCGTATTCTTCCGCGTTATTGTTTTCGTCTTCTTTTTTTTGAATATAGACAGGGCGAATGTTATGGCCGTCACATCTTTCATGATCAGAGACACTTTCTATCAGTGAAGGGAAAAAGCAGAGTCCTTGAGCGTATGAACTTCCAGAATAATTCAATGTGGAGGACCAATACCATCCGTCCGTGTTGACGAAAGATAGTTCTTGTCCATTAGAACCATAATCTGTTCCATCATAAAGTCCACCTCTTGGCATAAAAATAGTATTACCATTGGGACCTGTAATTTTATAACCAGATATTTTGTTAATTACATCATTCTCCCAGGAACATTCTCTTGCTAGTTCGAGTTCTTCTTCATGAGTAGGCATTCTCCAGTTTTTGCCCCATATAACATAAGCAGCATCGTCTTCTAGTTTTAGTTGGGTTAGTCCATCGGTGGAATTATATTTTGTAAAATTCGAAATATTTCCAAACTTATAAGTGCTCCAGTCATAATTATCTTTTGGGGCAGTCTCTCCCCAAGCGAAATATAATCCATATTCCTCAGGAGATTCTGCTCCAATGTTACACGTTGCCCATAAAGTACCAGATGTGAGGCCGAGATCGATGTAGGCATGGTTGTCCATTTCGTTATCATCACCCCAATCGAAGTCATCACCTGTACCTCCAGCACCAAAAACTTCCAATGTTCCAGCCAACCTATATGCTTTTCCAACTTGATAATCTTTGCCTGCAAGTTCTTCGGTATAGTTTTCTTCGTTGGATGTTGTAGCAATGATTGTTAGCGTATTGTTTTTTGCGTTTACGGGAGCTATCAGTATCCAGGCATTGAGTGTGCCACCTGCCGCGATGTCGATATTCTCTAATTCAAGCGTCATTTCTGTAGCTGTTGATGTAGGAGTCAGTGTCGCGTTGGAGATGTTCACGGTGGCTTCAGTCGTGAAAATAGCTTCATCTGCAGAAAGAGTTAGTTTTGTAAACGTTTCGGCTTTTGGCGTTGTTAACTGAATATATAGTACGCTGCCAATATGCGAGAAGTTGAATGTGACGTTGCCCGACTCTGGTGTAGAAGCTGTGGCTACCATATAGTCATACGCTCCTAATCCCGCCGTAGAATTATTCGCGGGTTGTTTCTGGCCTAAATAGGAAATTGGCAGTGCCGTATATGGACGACCAAAAGTGGTGTTGTCCACACTGTAAGGATAGTAGGCTGCATAAGTGTAGTTTCCTTTCAGTGCCCAACCACCACCGTCAAAGTCGGCTTTTTTTGTGCCTGCACCACTTGTCATGGGAAAACTTACTTGGTCTCCTGCATTGGGATAGATGCCAACAACATCATTCTCTGCCCAAGTAAAGCTAAGACCCGAAGAGGTCAGCTCAAGCGATGTGCGTGTGACATCGTCCGTTTCAAAGTCGTTGGCCGTGATGGTGACATGGGAAATGAATTCATTGTCAAAATCCGTGTTGACTGTCTCTGACGTGCAACTTGCCAGCAAAATAAGTGCAATTAAAGAATAACAAAAATGTTTCATAATAAAAAAGATGCAATGGTTAATACTATTTTATAATCTTAATTTGATAAATCAAAATAATCGCGTTCCTTTTTTGAAGCTCCCCATGGGATATCTTCTCCTTGTCCGCCAGGCTTTCCGCTTTCTGCTAGAATATGAATCATTTCCAATTTGTTTATTTTAATAATTGGTTTTAAATACGTCCTTTTCATTTTTTTCTTTTATTTCAGTTAGGTTTTTATGTCAGGCCACAATGACGAGGGTTGCCTTTAGCTTCTTTTGTTTCGTCTTTGGGTTCCTATAATTCTATTATGCGAAGGCGTTTTATTTCCTTTCAAGTTTCTCTATTCTCTTTACCACAACTTTACGTAGCTTCGTGTTGTAAAGGTGAATTAAATCTAATATTTCTTTATTGGGCCGCTTAAGTGACTCATTATATTCTTTGAATACTTGTATTTTCTCATCCACCACATCAAGTTCTTCCCATGTCTTTATACCTTTTACGTTATTAGTGATCTCTTGAGAGAATGCTTGAACATCACGCTGCTGTTGGCGTTCTGATTCTTGTTGTATGGCTCCACTCTTGAACTTGTCAAGATATTTTCTGCTGAAAATGGGATTTGTAAAAACAGAGGCTGCTTCACTATCCGAATCCCAATCGGTAATGTTTATTACCTTGAAAAGACCTACGGCGGGGACAATGATTCCATTACCTCCTAACTGGCTCGCTTTCAAAACAGCCTTTTTATAAAACTTCTTTTTTTGTTGCGAATAAGTAGAGTATAATATGGGTATAGAGAAAAAAGGATTGTATTGTACATAGGCAATTAATTCATATTTTCCTTTTACCTCTTGTTCAGAATGGAAAATCCTGACCTTTGATTTCTTTTCCAGTTCTGATTTACTCTGCATTGTCATGTCGTAATTATACTCTAAAACTTCAGTAGGAAAAACACGGTAAGAGCACGAGCTAAAAAAAATACAAGCCGTTAAAATGGTCAAAACAGCAAAAATGTTTTTTTTCATAAGTGATACATTATTAAGGTTAAACTTTTATAGACAATTGTCACATTTTCTTTTATGCCACAAAAATATAAGGCTTTTTTGTTATGCACAAAATCAATCTCTCGCAAACCATCGCATGCCGAGGTTTGCGAGAAAAAGAATATGTTTGCAATGATTTGCGAGGCTCTTTTTAGCTGCTTTTCCCGAAAAAGGGGGCTAAAGAGTGATGTCCTAAGGGACTAACAGATAATCCTACCGCCCCAGAGTTCCCGGAGGAAATGGGTTGAAAGCATGACCTCAACGCCGTAAAACAACCGTGGGACAGTGTCAAATGAAACAAAAATCAGACGGGCACCGGGATGTTCTTCGTTAAAAGCTTTGAGTCCTCTTAGATGTTTGGATTGTACCTCACGGCTGGATTTGAATTCTATTGCGACTTCGGCATCGCCCAAGATGGCATCGACTTCGTAGCCCGAATAGGTGTGCCAGTAGGATAAAGCTCCTTCAATGTCGTGATATCCCAGATAGGCAATGGTTTCCTGAATCATCAGGGCCTGCCTCCGCCGAAGCCTCCGCCAGGACCACCCATGCCACCGCCACCGCCGAAGCCGCGGCCACCGCCACCGCCTTCGAAATTGCCACGGCCTTCGCCGCGGTTCCCGCCGAACTGCATGCCGCCACGCATCATTTCGCGACGGGTGTCGCGGTCGCCAATGAGGTTGAGACGGTAGATGAAGTGGAGCATAACGTAGCTGTTGATGCTGTTGGAGTAGGTGTCGCTGTGGCCTGTGGCGCTGATGTTTCGGTTGACATTGCTCTGCTGACCGAGGATGTCGTAGAACTGCAGGCTGACGGTGGCTGCGTTCTGACGGAGGAAGCTCTTGGAGATTTGTGCGTTCCAGAGCAACTCGTTGGTGTTGAACTCGGCGCTGCTGTAGCCGCGACGGCTGTTCATGTTGATGTTGGTGTTGATCTTGATGTTCTGCCAGGGGATGTTGAAGTTGGCGCTGGGGCCATAGCTGAACTGCCAGGTATCCTGTTTGTTCTCGGGCTGCATCTCGTTGAGGGCATGGTTGTAGCGGACGTTGCCGCGCAGCGTGATGTCCATCCAGTCGTTCTTGTAGCTACCCGAGAGGGACTGGTTGACGTTAATCTGGTGGGTAGTGGCGAGGGGGTAATAGGGATTGTCGAGGGTGAGGGCGCCCGAGCGGAGATAGCTCTCGTGGTGGCTGTAATTGAAACCTGTGCCGGTGGCGACGGTGAAGCGCTGGTTGGTGAGGGCGGTATTGAAGTTAAAGTTGGCACCGGCGTTCCACGAGCTCCAGAAGCCGTCGAGGTTGGTGGGACGTGTGATGCGTCCGCCCGTCTGCTCGTTGTAGGTGGTCTGGTTGACAATGCTGTTGAGGGTGTTGCCGGCATTGACGCTGGCGTTGATGTTGCGAAGGTGGTCGGCGTTGAAATCGCGGAACTCGATGCGGAGGTTGTTGTTGAAGGTGGGCTTCAGACCGGCGTTACCCGTGCTGATGTTCATGGGGTCGCTGTCGTCGACAACTTCGATAAGTTGGGTGAGCTCTGGCTCCTGACTGCGCCCGCGGTAGTTGACGTTGAGGCTGCGCTGCTTTGTGAAGCGGTAGCGGAAGTTGAGCGTGGGTGTCCAGTTGAAGACGGTACGCGTGGTGTCGATGTGTATGCCCATGTACTGTTGGTCCATGTGGCGCGTCTGGGGCTGGAGGTCGAAACCGACGTTGAGGTTGTAGTTGTCGGTAACCTTACGGAACTGGGCTTCGATGTTCTGATTCACCTGTTCGTCGACGGAGAAGCGGCTGAGCGTCTGGCTGAGGTACTTCTCGTATTCGTCCTGCCAGAGCCATTCGGCAAGGTCCCAATTAGGTATCCAGCTGGGCAGGTCGTAGGTGTTGCGCTGGTTGTCGCGATAGCGATAGCTGATTTGATAGCTCAGCTGCAGGTAGGTGGCAAGGGCGAGGGGTTCGCTCCACATGACGCGTCCGTTGAGGTTGTACGTCTTGGAAGGCGTGTCGCTGAAACGGTTAATTACGGAGGTGCTGTCGCCACGTTGGTAAAAGCGTGTGTACGAGGTGCTTTGACTGTTGTTTTGGCTGGTGGTATAACCTCCGTTGGCGCGAAGGGTGAAGTTGCGCCCTTCCGTGTTCATTCGGTGGTTAATCTGGAGGGAGGCGTTGACAGAGGTGTTCTTGTTGTCGCTCTCGGATGCCGATGTGGCGAAGTTGATGCGGCTGTTATTGATGGGGTCTGTCCAGGCAGAGTCAAGGGGAACATAGTCTTTGTTGGGGTAGAGCTCGCTGATGGTTTCCTCGGGGTCTTGATTGAAGGTTGCCGAGCGGCGCTGGTTGATGTTGCCGCCATCGCTGTAACTGAAATTGGGACGGATGATGATGCTCCACGTGGTATCGGGACGCCATTCGAACTGGAAGTCACCGCTGGCGCGGCGGTTCTGGTTGAGTCCCTGGCTCCAGTTGTTGGAGAACGAGCTGATGCCGTTCTGCAGATAAGTCTCGCTGGACGAGCGGTTCTGAGAATTTCCCTCGGAGAGGCTGAAGTTGACGTTGCCGCCCACCTTATATTGATACTGGTTCTGACGCCATTTCTCACCGAAGTTCTTGGCCATGTTGAATCCGCCTGCGGTGCTGGTGGTGAGGCCTGTGCTGCCTCCGCCACGTCCGCCACGTCCGCCTCCGCCGATGCTACCGCCTGCCACGTTACCCGTGTTGGCGAAGATGGTGTACTGTTGCTGACTCTCGAAACGGTTCATCATGATGCTGCCTGAATAAAGGTCGTTGATACCCAGCTCCTCGACGAATTCCGTCTTGTGCGCCGGGCGTCCATAGCCAAGGTCGAAGTTGCCTATCCAGCCTTGCATCATATTCCTTTTTATTTCAAGGTCGAGGACGAACTCCTCCTCACCGTCGTCAATGCCGGTCTCGCGGCTGAGGTCGCTCTTGCGTTCGTAGTTCTTGATGCGCTTGACGATACTGGCGGGCAGGTTTTTTGTGGCAATCTCGCGGTTGTTACCGAAAAATTCCTCGCCGCCCACGAGCAGGCGATCAATCGTGCGGCCGTTCATCTTGATGGTTCCATCGTCCTCGATCTCTATGCCGGGGATTTTGCGGAGCAGCTCTTCCAGAACGGAGCCTTCGGGCACGCGGAAGTTCTCGGCATTGATCATCAATGTATCCTCAACAACCTGTATGTCGGCCATCTGTGCTTCGATGACAGCCTCTTTCAGCAAGATGGCGTCGCTCTTGAGAGAAATCGTGTCCAGGCGGATAGTCTCAGTACGCCTGTCGACGGTAAAAGGCTTGTCTTGCGTGCCGTAGCCAATATAGGAAACGCGAATGAAATAGTTGCCCGTATGGACGCGTTTCTGCATTTCGAAACGTCCGCTGTTGAAGGTGGTGACGCCTTCCACGAATGAACTGTCAGGCAACGCCATCCACTGGATAGTAGCCTGCGGAACCGGCTCGCCCGTCTCAAAATCCTTCACGATGCCCTGGACATTTACCGTGCGCTGTTGCTGTGCCGTCGCGGCCAGACTCAGTGCCACACACACGCCCATCAGGGCTACTCTCTTGCTCATGTTGAAATGAAAACGCATATCTTATAAGGAGTAACAGCGCAAACCAATCCTGCGCTACACTTTTCAGACACCCCGCGGGGAAAAAGGTTTAAAAGAGCAGCTCAGATAACGGGCGCCACCCGTGCCACACGCCCACATGCCAGTTCCTCCTTCGCTCCTTGCCGCCTTGCCTCTTTTCATCCGCCGAAGCCCGCCCTTGCCTTCCCGCCAAGCCGGATTTCCTTGCAACCCAGCATACCCTTCTGCACGCATCATGCCGATGCACCGGGATGGCCTGCCCGAATGTTCGTTTGGCGCCGGAAAACACGACACCTTTTTAAAAGGTATAAAAACGGATGAAAAAGGACAGAAAGCCGGGAAAAGGAACGCGCATCGGTATCTTAACTTTTTTTAACAGGGGGGGGGTAAAAATATACCTCGTTTTTTTTAACTTTGCACCCGTAAAATTCATCCAGAAGCTACCATGAACCCTTTTAAGCTGATAGTCAGAAAATCATCCCGGCCTGTGGGAACCTCCGTGTCCCGTCCGCCAAGAATCCTGCCGCTGCTGTTGCTGCTGATGACCGTTTTTGCCCTCAGCAGCTGTGTGGAGGACATCGATACCGAAAACCGCTACACGTTCCGCGGCCACACCGTGGCCAGCTTCCTCGGCGAGCACGAGGACGTGTTCAGCAGCTTCATCACCATTCTGAAGAGGGGCGGCAAGCTCAACCTCATGAAGGCCTACGGCACCTACACCTGCTTCGCCCCCACCAACGACGCCATCGACCGCTACCTTGCCCGTCAGGACAGCATCTACCGCGCCTCGCTGTTGCCGGGCTCGAAAAGAGTCGTCTGGACCGGCGTCACCTCGCCGCGGCTGGAAGACCTCAGCGACTCTATGTGCGTCGTCATCGCACAGACGCACATCGTGCCCAAGGCCTACCTCACCGTGGAGATGGAGGGCGACGTGGTGCCCACGATGAACCTCAACGACCGCTACCTCACCATGAGCTTCGACAACGACAGCACCACCGGCTACAGCCGCCTCTACATCAACGGCGCACAGATTATCGACGCCGACAAGGAGGTGGAGAATGGCGTGGTGCACGCCATCAGCGACGTCATGAACCCTTCGTCAAACACCGTGCCTGCACAGATTGCAGACATGAAGTACCTCAGCATCTTCGCCGAGGCCCTCGAGCGGACGGGGCTGACAGACACACTGCAGGCCTACAAGGACTACAGCTACACCGACGGCGACAAGACCGCCCTCACCATTTACGGCATCCCGGGGTGCCCCTATCCGGCCAACCGCTACTACGGCTTCACGGCCTTCTGCGAGCCCGACACGGTGTTCCACGCCGCCGGCATCTACAACCTCGACGACCTCTACGCCCGCTGTCGCGAGTGGTATCCCGCTGCCACCGACCCCGACTTCCGCAGCCCCGGCAACGCCCTCTGGCAGTTCATGGCCTACCACCTGCTCGACCGCAAACTGCTCTACAGCCGCCTGACCTGTTACAAAATCGTCTGCGGCAACTACTTCAACTCCGAGGGAAACCTGCAGCGTGCCGACCGCTACGACTACTTCGAAACCCTGCAAGGCAGCCTCCTGAAGGTCACCCGCCCCATCACCGGCACACGCTATCCCGAAGCCATCCTGCTGAACTACAAACGCACCTTCGACCACCAGGGCGACGACGACCTCCGCGCCGAAACCATGGCAGGGCACGCCAACGTGCTCGTCCTCAACCCCACGGACGTCACGGCCGACAAGGCCCGCTACCCCGGCTTCAACGGGGAAGCCCTCAACGGCTCCATCCACCTCATAGGCAAACTGCTCGTCTATGACGAGAACCTCATGGTGGGCCATGTGCTCAACGAAATCATACGCATCGACTTCTCGTCGCTCGTACCCGAATACACCAACAACAACATCCGCTGGTGCGACGGCCAGGGCATCAACTTCGCCAGCCAGGACTACGAATTCTACATTCCCGACGGGTACAGCAAGCACCTGAAGTACAACACCCCCGAAACGCGCCTCTACTACCTCAGCCCCCACAACACATGGTCGAACTACATGGGCGACGAGTGCATGTGCCTCGGTGCCTTCGACTTCGCCTACCGCCTGCCCCACGTGCCCGCCGGCACCTACGAGCTGCGCATGGGCTATGGCTCGACCACCCGTCGCGGCGTCATACAGTTCTATGTCGATGACAAGGTGACAGGCATTCCCATCGACCTGCGCCGCAAGCTCGACGTCCCCGAGGTGGGCTGGGTGGCCGACGAACTGACCGACGACAATGGCGTGGCCAACGACAAGCAGATGAAGAACCGCGGATGGCTCAAGGGCCCCACCTCGTTCTACCTCAACAGCAGCGCCAACTTCCCCTCGCGCAAGCAGAGCGACGTCTGCCGGCGCGTCATCACCACCAAATACCTTTCCGAAGGCGACCACTGGCTCCGCTTCAAGAATGTCAACGACCAGGACAATGGCCTCGACCAGTTCATGCACGACTACGTGGAGATTGTCCCCGTCAGCTGGATGCGGCGCGAAGACCTCACCATAGAAGATAAGAGAAAGTAAGCAACATAGAGAAAGTGAAACCAACATGACATCGCGAAAAATGAAAGAAAACGTATGGCGCACAGCGCTGCTGACGGTCTGCCTCGTGGCATCGTCGGCTCTGGTCTTTGCCGATGGCAAGGACGTATCGGGAAAAATCTGGAATGCCGACTGCGAAAAGGGCTTGTCGGGCTGGGAGGTGACCTTCTCCTCCGCCGACAACAAGAGCGGCTACATCTGGCGCACCTCCGCCCACAGCGAAGGCCCCACCTCCGGACAAGGCTACTGGGGTCACAGCGGCCACTGCTTGGAAGTGTGGGGCGGACTGGCCGACGGCGTCGGACAGCCCGTCGGCAAGAACTCCATCAGCCAGCGCGTGACAGACCTGCCGAACGGCACGTATGTCTTCGGTGCATTCACCATCGCCACCATTCAGGACTACGTCAATACCTACGAACCCACGCAGGGCAGCGTAGAAGGCGCCTACATGTTTGCCGGCGACACCAAGGTACCCATCGCCACCAACAACCCCGAGGTCACCGACAGTGTCACCTGGGGACACGCCGTCAAACTCAACGTAGCCACGCAGGTCACCGACGGCACGCTCTCCTTCGGCTTCGGATGCGACGCGAACACCACCGCCAGCTTCGTCTGCTTCGACAATGCCACCCTCTACTATTTCGGCGACACCGCCCCCGAGGAGGCCTTGGCCGGAGCCTACCGCATGGACCTCGACAAAGCCATCGCTGCTGCCGACACCTTGCAGGCAAGCCCTATGGCTGCCGCTGAGCGTGCAGCACTCACCGCTGCGGTCGAGGGCGCTGCCGCCGCCAGCACCGTACAGGAGTGCATGGATGCCGAGGAGAACGTCCGCCTTGTCGCCCGCAGCGCCCGTTACTCCATCTACTCCTACACCTTGCTTGCCCAGGCCATCGAGAGGGCCAAGGAAGTCCTGGCCAAAGAGTGGAGCGACGACGTGGCCGATGCCGTAGCTGCCCTGCAGGAATCCTTGGCAAAGGCCGAAGCCGACAGCCGGGACGGCGCCGTCCCCACGGATGAAATCAACGCTTATATCGCTACATTCGCCAATGCCATCGACATGGTGGAAGCAGACGCGCTCTACGACTACCGCGACGCCCTCGAGGAGTTCGTCAACTTCCCCGAAGTCATCAGCGCCGACTCCCCCAACCTGCTCTGCGGCGACAGCCACCCCGGCTTCGGCGAAGAACCCGGACAATACCCCGAGAGCGAGCAGGAAGTGCTTACGCGCCTGCTTGAGGAGGTCGATGAACTGTTAGACCAGATTTCTGCCGGCAGCGTGCCCGCTGCTGCGAGCATGGCCATGATGGAGCGCATCCGCGCTGCCGTGGCCCAGTGCGTGGCCAATGCCAACGTGGCACCTCACCTGCCCATGGACGTCATCTTCATCCCCGACCCGGGTGACCCCTCCAAACCCTACGTCACCCAAAACCAGGGCGAAGCCGGTACGAACAACCCCTACATGCAGTCGTTCAAGAGTAAGAGCGAGGCCTCGGGCGAGGACTGCTTCCGCTACCAGTCACCCCTCATCACGCTGCCCTATCCCATCGACCGCCTGGTGATGTCCGTCATCCACACCGCCTGGGCCGACCGCTCGGCCAACGCCGCTACCGACGGCCCCTACTTCAACATCAGCGAATTCTACCTCTACGACGAGAACGGCACTAAAATCGAACTCACTGCCAGCGACTTCACCTCCAACGCCAAGGAGGCAGTCGAGGGATCGTACGCCCAGATCTGCGACGGACGCGTGGCGGGTGGCTGCTTCCACTCGTCATGGAGCAAGCCCGCCAGCCCCGAAGAGTATTACCACAACCTCAGCGTGAACATGCCCGAGGGTCTGACCAAATTCAGTCTCGCCATCGAGATTGAGTGGGTGTCGCCGCGACTCTACAACATGCCAACCGAGGTCGTCTTCTCCAGCATGTCACGCATCCGTGCCGACCTGGCACAGGCCGTGGAGAAGGCAGAGGAGACCAACCTGACCGGCTATCAGCAGGGTACCGAGATAGGCTTCTACAAAGGCGACTTCAGCGCCATCCTCGCTCTGCCCGGGGCTATAGCCGAGGCACGTCGTGTGCTCGACGACGGCGACGCCACCGACGAGGATATGGTCGAGGCTCTGCAAGGCCTGCAGGACGCCTTGGCCTCGGCTGAGGACGCAGCGCAGGCGCTGACACTCGTCTTGCCCGACGACGGCGTCAGCTACTACATCACCAACCAGGCACCCTTCGTGCAGAACCAGGCCAAGGTGAAGTGTATGACCGTGCTGCAAGACTCTATCCTCTGGTGGGCCGATGCCGATGCCGACGACGAATATCAGCAGTTCGTCTTCGAGCCTGTGGCCACACCTGAGGGAGCCCGCGACGGCGATGTATTCAGAGCCGTCAAGAATGTCAAGACCGGTAAGTACATAGGCCCCTTCACCGAGCTTCACGGCAGCGAGTTCGGCTCCGAAATAGTGTGGGGCAACGCATGGCACATACGTCTTGCCGAAAAGCCCACCCCCATACTCATCAAGACGCTGGGGAGCGGACAGCTGCAGCTATGGTCGGCAAAGGACATCATCGAGACGGACTGGCTCTGCCTGCATGCCTGCAATCACAACAACGGCCATGCCACCCAGAATCCCGGCGCTGAGGGCGGCGGCAAGGGAGGCACGCACCCCGACGGATACTCCGTCCACGGCGTCTGTGGCCCCATCGTGCAATGGGCCGAAGGCGCGGGCAGCGCCTCGGCATGGTGCATACGCCAGTTGGAGACGCTGCCCGCCGAGATCACCACGGCCGAGGCCTTCGGCACCGTGCATCACCTCCTGCAGCCCGTCTCCACCCTCACTATCCAGGCCGACAAACCGTGCTCCTTTGCCACGCTGACGGTTAAGGACATCATGGGTAACAGCATGAACTGTGCTGTCACTAAGCGGGATGCCAACACCGTCACGGTCAGCTTTGCGCAGCTCACCGAAACCTTCTGCCTCGACCTCGGCGACGACGAGGGCATCACCGCCGTCACCCTCACCGGCCTTGCGGGCGGCATAGGCGATTCGGCTCTGGCCAAGTTGATGGAGGCATACAACAATGCAGCATCGATAAACTACGACGAAGGTACGGCCATCGGACAGGTAAGCAATCTGACGCCCCTGCGCGAAGCTCTCGCAGGGGCCGAGGCGCTGCTCGCCAACCCCTCTGCAGCAACCGACGAGGCGCTGCTGGCCGCTCTCGAACAAATCCAGAATGCGCTGGCAAACCTGACGGTCGTCATGCCCGACGAAAACAAGAGCTACCTCATCGTCAACGCCACTCCCAAGTTTGAGGAGGTGCTCGGCGTGCCGGTAGCCATCTACTCCAACCCCGACAACAAAATGCCCGGATGGACCTATCTCTCCATCAACAATCCCAACTTCGAGTGGGTGTTTGAGTATATCGACGATACCAGGCGCAACTTCCGCCTCTATAACGTCGGCACGCAGAACTACCTGAGCGGCACCACCGGCGCCGACAACGTGATGAACGCCACCGGCGGTCTCTACACCCTTGTGGCCCGCGGCGAGCAGAAATTCAATATCCTCAACACCGACGAAGGGGCGCAGAACGACGGCTCACTTGCCGGCACATGGATTATCCATGCAAATGGCCACCAGTACGGCTCATCCCCCTTCGGAAGCATCTGCTTCTGGGGCAACGAGAGCACACTCTCCGAATGGTATATCGTCGAGAGCGGCAGCCTCCGTACCTCCATCGACGAGGTGTCCGTCGAACCCGAGCCCATCCCCGCCGCCGACGGAATCTATGACCTCACAGGACGGCGCATCAGCAGCCCCGAGAAGGGACTCTACATCGTGAACGGGAAAAAAGTACTGATTAGATAGGACAATAGTCTATAGACTAACAGACTATCAGACTAACAGACTGACAGATAATAGCACAGCAACGAAGCGGAATGCAGGACATTCATCTGATAGTCTGATAGTCTAAAAGTCTGAAAGTCTAAAAAAAGACCATAGACCCCAAAAAATACAAAATGAAAAAAGCAACTTTGTTCTTCAGCTGCCTTGTTGCAGCAACGAGTCTGACCAGCTGCGGGCCTGCCACCACAGCTTCACCTTCAGCTTCCGAAGCCCATATTCCCATCCTGGCATGGAGCAGTATTCCCAACGGCTTTGGTGGAAAATACGCCACCCCCGAGCACTACCGGACGCTGCGAGACGCCGGCTTCGACTACACCTTCTCGTGGTGTGACAACTTCGACGAAGCCCTCCACACTCTCGACATGGCGGCACAGGCCGGCATGAAGTCTATCGTCCAATGTCCCGAACTGCAGAGCGACCCCGAAGGCACGGTGCAGAAACTGAAAGACCACCCTGCCGTGGGAGGATGGTACCTCAAAGACGAACCGTGGGATAACCAGCTCGACGAATTGGGGACATGGGCACGGCGCATCGAAAGCATCGATACCCTGCACCCCTGCTACATAAACCTGCTGCCCAGCTACTGCTTCACGGCCGAGGGTTACGAAAAGCACCTGCGCCTCTTCTCCGAGAAGGTGGCGCTGCCGCAGATTTCCTTCGACCACTACCCCGTTGGTGAGTTGGGAGGGAAGGTTGTCATCTGGTCCACATGGTATCAGAATCTTGAGCTTGTCAGGGCCGAGGCACGCCGCACGCACAAGCCCTTCTGGGCCTTTGCCCTCGCCACGGCCCACACGAACGTAGGGCTTCACGTCTATGTGCACCCGACTCCTACCGAAGAGGACCCCGCCTATCCCATCCCCACCATAGACCAGCTGCGCATACAGATGTACAGCAACCTGGCCTACGGCGCCCAGCTGCTTCAGTACTTCACCTACTGGAACCCCGACACCACTCATACCCTCGACTTCCATGAGGCACCCATCACAAGAGACGGATGCCGCACGCCCGTCTATGAGCTTGTCCGCCAGATGAACGAGGAGATACAGAAGCGCGCCTTCGTGTGGGCAGGCTGCGACGTGGAGAACGTCGCACACTTGGCCGAGGGCGACATCCCCGTCGGGACAAAGCCCCTCACCGTACTGCCGCCGCACATCCGCACCCTGCAGAACGTGGGGGGCAGCGGACTGGTCTCCACCATCCGCAATGCCGGGCACCTCTACGTAATGCTCGTCAACACCAGCCCCGCCGAAGCCTGGTATGTCAATGTGGAGACCGATGCAGGCGTTAAGTTCATCCGTCCCGACGGCACCTCCACTCCTGCCGAGTGCTACGACGTCCTGCACATCCTCAGCCCCGGTAACTGCGAAATCTATGAAGTAGAGTGAGATTGACCGTCGGCCTTGGCCTGGCGTATGGTCTAAGTTTAAGCCCCGACGGGACGGCACAACCGCTTTTTTGTTTTGTGTCGCCCCGTCGGGGTTTGTGAGCATAACCGCGTGCCCCCTTCCCCGGCTGCTTCAGAAGCTGAAGGTGAGGCTGATGGG
>JAEEZS010000061.1 GCA_016291905.1 Bacteroidaceae bacterium
CTTACCACGGATGACCACATTAAATCCCTTACCAGGCTGTGTGGATGACTGGGTGATCTGCACACCCGGCGTCTGGCTCTGCATGGCCTCGAGGGGGTTGGTCGTGTTCAGCTTGGCAAGATCGGCGCCCTTTACCTGAACGGTAGCACCTGTTACCAGCTTTTTCTTCTGGACGCCGTAACCGATGACCACCACGTCACTCAACACTTCGCTGTCTTCTTCCAGCACGACGGAAATCTGCTGGCGCCCATTGATGGGCACAACTTGTGTAGCGTAACCTACGTAGGAGATCTCCAGGCGGTCGTTACTTGCTGCCGTTACGGTAAATGCGCCGTTCAAGTCCGTAATAGCACCACGGGTCGTACCAACCACCTTTACGGATGCACCGATGATGGGGTCACCCGTCGCATCGTTTACTGTACCTCGCACAGTCCCCTGGGCGAAAACGCTCAGAGGCATGCCGCAAAGCATAAGCACAGCCAACGAAATCTGTAGCAATTTTGCTTTTAACATACGTTTTGTTTTAATGGTTAATAAAAAAATTAGTAACTAAAAAATTGATGCAAATTTTTTGCAAATGTAAACGCTTTTTTGCAAACGCCCAAACAAAAATGCTACTTTTTTTCGATTTCTTTCGAATTCTTGGAATGGAATTGCAAAAAGTACGTTTTTTAACATTTGGGTTAATTGGAGTCCTTATTTGGAGAGTGTAGGGCAATTCTATTGTACAAACGCATTGGTACACGTGGCTCAACGCGTTGAGCCACCTAAAAGAACAATTGTTTTGATGTTGTTTTGATGGACTATGCTTCGGATAATTACAAAAATATTTGTTTTTTCACTTGGTTTGTTTTATCTTTGTCGGCGAAATCATTTTTAATTGCTTACTGTATGAAGAAAAATCTACTCCTTTCCCTGAGCCTTTTGGCTGCTATGTTTTGCCTGAGCACTTCACTCAGCGCCCAGACGCCTCTCAACTCTGTCAGCGAATTGACGGAGGGTTATTACCAAATTGTCTATCAAGGCCAGTCGTACACCGCTGCAAATGGCTTGGTTGATGATGAGGAAATCCATGGCACGTATTTCACCAGCTACACGGAGGAATTTAGTGCCACATCAACGAACCTGTATTATTCTTTGGGTTTAAGCGCTCCGATTGAGGGCCAGATTGGGCGCACGTTTGTCCGCATTGCTCCTTCGACTGCGACGGAGGGTAAGTTCACCTTACAGTCGCAAAACGGACATTATCTGGACCTGCTGGCTAAGTCTAGTCTGACACCCATTGACCTAACGTTTGGCGACCTTGAGAGTGGCAATCTCTACATTCTCGGCTATTTGGCTTTCGAGGAGGATTGCTGGGCTACAACAAAGCAGAACGGTGAGTTCAAGTGCATTGTCGGCAAGAGTGGCAACAATCAACAGCCGCTTGAGATCTATCCCGCTCCGATGGACGACTATGATGTCTATCAGGTATCTATTGTCCTGCCTGAGGCTGAGAGCCACGAAACAACGATTGAGTATTCGCGTGTTGAATGCACGAATGAAAACATTGTCAGCCTTTCGAAGGTTTATGATGGTGGTTTCTTCGTTTTCCCAAAGGACGTGGAAATCGGTGAGGAGGACTTCGTATGTCCTCAGTTTGATCATCTTGATCCCGTCATCACGATTGAGGACGACAAAATCCAGATTTATTACGAGGAGGCTGTGTGGTTTGTTGACCTCACGTACCATTATTATTATAATGGAAAGGAAGTGGGCGAAGAGTCGTTCCATGCTCCCGAAGGCGAACCCTATCCCGTTCCTGGTTCCAATACCTTCGCTATGCCTTGGGGCGTGTCAGCCGCTGTTCCTGAGGGACTTGTGGAGGAAGGTGTCTATGACGTTGACGTAGTGCTTACTGTCGATGTTGAGGCATTGCCTTTCAAGTTTGTTGATGAGGCAGCTTCCTTTGAGGATATTGAGCATTGGTATCATCTCGTTATTGGCAATGCCAGCTATGTGGTCTATGACCCCGAAGTTGACCATTTTGAATTGAACATCACCGAAATTGACGTCGATAAGAAGACAAACTACCGTTGGGCATTTGTTGGCAACCCCGTCGAGGGCTTCAGTCTTGTCAATCAGGCTGCTGGTATCAACTATGTGATGTCAAGCTACCGCTATGTCGATGATGGCAATACGGGTGGCAACACGTTCCTGACGATGGCCGATGTCAGCACGCTTGGCACGACTGATGTCTGGCAGTTCCGTGCCGAAGCTAGTACCTATGTCACAGAAGGTTCCTTCTACCTCGGCTTCACTACCGACGAGGGAGCGAATGTTTATATGAACAAACGTGGCACCACGTTGGCCTACTGGACTAGCGGGCGCGACAGTGGATCCACCTTCTATGTAGAGGAAGTCTTTGCTGGTGCTGAGACCCTTGCTGAGGCTATTCAGACTGCCGAAGCTGCTGTTGAAACCTTCCGTGCTACGCTTGATCGTCCGGGCTATCCCTCGACTGAGGCGGTTCAGGCGTTGGTTGATTTGATTGCCGAAGCCAAGGAGGTCCTTGCCGATAACTCCAGCACCGAAAACGACTACTACACGCTAGCTTATGATCTTGACCGTCAGATAAACGCTACGCGCAAGGACGTCTCTTATCCTGCCGCAGGTAAGTACTACGCCTTTGTCAATCACCAGAAGAATGGTGACATTAACACCATGTATATGGCAGAGGAGGGGCTTGTGGCTGCGAATAATCAAACGCCTGCCGAGGTGGGCGATGCCGCAGCCTTCTACTGCACGCCCGATACGGCTGAGCATACCTACCAGTTCTACAATCCCGCTTTCGACCGCTATCTTGTATGGCGCGGACATCGTGACGGTTACAACGACAACAAGGGTTTCACGACGCCTGAAGATGCTGCTCAGGATGCAGCGGGATATGTCTTTACCCAGATTTACCTTTATCCTGCGGGACAGTATTACGAGGGTGCATTCCTAGTCTATGGTAAGCGTGGAAATGGTAACGACGGTACCTTCATCTTTATGGCTAACGGTAATTTCGACGCCTATAGCTTTGCCTACGGTTGGACAGACAATTTCTCCAATATGTTCACCCTTGAGGAGGTGGAATACAAAGGCGATGGTATCACTCCGTCGTATATCGATGTTGTTGCACCCTCTGGTGCGATCTATGACCTCACCGGACGCCGCATTGCTCATCCCACTTCTGGTATTTACATTCGGGATGGCAAGAAAGTCTTGATTAAATAGAGGAACACTACTTGTAGGTTTTCTCCCGAAGGCATATGCCTTCGGGAGAAAACTTTTTTAATCCTATTACTATTTTCAGAATTTCAGCGCTATACCTCCCAATGCGGGGATATGAAGGGGTAATTCACTATCAGGGAAAATGGGCGTTTGAAGATATGAAATGGAAAATGGAATGTCAGAGTTAGGAGATGGTTGATTAGAGAAGGGGAGTGGGACGATTGTGCTGGGTATGCCGAGATAATCGAAAGCGTGACTCGGGATGCGAAGACGGATGTCGCGTGGGACATCGTCGAAGTTGACGCAAACAAGGATTCGGGAGTCAGCCGTTGCACGTAGAAAAGCGTACTGTCGATGCGGGTTGAATTTGTCAGATGCAGGATTGACGTACATAAGGTCAAAGAATTTCCCATCAGAGATTGCAGGCTCTTCAGTGGCGAAATGAAGTAGGTAAGAATATAGACTTATAAGTTCAGAAGGCTTTTGGTCAAATTGTTGTGAGATTTCTTTTGGACTTGATGGCTTCTTGTCTTTTTGATTCTCCTTCAACCATCGGCTGATGGAAGGCACAGGGGCGTAGTCGAAGATAGAGGTCTTACCATCGCAGCCACTAAAGCCTTCAGTTTCCATGCCATGTTCTCCCAGTTCTTGTCCGAAATAAACCATAACGGGACAGTTGTCGATGAGGGCGGAGATAATCATGGCAGGTAGGGCGCGGAGCCCATCGCTGCAAATAAAGTCGGAAGCGAGACGTTGTTCGTCGTGATTCTCCATGAAATGAAGCATGTGCGGGCCCAAGTCTCCGAGTGATTGCCAGCAGCGGGTAATGGCAGATGTCGATTCTCGTCCTTTCAAAATGGCAACGAGGGTGTCATAGAGGCCGACTTTGTCGTAGAGGTAGTCAAAACCGCCTTGATGGACATACTCGGCATAGCGCCATGGCTGGTAGACTTCGGCAATAAATAGGATGTTGGGGTGTATGGCTTTGACTTGCGGAATGGCCCAACGCCAGAAATCGACGGGAACAAGTTCTGCCATATCGCAGCGAAAACCATCAATACCACGTGCTACCCAAAAAAGGAGGATGTCAAGCATCTTTTGCCATGTGTCGTGATCGCCGTAGTTGAGTTTGGCAGTATCTGTCCAATCGCCGTCACAGATGTGTCCTGGGTAATAGTTGCGGTCGGTGAAGGGGTGAAAGGTGCCCGTGTAGTGGCGGGCAACATGGTTGGGTACGAAGTCGATAATTACGCCCATACTGGCACGATGGGTGCGATTGACAAGCAATTCAAACTCATGCAGGCGATGCGGAATGTCAGTTGCTAGTTCAGGCGCTACGTTGTAATAGTCGCGCACGGCATAAGGGGAACCTGCCTCCCCTTTTACATCCGTGTCGGCGGGAAGGCCGTATGACGAGAAGTCTGTACGCGTGGCATGGTCGAGAATGCCCGTGTACCAGATGTGAGTGGTTCCCAACTCGCGAATAGCTTGTAGACGTTGTTTGGTGAAATCGCGAAGTTTTCCGCAACCGTTTTGGGCAAGGGTACCACCTGCGATAGTAGGGTTGGAAGGACTATAGTAGAGTCGAGGGAGGACTTGGTAGATGATTGGCTTCATGTAAAATAATTTAAGATTAGAATACTATGATTTTTCAACGTGTTTTACGTTGTAGAAATCCGCCGCAAAGATACGATTTTTTTAAAAAATGTTATTTCATCGTGCAATAAAAATGCAGTTGTATCGTTCATATAAAAGACGAAATGCAATAAGATGATGAATATCTACGAAACGTCACCGCATATATCCACTCCTGTCACCTATGCCGACTCCATGAATCGTGGAGAGCGCTTTGTTAAACGTTTGGCAGACATTCTTGTGTCTGGCGTAGGGATGTTGGTTCTTTCCCCGTTTTTTCTGATAATATGGTTGCTGATTTTCTTTAACGGAGGCCAACCTGTCTATAAACAAGAGCGCATAGGCTACCATGGGCGTGCATTCAACATCCTGAAGTTCCGTACTATGCGCAAGGATGCAGAGAAAGATGGTATTCCCCGTACGGAAGAGGAGCGGATGGCACAGATGACACGTATCGGGCACTTCCTGCGCGACTACCATTTGGACGAGTTCCCTCAATTATGGAATGTGTTCCGAGGGGATATGTCGCTTGTGGGCTATCGTCCCGAACGGCAAGTTTTTATTGATAAAATTATGGAGCATAATCCAGACTATATACAACTCTACCAGATACGTCCAGGTTTGACTTCGATGGCAACACTCTACAACGGTTATACCGACACAATGGAGAAAATGCTCACCCGTTTGGACATGGACCTGGAATACCTTACTACGCGTTCGTTAGGGGGCGACATTCGGATTATCTGGATTACCGTGCTTTCTATCATCAAAGGAAAAAAGTTTTAGTCTCATGAGAAGATACATTGTTTTTATGCTTTGTATGCTCGCGTGCGCTACGTACGTGCGCGCGCAACAAAAAATGACCGACGAACAAGTTGTAGAGTTCGTCGCTGAAGCCCGTGAGAAGGGCACATCCGATAAGGATATTGCTACGCAGCTGCTCCGTAAGGGTGTCACTATGGATCAGGTGAACCGCATCAAACGGAAATACACTCAGCAACAGCGGACAGGTCAAGGCGTGACGCTGACAGAGAATAGTCGTAGTCGTACGGCACCCGTTAATGACCGACGCATTGCTCTGGAGGACGAGGTGAAGAACCGCAATAAAATGACGCAGACCGAGCGTCAAGACGAACTATTAGGCGGTATGGATTTCCTCTTCCCCGACTCAATCGCATTGCTTGTTCAACAGGAGATGGAGAAACAACGGAAGCAGATTTTCGGACACAACATCTTCCAAAATAAGGACGTTGCGTTTGAATCAAGTTACAATCTTCCCACGCCTGACAACTACCGTTTGGGTAGTGGCGACGAAGTCATCATCGACATCTGGGGCGCCTCACAGAGTACTGTGCAGCAGACAATCTCTCCCGACGGCATAATACAGGTGGAGAACGTTGGTCCCGTCTATTTGAGCGGACTTACAGTAAAACAAGCCAACGCCCGTCTGAAGGAACAGTTAGGCAAAATCTACTCCGGTATAGGAGGAGGTGATCCCAACACGTTCATTCGCCTTTCGCTTGCACAGAATCGTAGTATTAGTGTTCACGTGATGGGCGAGGTGGAGAATCCTGGTACCTACGAACTATCGTCGTTTGCTACCATTTTCAATGCTCTCTACATGGCTGGTGGTGTCAACGACTATGGTACGTTGCGTGCCGTTAAGGTGTTTCGACATGGAAAAGAAGTTGCTTCGTACGATATCTACGACTTTATTCTAAACGGAAAAACAGGGAAAGACCTTCGTCTGGAAGACAACGACGCCGTAGTGGTAGGTGCCTATAGTACGTTGGTGAGTATTGCCGGACAGGTGAAACGTCCGATGTACTACGAGATGCTGCCTACCGAGACGGTAAAGAACCTGCTTGACTATGCAGGTGGTTTCACGGGCAATGCCTATCGTCAAGACGTCCGCCTTATTCGTGTGGGCATGCGTGAGTATGAAATCTACACCCTCAATTCTGTCGAACAGCAGCGCTTCCTTGTTGCTGACGGTGACTCGGTAACCGTTGATTCTATTATGCCGACCTTTGCTAATCGGGTGGAAGTGCGGGGTGCCGTCTATCGTCCGGGACAGTTCCAGATGGACGGTCGCGTTACTACAGTAAAGCAATTGGTTACTACGGCTGGCGGACTTAAGGATGATGCTTACCGCGGCCGTGCTGTGCTTAATCGTCGTAATGCGGATGGAACGATGGAAAATCTCTCCATTGACCTGGAACGGGTGATGAAAGATGAAGTGCCTGATGTCGCTCTTCGCAAAAATGATGTTCTTGTCATCCCCAGCATCGAGGATATGCGTGAAACGCAGGTTGTCACCATTTATGGTGAAGTCGCTTTCCCTGGCGCCTACCATTATCAGGATAACCTTTCTATTGAAGACTTCATCTTGATGGCTGGTGGTCTCACAGAGGCCGCTTCAACGGCAAAGGTAGATGTCTCGCGCCGTATTAAGGATTCCCGAGCTACTAGTGTGAATGATACCATCTCGCGTATGTTTAGCTTTTCCATAAGCGACGGATTAGTGGTGGAAGGGCAGTCGGGCTTTACCCTTATGCCTTTCGATGAGGTTTATGTGCGTCGCAGTCCTGGATATTTTGAACAGGAGAATGTGCGGGTCGATGGCGAAGTGCTCTTCAGCGGTACCTACGCGTTGACTAAAAAGAACCAACGTTTGAGCGAGTTGGTGCAGAGCGCAGGAGGATTGACACCTCAGGCCTATGTGAAGGGTGCTCGTCTGCAACGTCAGATGACTGACGAAGAAAAGCTTCGACTGGAAACAAACATCGAGATTGCTGTTCAGATGGCCGAAAACAAGAAGGACTCTGTGGCTATCCGTCGTCAGATGATGAGCCAGACGGACTATCCTGTCGGTATTGAGCTGGAAAAGGCGCTCCAGAATCCGGGCTCGGATGCCGACCTCGTGCTTCGTGCTGGTGACATTCTCACGATCCCTCAGTTCTCCAACACTGTCAAGGTGAGCGGCGAAGTGATGTATGCAAATACTATCGGTTATAAGAAGGGTAAGACGCTCCGTTATTACGTCAATCAGGCGGGTGGCTATTCCAGCAAGTCCAATCGTTCGAAGGCCTACATCGTCTATATGAACGGTACCACTACGAAGGCCAATAGTTGGGGCAGCCGTCTGGTGCAGCCCGGCTGCGAGATTGTTGTTCCCGAAAAGCCTGAGCGAGAGGGCATGAAGACAGCAGAAATCCTCAGTCTCGGTTCTACAGCCGCCTCCCTTGCCACCGTTGTGCTGGCTCTTGTCAATCTGTTAAACACGAAGTAGAAAGGCATGGAAAAGAAAGGAAACTCACTGGATTTTATTGGCATCATCATGCTTCTGCTCAGCAAGTGGAAGCTGTTGCTGAAAGCCTGCTTCATAGGTGGAGTGTTGAGTCTCATCATCGCTTTTAGTATTCCCAAGGAATATACCTCTACCGCTGTGTTAGCTCCTGAGATGTCGAACGGTGGCGGTATCACCAGCAGTTTCGGCTCGCTGGCTGCTATGGCAGGTATTGACTTGGGTGGATTAAGTGGCATGGAGGATGCAGTCTATCCCGAACTCTACCCTCAGATAATCTCCTCCACTCCTTTCTTAACGGAGTTAATGGAGCTGCCTGTAAAAACGAAGAACGATAAATTGTCAACCGACCTCTACCACTATTTGCGCTATCATCAGCGCTATCCCTGGTGGTCAATGGCATTGCGGGCTCCTGGCAAACTAATTAAGAAGCTGACGTCGCACGCTGCAGCTGACACGATTATGCCTCGACGTACTGCCGACCCTATGCTGCTTTCACGCAGTCAGCAGTTGGTGCTGAAGTCGCTCAATAAGAAAATCAACACCTCTGTTGATAAGGGAAACAACGTTATTACCCTGAACGTTACCATGCAGGACCCATTGGTTGCGGCAGTAGTGGCGCAGAAGGTTTCGGACAACTTGCAGCAATATGTGGCTGACTACCGTTCTGCGAAAGCCCGCAAAGATTTAGCCTATACCGAGACTCTTTATGATGAGGCCCGCGAGAAATACTACGCAGCTCAAAAAGCCTATGCCAGTTATGCCGATAAGCACCAGAATATGGTGCTCCTGCAATATCAGATTGAGCAGGAACGTCTGCAGAACGAGCAGGAGTTGGCTTTCAACGTATTCAATCAATTGGCCGGACAGTTGGAACTCTCTCGGGCTAAAGTGGCCGAGAGCACACCTGTCTGTGTAGTCATGCAACCGCCGTACACGCCGTTCAAAGCCTCTTCGCCGAAGAAGATGATGATGGGTATTCTCTACGTCTTTCTGGCATTCTTCGGCACAGCTGCGTGGATCGTCATCAAGGAAATCGTACAAGGAAGGAGTAATTCCTAATCCCTTTTTGATGCTCTACCTCCTCGGCATATTGATAGAAGTTGCCGTCCTTTTCTACTTGGAACGGAAGGCATGGGGAACAATGCTCACCCCGCTCAATATCCTTATGCTGCCCTATGTTGCCGTTCTATTTATTTCAGTAGGGATGTCAGGCCATTCGGGCTTTGTGGAGTTCTATTATCCCAGTATCCTGCTATGGAACGTTGGATTGGTGTTTTTTGCCCTGCCTAGCTTCCTTTTGGCCGGTTATGCCCATCGTAATGGCTATGAAGTCCGTACGACGGTCATCAGCGACGATACTCTCCCCCGTATCTTTGTCGTCGTTGGTGTAGTATTAGTTGGGATGATGATGCTACATCTGTTTAGCACTGTGCGTAGTTCAAAGTTCATGATTGGCTCGGACGAATTTGCTGAGGAGTTTGTTGGATTTGGTTTTTGGGGACACCTGAAGCATTTCTGCAGCATCATGCTGATGCTTTACATTTTTTACCTTAACAAGCAACGACGCTGGCTGTGGCTGCTTATCATTCCTTTGATGGTTGTCAGTGTTATCAATATGGTTAAAGGAGCGATCATCATTCCTTGCGTGGTAGGTGTGATGCTTCGTATAGCTTCTGGAAAGACGAAGATAACGCCCCGACTTGTTGTCATGGTGGCCATTAGTGCCGTAGCCGTGTTTTTTGTCACCTTCCTTCTGGCCATTGTTGTAGTGAATGAGATTGCCGTTAACGAAGGCGTTGTGCTTTGGATTTTCCAACGTTTCGTCCACTACTTCTCCTCGGGTACGCTTGGGTTAAGCATGGACATGGAACTCGGGTTCCCCGACCGAGGCCCTTTCACCGTCATCTGGACACCGTTTATCAATATCATTAATCAGATTTCCGGTAATGGCGAGGTGCTTTCGCCCGTCAATCCCACCTATCATTTCACGGGCATCAGCCTCACCAACGTCCGCACGTTCTTCGGTACGCTGTTCATCTATACCGACTTTTTCCAGTTTGCCCTTTATACAATGGGATTGAGCGCTATTTGCTACACGCTCAAGTTGCTCTCCGTCCGTTTTTCCAACCTCTTCACGAATACCATCTACTACTACTATTGTGCCCTGCTGGCTATGGGATGGTTTGAGTTCTATTTCTTCCACCTCGATGTCATTGAGACGCCTGTCATGATTATACTGCTCCACGTCATTTACGGACTTGTGGGAAGAACATTCACCATTAAATCGTTGAAGACCGTATGACCGTCGTTATTCTGATAAACTGGAACGGGGCAGACGACACCATAGCCTGCCTGCAATCCCTTGCGGGAGCTGCGGGCGATTTCCGCATAGTGGTAGCAGACAACGGCTCGGAGGACGATAGTGTGGCTCGCATCCAGGCCTTCCTTGCCTCGGAGGCTTGGACGGCTTCGTCGGCGCACGAGGCGGAGTTGTTGCCGTTGGGGCACAACTGGGGCTTTGCTGTGGGCAACAACAAGGCGATTGCCTATGCCCGCCGTTACCAGCCTGAAAGCTATGTGCTGCTCAACAACGATACGGAAGTGGCTCCGGACTTTATGCTGAAACTCCAGGACTACCGTCAAACCTGTCCCGACGTGAAGGTGATAGGACCGCTCATCTGCTATTGGAACGAGAAGAACCGCATCTGGTCGTGTGGTGGAAAACTTACCTTTGGCACACGGAAAGCATATTTCAAAGATTATAGGCTTCAACCTTCTGATTCAGATAATCATTTGATAATGACCGACCGAAGTCCTTTGCCCGTGACATTCATTTCCGGTTGTGCCTTGCTTGCCGACGCCTCGCTGGTGGATGAGGAGGGCCGACTGCTCACGGAGCGTTTCTTCTTTGGTGAGGAGGACTATGAGTTCGCCCATCGTATGCGTAGGGCGGGAGAGAAGATGACCCTCGTGCGCGAGGCGGTCGTCTATCACAAGGTGGCATCAGCAGCCAGACGGATGGCAAACAGACGGCTGGGACGCGACTATATGTACTACCTGGGACGTCTTATCGTTGCGAGGCTCAATTACACCCCCCTGCAATTCTGGCTGATACGTTGCCTCAGCCTGCCTGGTTGCTACAAGTATTTCAAGGCTGACGGACTGTCGTCGCGCGAAGCTCTGCGCCTGGTACGCCGACTGATGCACGACGCCCGCACCAAAGAGGGCATAACGTACGATGACTTTTTGAGCTATAATTCCATGAACAGATGAGCAAGAGCAAACGACAGGTATTGGTGCTATATGCTGCCACATTCGTGGGAGCCATACTGAACTTCGTGGCATCGAAGATCAATACCGATGTGCTCGATACGGTGTCCTACGGTAACGTGCGTTACGTCATGAACATCGTCCAGCTGCTGTCGTGGGTGGTGCTGTTCGGCTGGTTCATGTCAGGCAGCCGCCTTTTGGCGCTCTCTGATGACCCCAAACGCAGCGCTCGCATTCGTGGAATGCTTGTTTGCTATCTGGGCATTGCTGCTGCTTTGCTTACTGCGGGAACAGCTGTGGCAGGATTGTTGCATGGGACGGAACTTCGAATGCTTTTCCTCTGTGCACTTCCTGTCTGTTTTTATCCTTTACTGACGAATTATATGAACACTACGGCGCAGGGCGACAACCACATCTTCCGCTTGGCTCTGGCTCGCGTGCTGCCTGTTCTCTGTTTCATCCCTGTTGCGCTGTTGGTCTATCGACGTGTTGACGTCGTTGATAGCCGTACGGTACTTTGGCTCCATTGGGGCATCTGCTCGGCGGTGCTGGTTGCCATAGTCATTTCTACCTGTCCTTCGTTCCGAAACCTGAAACCCCTGTTTGCCGACCTCCGACAAGAGAATCGCGACTATGGCATTCATCTCTATTACGGTTCGTTGGCGATGGTGGCTACGAACTACCTGTCAGGTGTAACTTTGGGAATCTTCGACGACAATAACGCCAATGTGGGCTTTTTCACGTTGGCACTTTCGCTGGCGCAACCCATCTCCTATCTGCCAGGCATCGTGGGGACGACGTTCTTCAAGCGGTTTGTCCACGAGCCGTGTATCCCCCGGCGTGTGATGTGGCTGACGTTAGCCATCACCATGCTGTCGTGCTTGGGATTCATTCTGCTGATTGGTCCTGTGGTCAGTCTCTACGACGCCTCCTATCATGTGGTGGCCCGCTATGCCGCATGGCTTGCTGTGGGCTTCAGCCTGCACGGCGTGGGCGATATGATAAACCGCTATCTCGGCTCGCATGGGCAGGGGCGCAGCATCCGCGACAGCAGTTTCGCCTGTGGCGCGGTAAAGATTCTGGGCTCATTCCTGTTGGTATGGTTGTGGAGCGTCAAAGGCGCCATACTGACTGCTGTGCTCAGTTCGGCGGTCTATACCCTCACGTTGTACCTCAACTATCGGCGGTTTGTAAATAATCAAATGGTAAAATCGTAAAACGCTATGAAGAGTTTGTTTTTCATCGGTGCATTGGATTATCCGAATATCCCCCAGGCGGGCGATGCCGTGAAGAACCGTTATCTGCTCTCCTTTTTTAAGGATATGCTGAAGACGGTGGACTATGTCGATACGCAGCGATGGAAACGCGACCCCCGTATTCTCATTCGCGTCGTGTGGCGTCTGCTCTTCCGCCGTTACGAAAACATCGTCATCTCCACGTCCAACGTGAGCGCCTATCGTCTGATTCGGCTGACTACGTCGTTGCATTTGCCCAGCCGCATCTATTACTTCATGATAGCCGGCTATACGCCCGTGAAAATCAAGCAGGGCATCTACAAGGCCGAGCCGTTCCACAGGTTAGAGCGCATTATCGTGGAGGCCGACAAAGTGGCCGCCCTCTATCACGAGGTGGGGATTGACAACACGCTGAGGCTCTATAACTTCAAGCCTGTCTATTACGTCCCCAACCCCGATGTTCCCCATACGGGTGAGAAGGTCCGCTTTGTGTTCCTTTCCCGCCTGACGGAGCTGAAGGGAATCTTCCATATCCTGGAGTCCGTTCGTCAGCTTAATGCCGAAGGCTTACAGGTGCGGTTTGAGGTTGACTTCTATGGACGTATGGATGCCGATGTGCAAGAGCGTTTCCTGACGGAATGTGATGCCTTGCCCAACGTACAGTACAAGGGCTTCCTACAGTTGAACGACGCGCCTGGCTTCCGGCTGCTTTCGGAATACGACGCCATGCTCTTTCCCACCATGCATCCCACGGAGGGCTTCCCGGGCGTGATAGCCGATGCTGCCATAGCCGCTCTGCCGGTGATAGCCTCCAACTGGAGCTATGCCGAGGAGATTATCGGCGACGGCCAATGCGGACTGCTGTTCCCGACGGGCGACAACGAGGCCTTGACGGCGGTCATGCGTCGGGTGATAGCCGACCGTTCCATCCTCCAGCCCATGCGGAAGAGGGCGCTCGAACGTTCACACCTCTACGATGTGAACGCCGTACTGACCGATGAACTGATTGACAAACTCAGGATGAGATGAAGAAACTGTTGAAACATCTAGCCGCCTGTCTGGGACGCCGCCATCCCGAGTGGCTCGTGCGCCTCCGCTATCTGGCGCGCTTCCACAAACGGATAGACCTGAACCCCCCGAAGGATTTGAATGAGAAGATACAGTATCTCTCGCTGCGTACCGACACGTCGGTCTGGACGCGGTTGTCAGACAAGTATGCCGTGAGGGACTACGTCCGCGAGTGTGGCCTGGAGTCCATTCTGAACACGCTCTATGGCGTGTGGGACAATGCCGACGCTATAGATTTCGACATCCTTCCGCAGCAGTTTATCCTCAAGGCTACGCATGGATCGGGCGACGGTTTCGTGGTGACGGACAAGACTCAGCTGGATGTCCGGGAGGTACGTCGCGTCTTCCGTCGGACGTTGAAGGAGACCTATGGCCTGGCTGAGGGCAACCTGCACTACTCGCGCATCACCCCCCGCGTAATTGCCGAGGCGCTGTTGGTCAACGACGAGTGGTCGTCACGCTACTCCACCTCGCTCATCGACTACAAGTTCTGGTGCTTCAACGGACGGGCACACTACATCCTCATCTGCACCAATCGCACAGGAACCAACAAATCCGAGCTGATGACGTACGACACCTCCTGGAATCCCCATCCCGAATACTGCGTCTTCAACAGTCATTACTTGCAGGGCGAGCCCATTCCACCTCCCCCCAATCTCGCCGAAATGCTGGAGGTTTCAGAGCGGTTGGCAGCGCCGTTCCCCGTTGTTCGTGTGGACCTCTACAGTTTGAACGGGCGCATCGTCTTCGGCGAGATGACATTCACCTCATTGGGCGGATTTATGAACTACTACACCCCCGCATTCCTCCAAAAAGCAGGCTCGCTTATCAATTTGCCATAAAATAATTTGGCTGTTCTTTTAAAATGCGTTACTTTTGCAGCCGATTTTAAAAAATGGAGATGCAAAAGCCTACTGAAGAACTGGTTTCGGTCATCATGCCTACCTACAACGAAAGCCTTTTGTTGGCTGACAGTATTCGTAGTGTGTTGGCACAGACATACCGCAATCTGGAACTTCTCATTACGGACGATGCCTCGTCAAACCAATCTGTACGGGACATGCTGCTGCAGTTTCAGCAGGAGGACAGCCGGGTGCGGCTTTTCTTCCTCGACACCAACTGCGGCCCGGGGCTTGCCCGCAACATCTCCATCCAGCAGGCCGAAGGGCGGTTCATAGCCTTCTGCGACAGCGACGACTGCTGGATGCCCGAGAAACTGGAGCGTCAGGTGGCCTTCATGAAGGAGCACGACTGCTGCCTCAGCTACTCCTCCTACTATCAGCGCAACCCCGAGGGCAAGATTGTCGGTATCGTCCGCAGTCCGGCCACGCTCACGTTCCGCCAGCTGATGCACGACAACAAAATCGGCTGTTCCACAGCCATGTTCGATACCACGAAGTACGGCAAGTTCTTCATGCCCACCATCCGGCGCCGTCAGGACTGGGCACTCTTCCTCAGCATACTGCAGAAGTGCGGCAAGGCCTACGGCATACAGGAGCCGCTCACGTATTACTGTCTGCGAAGCGGTTCCGTGTCAAGGGCAAAGCGCCTCTCCCTCGTCCACTACAACGCCTCCGTCTATCAACAACTGCTCGGCTACTCGAAGTTGAGGTCCTACCTCTATCTTTTCTTCATCTTCATCCCCACCTATCTCGCCAAGCGTGCGAAGATTTGGCTTGACAGCCGCAAGTACAGAAAGCAATAAGGCCCTCTTTCAGAAATAGTAGGAGGGGATTCCATTATCCATTATCGTCCCCATGTGATACAGTTTATACAGAATACAGTTTTTTAGGGAGCATACATTGATGTGAAAAAAAAGAGAGAATAGATTTTTAATATATATATAATTATATATAATTATATATATATTAAATTTTTTCTTGTCACTTTTTGGACAGTGTGTATGCTCATGAGAAAACTGTATTCTGTATAACTGTATCACTCCCGCGTCCGGGGCGTGCGCTGACGTAGTGTTCAAATTTCATAACGCAGTGGAATGAAAACCCATCGCAGTGGACGGTAAAAATAACGCCCTAGAATGAAAAACAACGCCGTGCGCCGCTGCCGGGCTGCCCCGAGGAAAAAGCACCTATTTTTAGGTTGCTTTTGGGGAATAGAATTTGGCAGGCTACGGAAGACATTGTATCTTTGCAACGGAAACAGAACGCAGAGCTAGATTGCAGATTGAGGATTGCGCGACGATTAGTATTTCCGCAGGCGGAGGCACGAGGACTCGTTTTCCAGCGTCATCTCTCGCTTTGTCATCCGGAGGGCAAACGAGACGGGCTGGGCGTAGATGCCGAAGGCTGAAAGGTGTTCAGCAGGGGCGGGGGTGGTCTCCTGGGGATTGGTATAGTGATAGACGTAGAAGGTGCTGAACCGCAGCGAATCGCCCTGCTGGACAAACGAGCCGATATACTCGTAACCCAGGAAACCGGTATTATGGTCCTCGGTAAGGTAGGAGAGCTTCACCAGCTCGCAATCGAAACTGATGTAAAGCCGACCCTCGGGGTTTGTAACCGTTCCCGTAGCCCTGTTCTCCACCGAGCAGACTTGCCAGAACCCGTCGAAAACGGAGTAGCGCACGTTTTTCTCGCAAGATGCTAACAGGAGAAACAGGCTCAGGAGGAGTATGATTCGGGACTTCTTCATCTTCAATCTATAATAATCTTCAATCTTCAATTTTCAATCTTCAATCTTCAATCTTCAATCTTCAATCTCTTCCTGATGCCTATTTGTACGCCGAAGTTGTTGCCCAGACGGGGGCTGCGGTCGAGGGCGACAGCCGCGGTGCCCGCCCATCCATTAAGCTGCTGTGGCGCCCAGGTGACCTCGGCCAACGTGCTGAGGGTGTTCTGCGGGTCGGGAAGCGGATCCATATACGAGCCCCACGAACGGACAAACGTGCCTAACAGCCTGTAGCACAGCGTTGTCGTCGGGTTTCCGGCAAGCCCCAGGTGGAAGGCGCGAAGGCGCGTGTCGGTGTTGATGATGGTGTGGTCGGCATTGTAGAGCGGGCTGTAGAGCAGGGGAGAGCCTGCCGTCATGCCGTGGTGCTGGTAGGAGGGGTAGCTGCTGTTGTAGTAGTAGCAGGCGAAGCCGTGGATGCTGGCTGGGAGCGTAGCGGTGGAGCTGTGGTGGATGCTGCCGCATTGGTCGCGTGTGGTGTTGTATTCCACTACGATGCTGCCGACGAAGGGGTTACGCGGGAGGGTGGCCTCCAACCCGTAGAGCCCGTCGAACCAAGGATAGGCTATCCACACGTGGGGATTTCCTGCCATGTCGCGCGTCTTGTTCCAGGGGGTCATCCCAGTGCGCCCGTCGAAGTAGTGTTCGTAGTAGGCACGCAGTCCCCAATCCGTTGCCTCGTAGTTGAGCGCTGTGTGGATGCTGCCGAAGTGATTACCCGCAGCGTTGTTCTGGTCGGAAACGGTGGAGCCGTCGCCTCCGCTGAGGGGAAGAAGCGCCTTCAGGAAGTCTGCCGGACGTTTGGGGTTGGCATAGAGCAGCTTGTCCTCATCGGCCGTGTTGAGTCGTATGTCGTGTTCCCATAGTTCCCCGCCAAACTGACAATTCATCTCAAAACCAATCTCCAGCGATAGGGGGCTGACCTCCTGCTTTCCCACGCGGAAGAAGAAACTCTTCTCGTGAAAGAGTGCTCCCTGCGTGTAGAGTGCGTAGCGCGCGGGAACGACAAACTGGCGCTGGAAGGCATCGTCGGTGGTTCGTCCGTAGCTGACGAATCCCTTCACGCTGAACCAATCGTTGAAGACGAAAGGTACCACAGCGTAGTCGTAGATACCGAAGCGAATCTGGGGAATGGGGCGTGCATTTCCGCTCCAGGTCATACCGCCCGACGAGAGCAGCGCATTCTTGCCCTGCGAGGCGTGCTCGCGGCTGCCAATCGTCATTTGCCAGCAGCCATAGCGAACCCCCGCATAGCATTGTTGAAGGACAAATTGTGGGTCACCCCATCTTGGGGCTTCACTTCCCCCTATACCTATATTTATATTATTAAGCGTTCCAAAAGCCACATCGGCACCACACTCCCAATCGAATCCATGTTCCTTCCGGTAGTTTCGTATGGCTGAAGAGCGCAGATAGGCACTGTTTCGCTCCAGCGACACAAGCCCGTGACGGTTTGCCGTCAGCCAGAACGGCGCATGCTCCCCCCTTCCGACGGTTACGTTTGTTCCCACATCGAACGTCCACGCCGCATCCTCAGCCCACGCCAACGACGTGGAGAGCGAGATGAGAAGCCATAGGAACAACTCTATTTTTTTCACAGTCAGAATCTTCAATTTTCAATCTTCAATCTTCAATCTCTAATTTCTAATCTATCATCTCTCCTACTCCTTGTCGGACAATCTCGGCTTCGCCAGTGGTGCAATCGACGATGGTCGAAGGCTCTGTTCCGCCCGTTCCCCCGTCGATGATGAGGTCCACGACGTCGCCGAAGCGCTCGTCAATCAGTTCGGGATCGGTGAGATAGCCAATGTCATCATCCTCGTCGTAGGGAAGGGTGGTTGAGAGTAATGGAGCCTCAATCTGGTTACAGATGGCTGTAGCGATGGGATTGTCGGGAATACGTATGCCCACTTCTTTACGGTTGCGGAAGATTTTCGGTAGCCGACTGCCTGCAGGCAAGATGAACGTAAACGGGCCAGGCAGGTTGCGCCGCATCAGTTTGAACGACGCGTTGTCCACTTTCACATATTCACTGATAGTGCTCATGTCGGGAAAGACCACCGAGAAACGGTGTTTTCTGGGGTCGAGTCCCTTGATGGCGCAGATGCGCTCAATGGCTCGTTCCTTCAGCGCGTGGCAGCCGATGGCGTACGTCGTGTCCGTCGGGTAAATGATGACTCCCCCGTCGTTCAGTAGCTCCGCAATTTGTTCCATCACCCGCGGGCTATTATCCTTTGCAAATAGCTTCTGTAACATGGTACTCTCCGTTTTTTTGATGTGCAAAGGTAGTGCGAGCCGAGCGATAATGCAAATTTATTTGCGATTATCCGAGGTGAAGCCTACCTAAAAGCCCTCTAAGGGGGATTAAAGGTAGAGCAACGGCGTGAAAAAGACGTTCTTCTATTCGCCTTTCAGCAGCGAAACAAAAAATTTTTTGAAAAAAGTTGCAAAAAAATTTGGAGGATTGAAAAAAACGGTTGTATCTTTGCAATATCAAAATGATATCAAACGAAAATCAATTTGAACTAAACAAAAAGAAGTGATTGTGCGATAAGGAAATACAATAAGTTATTAACCATTTTATAAAACAAAAAGATTATGGAAAAGAAAGAGTTTGTGTTCAAAGGTTTAGTGATGAACGGTTTTCTGGCCTTGCTGCTGGGCCTTGTGTTGATGGGAATAGGCGGATGGCTGTTTACGCAGACAGCGGGGGGGCACGATACGATGGCCCTGCTCGGAGCCTTGTGTGTGCTGCTGGGCTGCCTGATGTTTGGCGGCATCTTCAAGCAGGAGCCCAACGAGGCGAAGGCTATGGTGTTTTTCGGCAAGTATCGCGGGACGTTCGAGAAGGACGGCTTCTTCTTCGTCAACCCGTTCCTGAGCCGCAAGGCTGTGTCGCTGCGTGCCCGTAACCTCAACCCCGAGCCTATCAAGGTGAACGACAAGATGGGTAACCCCGTGCTCATCGGTATGGTGCTGGTGTGGAAGCTCGAGGATACTTACAAGGCGTTGTTTGAGATTGACTCGCAGGTGAGTGCAACGAATGCCAACGTGAAGACGTACATCATGAACGTGCTGGAGAACTTCGTGCGTGTGCAGAGCGACGCTGCCCTTCGCCAGGTGGCAGGCAATTACGCCTACGACAATGCTGCCAGCGAGGACGAGCTGACGCTTCGCTCGAATGCCGCTGAGATCAACGAGGAACTGGTGGCGAAGCTCAACGAGCGTCTGGCTATTGCCGGCATCCACATCATGGAGGCGCGCATCAACTACCTGGCCTATGCGCCTGAGATTGCAGCTGTCATGTTGCGCCGTCAGCAGGCCGACGCCATCATCACGGCTCGTGAGAAGATTGTTGAGGGTGCCGTCAGCATGGTGAAGATGGCTCTCGACAAGCTGAAGGACGAAGGTGTCGTTGACCTTGACGAGGATAAGAAGGCTGCTATGGTGAGCAATCTGCTTGTGGTGCTCTGCGGCGATGAACCCGCCCAGCCTGTGGTGAACAGCGGAACTCTCTACAATTAAACAATAAACTACAATGCCTGCAAAGGATACAAAAAGTTTCATTCTGCGCATCGATGCTGAAATGATGTCGGCCATTGAGCAATGGGCTGCGGACGAGTTCCGCAGCACCAATGGCCAGCTGCAATGGATTATCAGCGAGGCGTTGCGCAAGAGTGGGCGACTGAAGGGTCCGAAGGGTGGCAGAAAGGAAACAGACGATGGAACGAAAACATTGGATTGATAACTTGCGCTGGGTGACGGTACTGTTGGTGTTGCTGTACCACGTTATTTACTTTTACAATAACAAGGGTGTCTTCGGTGGCATCGGAGGCTTTGGAGATTATCCGCAGAATCCTCAATATCAGGATGTGGTGATGTACATCGTCTATCCTTGGTTCATGCCGCTGCTGTTCCTGCTGGCTGGGGTGAGCGCGCGCTATGCCCTCCAGAGGCAATCTGCCAAAGAGTGGTTCGGGAGCCGCACGCGCAAGCTGCTGGTGCCGGGTACGATAGGCTTGTTCGTATTCCATTGGATGGTGGGATACTTCAATACGATGGTGGCAGGACAGGGCGAAATGCTGGCAGCGGTCCCTGGCCCCGGCAAGTATATCATGTGCGTCCTCAGCGGCACGGGGCCGCTGTGGTTCATTCAGGTGCTGTGGCTGCTGTGCCTGGTGCTGCTGCTGGTGCGTGTGCTGGACAGGAAAAACAGGTTCTGGAACTGGTGCGGTAAAGCGGGTATCGTGGTCATCGTCCTGCTGGGCGTGCTCTTCTGGGTAGGTGAGCAGACGCTGGTGCGCAATCCCCGTCCCGAATCTGCGGACGGTCTCTGGAACCTCTACAAACCGCTGTTCTACCTGGTGCCGTTCCTGCTGGGCTACTTCGTGTTCTCGCACGATGCCGTGCAGGACAAGGTGCGCAAGGCGTGGATTCCGCTGACGGCCTGCTCCGTTGTGGCGGGAGTCGTGCTCATCGTCACCACCTTCGGGCAGGATAATACCTCGCCTCAGTATCTTGCGAGTCCGCTCAACTGCCTTTACGGCTGGCTGATGTGCCTTGGACTGATGGGTTGGTTCCATGCCAAGTTCGACCGCACGAGCCGATTTGCTGCCTACATGACGCGCTCGAGCTACGGCCTCTACATCGTTCACTACCTGGTCGTTGCCAGCCTGGGCTACATGATGAAAACCTACACCCAGCTGCCCCCTGTGGCCATGTACCTCCTCCTCGGCGTTGCCGTCTTCACCCTCTCCCCGCTGTTGTACGAAATCCTACGCCGCATCCCCTTCGTGCGCTGGTGTGTGTTTGGAATAAAAAAGAAATCAACTAAATAGGAACAGACAAATGAAAAAGACTAAAAAGCAAATCGCCCTCTTCCTTGTGCTGACGTTCGTGCTCAGCTGGGCGTATATGTTCGGAGCTGTCATTCCCTCCATGCGCAGTCTAGGACCCGAGAGCACGGACATGCAGCGGGGTCTTTCTGCCGCCATGTTGGCGCTGGTGATGTTCTTCCCCACGATTGGCGTGCTGCTGACGCGCTTGATTACAAAGGATTGGACGGACTGCAAGCTCCGCCTCAACCTGAAGGGTAATGCCGCGCCCTATCTCATTGGGTGGTTTGGGCCGTTGGTGCTCACCATCATCGGCGTGGCAATTTACTTTGCCGTCTATCCTCAGCAGTTCACGACGGCAACCTTCATGGAGAAGCCCTGGGGTGTGCTCCTCGTGCTTGTTGCCCCGTTGTTGAACCTCGTCAACTGCTTCGGCGAGGAGTGGGGCTGGCGGGGATTCCTTTTCCCGAAGATGCGTAAGAGCCGCTCGTTCAACCGTACGTCGCTGATTGTCGGCCTCATCTGGGGTCTCTGGCATGCGCCCGTTATTGCCTACGGCCACAACTACGGTAAGGTTGTCGGCACAGACCCGTGGGGCGACATCGTGTTGGCCATCGTCGCGATGTGCGTGTTCTGCATCATACTTACATTCCTTTTTGGCTACATCTCCGAGAAGACCGACAGCGTGTGGCCTGCCGTGCTGGCACACGGTAGCGTGAATGGGGGTGCCGGCCTCGGCCTGCTGTTCCTCACTTCGCCCGAGGCTGCCAACGCCTTTATCGGCCCCACGCCCGTAGGCATCATCGGCGCCATCCCCTTCATCCTCGTTGCTCTCTGGATTGCAGTAGTAGTCACAAAGCGAGAGAAGGAAAAGAGTTCGTCTTGCTGAAAGGTGCGATAGAAGAGCAAACGCTTTAAACTAACAAATCAGGCGCTTGGAGTTCTTGCTTCAAGCGCCTGATTCGTTAGGAATCAAAGAATTTTTACTTTACCAGCACCTTTTTTCCTGACACGATGTAGATTCCCTTGGCGGGGTAGTCGGTGTGGCGACCATCGAGCGTGTGGATGTCAGTCTGCGAGTCAGTCGTTACTGTGGCAATACCGTTGACCTCAAAGACAGCGGTAATGTGGACGTCGTGGTCGGGCATAGTGAAATAGGTGTGGGCGGATTCGGGCGCGTTGATGACGACATCTTCCTCAGCAGCCGTCCAGCCCTTGAACAGCCATTCGTCGGTGGGGTTGGCATGGAGATATACACGCTCGCCGGGCTTCGCTTTGTCGGCAGAGATTTTTGCCATCCCTTCGGCGCCCACAGAGTTTAGGAACACGTTGCGCGGCTCGGGCTCGTTGGGGTCGGTGCTGATGACGGGTATCTCGAGGGTATTGAGTATGCGCTCAATCTTATCGACAGACGTCAAGCGGATGTTGGTGACGTAGAAGAGATAGCGCCCTGCGGGGACAACCGTTTCGGAGGTTAAGCGGATGTGTACGATGGCGCCCGACGTGCCGCGTATGGAGTCGAGCGTCATGGAGTAGATGACCACACGCGGAGTCCCCCAGTCGCCCTTGCCGATGGCCATCTGGTGCGATGGCAGTCGTTCCTTGTTTAGCTCAATCGAGATGTCGATGCCGTCGCCCGTCATCCCTTCGGTGACGGGGACGACGTCCATCTGGAGGGCGGTGTATCGCAGATAGTCGTCGGTGCTCTCAAGGGCGAGGTCGAGGTCCCACTGCTGGCCCTTGACGACCTCGGTGACGGTGCAGACAAGCGAGTCACGGTGGTTTTCAAGGCGTTCGCGTTCCTCTTCTTCCTTCTGTTTCTCCTCGTCGAGACGGACGGCGTCGTCAATGATAATCTTTGCCGGGGCTACGGCGTTGTAGCGGCTGACATAGCCGAAGGCAAAGTCTTTCATCGACTTAGGTAGGCTGACATCAATGTAATGCTCGCCCGTGGTTTCATCGCGATACGACCAGAGAGAATGGAAGTAAGTGCCGTAGCTGTTGTCGCAAATGTTCTTCATCGGTCCCTCCGTTGGCTCCTGGGCGTTGGTGCTGAAATTCCGTGCTGTGAGTGACAGCATAGTGCCTTGGCCGTCGTAGATGTAGAACTCAGCCAAGGCGAAGCAGGGATAGCCGCCACCGCTGTCGCCTGACGTGGTTTCGGGCACGATGAAACGCAACCGCTTGACGTCGTTTTCCAGATGGAAGGTGGGCGAGGTGTAGAAGTAGTGCTCCTTAAAATCCTCGAACGAAAACGAGTAGGTGTCGCAAAGTCCGTCGTCGAGGGTAAGCGTGATAGGCAACGTGTCGTAGGCGGCAACCGTTAGACTGAAAAAGAGGGAAATAAGGAGAAAGAACGGCCTTCGGTCTGTTGAACGCTTTGCTGTGGATATGGTTTTGCTTTTCATTTTTTCTTAATTCTTAATTCTTAACTCTTAACTCTTAACTGAATACGTCTCGCTTAGAGGATGATGACTTTCGTTTTGTTGACGATGTAGATACCTGTGGGTAGTTCCACCGTAGTGGTGCCGGGCTGGACGTCAATCGTGCGGACGAGGATGCCGTCGGCAGAGTAGATGTTGATGGTCGTTGCCTCAATCGCGGTGATGGTGAGCGCGTGTCCGCCCTCAATGCTCGAGACGGCCAGCTGGCTGTTGAGTCCTGTGCTGAGGCGGAAGGCGGCCGAGCGGCTGCGGACCTTATGCTCGTCGCCATCGGGAGTGGCAATGAGGGCGTCAGTGAGCGTGACGATGCGGTTGCTCTCCTTGATAACGGCGTCGGGGCGGACGGTCAGGCGCAGCATGCTCCCTGCCACAAGGGGTTTGTTGGCATCAGAATATATAAGTACGCGCGCGCAATGGTCATCGAGTGGGGTGGTGACGATGTTATGGGTGAACAGGTTGTCGGTGATAGTAGCTTTCTCCAGCGTCATACCCTCGGGGAGAGTGATGACAAACTCAATGGCCGTATAGGCGATCTCGTCGTCGGCATCATCGACAGGCACCAGCTGCACGTCCACATCAGTAGGTTCGCCTGTGCGGGCCTCGAAGCTGTTGAGGGCAAACTCCATCTCGGCGGGTGTCTGACGTCGGTACGAAGGCGCCTTTGCATCGGCCTTCAGCACAAATTCGATGACGCTTACAAGGTCGGTTACGGTGATAAAACCGTTCTTGTCCACATCGGCCTGTTTGAAGTGGAAGTCCTCGGGCTGCTCGCCCAGCAGGTAGCTCAGCAGGCATACGACATCGGAGACGGAATAGACGCCGTCCATATTGACGTCGCCAATGGAGAGGTAGGGCGTATCGTCATCAAGGTCAAAGACCTCAATGTTGTCCATAATCCATTGGGTACGCTGGTCGAACCACCGCTGGATTTGCGGCAGCTGGCTGGCGTAGTTCCGTCCGTCACCCCAGATGTTGGCATTGGTGAGATACGAGCTGTTGGCGTAGTTGAGGTAGTCCTCGGGGTACTCAAGGAACTCCTCGTAGTAATTGCGCATGAACTCCACCCACACGCGGAAGTGGGCTTTGCGTACCTCAGCGCTATTGTCGAGCATGGCCATGAAGAAGTTGTTGCCCGATTGTCCCGTCATCTTGCTAAAGATGGAAGCGGTGGCGTCGCGCACGAAATACTGCGAGCTGTTCTCATAGCCATAGGCCCAGTCAAGGTCCCACACGGGGCCAAAGACATACTTCGACTCAGGGTCCTCGTAGTTCTCGCGGTAGAGGAATGTGCTCTTCGGGTGGCCCAGCTCCATGTTGTTGATAAGGTTGTTCACCATGAAGAAGCGGGCGAAGGCATCAACGTCCATCATCTCCTCGTAGCCATCCTGGTTCATCAGGGCGTCAGTGAAGGCGTTGAACTGGTCTTGAATGGTCTGGAAACGTTCGTCGGCATCGTCCCAGAAAATTTCCTCGGTGAGGTCAGGGTCTTTGACGTTGACGGGCAGCGAGTAGGGGCGTGAGTAGAAGCGGTAGTCCTCGTCGAAATATTGGTCGAGCTCCAGCATGTAGCTGGTCATCTCATCGGCATCGATGCTGTTGTTGCGCAGGCCCACCTTTTCGGTGAAGGTGTAGCTGCCGCGGTATTCGCCATTGATGTAGAGGTCAACGGGGATGACATGGTTGGCGCCGGCAGTGCCCACCATGCGGGCAGCCTTCATGCCGATGGCGTTCACCATCATCGAGCCGCGCTGGGCGTTAGCGATGAGGCACCAGCTCTTGCCCTTCGTGAGCCCGAAGGGTTTGACCTTCTCGTTGAACTTGATGTTGTACGGACTCTTGCCCCAGGTGCCAGCCCAGCTGCTGTTGCCACGTCCCTTAATCCAGATACTGTCCTCCAGGTTGTCAAAGACGCCGTTGCCGTCGAGGCGGAAATTGGCGTGGAGGTAGTAGTCCTTGCTGCTTACCATGCGTCCATCGTCAATGTCAATGTCGATGCGGGGCACGCCGGGTGCGCGGTCAGTGAGCCAGTCAATGCGCACGGTGTAGTCGTGGCCATAGGGCTTCATCCCATACCACCATTCAGCCGCATGTATCAGCTCAGCAGGCTTGATGAGCACCTTTTCATCACCGTTCACCTTCAGCAGGCGGAACTCAGCCAAGGCGAGGTAGGGGAGGACGAAGCCGTCGGGCTGCATCTTTGTGTGCTCGGCCTCGGTAAGTTCGAAGCGCAGACGGCGGTAGCTGCCGTCGAGCGTGATGCTGGGCGAGGTGTATTCACTATTACCTGCGCCAGTGGGCATACCGTCCTCGACGCCTATCTTGCGCTGGGCTTTCCACACGCCGTCGTCACCTGCTGCCCAGATGGTGAAGGCAAGCGGGTTGTAGTTATCGAGGGGACGCGAGCAGTAGTAAAACTGGAACACGCTGATGGGTTCGTCAAGCACGATGTCCAGGCAGACATTCTCGCTCTTCTGCTGATAGGTGCCATTTGAGCCCCAGGTAGATTGATGGTAAGTACTCCAGTCGCCATCGAGCATCGTCTCCAGTCCTTCGCTCTCGGGGTAGTTCGAGGGTTGGTTGGTGCTGAGCATATCGGCGCGGAGGGGAATTTCCTCGATGGGCTCGCTCCAGACCTCCTCGCTCCACTCTTCGTCGCTGATTTTCTCCATCGCGAAGATGCTGTCGCCCGGAAGGGAGACGGTGTAGGTGATGTCTCGGTCGAAGCGTGGGCGAGAAATCTTCGACTTCTGCTCGACGTTGCCGATAAAGACACGGGCATCCTCGTCACTCAGCTTAAACGAAGGCGTAAGTCGTTTGCCGATAGCGGGAACGGTGAACACCATCGTGTCGGCAATCTCAACATCTTCAATATCAATGGAAAGGTTCTCGTTAAACTTGTTGTTGAACTTGAACGAAGTGAACTCCGGTAGGTCAGGACCGTAGTAGCTGACAGAGTCGATGTCGTTCTTTTGGTATGAGACAGTGCTGTCGTTTATGAGCGTCAGCCGGACATACGACTTGAGGTCGAGATTGACCTCTTTGATGTACTCTGGCGGGAAAGCCTTGATACCACCGTCGGTGAAGTAGATGAAGAGCGTGCTCTCAAGTTTCTCTTGGGCGAAGCCCGGAAGAGCCAACAGACAAAACGCTGCAAGTAAAACTTTATTTTTCATTTTCATATTATATTTCTCTAACTTATAACCTCTAACCTCTAATCTCTAATCTCTAACCGTTAACCGCTAACCTTTAACCCTTAACCCATAACCTTATTACCTCACCACCACTTTTTTATTATTAATAAGGTATATACCCGGCTCGAGCGTAATGGTGGTCGTCCCCACCTCCACATCAAGGCTCTTGATAAGAATGCCTCCAGCGTTGCGAATAAAGATGCGCTGCGGGACGGGAGCAAAGATGCTCAGCACCTCACCCCCAATGATGATGCACTCCTCGGGATTGCTGTAAACGTCCTGCACATTATCATAGGGTTGCGGCTCAGGATCCGAGAGGTCATAGACCTCTATGTGATTCATAATCCATGTGCTACGCGTATCGAGCCACTCGCGGATATTTCCTAAGTAATATTCATAATTGTATCCATCCCCCCGCCAAAGCTGAGCGTTGTTGAGGAACGACGGGTTGGCATAGTCAAAGTAGTCCTGGATGTAGTCAATCAGCTCTTGGTAGCTGTCCTGCATGAAGTAGTACCATACGCGGTAGTATTTTTTCTTCGTCAGCTCGCTGTTCTGAAGCAAGTCGCGGAAGAAGCGCGTACCATTGCCGAAATTGCTGTTCTTGCTGAAGAGCGAGGTTGTGCTGCCACCTTGATAATAGCTGTGGTGGTTCTCGTAGCCGTAGCCCCAGTCGAGGTCCCAAACGGGGCCGAAGACCCATTGCGACGAGATGTCGCCGACGTTCTCGTTATATAGGTACGTGCTCTTGGGATGCCCCAGTTCGAGGTTGAGGATCAGGTCGTTCACCATTAGGAAGCGGGCGAAAGCATCCACATCCATCTTGTATTCGTATCCCATCTTCTTGTTGAGCGCGATGCAGAAGGCGTTGAAGTCATTCTTGATAACCTTCAAGCGTTCTTCGGCATCGGCTTTGAACGGTTCCTCCGAGAGATCGGGGTCTTTGACGTTCGTGGGCAGATAGTAAATGTCGGAATAGAACTTATACGTCTCGTCGTAGTATTGGTCGAGCTCAAGTAGTACGCCGCCGTTCTCCTCATCGATGTCTATACTGTTGTTGGCGATGCCGACTTTCTCGGTGAAGTTGTAGCTCCCGCGATAGTCGCCATTCAGGTAGAGGTCAACGGGGATGATGTGGTTGGCTCCGGCTGTTCCCGCTAGACGGGCGGCCTTCATGCCAATGGCGTTGGTCATCATGGAGTTGCTTTGGTAGTTCGATAGCAACACCCAGCTCTTTCCTTTCTTCAGACCGAAGGGCGAAACCTTTTCGTCGAACTTCAGGCGATAGGGCTTCTTCGGGTAGCTCCAACTGCTGTTGCCGCGTCCCTTAATCCATACACTGTCCTCCATATCCTCATAGATGCCGTTGCCGTAGAGGCGGAACTTCGCATGGCGATAGGTGCTTCGGCTGGTGATGTCCCTGTTCCCGTCCACATCTATTTCAATGCGGGGAACTTCGGAGACACTTTCGGTCAGGAAGTTAACGCTGACGACGTAATCCCTTCCGTAGTGTCCCATTGAGCATGTGTTGTCAATCTTCTGTCGGGCTAAGCGGCATCCGGGCAGCGAGGTCGTGTAGATAATGTCATCGGTAAAGCGATGGCGGCTCACTTTCGATTCCTGCACCTCATCCCCCACATACACGACGGCTCCCTCCGTATCGGTCTTGAACGACGGCGTGAGGTATTTGGTGATGGAGGGGACGTCGAGGACGATGTGCTGGGGGAGCGGTTTGTCTACCTGCAGGGCAACTTCCACGTCCCAAGGCATTTCATCATTATACTTGTTGTTGAATTTGAACGATGTCAGTCGGGGTAGGGCAGGACCCATGTGGCTGATAGAGTCGTACTCCTCTTTTGTATAGGCAATCTCCGAATTGTCGGCCAGCGTGATTGTCAGCGTGCTTTGGGCATCCGTCTTTTCGTTGAGCACAAGGTTGCGCGGGAAGGCATCGAAACAACCCTCGCCCACATAGACGAACAACGTATCTGCCTTTTGTGCCATCAGCGAAACGCAATTCACGCTCACCAACAGCACACCCACACAGAGATATGTTATAATCCTACGCATACAACTTAACTCTCACCTCTCACCTGTCAATCTTCAATCTTCAATCTTGACCTTCGGTCGAGCCTGCTCACGCTCGGCAGAATCGGAGCTAGTTCCATTCTGCTCTCGCTCAATCGCAGCCTTCAATCTTCAATCTCTGATTGATAAATCGGGCAAAGATACAGCCTTTCTTTCTCCCAGCCAAATTTCTTTCCCCTTTTAACCATTTTCTCACCCCATTTCCGTCGTTTCTTCTCTTTTTGCCTTTTGGAACGTTCGAGTAATCCCCTCCAATATCCCTGTGAAGAAATCTTTTTTCTAAAGAAAAAAAGAGCTTTTGTTTGTTAGAGAAAATAGATTATGTATCTTTGCAATTATTAAATAAAATTTTTAACGCTATAACAATATAAGTCGCAGAGTGACAAAGACTAAGCGTTAAAAAGTAGTATCGTTTGTTTGTGACAAGCGACCGCGAAGCGTTATCTCTCTCACCTATCACCTACCAAAATGAAAGGAATTGTTCTTGCCGGAGGTTCTGGCACACGTTTATATCCCATTACGAAGGGAGTGAGCAAGCAGCTGCTTCCTATTTTCGATAAGCCGATGGTCTATTACCCGATTTCCGTGCTGATGTTGGCCGGGATTCGGGATATTCTTATTATCTCCACACCGCAAGACCTTCCGGGTTTCCAGCGCCTTTTGGGTGATGGCTCCGACTATGGCGTACACTTCCAGTATGCCGAGCAGCCCAGCCCCGACGGTCTCGCACAAGCCTTTATCATAGGCGAGGAGTTCATAGGTGATGATTGTGCCTGCCTCGTATTGGGCGACAACATTTTCTATGGCAACGGTTTCACAACGCTGTTGCGTAATGCAGTACGCGATGCCGAAGAGAACCAGAAGGCTACCGTCTTCGGCTATTGGGTCAACGACCCCGAGCGCTACGGCGTCGCCGAGTTCGACAAGGAGGGCAACTGTCTGAGCATCGAAGAAAAGCCCCAGCATCCCAAAAGCAACTACGCTGTTGTTGGTCTTTACTTCTATCCCAACAAGGTCGTCGATATTGCCAAGCATGTCAAGCCCAGCGCCCGCGGCGAGTTGGAAATCACCACCGTCAACCAGGAGTTTTTGAAGGATGGCGAACTGAAGGTGCAAGTCTTCGGTCGTGGCTTCGCTTGGTTGGATACCGGCACCCACGACTCCTTGGCCGAAGCCTCCACCTTTGTTGAAGTCATTGAAAAACGCCAGGGCCTCAAGATTGCCTGTCTCGAAGGCATCGCCTATCGTAAGGGATGGATAACCGAAGCCCGTATGCGTGAACTCGCCCAGCCCATGCTCAAGAACCAGTATGGCCAGTATCTTCTGAAGGTCATTGGCGAGATGAAAGAATCCGTCAACTCCGAAACCTTCAGCAAATAGTCCAGCGATTCCTAAAAAAGGTTTATATATTTGCGAAATCGTAAAAAACGCCGTAACTTTGCAAATTAAAATGGAAGGAAATCCCTGCGAAGGCCTTAACTCGTTGAACGACAAAGGCAATATGCAGGAAACCCCTCGGTTGCCCATGTGACAACCGCCCGCGAAGCGTTGAATTTTTATATAGTTTTCTATTTCGTTCTCTTCTCACTATACAGGAACAATAAAAAAGTATAGCCACCTGTCACCTATCACCTATCAACTATCAAAATGCCTACCAAACCACTATATATCAACATAGAGAACTGGTTGCCACCAATGGCCACTATTTGGCTGTTTGTGGTTCTCAACTCCTATATTGTTTGGAATGCATTGGCACCCGTGGTACGTATTCTTCCGGCTTTTATAATCATTTTTGGCACTATTCTTATCTCCAAGAGGCTGAGATTCACAAAATCGTTATGCAGTTTAAGCCTACTCGTTATTTTATATTTCTTTTGGGTTACGGCATTATTGTCATTTAGTTTTGGATCTGTTGTTGTACGTCTTTTGGAATTCGTTCCCATGCTATGTATCATCTTTTGGCCAAAGGTGTTGATTCTTAAAACATATAGTATCATTCGGAAGATAATCATCTTTTTTGCCATTGGTTCTGCGATACTCTCTGTTCTCATTCTTTTGGGCTTTGGCGAACGGCTTCCTCATCTTGTGTTACCTCCTCGTGAAGCTCTCCATGAAAGAATTGGAATTGTTTATTATCTTTATGGGTTTTTCATTGCCGATTGCAGTCGTATTGCGGGAGTTAGCAGCCGAGCTTGTGGGATGTTGCAAGAACCAGGACATTTTGCCATCCTTTTAGGTTTTGTCTACATTATTGAACGTTTCTCTAATAGAAAAATCAATTTTTGGATTGTTATTTGCGGTGTGCTTACTTTCTCTTCCACCTTTGTGCTTATGATGCTGTTCACAGAAATATATCAATTGTTTGTGTGGAAAAAAATAAAGAAGGTTTTATTGATTCTTCCCGTAATTGCCGTCGGCTTGGTTGCGGTTTACAGCTTTCTCCCTTCAGATATAAAGGAGCAGGCAGAATATCTTGCTTATGGTAGAAATTTAGAGCAAGTTGTTGAAGCGTATAACGAAACGTCTTCTTTAACAGGCGCATTGGATGAACGGGCTAGTAAAGAATCTATCGCATCATTTGAGAAGTTGAGTACTATGCAATATCTTTTTGGGGGGGGGCGGCTGAATATATTGGAGGGAGATATGTTATCGGATTATAGAGGGATGATTCTCAATATAGGCATTGTTGGACTCGTCCTTTCTACTTTATTGTACTTTTGGATATTGAGAAGGACTCCTCTAAAAGTGAAAATAGCTTTAGGCTTTGCTTATTTCTTGGTTATCATTCATCGGTCTTGGATGTTGTTTTCACCCTATATCTTCTTCTTAGCATTCTTGGCTGTTTTCTTTTATAAAGAGTATAACCCCTTACATGTTGCCAAGGCTCGAACCGTAAATAAAAACGATATAAAATTATTTGTTACTCCTAGTATTGTTGAAAATTAAGGAATTAAATTATGGAATTAAAAGATTTTATTGAGAAGTTTGCAGAACAGTTCGATGATACGGACATCAGTGTATTTACCCCTGAAACAGTTTTTCATGAGTTGGAAGAATATTCTTCGTTGATAGCCCTTTCCATCATTGCCATGATTGATGAAGAGTATGGTGTCATCATTGTGGGAAATGAGATGAGGTCATCCGTCACTATTGAAGATTTGTTTAATATTGTTCGTTCCAAGAAAGAGGCATAATGGCGTATAATCCATTCACACTTGAGGGCAAGAAAATCCTTATCACGGGCGCTGCGGGTGGCATAGGTCGTGCCACTGCAGTAGAATGTGCGAAGCTCGGTGCTACGCTCATTCTTACGGATATCAATGAGGACGGGCTAAATTCTACATTGGCTATACTGGAAGGAGATGGGCATGTCTGTCTGACTGCCAACTTGACCAGTCAAGAGGCCTTGGATGATTTAGTCGCACAGCTCCCCATGTTGGATGGTTTTGTCAGCAATGCGGGTGTGACAAAGCCCACTCCTGTTAAGTTTATTAATAAGGATGACTTGGAGCGCATCATGTCCATCAATACTTTTGCACCGATTTATCTGACACAGCGTCTTTGCAAGAAAAAAAAGTTTAATGAAGGTGCCTCCATTGTCTTCACGGTATCTGTGGGTGGCGTTTTCACTACGGCTCCCGGTAATGCCATGTATGGTTCTTCAAAAGGAGCCCTTCAGGTATTTATGAAGAATGTCGCACTTGAAATGGCTCCAAAAGTTCGTTGCAATAGTGTCAACCCTGGCATGGTTAATACAAATCTTGCTGGGCGCTCCTATTCCGATGAAGATAAGGAACGAGACATGCAAACCTATCCTCTTAGGCGTTATGGCGAACCAAAAGATGTTGCGTTAGCAATTGTCTATTTGTTATCTGATGCATCATCGTGGGTGACAGGACATGCTCTAATCATTGATGGCGGCAAAACGCTTTATTAAAACCGATTAACGATTAACGGTTAGCGGTTAGTGAAAAAACCTTAGAAACGAAAGCGGTAGCTGATCAGCCGTTGTAATTTCGTTGTCGTAACTTCGCCATTGTTTATCGCTAACCGCTAACCCTTAACCGCTAACCATTTTTTCCTCGCTTCCCACTAACCTCTAACCGCTAACCCTAACCAAGAATATGAAACTCTTACAAAACAAAGTAACCCTTATCACGGGTGCAGGCCGTGGTATAGGCCGTGTTATTGCTGAGCAGTTTGCTCAGGATGGTGCCATTGTCTATATCAACGACCTGCAGGAGGGCGATATGCCCGCATGGGCGTCTGACTGTGCCGAGCGCAATGTCACGAAAGTCGTTCCCATCTGTTTCGACGTCACGGACTCTGCTGCTCTGAAGGCGGGGCTGATGTCCATCTATAAAGCCGAAGGGCGCATTGATGTAGTTGTGAATAACGCCGCAATCATTGCCAACCAGAAGTTGGGCATGGTCACAAAGCCCTTGTTGGAGAAGATGTACTCTGTAAACGTCTTTGCCGTCATCGACATGATACAGATTGTATCGCGTCTGATGGCCCGCACGGGTGGCGGAAGCATTGTGAACATCGCCTCTATTACGGGTGTTGTCGGTTCTCCGGGTCAGGTGGCCTACTCCTCCACCAAGGGGGCAGTCATTGCCATTACCAAGTCGGCAGCCAAAGAACTCTCACCGCAGCAGATTCGTGTAAACGCCGTGGCTCCAGGTATCATCAAGACCGAGCGTTTTGAAGAGCTCTATGAAGCCAGTGGTGATAAGATTGACCAGCGTATCAGTCGTATTGCCCTTGGTCGTCTCGGTACCCCACAGGATGTCGCCAATGCCGTCTCCTTCCTCGCCTCCGACCGTGCCTCCTACATCAGCGGCCATATCCTTGGTGTGGATGGCTGCGCAAGTATTTGATATCGGTTAGCGGTTAATGGTTATCGGTTAGCGAAGGTAAAATCGGTTATCGGTTATCGGTTAATGGTCAGCGAAATGTGATCGATTAGCGGTTAGTGGTTAGCGATTAGCGAGGAATGGGAAAGTTTGAAAAAGAGAAAAACTATTACGCCTTTTTGACTGAAAAAAAGCGTTAACCCCTAACCTCTAACCCTTGAAAGGAATCGCTAACCGCTAACCCCTAACCCCTAACCCTTAAACAAAAAATATGTTCTTAGACTTAGACAAGAAACCCAAGGATAAGGTTGCGGTTGTTGATGACAGTGGACAGTCAATAACCTACGGTGATATCTGTGCCTTTGCTGATGAGTTCTCAACGCAGTTGCCTAAACGGACGTTGATATTCATTCTGGCAGAGAACCGGATTGGCTCGTTGTTGGGTTATACCGCAGCACTGTCCAATCGTATTGTCCCCCTTATCCTCAGCAGTAAGACAGAACAGGGCTTGTATGAGAATCTCCGCGACATGTATTGCCCGGAGTATATGTGGGTGCCAGAGGAGATGGTGGATTCGTTAGGCTACGAGACCGTTTTCAAGGCATGGGACTATGCGCTTGTCAAGACGGGCATGACGGCACCGGCGCTCTATGAAGACTTATCGTTGCTTCTTCCCACCTCGGGTTCTACGGGCAGTCCTAAACTGGTGCGCCACAGCTATCGGAACATCGAGGCGAATGCGGAGAACGTGAAGAACCTTTTCCAACTGACTCCCGACGAACGTGCCATGGCCATTCTGCCCATGCACTATACGATGGGTCTTTCCGTCATCGCCTCCCACTTGAAGGCTGGGGCTACATTGCTGTTATCAGGCCGTTCGCTGTTGGACAAAGGCTTTTGGTCCATGCTCAAAGAGGCCACTAGCTTTACGGGCGTTCCCTATAGCTTTGAGCTGCTGATGAAGATGCGCTTCACGCGCATGGACCTTCCCAACCTCCGTATTATCACCCAAGGTGGAGGCAAACTGACGCCTGAGATGTTCCAAGCCTTGGCGCAGTATGCACAGGACAAAGGAAAGCAGTTCATTGCCACTTATGGCCAGTCGGAGTGTACAGCCCGCATGGCCTATCTCCCTGCTGAGCTGGCCTTGACGAAGACGTGCAGCATTGGTAGGGCAGAGCCTGGTGGTCAGCTGTCCTTCATTGATAAAGATGGCAACGAAACCTTTGAGGGAGAGGCCACAGGCGAGATGGTATATCGAGGCGAGAATGTCACGCTTGGCTATGCCTATTCGGCTGACGACCTTGTCAAGGGCGACGAGAACCACGGCGTCATGCACACGGGCGACCTTGCCCGTCGTGATGCTGACGGCTGTTATTTCATCGTCGGGCGTCTGAAACGCTTTCTTAAAATCTTCGGTCTCCGTATCGGTCTTGACGAAGTAGAGCAGATGATACTCTCCGACTTCGACACCGACTGTTATTGCAAGGGAAATGATGAGAAACTCATCATCCTTGTTACCAACCCATCCATCGTCGAACAACTCCCCGCTTACATTGAGGAAAAGACCCACCTGTTCCACAAGAACATCGAAGTTCAGGTGGTAGAAAAAATCCTCCGCAACGAAGCAGGGAAAGTGGTGATGCAGTAATGGTTAGCGGTTAGTGGTTAGCGGTTAACGGTTAGCGAGTAGCGTAGATCGAGGATAAAAGATGGAGGGATTTTCTTTTTTGAATCTAAGGGTATATAAAGAAGCAAAGCAACTGGTGGTAGATGTGTATCAGTTGTTGGAGAAATTCCCTCATGAAGAAAAATATGCATTGTGTGATCAATTGCGCAGGGCTGTAGCATCCGTTCCGTCAAATATTGCAGAAGGTTCTGGGAGGCTTTCTCCTAAAGAGAAGGTACGTTTTATTGAGATTGCCTATGGTTCTTTGATGGAAACTGTGTGCCAATTGGATATCGCATGTGACTTAAACTATATAAATAAAGAAGAATTAGATAAAGAAATAGATAAAATAGGTATAATTGGAAAGCAGTTGTCTGGCTTGCGAACATCCTTTATGAAAAAAGCGGAGGAACAAGGAATCGCTCCCCGCTAACCCCTAACCGTTAACCGTTTATAGGAATCGCTCCCCGCTAACCGCTAACCGCTAACCCTTATCACAATGAACAATCTTGAAAAATTAAACAACATCTTTACTGAGGTGTTTTCCGTAGAAGCTTCTGCATTGGGAGCAGAGTTTGACAACAAACATGTGGAAGGCTGGGACAGCGTGCGTCAGCTTAGTCTGACCACCAACGTCGAGGATACCTTTGACATCATGCTTGACCCCGAGGATATCCTCGAGTTCACCTCCTACGAAAATGCCAAGGCCATCCTGGCAAAGTATGAGATAGAGTTATAAATGGTTAGCGGTTATGGGTTAGTGGTTATCGTAGGAATTGGTTATCGTTTATTTTTCGCTAACCGCTAACCACTAACCGTTTATAAGAATCGCTAACCGCTAACCGCTCCCCGCTACCCGTTAATAGGAATCGCTAACCCCTAACCCCTAACCCATAACCGCTAACCATTTATAGGAATCGCTAACCGCTAACCCATAACCGCTAACCCATAAACTAATGGCTCTTTGGGAAATAAAGAATGTCGCTCTGCGCGGCGTGACGGGTACTGTCCCCGACCATGCCGTAAAGACAGCTGACTATGATATCTTCACTCAGGAGGAAGCTGATGTTTTCGACAACACCGTTGGCATCAAAAACCGCTACATCGCTCCTGATGATGTATGTACCTCCGACCTCTGCTTCGATGCTGCCGAGCGGCTGTTGGCTGCCTTGGGGTGGGAGAGGGAGAGCATCGATGTGCTGGTGTTTGCTTCGGTGACGGGAGATTATAAGACTCCTCCTACGGCTGGAATCCTTCAGCATCGGTTGGGACTGCCAACGACGACTTTCGTCTTGGACGTGCCCATGGGTTGTTGCGGCAGCATCTATGCCATCAATGTGGCAGGCAACCTGCTGAGTGCAGGTACGGTCAAGCGAGCCCTGTTGTTGGTGGGTGATACCGCCCTGCGCATGGGATCGCTGAAGGATAAAAGTCGTGTGCCACTCTTTGGCGATAGCGGTACCGCCATGGCGTTGGAGTATGACCCTACAGCAGATGATATTATTATTGATTTCAACACGCTGGGTTCTGGCTATCAGGCGTTGATGACCCCTCATGGAGGTTTCCGCCATCCTATCGCGCCTGAGTCGTTTATTGAGGAAGATTTCGGTAACGGCATTGTTCGTGCCCCTAAGGACACGCTCATCAACGGCATGGATGTCTTTGCTTTTGCCATCTCCCGTCCACCCGTCAGTATCAAGAAACTGATGGAGCAATACGAACTAAATACAGACAATGTCGATTACTTTCTTATCCACCAGGCAAACAAGTTGATTGTCGATCGTATCGTCAAGAAGCTGAAATTGCCTTTGGAGAAAGTTCCCTACGACTTGCAAGAGTTTGGAAACCTTGGTGGTGCATCTGTGCCTATGCTGATGACCTACAACCTGGGTGAAGAGTTGCAAAGCCGCCCTCTTACCCTAGTCTGCTCTGCCTTCGGGCTTGGTCTTACTTGGGCAACAATGGTGCTGAGGACACGCCCGATGATTGTTGAGCCCGTTTTTCATTTTCTGTGAATTATATTTGCTTTGTCTACTAATGGGATACTTCTCTGGAAATAATGTTTGTCATCGCGAGAATAACGCTTAACTCTAACGACTGGATGTTAGATTCAACGCTCACAGCGTGAAACAACATAAAGTATTGGCGCGGTAATGTAAAATGAAGTTGAATTGGGAATTATAAAAAAAAGATCTAAAAATGGCTATTGTTCCTAAAATTAGGCTTGAGATTTTTAAAGTAGTAAGAAAAATCACATTGTGGAAACTGCGAAGATTATATGGTATGCACATCGGAAAGGGCGTTGGAATCAATCGAAAAGCAAACATTGATCACACCGTTAATCCAAAGGGTATCTATATAGGAGATTTTACCAAAATATCAGATGCTATCATCATGGCACATGATGGTAAAAGAAGAACAAAAGCAGATACTGTTATTGGAAAGCGCTGTTATATTGGTATTTCTGCCATTGTTAATTGTGGAATGCACATCGGAAATGGTGCAACAATTGCTGCTGGTGCCGTCGTTATTAAAAACGTACCACCTTATGCGATTGTGGTGGGGAACCCAGGAAAGGTCGTAGGATTTAGCATGACTCCTGAAGAAATTGTGGAATATGAAAAAAAGCATTATCCTGAAGAAGAAAGGATTCCATTGGAGGTTTTGCAGAAAAATTATAAGAAATATTTTTTAGATAGAAAAGAGGTTATTAAAAATATGTTACGTTAATTATTTTAATTATGGAAATCAAAGAATTTATTGAAAAGTTCGCAGAACAGATTGAGGTAGAAAACGTAGAAACTCTGAAACCCGAGACTGAATTCAAAAGCTTGGAAGAATGGAGTTCTCTCTCGGTGATGATTATAATTGCATTCTATGATGATGAGTTTGATAAACAGATTGGAGAAACTGCCATCAACGGATGTAAGACCATCGAAGATCTTTACAAACTCGCAACAGCTTAATGGCACTTCTTTCTTTTAAAGGAATCGGCATCACTGCAATGGGTGGTGCCATTCCGTCACATATTGTTGACAACTACAACTACCAGACAGATTTTTTTGGAAAAGAGAATGTCAAGGAAGTAGTTGACAAGATTGGTGTGTATCAACGTCGTTTTGCAGATGAGAAAACGTGCTCGTCAGATCTCTGCTATGCTGCTGCGGAAAAGATGTTTAATGATAATAACGTCGACCGCAATGAGATAGATTTATTGGTATTCCTAAGCCAGACTCCCGACTATAGGATGCCTGCTACGTCCATCATCCTTCAGAACAGGCTGGGTATTCCCATGTCATGTATGGCATTTGACATTTCTTTAGGGTGTTCTGGTTTCTGCTATGCCCTTTCCATTGTGTACGGCATGATGCAGAACTATGCTTTTAGGAAGGCTCTAATTTTAGATGGTGAAACTCGTAGCAAGGTGTACTCTAAAAAGGATAGGCGTGAGGCTTTTATCTTTGGTGATGCTGGTATTGCAGCTCTTGTGGAACGCGATGAAAAGTTCGGTGAAAGCTATTTCTCTCTGAATTCCGACGGCTCACGTTCAGAACTCATCATGATTCCTGCAGGCGGTTATCGTCACATGTCTTCACCTGAGACTTTGAAGGAAAAAGTTGTTGATGAGTATGGTAATATTCGCTCTGACGAACATGCATTTATGCGTGGCGGTGACGTTTTTCAGTTCGTACTCATTGAAGTACCCAAGGACATCAAACGTACTTTGAAAGCTGCTGATATGACTGCTGATCAGATGGATTACATCGTGTTTCATCAGGCTAACAATTACATCAATTCTTTCATCGCAAAGAAAATGAAGTTAGATACCTGCAAAATACCTGAGACTATTGGTAAGTATGGCAACACCTCTTCGGTGTCTGTGCCTTTAACTATTGTTAGTGAGTTGAAAGATAAAATGGGAGGTGAAAAGAGAATTCTCATGACAGCTTTTGGTGTTGGTATGGCCTGGGCTACGGCCATCGTTCCTTTTGTCGATTGCAAGATTAGCGATATTGTTGAAGTTGAAAATGGAGAACTGGTTAGGTAATGAATCCATTTAGCCTTGAAGGAAAGTCAATCTTGATTACAGGAGCTTCGAGTGGCATTGGCGCACAATGCGCCATTGATTGTTCGAAGATGGGAGCAAAAGTAATTCTGATTGCTCGCAATGAAGAACGTCTTAAAAGTGTTCTATCTCAATGCGTGGGAGAAATTCATGCCTATTATTTGGCCGACATGGCTGAGATAGTTGACAAAGGAGCAAAGCCGTTGTTGGAGCAGATTGTTTCTGAGCACGGAAAGTTGGATGGGTTTATCCATTCTGCTGGTATTCAGAAGACTGCTCCACTCAAACTGTTGTCGATGAAGGATTACGAAGAGGTAATCAAAGTCAACACCTTGAGTGCTTTTGAAATGCTTAAGTATTTGTCTAACATTAAGTATATGAATGCTGGTGGCCACATAGTATTGATTGCTTCAATAACCGGAGTCATTGGCCGTTCCGGGTTAGCGGCTTATTCAGCATCAAAAGGAGCGTTGATTAGTGCAGTTCGTTCCATTGCTTTGGAATTGGCTCAGAGAGGTATATGCATCAATTGTGTGTCTCCTGGAACAATTCTTACTCCGCTCATGCAGGCATACCTTGATACTCTAGATGAAAATAAAAAGATGCAAAGAGTTGATGGGTTTCCTCTTGGACTGGGAAAAACCACAGACATCAGCAATGCTTGTATCTATCTGCTAAGCGATGCATCCCGTTGGGTGACTGGGCAAAACTTTGTTATAGACGGAGGATATACTGCTCGTTGAAGGAATCAAGAAGTATTTGAAAAAATAAAGTTATGAATAGTAAATTTAAATTCATTGTAGCAAATACAGCGTACTCACCTCTTGGAAATCAAATAGTACAATGGTTGAGGATTCCCCAATTGTATGCAGATTACATGGTATGGTTTTCAAAAAGGAAAGCCTTGAGTTCTGCGAAAAGAGAGTTTTCAAAAGATACAGCAATAGGCAACTTTAATGATTTCAAAAACGCATTAAATAAGCATTGGGTAACTTATAATGAATATGCATATCAGTATGAGTTTTATAAAAAAACAGAAGAAGAGAGAGAGGAGTTCGTTTCAAGAGCGAAGATGAGTTATTTCTATAGAAGATATTCTCCAGGAAGATCGAAAGGTCTATTCCGGAATAAGTATCGTTTCCTTACAGAATATTCAAAATATATTCACAGGAATTGGATTTATGCTCCAGAAGCATCTTATGAGGAGTTTGCTCAGCTTGTAACAAATTATGACTGTATTATTAAACCCTGTGATGGGGCATTTGGACGAGGAATATTTAAGGTCTATAAGAATGGCGACCATACAGATGACAGGAAAATGTATGATTCTTGTGTTAAAGACCGAATGATGGTTGAACAATGTATTGAGTCGTGCGAAGAATTGAAAGCATTACATCCTCAGAGCTTGAATACAATTAGAGTGGTGACCATCGCTAATAAGGAAAAAGCTTGTGTGTTTAGCGGGGTGTTCCGTACTGGAGTTGGCAATAGTGTCGTAGATAACTCGCATGCTGGAGGAGTATCTGTTCAAATCAACGTAGAGAACGGTATTATTGAGACAGATGGAGCGAACACTAAGGGAGAGAGGTTTATCAGCCATCCTGATAGTGGTATTGTATTTAAGGGCTTTAAGATACCCAAATGGGACCTTGTTGTTAAGGCGTGTTGTGATGCGGCTAAGATGACAGACAATCCTATTACTGGATGGGATGTGGCTATCAATAATGATGGAGATGTGGAATTTGTAGAAGCAAATTACGCTCCAGATATGGATATGATGCAAACCCGTTATAAGGCTGGTGCTAAAAAGAAAATATATGCTTTGATTAAAGAGTATTGTGGCGTAGAATTGAAGTGATTATATAAGACTGTAATTATACTTTTGAATATGAAATAAATAGTTGTTGCAAGGATATATTGCTCAATACTGTTGTTTCGGGAAATAAAGTGAGAGTTCTTCGTGAGGGAGTCGTTGTGAATAGTTTTATAGTTGAAAAGGGAATTAGAAAAAAAATAGAGTTTTGAATAATGGAAAAAACAGTTTTCTTTCGTGCATTTGAAGAAGAAGATGCAGAGTTTATCTACAAATGTATGAATAATCATGAGTTCATGAAGCTGAGTACAGGCTTAAACCGGTTCATGTGCAGAGATGAGGTCTTGGACTGGGTGAAGGCTCGTATGCGCCATCAGGATTACAGCGTGTTTTGGGCAATTTGTGCAAAAGATTCAGGAAAAATGATCGGATATGCATGTTTGACGGATATTCATTATATCAATAGTTCTGCCAATTTTAGTGGAATAGTAATCGGTGATAAGAACTATCAAGACGGATTAGCATGGATTGAAACATATTTGTTCGTGTATGAATATGTTTTTGAACGGTTGAATCTAAATCGGATTTATGGTCATGCCATTGATGAACATCCTTCTACAATATTAATGCGTTCTGTGATGTTCGCAACAACTGAAGGAGTTATGAGGCAGGCTGCCTTTAAGAATGGTAGATATTATGATGTCTCCATCAGTTCCATCTTGAGGGAAGAATACTTTGAACATAAAGCAAAGGGCGATTACGAGATGGCCAGTGTCCTTAAACGTTTCTCGAAGATTCTTCGTGAAAGACGGAAAGCCAAAGAATAACGAAAAAGCATGAGAACCCTTCTAATAGCACTTATTGCATTGTTCAGTTTCTCCTGTCAAGCTCATGCTAGACATGAAAGCTTGAATAATAGGATTAACGAACTCATGAAGGAGTCAGAGGCTATAGGGGTTTCGGTAATTGCCGTTAAAGGTAATAGGATATGCTACCAAGAATCATTCGGCTATAATCCAGATTATAATGACACCACGAAGAGGGTTCCAATAAAGAGAAAAGATGTCTTTCGTATCGCCTCAATTTCCAAAACCTTTGTAGCTACGGCCATCATGCAGCTAGTAGAAAAAGGACAGATAAATCTTGATGATGACATCAACAAATACCTAAGTTTTGAGGTTCGAAATCCTCGTTATCCAGACGTACCCATTACTGTTAGAATGCTCCTTTGTCACCGCTCCAGTATTATTGATAATCAATTCGGAAAATACAGGTTTAGGTTGGATATGTTTATACAGAAGGATGTGAAAGACAAAATACCTTTCTTTGAGGAATACAAGCCTGGCACGAAGTATAAATATAGTAATTATGGATATAACCTGCTTGGTGCGATAATAGAAAACGTCACCCAAACAAGGTTTGATACATATATCGAGAAAAACATCCTCAAACCATTGCGAATTAAAGGTAGTTTTAATGTGTCAAAGATAGACAGTAAACGATTTGTTTGGGCATATAGTTATGACAAACAAAAGAAAAAGTATGTAAAGTCTCCTTCGATGTATAAATCATTCGAAAAGGAGGTGAATGATTATGTATTAGGGGAATCCACGGCTATTTTTTCACCATGCGAAGGAATGAAGTTATCCGCTCGTGATTTGGCGAAGTATATGCGGGTGCACATGAATTACGGAAAGTATAGGGGGGCGAGAATTCTTACTAGAGAGTCGGAAGAACTGCTCTGGAAAACTGTTTCAAATGTATATGGGTTGGGATTCTGGCATTCTAATTTAATAAGAGGAGTTGATTTAATTGGTCATGATGGAGATGCTTTTGGTATTCATAGTGCAATGTTTTTTAACCCTAAAGAAAAATATGGCTTCATCGTTATTTGCAATGGTTGTAACTCTGGGCAAGTACTCTGGAAACAAATTGTAACAGAGCTTTATAAATCTTTTATTCAGTAGAATAGTTTTTTATATAGTGAGGCTCAATGGGCTGAAAAAGGAAGGCAAGACCTAATAGAAAAAGCTCGCAAAGAATCCCTTCCCTATAGATTGTTCTAGAATTGTTTTGTGATATAGATTAATATAGGATCATGAGAATAGGATTAATAAGAGAAACAAAGATTCCCGAAGATAACAGGGTCGCATTGTCTCCAACACAAGTGGCAAGTCTCAATGTGGAGTTTCCCGAGTCGGAGATCGTAGTGCAGAGCAGCGAGATCAGGGCCTTTTCGGACGATGAGTATAGAAGAGCTGGAGTAAAGGTCGTTGATGACTTGTCCGACTGTGATGTGATGTTTGGTATTAAAGAGGCTCAAATAGACTCATTAATACCTAACAAACATTATTTCTTCTTTGCACACATAGCCAAAATGCAGGAATACAACCGACCGCTTTTGCAGGCGATGCTCGCTAAGAACTTGACATTCTCAGACTACGAATATCTCGTTGACGAGACAGGCGAGCGTGTCTGTGCGTTTGGCTGGTGGGCTGGCGTCGTCGGTGTCTATTATACCTTGCGCGGCTATATGCTGAGGATGGGGCAGGATTCCTTGCCAAAGCCTGGACGCACGTTTACGCTTGCTGAGATGCGAACGATCCTTTCAACAACGCAACTTCCTAAAGTGAAGGTATTGATTACTGGAAAAGGAAGGGTTGCGCAGGGAGCTATTTACACCATGCATGAATGTGGTGCCCAAGAGCTGACCTTGGAGCAGTTCTTGAGCGATGAGCCTGTGGAAAAGATCTCCTATTATCGTGCTTATATCAATGAACTGGTTAAAAGAAAAGACGGGAAGGCGTTTGATCGTCAAGACTTCCGTTGCCATCCTGAAGCCTACGAGAGTGATTTTATCAAGTTCGCCAAACATACCGACATCTTTATTCCCTGTCATTTCTGGGATCCTCATGCACCGGTCTATCTTGAACAGGAAGATTTCATAAAGTATCACCTGCCCATCAAGATGATAGGCGACATTACGTGTGATATCTGTGGCAGTGTTAAATCGACGGTAAGACCCGCTACCCATGCGGAGCCTTATTACGATTTCAATCCTGTGACTTACCGTGAAGAGGCACCTTTCTCATCGCCGAAAAATATCACCGTCATGGCGGTGGATACTTGCCCGAATGCTCTGGCAATAGATGCAAGCAAGTATTTCGGCGATATGCTAACGGAGTATGTGTTCAAACCTCTTTTGCGTGGCGAAGGTGCGACTTCTGAGGTGATAGGAAGGGCCACCATCGTCGAGTACGGTCGTTTGACAGAGAGATTCGCCTATTTAGAGGATTTTGCAAAACAACAATAGCGGAATGGCTGATAGTCTAAAGCAGAAAGCTGTATCGGGTATGATGTGGACTGCGTTCCAGAAATACTCGACGATGGGTATCCAGTTTATCTCGGGTATTATATTGGCCCGCTTGCTTACACCGTATGATTATGGCTGCATCGGCATGCTGACTATCTTTATGGTGTTGGCCGAAGCCTTTATTGACGGCGGTTTCGGAGCGGCTTTGATTCAAAAGAAACGGCCCTCGCAGGATGACTATTCCACCATATTCTTTTGGAACCTGTTCATGGCTGTCGTTCTTTATGCGGTTCTTTATGCTTGTGCTCCAGCCATTGCCCGTTTTTACAAGATTCCATTGTTGAGCAAAGTTCTCCGCGTTCAGGGTGTCATTTTGTTTATTTATGCATTCAACATCGTCCAGCGCAACCAGTTGCAGAAGAGAATGAACTTTAAGGTCTTGTCAATTATTACGTTGGTATCCGCTACTATTGCATTAGGCGTGACCATTGTGATGGCACATAAGGGATTTGGCGTTTGGGCCTTGGTAACACAGTATATTCTCGTTGCGGCGATTCCTGCTTTTGCTTTCTGGTTTATTGTAAAATGGAGACCCAAGTTGGTTTTTTCTTGGGCTTCGTTCAAAGAGCTTTTCAGTTTTGGTTTTTATATGTTCCTAACCAATCTGATTAATCAGTTCAGTAGTCAAATCCAAGGGCTTTTGATTGGAAGATACTATAATGCCTCTACCATGGGCTATTATTCCAAGGCGCAAAAAACAGAGGCCATGGCTTCGCAGAGCATAATGTCTGTTATGACTCAGGTGACATTCCCCTTGTATGCGGAGATGCAACACGACTTGAGAGCTTTGGGAAATACGATTAAGCGTATAACCATGACCTTGTCCTATTTTGCATTTCCTCTTTTCTTTATTCTTATTTTATTGGCCAAACCTTTGTTTATCATTCTTTATTCAGAAAGATGGCTCCAGAGTGTTCCTTATTTTCAGGTATTGTGCATCGCTGGACTTGCGGGATGTTTGCATGGGGTTAATATACAGGCAATTTCAGCTATTGGGAAGAGTAAAATACTATTTGGATGGACAGTTCTCAAACGTATTGTTGGATTAGGCGCAGTGGTTTTGGGACTGGTGTTCTTCGGCATGAAAGGTTTGCTTGTTGGCGTGGTAATAAATTATTGGTTTGCTTACTTTGTGAATATAGGAATGGTGTCAAAGTATGTCGGTTATAAATGGTATAGGCAGGTAGGCGATTTGTTACCTGTCTTGATTGCCTCCGTTGTGATAGCTGCCATTTGTTATCTGATAGGATACTGGCTGCACTTGAGCATGTATGCAGACGGAGCGGTTAAACTGATAATCTATTTAGCTCTCTATATAGGATGGTCTGTCATTTTTAAGCCAGAAGCATTTCTTTTTTTCAGAAGCATTATTCCTAATATAATGAAGCGAGTTAAAAGAAAATAAACACTCTTAGAAAGAAAGATGGAAAGCATAATACGTATCTTTATTGCTGGCGACTTTTGTTCCAAGCCTTCTACTTCAAATATTACCGTAACAGACGAATTGAAGGATCTGATACAATCCTGCGATTTGAAAGTGTTGAACTTTGAAGTTCCCTTGAAGCCTGATGTGAAATTGCCCCCCCAAAAACGGGAGAGATTTTATCAGAACGACGATGCCCCCGAGTTCCTTCGAGGTTTAGGCTTTAACCTGTTTTCACAGGCCAACAACCATGCTTTTGACTGGGGCGATGATGGTTTCTTGAAGACAAGGGCTGCTTTAGTAGATGCTGCCTTTGGCGCAGGCACATACGATGAAGCCTACAAGGTGAAGGTAATGGAAGTACATGGCACAAAAATAGGTTTTCTTGGACTGTCCTTTGCGGCCTATAGAGGAGTTTTTGATGACGTAACAAATCATGAAGGCTTCGGTTGTGCTTACATCAATGACATGCGTGTGAACCACGACATCATGAAGGCCAAGAAACAGGTGGATTATCTTTTTGTATTGCCGCATGATGGGATCGAATACATTGATGTGCCTACTCCGGAAACCATCGCCCGCTATCGCGATTTTATCGACTATGGAGCCGATGGCGTAATTGCTGCACATCCTCATTGTCCGCAGGGCTGGGAGGAATATAAAGGCAAGCCTATCTTCTATAGCCTTGGCAATTTTCTGTTCAACAGTAAGGAAAACTATGATTTCCGCGCTCAAAAACCTCATTGGTATGAAGGACTCTGTGTGGTGATGACGATTACCGAAGGCAATCTCTCTTGGCAAGTGGTGAATACGAAAAATGTGGACAATATAGGCATTGAGATTGACCACAATGAGGACCGGAAGAGGGATAATGAGCAGTTATGCCTTTATATTACTGACAAAAAAGAGTACGATAGCTATATTAAAAAGCTCTGCAAAAGACAGAGAAAGAGTGTGATGAGGCTTTTTGAAAAAACAATGTTAACACATTGGCTTAAAAGAATAAGGAAGAATACTAAAGCAGAAGACAATGAGTTGGCCTTTTTAATGAAAAATGATCAAAGAAGAAATCTGGTCGTCCGGTCATTAAGCTAACAGTTTTCCCAAATTGAAGCAAGACGAGTAAAGTAGGTTCTCCGTCGAACTTCAAGTAACATATACAAATAGTAGAACCTACGAAAGAACATCATGAATCCAAAACTCATTAAGTTGTGGGAGGCTTCTCAAGGTAAGATAACTACTACGTACATCGAAAGATCTTTCGAACAACAGATAAAGAAGTCGATGAAGCTATGTCCGATGAAACCTCTTACAAAAGGTCAACAGGCAGATATTAAAGCGTATTTCAAGAAATATCTTAAAAGAGACGTCCCTACGTATTGGCATCAATACTTGTATTCAAGGAATGATTTGTTTTCGGTGAAATACATTCCTGCAAGTGTATATCGAACGAGTATTGTTTTCAGATTAAATGATTTTCAATATAGTTTGGCCTATGTGGATAAAGGTTTTTATGACACCTTGTTCCCAGATGTCAACCGCCCAAAAACCTTTGTCAAAAATGTAAATGGTTTTTATTATGATGATAAACACGCTATAACAAAAGAGGAAGCTATTGAGAGATGTTCAAATCTGAAAGAAGCAATCATTAAACCAACAGCAATGAGCTCTTATGGTATAGGCGTGCAATTGTTTCGTTCGGAAGACGGCTTTATCCCAGAAAAGAATATGTCGGTAGATGATTTGTTTTCTCGCTATAAGAAGAGTTTCATTATCCAAAGCAGATTGGAGCAACATCCAGATTTGGCTAAGCTTAACCCGACATCTGTCAATACAATAAGGGTCCTTTCTTATAGGAGAGAAAATGAGGTGGTAATCTTATATGCAGTTCTTCGTATTGGCCGTAAAGGGAAGGTTGTTGATAATGAAACAGCCGGTGGAATAAAGGCCGATATTGACTTGCAGACGGGCCGGATTAAGGGTGTGGCGTTTGGCGGGCCGACAGAACCCAATATGCCGCGAACCGATTCAGGAGTGGAATTGGATAATTATTTAATTCCGTCATTCCCACAGGTACTCGATTTCGTTAAGGACCTGCATCTTCGACTTCCTTATTTCAGACTGATAGGATGGGATGTTTCGGTAGATGCCGATGGCAAGCCGATAATGATTGAATGGAACCGGTCGGCAGATTTAAGTCAAGTGGCTCATGGACCGGCCTTTGGAGATTACACAGAGGAGATACTTACAAAAGCTCTTAGCGAAAGGAATACCTTGACTGAACCACTGAGTAGTAGGAATCGTCCATATCAGTATGGGAAATAATTGCTTCTTGTAGGCAACAGGCATGGTTCATGATATTTGTTTGAATGATTCGTCTAAAATAGAATTGTATGAGCATATGTCAGAACTATCTATCAATCGGATAAACGTGTTTCTTTTTTTGAAGCATTGATGGCGTTTTAGCTGATAAACTCTAACGTATATATGTCATCTTCCGTTTCAGTTATACTACCGGCTTACAATGCTTCTCTTTTCATTAGCGATGCCGTTCAATCTGTTTTGAGACAGACTCATCAGGATTGGGAACTGATAGTTGTTGATGATCGCTCAACGGATAACACAACTGAAGTAGTATTAGCTTTTGCTGAAAGGGATTCAAGAATTCAACTGATAAAATCTGACGTCCACTCAGGAGGATATCCTTCCATTCCACGAAACAAAGGAATCGAAGTCGCCAAGGGAAGATATATAGCGTTTTTGGATGCGGATGATATTTGGGAACCGGACAAACTGGATTCGCAAATAGCCTTGTTCGATGGGAATACACCCATCGTTTTTTCTAATTATCAGGTGATATCGAAAAACGGGGAGAAAATTACTACTATTCAGGTTCCATCGCGCGTCACGTACGATATGTTGCTAAAGTTAAACTATATCGCTTGTTCGTCTGCCGTTGTTGATACGAAATGCACGGGTGCTTTCGCATTTCCCGTGATTCATTACGAGGACTACGCGTTGTGGCTTTCTCTCTTACGAAGTGGTGGATGTGCGATGAATTCGGGCAAGATTGGCTTCAGCTATCGGAAACGCCATGACTCTGTATCAGCGAAAAAAGCGAAAGCGGTTTCCCGTTGGTGGGCCATATACCGAAGGGAGGGATTGAGCGTTGCGAAAGCAGCTACATATATTTTCTTTCATACTATCCGAAGTCTAAAAAAATGGATGCGTCTCAAGTAGCGGTTCTTCATTTGGTGTCTGCAGCTTTGTTTGATGTTGAACTGGATCAAACAAAGCTAAAGGATGTGGAGTGGCCAAAGGTGTTCTCCTTGGCTTGCTCTCACGGCGTGGCTGCTATTTGTTTTGATGCCCTGGAACGACTTCCCAAGGAACTGCGTCCAGAAAGGCCATTGTTGTTGCAATGGATGGGCGTGGTAAATAAGGTGGAGAACGACTTTCTAGAGAAAAAGAGAGTACTGGATGAAGTGGTGCAGCACATGGAGCGTTCAAACATCTGTGTCTATCTGCTGAAAGGTCAATCGTTGTCACGTTATTACCCCAATCCTCTTCATCGTGTTAGTTCGGATTTAGATATCTACTTGGGAAAGGATTTTGAAGAGGGTAACAGCCTCTTGGAATCTATCGGAGCGAGAAGGGTAGAAGCTTATCACCGGCATGTCAGCTTTGTCTATAATGGCGTAACGATAGAGAATCATTGTATGCTTAGCGATACCAAAGGGCGTAAGGATCATGTCATGCTGGAGAAAAAGCTGGTGGAGATAGCCGGTGATGAGATGGACGGCAGATGTGGTCTGGTGTATCCTTCCAATCGTTTCTCCACCCTTTTTGTGAGCTGGCATAATGAATCTCATTTCATGTTTGAAGGACTGACGCTCCGGCATCTATGTGACTGGGCGCTCCTTCTTCGCTGTGGTTTTCAGGACGTGGATATGGAGGAGTTCTTACAGATAAAAAGAAGTTCTTCGTTCGGGAAGCTAATAGATGTGTTGACGGCCATCGTTATCCGCTATTTTGAGGTTCCCGTTGAAAGTCTCCCCGAAGTCTTAGTGGAATCGGCTCAACGAATACCTGCGGAATTGTCGGATAAGGTGATGAATGATGTCCTCAACGCAAGTGAGGAAAACTTGGTAAAAAAGCACAGATTGCCAATCAAGATAAAAATTGATTTAGCCAGAAAGATATTGAAGGATAAATGGAAATTTAACGAGGTGTTCGAGATGAGCGTCTGGAAGGTGTTAATACCCAAAGTCCTGTCGTCGTTTGAAGGGTGAAAAACGATAGCGATGGCGATGGTGATGGTGATAAACGATAGCGATGGCGATGGCGATAGCAACTTTTGAAACGATATGGACGATTGTTCACCATATATAAGTTTCGAACAATGGAACTGAATGCTGATGGCACGATGCGTGTTATCTCGTTTCGGAAAGATCTGCAGATGATTGTCACTCTATTGGGCAGAAAGATGGAGTACGGCGGAGAGATGATTTGAATATGATAAGATATGTAAAGACGAGATGAACAATCAGAAAGATTTACAGCATTTCCTCCTGACCCGCTTCAATATTCTGTTATGGAAGAAAGACAAGAATGGGGACCCAGTAAGGACCATAAAATGGCTGGAGCACAGATTCTCCCTCTTTGAACGATATTGTTTGCCATCTGTGAAAGGGCAGACTTGTCAGGACTTCGAGTGGATTGTACTGTTTGATAGCTTAACCCCAGAAAGATTCAAGAGTAAGATAGATGACTATAAACAAATCTGCCCGCAACTGATACCTGTTTTTGTAGAGCCTGAGAATGGGCGCTATTTTGCACGGATTTTCAGAGAACAGATTTTGACGCGGATGAGAGCAAAACGTGTGCTTACAACATATCTTGACAATGATGATGCGCTGAATGTTAGATTTGTGGAAGATTTGCAAAACAGGGCTTCCCTAGTGGAAAATGGTACTTTTATCAATTATAATGACGGCTATCAGTTTTATGTAGAACATAAGTACATGTTGAGAATACATTATCCTAGAAATCATTTCGTGAGTGTTGTGGAAGGCCAGGATGATGTTAAGGGTATTTTCGGATATGGCAGTCATTCTTATATTCACACCATTGAAGGGGTAAGGATAGAGAATATCAAAGAACAGCCTATGTGGTGTGAAGTTGTACATGAAAAAAACATGATTAATGATGCTTACTTCATTAAAGGGATAAGAATGATAAAGGACGCCAATCGGTTGAGATGTGATTTTTCTATTGACGAAACCGTTAATCATAGCATGGTAATATATGCATTCAAGTTTTTGCCAAGATACTTTAAGACTTTTGTAAAGAGAGCTAAAAACCGTTTGTTTGGAAAAAAGTGGTAGTAGGACTAGCGGTTAGTGGTTAGCGATAGCGATGGTGATAGCGAAATAGAACGATTGCGATTGCGATAGCGATAGCGGTGAAGGTTGAATTTGTTGTAAATAGGATTTTCACTTCAAGGACATACATCCTTTCGACGGATGATGCTGAAGGTGTATGGCTCGTTGATTGTGGCGACGTGGATAAGGTGCTGGAGATGATAGGGCACCGTTCTATCAAAGGGGTGTTGCTTTCTCATGCTCACTATGATCATATCTATGGCTTGCCTCAGTTGATGTCTCTATTTCCGGATGCTATTATTTACACAAATGCGTTCGGGAAGGAGGCCTTGGCAAATGATAGGATTAATATGTCCCGATATCATGAAGATTCGATAATCGTTTCTTCTGAAAAGGTCTTGATATGTGGGGAAGGGGCTGTCATTTCCATATTTGATGGGGTGGAAGCTGTTGTCTATGAAACGCCTGGACATAATCCTTCGTGCCTAACTTTTGACATAGAAAACTATTTGTTTACCGGGGATGCTTATATCCCCGGCGTAGCTGTGGTGACGAATCTTCCCAAAGGAGACAAAGTGTTAGCAGCTCAGTCATATATACGGATTGAAACTATGACAACCGAGAAGATAGTTTGTCCAGGACATGAAGTGTCGTAATATTTAAGAAAATGATAAAACTATATAAGTTATCAGAAGCAGAGCTGTGGGACACATGTGTCAAGAGCTTTACCGAATGGGATGTTTATTATCTTAGTGGGTATGTAAAGGCATTTCATCTCCATGGTGATGGAGATCCTTTTCTGTTGTATTTTGAGGACAACGGGTTGCGTGCTATCTATGTGTTTATGCGTCGTCAGACAGCATTGGCCGGTGTATTTGATTCTATTACACCGTATGGCTATGGAGGTGTGTTGTTTGAGGGTAAGGCAACGGACGAGAATATTAAAGTATTTTGGAATGCATATATAACAAAGATGCACGAGGAGAACATCGTGGATAATTTTGTGCGCTATCATCCTGTATTGAAAAATGCTGTCCCGATGAAAGCCGTGTCGAATGTGATAGAATTAGGAAAAACAATTGCTTTAGACTTGACATCTCCTGAGATAATATGGGATAATATCATTAGTAAGAATCGTAATATGATTCGAAAAGCAGAGAAAAATGGTATTGAGATAAAGCATGAAAAAGGCTTGGATTTGTTTAAGGATTTTCGTCGAATATACAACGCTACAATGGACAAGGACAACGCAGAGAAGTATTACTATTTTGGAGAAGCGTTTTACAAGTCCATCCATCAGGACTTGAACGATAATTATGAGTTGTTTTATGCGGTGAAAGATGGCCAGATAGTTGCTATGAGTATTATTCTCTATGGTAACAAACAGATGCATTATCATCTTTCAGGTTCATTGATTGAATATCGCAACTTGGCTCCAACAAATCTGTTGCTTTACAAAGCAGCTCTGTGGGGTTTTGAATACGGATTTAAGACATTTCATCTTGGTGGTGGTGTGGGCTCTGGTGAGGATAACCTTTTTAAGTTCAAGGCAGCATTTAATAAGAATTCAGATTATCAATTCTCAATAGGGAAACAAATCTTTGAACAAGCGAAGTATGATGAACTTGTGAAGATTCGGAAGGAAACAGATCAGAACTTTGATGAAACATCAAGTTTCTTCCCGCTTTATCGTGCATAAAAGACAAATAATATGGCAGAAAGAAAACGAATATACTTGTGCTTAGCGCACATGTCCGAAAGTGGATTGGAGCAAAAATACATTAAGGAGGCCTTCGACACTAACTGGGTTGTGCCGTTGGGACCGAATGTGAATGGGTTTGAGAAAGACCTTGAGGAGTTCGTAAGCCTCACCCCCAACCCCTCTCCTGAAAGAGAGGGGAGCCTGAATAAGCGGGTGGTGGCGCTGAGTTCTGGTACTGCTGCTGTGCATTTGGCTCTCATTGCCTGTGGCGTAAAGGCGGGGGATGAGGTGATCGTGCAGTCGTTCACGTTCTGCGCTTCGTCGCATCCGATTACGTACCTTGGGGCAACGCCCGTGTTTGTGGATTCGGAGAAAGAGACCTGGAACATGGATCCGGAACTGCTGGAGGTGGCCATTAAAGACCGTATTGCCAAGACAGGCAGAAAGCCGAAAGCGATTGTTCCTGTGGCGCTCTATGGTATGCCGTATCGCATTGATGAAATCATGGCTATTGCCAATAAATACGATATCCCTGTCATCGAGGATGCTGCCGAGGGCTTTGGCTCGCGTTTTAACGGACAGATATTGGGCACGTTCGGCAAATATGGCGTGCTGTCGTTCAACGGCAACAAAATGATTACCACCTCGGGCGGCGGGGCGCTCATCTGCAATGGTGAAGCCTCTCCTAAATCCTCCCCTAAAGGGAAGGACTTGGGAATTCATACGGCGGATAAGATGTGGTATGGACTGCTGAAGGAATTTGCTGAGGAGAATAGGAATAAGCCTACTGAAGCAGAGTCTATACTGTGGGAAGCCTTGAAAGGAAAAGGCATTGGTGAAAAATTCCGTCGGCAGCATATCATTGATGATTTCATCGTGGACTTCTTTTGTGCAGACAAAGCCCTGACCCTTGAAATAGACGGGGGCTACCACCATTATCCTCCTCAGATGAAGTCAGATGTTGAACGTACCGAAGCTTTATCGAGACTCGGTTATATTGAAATAAGATTTAGCAACGAAGAGGTACTGGGTGATATTGATGGCGTACTACAAAAGATATTGAACTTCTGTAACGCTCTGCCAAGTAAGAAGTCTCACCCTTCACGCCTCACTCCTAACCCCTCTCCTGAAGGCGAGGAGAATTTTAAGTCTCACCCTTTAGGGGGAGATTTAGAGGGGGCTTTAGAGGGGGCTGATGAACAGTGGCGAGAAATCATGATGTATGCCACGCAGTACAGGGAAAGCTATCCTTACTACCAGCATGAGAAGATTGGCTTTAACTACCGCATGTCAAATATCTGCGCAGGTATTGGCCGCGGGCAGATGACGATTGTTGACGAGCATATCGCTCATCATAAGCACGTCCAGGCTTTATATGAACAATTATTGCAAGACGTCAAGGGAATAACTGTTCATAAACAGCCCAAAGCCTCTCCCCAGCCCTCCCCTGAAGGGAAGGGGGCTTTGCAGTCTCACCCTTTAGGGGGAGATACAGAGGGGGCTTTGCAGTCTCACCCTTTAGGGGGAGATACAGAGGGGGCTTTGCAGTCTCACCCTTTAGGGGGAGATTTAGAGGGGGCTTACGATAGCAATTACTGGCTGTGTACGATAACTCTTGACCCGGACCTGAAGATCAAGGGGCAGGAGAATGCCTATAAGACGGTGGTACAAGGTGCCGTGGGTGGTGCTGCTGGTGTGATTCACGTGGCGGATTCTGCAACCACCGATTGCCAGCCTAATGATAATGTGGAGGCGTTGCGAGTATTCATGGATGCGGCTGGCATTGAGGCGCGTCCCGTTTGGAAGCCCATGCACAAGCAACCCGTATATCAACGGACAATTAAAAATGAAGAATTAAAAATTGAGAATTTGCCAAGTGGCGCGATTTGTCAGACCTCGCAAACAAGCGTGGCATACATCAATGGAATTTCGGAGGCCATCTTCAAGGTGGGTATGTGCCTTCCCGCCGGCCCTTACGTCTCCGATGAGGATGTGAAGTATATCGTAGATACAATTAAGGAGGCGTTAGATAGTTAAGAGTTAAGAATTAAGAGTTAAGAGTTAGGAATGTCATCAGTGGCTATATGCTTCGTGCGAAGTGTATAGCCGCTGATACTATATGTCTTAGGTAAATGCATAACTTTAAACATGTCTTGTATTTATTTGTTGTTTTTGCCTACGATCTCAAAAACCCCATTCTACAAAAGAAAAAGTCTCAAAAAATTGTTTTTTCACTCAACTTGCGCTAATTTTGTCGCCAATTATATCGTATAAAATATAGGAAAGAATAAGAATTTGTATGTATAAGTTTTTTTTAAAGAGAGTTTTAAGTTTTACTATTGCCTTATTGGCATTACTATTGATAGGGTGGTTCTTGGTAATTGTGGCTGTTTGGCTTTCTTTTGCTAATAAGGGTGCAGGGGCTTTCTTTATTCAAAACCGGCCTGGAAAGGATGGCAAAATATTTCGTGTCATTAAGTTCAAAACCATGACAGACGAACGTGATGAGAACGGAAAACTGCTTCCAGATGCAAAGAGGCTTACTAAGGTGGGAAGATTTGTTCGTAGTTTGAGTATAGATGAACTTCCGCAGTTGATTAATATCTTGAAAGGAGATATGGCTTTGGTAGGTCCGCGTCCGTTGCTTGATCAATATCTTTGGGTTATGGGGGATTTTCAAAGACGTCGTATGGAGGTACGCCCAGGGATAACAGGTTGGGCTCAAGTCCATGGTAGGAATCATTGTAAGTTGAGTAAGAAATTTGAATTAGATGTTTGGTACGTGGATCATTGTTCGCTATGGTTGGACATCAAAATTATTTGGATGACTATTGTGAATGTGTTGAAACGTTCAGATGTTGGGGAGGGTAATGCGGACATGAAAGAGGTTGACGATTTGGGGTACTTGCCTAAAATTCTTGATATTTTGAATAGTAAGAGAAATGCTCAGTGAGATAGGAAGTAACTTTTGGCTGAATCCGAATCAGCATCTAAAGGAAATACCAATTGGTACACCCGAACAGTTTAATTGTTTTGGGAATGATTATGCATGGCTTTCTACTGGACGTTCTGCCATCAAATTAGCAATAAAAAACATTGAAGAAAGAAACCCCGGGCTAAAAAAAGTAGCTGTATTGCCATCATTTACTTGCAACACAGTTTTTGAACCATTTTTAAAAGCGGGGTATGAAGTTTTATATTATCCCGTAGAAAAAGATTTGACTTCTACGTCAGATGACATCCTTAAAACTGCGGTTGAGCATGATGCTTCCATTGTTCTTTTCCACCGTTATTTTGGATTCGATACCCTTATTGGGAATGTAGATGAAATGTGTGGAAAATTGCGGGAATTAGGAAAATATTCTATAGAAGATTGCACACAATGTTTATATAGTGACATTCCAAGAGCACAGTCTGATTTCACCGTCGGAAGCATAAGAAAATGGGCCGGAACGCCAGACGGTGGTTTTGCTGTTTGTCGTGAGGGTATTTTTAGTGGAAAACCCTTACAACCGGACAGTATTTTAGAAAAAGCTAAAATAAAGGCTTCATTTACCAAATATCGTTACCTCTTTGAGAAAAAGGGCGATAAGAGCGTGATGCTATCCATGTACCGTGAGGCTGAAGATATTTTGGATAATCAAGTCGAATTATACTCCATTTCAGATATGTCGGTGCGAGTTCAAGAGAATCTTGATAAAGAAGAGTTGATCCGAAAACGAAGAGATAATTTCATTATTTTGAGCGAGTCCCTTATTAGTGGTAATATACAACCACTATTCTCGATTGAGAATCATCAGGAAGTGCCTCTTTATTTCCCGATACTTGTAAAGGATAGATCCACACTACAAAAGTATCTGGGTGATAATGCTATTTATGCTCCTATTGTTTGGCCTAAAGACGTTTATCAGCCTATGCAGTGTGATGGGGCTGAGAATGCCTATAGAAATTTGTTATGTATTCCTATTGATCAGCGGTATGATGCAGATGATATGAATAGGATTGTAGAAGTAATAAACCAGTTTTATAGAAAATGAAGAAATTAGCAATTATTGGAGGCGGTGTTATGGCTGCGTGTTTTGGCGAAGCTTGTCATCGCTTGGGATATGAAGGCCATTATTTCTCAATGTTAGACGGAAAAGTGGATGATTCAAAGGTTGATGTTTTTCATGAAATAAATATTTTTGAGAAAGAAAAGATTGCGGATATTTGTGAAGAAATTGGTGTTGATGGCGTTGTCGCTACGACAGAATTGTCGGTACCTATAACTGCCTACATAGCTGAAAAACTAGGTCTTTTGGGGGTGCCCTACAAAGTGGCGCAAGTCATCATCGACAAGTACCGTAATCGCGAGTGCATTAAGGGGCTGACGGACTTGAAGTCACCCCAGTATGTAGAAGCTACTTGTTTGAAAGAAATTGAGAAATCGGGTGTTCCCTTCCCGATGATTCTAAAGCCGATAAATCTTGGTGGAAAACGTGGTATAACTGTGGTGAATAACGTGAGCGAATTACCAAAAGCATTTGAATACGCAGTAAATAGCTTCAGAAAAGGTACTAAACCCGTTATTATTGCAGAGCAATTCATGGATGGCGGAATGGAATGTAGTGTTGAGAGCTTATCATTCAAAGGTAATCATTCCATCATTCAAATTACTCAGAAGGATAGTAGTGGTGCACCTCATTGCGTGGAACTCGGACATCACCAGCCTGCTCCTTTATCAAAAGAGATATGGGAAAAAGTGGTTCGTGGTACCTCTGCCGGTTTGACAGCGATAGGTCTTACTAATGGGCCTTGCCATACTGAGATAAAAATCATCAATGGCGAAGTTTATCTGATAGAGTTTAATGCCCGTCCTGGAGGAGATCATATATGGTGGCCAATGGTGGAACTAAGCACTGGTTTTGATATTATCGCTGCAGTTGCACAAGCCGCTACTGGTGAGTTGAATCCTATTGATGTTAATACATTCAAGCACTACTATTCTGGACTTTATTATGTGGTTAAGCAAACGAGTTATTTGAAAAATATCTTTGATAATTGTGAAAAAGAAAAATGGTGCTGGGAGAAGAACTACATTTCTAACGAGCTGCCAGAACTGACTCATAACGACATGGAACATACAAACTATATGATATACACCTCGAAGGATGGAGATCCTGTGGCAGAGTTGTTGAGAAAGGAACAGTAGTTTTTATCGAAGTCACGTTATCATAATAACAGCGGCTATATGCTTCGGGCGAAGTGTATAGCCGCTGTTACTTTGATTACTCTTGGGGAGGGATAAATGGGCTTCCGAACTGGGGCGGTGGTAAAAAACCACGATAAGGAAATGCTTCTGCTCTTCCGTGATCGGTTTGGTCGAAGGGGAGAGAAACGTCCAATAAAGGCTCTGTTAAAATGGCAATTTGCTCGAACTGGGGTTTGATATATGTTTTCATCGCGTCTGTCTTTTGAGTGTTTGACGAATAATTATTTCACAAGATACTTTTTCCCGTTCATGATGTATATCCCTTTCTCGGTAGCGTTCACTCTCCGGCCTGAAAGGTCATAACGGGTATTTGGTATTTCTTCCATTGTCTGCACATCAACTAAGGTCGTATTTCCATCGGATGTTCGTATGGAATAAACGGGTGAATGGGCGCTGCTCGGTCCTTCAAAGTAAGCGCGGAGTGGGGCAATAGTAACGTCGGTGGTGGCATTCATTACCTTGTTGTTACTAATGAAATATACGCTTTTCAGTTTTTCTTTGTTGTCAATAAAAATAGGCTCGTATGTTCCTTTCATCTGCCAGTTGCCAACAGCCGCGGGTAAGTTGACGGATGTCGCCACGGCGACGTTTTTTATAGATGTGAGTTGGTCTGCCTTTTTGCCGTCGGCATTCTTGTAAAGGTAAGGAACGCCTGGCTGGGGGTTGCTCACTTTCTGGAAAATAAGACCATCGTCTTCGCAGGTAGCCAATTCATAAAAAACATAATCGGATTTTGACTGGCTGCTCAGGGCAAACGGGCAGACAATCGTGCCGAATTTTCCTTCATCGAGTGTGCGGGACCACGTGGCTTGGGAGTATGTGTTGGCATTGGCTGCAAAGTCAGAGATTTCCGTATCATCAAGGGATAGAATGAGGTTGGCTTTTGTATTTAGATTACCTATTTTCGGATTGCTTTTCAAGATTATCTCCTTTAAATTAGGCGTAGATGAAAAGACATAGTCACATATCTCTGTCACGCTGGCTGGCAGAGTAATGGAAGTCAGGGAGGAACAATCACAGAACGTAGATTTTTCGATTGTTTTCACTTTGCTGAGGAAGTTAACATCCGCCAAAGAGGTACATCTCCAAAAAGCCGCTTTACCGATAGTTGTCACATTAGGCGGTAGTGTGATGGAAACCAGTGCCGAGTCTTCTCTGAAAGCCTCGCCTCCGATACTCTGCAAACTATTTGGCAAGGTGATGGTTTCCAATGAGGTGCAATTGGAGAAAGCTCCTGGTTTAATCTCTATAATACCTTCGGGGATGGTGACATCGGTCAATGAAATACATTCTACAAAGGTGCTAGGTCCTATGGATTTCATATTTGATGATAGGGAAATTGAAGCCAGATTTTTACAGTATCCGAAGGCTCCATCATCAATAGTGGTCACGTTATTCGGGATAGTTATAGAATTAATACTATACACGCCAAAGAAGGCGCGCTTGCCGATGCTTACCACATCCTCGGGGATGATTGTGTTGGCACATCCTAATAACAACTTATTTGTTGCCGTTTCGATCAGGGCGTTACAGTCGTTTCGGCTATCGTATTTGGGATTCCCTTCTTCAACTTTAATAAAAGATAGATAAGAGTTGTTTGTAATAGCATATCGCCATCCGTCGAGAGCCAGGAAACGAAATGTAGCATGCTTTCCAATCGTTAAGCTCTCCAGATAGCAGCTGCTCTCCTCTAACGCATCCCTTGGGGGAACATTCGAATCCCAAAAGAGATTCTTTATGTTAGGGCAGTTGTAAAAAGAACGTCCGCCGATGCTGTCCACACTGGCGGGGATGGATAGTTCACTCAAATTCGTACAGCCATGAAATGCCCAAGATTCTATAGTCTTCACTCCATCAGGTATGTGGATGGTGGTAAGACTACGGCAACCAGAAAACACACCCTCTCTAAGCCTTGTCAAATTTTTAGAAATAATGACTGAGGTTAAATTCCAGCAAGCTGAGAATGCAGAATAGCCCGTTTTCGTGATGCTTTCAGGGAGATGGACGGTTGTTAAAGCATGACAATGAGAAAAAGCCATGTTTCCGATATATTCAATTCCATCTGGAAAGATTACGGACTGCAATGCCTCACATTTTTCAAAAGAACTGTTACCAATAGATTTAAGCCCATCAGGAAATGTAACAGCAGTGAGTCCTGAGCAGTTTTTAAAGGCTGAGTCACCAATTTTTTTTACCGTGTAGGTGATTCCATTGTCTTCGACCGTGGCGGGAATTGATACTGTTCCACTGTAGGAATTGAAATTGTTGTTTTCATAGGTTACAAAGGCATATCCGTCTTGGATGTCATAGAAAATGCCTCCGCTCTCAAAAGTATAGGCAAAGGTATTCAAGTTGAAGCCTAGGAGAGTAACAAGGAACAAGGTTCGTAAAAAAGCTTTTTTTTTCATAATGGTGTAGATTTTGGTCATTAAGGTTTTCTATTATTCTTTTGCAAATGAACGATTTTTTTCAGTACTTATCAAGTTTAATTCCCTAAAAAAATCCTTTTTAGATAATTTTAACTGATTCTATAGGAGATTGTTTTCGAATTGACAGAAAAACGAAATTACATAGAAAAACGGCTGTCGCTAATATGCGAGCGCTATTCCGACGAATTGTTGATGCAAAAAAAGTCTTTTTCTCTGTCATATCTGTCAATCTGTCAAAGTTATTGGATTTGAGGGTGATATGAGTGACAGATGGTGACAGATTATGACAGATTTTGCGAAAGTCAGCATGAAGGCGCTAATCTTTTCTTTGCGAGATTGTTTTTTTGACGAAATATTCGCTACCGTTGGAGGTGTGGCGACGGGGGAGATTGGGCATGGCGTTAAGGTAACGGCCAAAACGAATGATGCCATTCGCAGGGAGTGTGGAGCCAGCCCAATGGCGTAGCTGCTCGTAAAGGGCTGTCGTTGTCATCCAGACGCCATCTTCACCTTCGGAAGCGGGCTCGAAATGTTCACGGAAAAACTGTACGGCAGGTGGCGTCTGGATGTACTGTCGGTTGTAGGCGATGATTTCGTGGACGTCCGTTTCGTCGAACCAGTAACGCTCGTGATTCAACACGGCTGTCACGGCCTGGGCGTAAAGCTGGTCGTAGTTGATGCGGTAGCTGACGTCAATACTGCCCTTCAGCGGAAGGATGATGAAGCGTCGGCTGCCAGTAGGGTCGCTCAGCAGATTCGGCTCGTTGGCTGTGCCGATGAATGATGCACGACGAGGAAATACCTCCACATGACGGCCATAGGGGCGCTTGATCTTCACCGAAGGCAGTTGGACGAGGTTCTTCAGAAAACCTTCCTGAATGCCGGGTGATATCTGGTTGAACTCATCAAGATTGATGAGCAGGAACTGATGCATGGCCTGAAGCACCTGCTTCTTTTCCGAAAGGAGGAGGTTGTCGCAATAGGCCCATTGCAGATGATCGGGCACGAGACGACGGCAGAAGGTCGATTTGTTGTCGCCCTGTGGCGATACGAGCAGCAGTACCGTGGAGTTTCCGTAGGTGCGGAGGCGGCCCATGCCCTGCGCTACCATATAGATGAACCACATCCGGAACCATCGGGGGAACTGCGGCACGTCGCAGGGCACCGTGCCAGCGAGGAGGCCTATGTGGTCCTGTCCGTCCCACTTGCCATACAGTCCGCCCAGGTACTCCGCCAGCGGATTGTAGGGAGGGATTCGATCGGAATTGACATAACGGCGCACGTCCTTGTCGCGGGTGTTGAGGCCTGCCAGACGTGTCTCGATGGTAAGGCCGTTGACGGCATTCTCGTCACAGGGCTTCCAGTCTTCCTCAGAGGCGCTCCTGGAGCGGTATTCGGTGTAGCCCATGATGGTGTTGTGGCGGAAGGCGTAGTGGGCGTCAAGGAAGTCAATCAGCTGGCGCGTGGCAGCGGCGAGGGGGCTGTCGGTAGGGACGTTCAGGGTGGGAAGGGGAGGAACAGGCGACAGGGCAGGGGATGAGAGGGGGATGCGGAGGGGAACGGCATCGGCGTTATAGTAGGGGGCAGGGTCTAACGGCATCAGGAAGTGGCTCATCAGGGTCCATGACTGGGAATCAACGTCTTTGGGAAGCACGGCGCTATAAACGGCGCACGCGCGGCTGTAGGCTGCGTGGCAAAAAGCGTCTGCATCCTCCTTGTCCTGCGGCAAGGTGCCGTTCATGGTGCAAACCTTCACCAGAATCTCGACGCTCTGTCCGTCGCCTCCTGCAAAGGCCGCGAACGTCATTGGAAGCGATTGGGCTGCCGCTTTGACCGCCTCAATCTCATCTGCCTGCAACTGCCCGCCCACATGGAGCGACACTAAGCCATTGAAGGCGACCATCCGCAGGGCGCCATTCTTCTCCTTCGTCAATTCGGCAGAGGGATAGACTTGCGGCAATTGCCCCAGAGGAGCGTAGTAGCGCAGTTCGTTGCCTCGGCTCAGGTGTTCGCGCAGGCGGGTGATGTCGTGCGCTTGTGTGTCGGTTTGAATGCGTTGGATGAACGCCTCGGCAGTTTTCAAGGAGAGGTGGATAGTGTTATTCTTGTCGGTACGGATGAGGGAAAAGGTCATGATAGTTAAGAGTTAAGAATTAAGAGTCGTTTTTAGTTAAGAGTTAAGAATTAAGAATGAGGAATTAGGAATGAAAAATAGGAATTAGGGGCTGGGGAGGGGGGAGCTTGCTTGGGGCTGTTCCCAGGCTGTGGGACAAAAGTCCCAAAAGGTGGGAGATAAATCCCGGCGCGTGGGAATAAAGTCCCAATTGGTGGGATTCGTCAGGTGGAAGGGGTGGCTGGGAAGGCGTAGGACTCTTTGTATTCGTCGAAGGGCATTTCTTCCTCGAAACCATAGGGCTGCAGGAACGTGATAATCCATTGTTGCTGCTCGGGCGTGAGCCAGCGCATGCCCTTTTTGTAGCGGTCGTAGGTGCCCTTGCTGCCCAGATAGTCCGACAGGGCTATGCGCAGGTCGTGCCGCGCGTCGCGGCTGTGAAGCCGACGGATGAGCTGCTCGAAACCTCGTGCAAAAAGGACTTTTTCTGCGGGGGCAAAGAAACGGCACTCCCTTCCCGTCTGCGCCCAGGGCATGACGCACATTGCCGTAGCCTTATCATGCGGAATATGGCAGTACGCCAGATGGCGCAGACACGCTGCTGCCTTCGGGCAATCTGTACCAGCACACAAGGCCCAGCCGCTGGGCACTTCGTTGAAATCAAATTCTTCTTTGTCGTTTGTCATAATGTTTATAGCTGTTTTTACGTCACAAAGATAATCAAAAAATCGGAAACCAGCAACTATAGGAATAAAAAAGAGGAAAAGGATTGTTACTGAAACGTTGAATTGCAAAGTTGATGTGGCAGGTGAGCATGGGAGAGAGGAGGGGAGAGTATTTTTTTTCTTGAAACAGGGCTAAATCGCGTGTTTTCATGGATGAATGATGGGGCTTGAATGACAAAAATGCTTACCTTTGCATCGGAAAAGAACTCAACATTGACAATTCATAATTCGCAATTCACAGTTTATGAAATTCTACATCTTGTTTGGTCCTCCGGGAGCGGGAAAAGGCACCCACGCAGGCGCTATCGCAGCCAAGTATAACCTCAAGCACGTCAGCACGGGCGAGTTGTTGCGCAGCGAGATTGCTGCCGGCACAGAGCTGGGCAAAATGGCCAAGAATCTCATTGAGGCTGGCAACCTGGTACCCGACTATGTGGTGGAGGGCATGATAGAACACCTGTTCCACACGACAAAGGACGTGGCTGGCTTCCTGCTCGACGGCTTCCCACGCACCGTGCAGCAGGCCGAGGACCTCGACCGCCTGCTGGCGCAACGGGGCGAGAAGGTCAACGCCGTCATCTCCATCATGATCTCCGACGCCACCGTGCGTGAGCGTCTCAAACACCGTGCTGCCATCGAAGGCCGTGCCGACGATGCCAGCGACGAGACCATTGCCAACCGCATCGTCACCTATCATAAGAAGACCGAACCCCTTATTGCCTTTTACAAGCAGGCAGACGTCTATCGCGAAGTGTCGGGCGAGTGTGGCGGCGTGGAGGCTGTGCGCGCACAGCTGTTCGACCTCTTCAACGGTATGGACACATCGTTCCTCGGCGAACAGGTCATCATGGACAATGCGCTCTTCGACATGCTTGAGCAGCAGGCCCACGATACTCCGCGTCTGCGCATGAACTACGACCTGCGCAACACGACCGAGGACGACTCGCAGCGCATGCTCAACGTCTGGTTGCCGGGCAGCAAGCTGGAGGTCCATCGTCACCAGCACTCCAACGAGACCGTGCTGCTGCTGAAGGGAAAGATGGACGTGGTGCTCTACAACGACGACGGCACCGAAGCCAAGCGCATCCACATGGGCGGCAACTCAGGCGTCTATGGCATCAACATCCCCAAGAATGTCTGGCACACCGTCGAAGCTTTCAAGCTGGCCGTCACCTTTACGGCCAAGGACGGCGCCTGGGCTCCCAATGCCCCCGAGGATATTCTTGAGGTAGTGAGGTAGGGTAGAGCTTGTAGATTTTCAGGCTTCGAACGAGTGTAGCAGGGCTATCTCGTCGGACCAACGGCTTTCGTCGGGCGTTTCGAGGATGAGTGGAATCTCCTCGAAACGCTCGTCCTTCATGAGGGTACGGAAGAAGTCAAGTCCCAGCAGTCCTTCGCCGATGCTGTGGTGGCGGTCCACACGGCTGCCGAGCGGCTTCATGCTGTCGTTGAGGTGGATGGCGCGGAGGTACTCAAAGCCGACGACGTCGCCAAACTCACGCCAGACACCCTCGTAGTCGTCCTTCAGATTGTAGCCGGCGGTAAAGGTGTGGCAGGTGTCGATGCAGATGCCGACGCGGCTCTTGTCCTCCACTTTATTAATAATGTGGGCGAGGTGGTAGAACGAGTAGCCCATGTTGCTGCCCTGTCCGGCGGTGTTCTCGATGACGGCGGTGACGCCCTGTGTCTTGTCGAGGGCGAGGTTGATGCTCTCGGCGATGCGGTCGAGGCACGCTTCGTCGCTGATTTCGCGCAGCGAGCTGCCCGGGTGGAAGTTGAGCATGGTAAGCCCCAGCTGCTCGCAGCGGTGCAGTTCGTCGAGGAACGAGGCACGCGACTTCTCCAGCCCCTCTTGCTGCGGATGACCGAGGTTGATGAGGTAGCTGTCGTGAGGCAGGATATACTGTGGGGCATAGCCGAAGTCGGCACAGTACTTCCGGAAGGCGTCGATGCTCTTCTGCGTTAGGGGAGAGGAGAACCACTGACGTTGATTCTTGGTAAACAGCGCGAAAGCCGTGGCGCCCACGGCATGGGCATTAAGGGGGGCTTGTTCTACACCGCCCGAGGCAGAGACATGGGGACCGAGATGCTTCATATGTTTCTTTTTGGGGGTCAACAGGTCAACATGTCAACGGGTCAACACGTTGGGTGCGGACTTGTTGTCTTGTAGACTCGTTGAGCTTCGCTCGACCTCTGTCGCGACTCGGGAAAACTGGAGTAAACTCCATTTTCCGCTCGCTGCTCCATCGGTTGACTTGTTGACTCGTTGACTCGTTGACTCGTTGACTTGTTGACTCGTTGACTCGTTGACTCGTTGACTTTAAAAATCATTCTGACGGCAAAAGTACAAAAAAAATCTTATTCCTAATCCAAATTCCTATTTTTGTATTACCTTTGTCGCAAAATAATTATTTACTCATTAATACCTTGAATTGTATGAAGAAAATCTTTACCCTTATGGGTCTTTTGGCCCTGTCGCTCCTGAGCGCTCACGCTTACGTCGAGATTGGCCAGGACGTGACCTCGAAGATTGCCGACCCCGGCATGGAAGCTGTCGCCAACTGGACGAACAACGGTTTCAAAATCAACAGCCGCGGAACCAACTATGCGTTGTTCTCGGGCAATTTCATCGAACAGTGGAAGGCGTCCACCAGTTCGTCAGAGGCTTTCCTTGACGATATTGACATCCACACCACCATCAGCGTCGATAACGGCATATATCTGTTCTCAGCAGCTGTCATCGCCTGCCAGCAGAGTGGTTCCCTCGAGACTGTCAGCGGCGTTTCGCTCTATGCCAACGCCGATGCCGTTAGCTGCTCCACGGGTGACGGTGCTCCCGAGCGCTTCTACGTGATGACTACCGTTACTGACGGTCGCCTCACCCTCGGTTTCAAGACGGAGAGCACCGACGCTAACTGGGTGGCATGGGACAACGCGGAGCTCTATTTCTACGGCGATGCCGCGGTGGACATGGAGAGGGCAGTCGCCATCCTTACGCTGAAGGCCAACCTCGAAGGTATTGAATACCATGCAGAGACGAAGATGCAGAAGAGTGCTTTCGAGGCATTGGTTGCTGCCATGACAAGAGCCGAATATATTCTCTTTGGCGAGACGGCCGAGTACTTTAGCACAGAGGATATCGTGGCTGCCAATGCCACGCTCACATCCTGTCTCGCCAACTGTGCCGCCTCCGTTGCCGCCTACGAAAATCTCCTTGCTGCCATCGAGCGCGAGCAGGCTGTCTTTGAGGAGTATCAGGAGAACAGCGATGCTGTCAAGGAACTGAGCTCTCTCATGGATGCCCTCACGGCAGCGCAGACCATGTACGACGAGGCCACCGCTGACGTGGCTGCCATTGAGGCGCAGATCGAGGCTTTGGCTAACGCCTCGGCTGTCCTGAAGGTCGCCATCCTCTACTTCGACGTGGCCGACACCATGAGCTCCATCGAAAACGACTGCGAGGTCGGCACCGTCTATGGCAAGTACCCGCAGTACCAGATGGACAACATCATCAACATGCACTTTGCCCTCGATGCCATCTATGAATCCTATGCGGCCGGTAATGCCACAGCCGCTGAGGTGTTGGCGAAAATCGAGGAGGCTGAGGATGCCATCGACAAGTTCTACAAGTCGATGATCACGAACGACTTCACCCAGCCGCTCAACTTCCTCCTCTGGCCTGTGGATTCCGTCGATGTCCAGGGCGTCAGCACCCACAACTTCTACTTCGAATATCCGGGCGAGGACGACAACCCCTTCAGCTATGCCCTCTATGCTACCAGCACCTCCACCTTCACCCCGTGGACGGGCTGTCAGGATGGTGGCACGGGCAAGGGCGACTCGGGCGTGATGGCCTGGTGGCTTGACACCTCTACGAACGTCTGGCTCTACATGCAGGCCGACGGCGTCTTCCACCCCATGCCCACGCTCTATCCCTCTGTGCTCTTCAGCGCTCCCGAGGACGGCGTCTATGTCTGGCGCAGCAGCGTCAGCAGCCGCGACGAAAACCGCAAACTCAAGAACCGTGGCGACCTCTGGTCGGCCGTCTATTACATCTCCGGCGAGGAGGGCACTATCAGCCAGATTGGCGAGAACGCCGTCTATAACTGGGGAACAGACCCCTCTGACTTCAACTTCTACATCAACCTGAAGGCTGGCGACCAGGTGGCCCTCGTGGCAGGTATTAACCAGACGAATGGTAACGCCCTCTCCAGCGTCGATACCCTCTATGTGCTGGGCCAGAAGGACGAGGAGAACGTATGGACCAAGGCCGATGCCGAGGCCAGCGGCCTGCTCTTCTTCAACCCCTACATCCCCGCTGAGGAGTGGACGGGTCTTGACGAAGCCATTCAGGCTGTTGTCGCCGTGCTGGCTGACAACGAAGCGAAGAAGGGCGACGGCTTTGGCGAGTATCCCGAGTCGGCCTTCAACGCCCTCGATTCCATCCGTGGCCTGGGCGCCCGTATGCTCTCTGCCAGCGTAGCCTCGCAGCCCGAAGTTGATGCCATGGCCGCCAAGCTTATGGGAGCCATCGAGACCTTCTACAACTCGGCAGGCTATGCCCTTGCCATCGGTGTGGAGGAAGCTCCCAACGACTCCACCATCTTCGTCAACCACCAGTACATGCCCAGCGGACTTTATTACATCCGCGACATCGCCAGCGGGCTTTATGCCACTGCTCCCTCTGGCGAGGGCGACAAGCAGGCCGTGCCTCTGGCTGAGCTCATGGACGAGACCATGACCGTGCAGAACGCTCAGGTATGGCACTTCGCCTACAACGAGAAGTACTGGACCTACAGCGTTGTCTCCCATGGCAACGACGGTACGGTGTGGACCATTGAGGACGAACTCGCACAGTCCAGCGACAACACCATCTATCAAGGCTACTACCACTTCGGCGAGAGCGGCACCGCCCGCTGGGGCAACAGCCTCTATCTGGCCGACGACGGCGTGGCCGTGTGGCGCACCTTCCGCATCTACACCAACGGCAACCGCTATAGCATGACGGCCGCTAGCGACGGGAACTGGATCTACACCTTCGGCGTTAGCGGTATGACCGTGGCCCGCGTCGATATCACAGGTGCGCTCAATTTCGCTTTCGAGCTCATTCCCTTCGACGACGGCACTGGTATCGCCAGCCCCGCAGCCGATGCTTCGTCAGCCTCGCAGAGAATCTATAACCTGCAGGGCGTCGAAACCGGCAGTATGGAGCGCGGCATCAACATCGTCCGCACCGTCCGTGCCGACGGCACCGTCAAAGTCACGAAAGTTCTTGTCCGCTAAGCTGCGGCAAAAACAAGCCGTGAGGCTTGTCGTTATTCTAATATGTTTTTATTTGGTTCTCCGTGGGACGCCATCCGCATCCCACGGTTTTTTCTGCAATTCTCGCAACACAAGGTTTTTTTGAAAAAGTTATCCACAAAAACAGTGTTTTTCCAGTTATTATTTGCTAGTAAAAAGGAAACATTATAATTTCGCACCAATTATACTTAAATATTCACTTTTATTACCAGACGAAACAATGGAAAAATATCTACTTAAATCCTTATTGGCACTTGTCCTCATGTTAATAAGTGGAAGTGTGTGGGGGATAGAGAATACAGTGACTTGGACTGCAACGAATGGAGGTTTGGGAACAAATAATGCAACCTATGCAGGTGTAACAGGGACTATTAAAACAGGTGATTTCGAATGGTCTTACACAAGGAAGCTTTTCTCTGGAGAATCTAATGTTGGATGGACTAGTAAGTGTATTCAATTAGGGAAAAATGGTGGTATTGAACATATAGAGTTCTCTACTACAAATATTCCAGGTACGATAAAGGAGGTGGCAATAGAGTGTTCTAGCTATAATGGCTTGCATAAGGTGGCAATTTCTGTCGGTGGGGTTTCATATTTGGATGCTACTCCAACAGCCAAATGGACTACAGTTTCCACACTGATGGGAGAGGGAACTAGTTCGGGGGAAATTGTTATCTCAATTACAGATGGAGGTCGTGCATTATATATCAAATCCATTTCGGTTACTTATGTCGATGAGACTTCGACAACGGTAAGTGTTTCTTCCTATGAATATGCTACTGCAAGTTTCAATGCTAATGTCGTTATTCCTGATGGGACTACGGTTTATACCGTGACGGGTGTTTCTGAAGATGCCGTTCAGATGGAGGCTTTATCTGCTGGTGATGTGTTAAAAGCAAATGTGGGTGTTCTTGTCTATAAAGAAGGTGGTGGTGACGTCACTTTCGACTACACAGATAACGAAGTCACGGTTGCTTCTTCCCTGTTATATACGTATGGCACTATTAAAACAACGGATTATATCCTTGGTACCTATGAGGGTGGCTTTGGATTCTGTCATCCATCCGAAGAAATAGAATGTATAAATGGAAAGGCTTATCTGCCTTTGAAAAATGTTGGTGGTGGCGCATCTGCCCCTTTCCTACGCATTGGCGGTACGACCAACATAACTAATGTTAAGTTGACGGAAGAGAATGTTTTTTATGATTTGACGGGACGTAAGATCGAGCAGCCAGAACGAGGCATATACATTGTGAATGGTAAGAAAGAACAGGTCAAGTAATGGATAGCATGTGTAAGCGATAGTATAATTTAGAAATAATGAATAATACGACTATGAAGAAATATTTAAAGCCCGTTGTTGAGATTTCTCAAGTGAATATTGAATTTCTGTTGATGACTGTCAGCCTTACAGAAAATACGTCAACAGACAATAAAATGTACAGCAATCGCCGTCGTCGCCACAGATGGGATACTAATTGGGACTAGTCCTACATCTTAACCAATAAGTACATGGGAGGAAGCAATTGCTTCCTCCCATGTTGTATTTAAGCACTTCAGCCGTGAGGACTCAGATGTTTGCGATGCTCATGATGTCGGCAAAGACGCCGGCAGCGGTCACGGCAGCACCTGCGCCGTAGCCCTGTATCATCATCGGGTACTCCTTGTAGCGCTCGGTGGTGAGCAGGATGATGTTGTTGGAGCCTTCGAGGTTGTAGAAGGGGTGCCAGTAATCTACTTCGCACAGCTGCACGCTAGCCTTGCCCTCGTCAAGCCGTGCCACGAAACGCCAGCGCCTCCGCTGTTTCTCTAACTCACGACGGCGGCGCTCAAAGTCGTCGTCAAGCGTTTCCACCTGCTCCCAGAAGTCGTCCAGCGTGCCCTCGAACATCTGCTGCGGGATGAAGAGGTGTTTCTCGACGTCTTCCTGTTCCAGGACGTAGCCCGCCTCGCGTGCCAGGATGACCAGCTTGCGGATAACATCCTTGCCGCTGAGGTCGATGCGGGGGTCGGGTTCGCTGTATCCCTTCTCCTTGGCTAGACGGATAGTGTCGGAGAGGCGGCAGTCGGCGCTGATAGTGTTGAAGATGAAGTTGAGCGTGCCGCTCACCACCGCCTCGATGCGGAGGATATGGTCGCCGCTGCCCGTGAGGTCGTTGATAGTGTTGATGACGGGCAGTCCGGCACCGACGTTAGTCTCGAAGAGGAACTTCACGCCCTTCCGACGCGCCGTGTCCTTCAGGTTGCGATAGAGGGCATAGTCGGACGAGGCAGCTATCTTGTTGGCTGCCACAACGCTGATGTTGTGTTCCAAAAACTCCTTGTAGAGCCCGGCCACTTCGGCACTGGCGGTGCAGTCGACAAAGACGCTGTTGAAGATGTTCATGCCGATGACCTCGCTGCGCAGCCGTTCGAGGTTCGACGGGCCACCCTGCTGCATGGCCTCGCGGTAGTTGGCAAGGTCGATGCCCGCGCGGCTGAACACGCCGAAATGGCCACTGGCGATGCCCACCACATTGAGCTGCAGGCCGCGCTCGGCCATTAGCTTCTCGCGCTGGGTGCGAATCTGCTCTATCAGGCTGCTGCCCACCGTGCCCACACCACAGATGAAGAGGTTGAGCACCTTGTATTCGGAGAGGAAGAACGAGTCGTGGATGACGTTGAGCGTTTTGCGGAGGTAATCCTTGCGGACGACGAGCGAGATGTTCGTCTCGCTGGCGCCCTGCGCCGCAGCAATGACGTTGATGCCATTGCGCCCCAGCACGCCGAACAGCTGCCCCGCCAATCCTGGGTTACCCTTCATGTTCTCACCCACGATAGCCACCGTAGCAAGCCCATCAATGATGCTCATGGGATTCATCTCGCCCATAGCAATCTCTTTGGCAAATTCGTTGTCGAGTACGGCGGCGGCCAGACGGGCATCTTCGTTGCGGACACCGATGGAGGTGCTGCTCTCCGAAGAAGCCTGCGCCACCAGGAAGACGCTGATGCCGTTCTTCGCCAGAGCACTGAAAATACGCTGGTTGATGCCAATGATACCCACCATGCCGAGTCCCGTCACGTTGATGAGCGACGTGCCGGTGATGCTGGAGATGCCCTTAATCGTGCGGCTGTTGTCGCGCAGTTTGTCGCGGATGATGGTGCCCGGAGCATCGGCGTTGAAGGTATTCTTAATTAAAATGGGGATGTTCTTGTGGAATGCGGGGTAGATGGTGGGGGGATAAACCACCTTTGCACCGAAGTTGCAGAGCTCCATAGCCTCGACGTACGATAGTTCGTCGATGGCATAGGCATTGGAGATAACCTTCGGGTCGGCGGTCATGAAGCCGTCCACATCGGTCCAGATTTCCAGCGAATCGGCACCCAGCACGGCGGCCAGCACGGCGGCGGTGTAGTCCGAGCCTCCGCGCCCCAGGTTGGTGACGTGCCCCGTAACAACGTCGGTAGCGATAAAGCCTGGAACTACGACAACACTTTTTTTAGACTGACAGACTTCAGACTTCAGACTATCAGAGTACTTAAACGTCTTTTTAACTAGCTGCTCCGTTTCGGTCTTTGCTAGCATGTGCTTGCCGCCTTTTTGCTCGGTCTTCATAAACAGACGTGCATCGTACAGCACAGCGCCCTCAATAAGGGTGCTGACAATGAGCGACGAGAGGCGCTCGCCATAGCTCACCACTGTGTCCTCCATGTTGGTCGACATCTCTTTCAGCAGGTAGAGTCCCTGGCAGATGTTCTTCAATTCGTCCAACAGAGCATGCACCTTGCGGTAGAGAGTGCGTTTGCGGCTCGTCCCCGTGGGGATGATAGTACGAATCATCTGATCGTGCCGCTTGACAATCGACTCGAACGCTGCCTCGTAGGAGCTGTTACCCGAAGCCGCTTCATGAGCCATGTTGATTAGGTTATCCGTTATGCCGCCAAGGGCTGAAACAACTACAATAACTGGCTCTGTCTGAACCTCAACAATCTTTTTTACCTGCAGTATGCTCTCTGTCGAGCCGACGGAAGTGCCGCCGAATTTCAGTACCTTCATTGTTGTTTTCTGAAAAATTGAGCGCAAAGTTACGGATAATTTAAATAAAAACGCTACTTTTGTGCATAAATTCGTAAGAAGATGGCAAAAGCAGGCAAAACAGTCTTTGTGTGCAGCAGTTGTGGCGAAGATCAGCCCAAGTGGTTTGGCCGTTGCCCGGTGTGCGGCGAATGGAACACATGTGTTGAACAAACGGTGTATAAAGAACGAAGTGGGCTGTCGCCCTCTACAACCTTTAGCGCATCGCCCTTAACCTCTGCCCCCCTTACCCTTGCGGAGATTGAGAGCACCAGCGAGATTCGCTATGACACCCATGACGACGAGCTGAACCGCGTACTGGGTGGGGGACTTGTAAAGGGCTCCCTTGTGCTCTTGGGTGGTGAACCAGGTATTGGCAAATCGACGCTGGTTCTCCAGACTGTCCTTCGCATGCCCGAACGTCGTGTGCTCTATGTCAGCGGTGAGGAGAGTGCCACCCAACTGAAAATGAGAGCTGAGAGATTGCTGGTTAAAGATGAGAAGCCGGGAATGAAGGATTCTCTTCTCATTCTCTGCGAAACCAACCTCGAGCAGATATTGTCGCAAGTGAAGGCTGTGCAGCCGGAACTTATCATCATCGACTCCATCCAAACCCTCTGGACCGAAGCTGCCGAGTCATCGCCCGGCAGTATCACCCAGATTCGAGAGTGCGCGTCGGCCATCCTCAAGTACGTCAAGGAGAGCGGTATCCCGGCCATTCTCATTGGACATATCACCAAGGAGGGTAGCCTGGCGGGACCAAAGGTGTTGGAACACATCGTCGATGCAGTGCTCCAGTTTGAGGGCGACCAACACTACATGTACCGCATCCTCCGTGCCCAGAAGAACCGCTTCGGTAGCACCTCTGAACTGGGTATCTATGAAATGCGGCAAGAGGGACTACGGCAGGTCAGCAATCCTAGCGAGCTGTTACTCACAGAGCGACATGAGGGCATGAGTGGCGTCTGCATAGCCGCGGCCGTCGAGGGCGTTCGTCCCTTCCTCATCGAAGTACAAGCGTTGGTCAGCACGGCAGCTTACGGAGTTCCTCAGCGCAGCGCTACGGGATTTGACCTGCGACGGATGAACATGTTGCTGGCGGTGTTGGAGAAACGCGTGGGGTTCAAACTTGCCCAGAAGGATGTCTTTCTAAATATTGCCGGAGGTCTGCGTGTCAGCGATCCTGCCATTGACCTCAGCGTCATTACGGCTGTCCTCAGCAGCAACCTCGATGTCCCTGTTGATCCCACTTTCTGCATGACGGGTGAAGTTGGACTCTCTGGTGAAATACGCCCCGTCAGCCGCATCGAACAACGCATCCGCGAAGCGGAGAAACTTGGTTTTAGCGACATACTCATTCCCGCCTCTAATGCTGAACAGCTGAAACAGCTGCGTTCGTCACTGCCTAAAACTATTTCGCTTCACCCTGTCCGCAAGGTGGAAGAGGCTTTCCGGACACTATTTGGATAGTTTTGGGAGACAGTGAGCGTATAGTTAAGTTATTTAAGTCTAGTTTGGTTTTTGTGTTGGTTTGAAGGGCGTCCCTCTGTGAGGTAACGCCCTTCTGTTTTTTTATAGTTCAAAGAACTTTGTGAACGCACGGCATACATACTCTTGATCCTGCACCGAAGCGGTTTCGCGCACCGAGTGCATCCCCCACATGGGATTACCCATATCCACGCCACGCATGGGCAGTTGGGCTGTCAAGATATTACCCAGTGTACTTCCTCCGGCGCTATCGGAATGATTGACAAAGTACTGACAGGGGACTCCAGCCAAACGACACACTTCGGCAAACACGGCGGCCGACTCAGCATCGGTAACATACTTTTGGTTGGCATTGATTTTGATGACTGGACCTCCGCCCATCACAGGATGGTTCGTCGGGTCGTGCTTCTCGGGATAGTTGGGGTGAACGGCATGTGCCATGTCGGCACTGATCATGAACGAACGTTCCACAGCTCGGTACAATGCCTCGCTGTCACCTGCCACACGCTCCAAAAGGTTCCTGAGCACAGGGGATGCAGCACCCTGCTTCGTTCCACTGCCCGTCTCCTCGTTATCAAAAACAGCCAGCACTTGCGTCATCTCCGTTGTGTTGCTGTTCAAAAGGGCGTGAAGTCCTGCGTGCACCATCGCTAAGTCATCCAATCTTCCAGAGGAAACAAACTCTTCGTGCAATCCCGTCAACACGGCTTTCTGCACATCGTATAGGCAAAGGTCAAAGTCAAGGATATCACCCACTTTCACATCAAGCTCTTCCGCTAACACGTTCAGTAGCAAGCCATCCGCTTCAAGCTTCTCGTTGACAATGCCCAGCACGGGAAGCATGTCTTTCTGCTTACTCAAGGGATTACCTTCGTTCACCTGGCGGTTGAAATGGATGGCAAGGTGAGGGATGACAAGCAAGGGGCGTTCGATGCGAACTCGCTTTACGACAGGATGTAACGGATTGTCGGAGCGCAACAATACCCGTCCAGCTACACTCAACGGGCGGTCGAACCACGTATAGAGGATGGGGCCGCCATAAACTTCGGTGTTTAGCTTCACAATGCCACCCTCGCACCACATCTCGGCACGAGGCTTGATGCGAAAGCCGGGGCTGTCGCTATGTGCGCAAATCAGTTTGAATCCTGCCTCAGCAGGCAGCTTCGTGCCCACACGAAAAGCGAACACCGCTGTTTCGTTCTTTGTAATAAAATACTGGTCGCCAGCTCTCAAAGTGGGAAAAGGCTCAGCAGCATCCAAACGATGAAAGCCGTTCGCCTCCAACTGGCGTTCCACATACGCCGCAGCTAAGAAATTCACAGGCGAAGCGTCTAACAACGCCAGCAGTTCTGATGAAGTTTTTTTCATAAGGATAGATTTTTGTTGTTTTTCTTTCATTATTCTATTATGCGGCAAAGATACAAAGTTTTCCGAAACACCGCACAGTTAAGACGAAAAAAAGTGTAAGAAAAAGCCACTGAACAGGCATCGAGAGATGACAAAAGAGAAGATAATGGAATAAAAAACGGTTTTTTTGAAATTTTTTGCTGATTTTGTTTGTGAGTTCACAAAATTGCCTTACCTTTGCATCCGCTTTTGAAAGAAAGCCGCGTTCTTTGAACCGATGAAATGCTGCGGCAATAGCTCAGTTGGTAGAGCACGACCTTGCCAAGGTCGGGGTCGCGAGTTCGAGTCTCGTTTGCCGCTCGCTGACGAGGCCCAGGTGGCGGAATGGTAGACGCGCTCGTTTCAGGTGCGAGTGTTGAACAGACGTGCAGGTTCGAGTCCTGTTCTGGGCACTGACATCAGTTCAGCGCAACAGCCGCAGCAGTACAACGGAAATTGTAACCCGAAAATGGAGAGATGGCGGAATTGGTAGACGCGCTACTTTGAGGGGGTAGTGACAGTTATGTCGTGTGAGTTCGAGTCTCATTCTCTTCACTTTATCCAAGCGGTGGAATAGCTCAGTAGAGCTTTTCCCTCTTTTGCGGCAATAGCTCAGTTGGTAGAGCACGACCTTGCCAAGGTCGGGGTCGCGAGTTCGAGTCTCGTTTGCCGCTCACGGTGGAAATCATCGTATGAAAAGCGGTGGTTTCCATTTTTTATTTTCTGTTCCTATGAAAAAAGATCATTTCTTTACCTTACTTCTGACGGCAGCCACAACGGTGCTGCTTGTCAGCTGTGGGCTGATGCCCAAGCACGACCTTAAACTCTGGTACGAACAACCTGCTACGGTGTGGGAGGAGGCACTGCCTTTAGGTAACGGCCATCTGGGCGTCATGTGGTACGCCAATCCCCAACATGACGAGTTGCAACTCAATGACGAGAATGTCTGGGGCGGCTCGCCGCACAATAATGTAAATCCGTTGGCCGCCGAACATCTCGACGAGATTCGTGATTTGCTTTTCCAAGGCAAGAACGAAGAGGCACTTGGACTCTGCGGGCAGTACGTCTCAGCCCAGCACGCCAATGGTATGCCCTACCAGACTGTTGGCTCACTTCAGCTAGACTTCAGCTTCCCTAAGGATGCCGAGCAGGGCGACAGCTTATTATATAAGGATTACACGCGCGAGCTGAACATTAGCAAAGCCATTAGTGAGTGTACGTTCACGGTAGGCGGTGTCCGCTACACACGCGAGGTTTTCACTTCTTTCACCGACGATGTCGCTCTTGTTCGCCTCAGCGCCAACAAGAATAAAAGTATCTCCTTTACCACTACCTTCACCAGTCCTATGCGAGGCTATTCCCTCACTGCTGATGCGAAGGAAGCAACTCTTACCCTGCGGGGCAAAGGATATGACCACGAGGGCATTGAAGGGAAAATCCACTTTACCACCATTGCTCGTATTGCCACTCGAGGTGGTACGATTATAGGCGATGACAGTCATCTCACCGTTTCCGATGCCAACGAAGTCTATATTCTCATCTCTTCGGGTACTGACTTCGTAAACTACCACGACGTTTCGGGAGATGCAGATAAAGAAGCACAAGCCCCGCTCATCGGGCTAAAGGCCTTTGCTGCTCATCCGTCGAAGGGTGTCTATAACCGCCTTAAAAAGAGCCATTGCGACTACTACTATTCACTCTTCAATCGTGTCAACCTCTTCTTGGGCATTAACCGCCGTGTGTTCCTTCCCACCGACCAGCGAATCCGCGAATTTGCCGACAACAACGACCCACAGCTTGTCGAACTCTATTTCCAGTTCGGGCGCTACCTGCTCATCAGCAGCTCGCAGCCCGGTGGACAGGCCGCCAACCTGCAGGGCGTCTGGAACCACCACACCTTTGCGCCGTGGGACGGCAAATACACGTCCAACATCAACCTTGAGATGAACTACTGGCCTGCAGAAGTAACGGCTTTGCCCGAGATGCACGAGCCGATGTTCCGCCTTATCCGCGAAGTTGCCGAAACTGGACGTGAAAGTGCTGCCATGTACGGCTGTCGCGGTTGGACGCTCCACCACAACACCGATATCTGGCGCTCGACGGGTGCTGTTGACGGCCCTAATTACGGCATCTGGCCCACCTGCAACGCTTGGCTTTGCCAGCACCTCTATGAGCACTACCTCTATAGCGGCGACGAGAAGTTCTTGGCCGAAGCATGGCCCATTATGCGTAGTGCCTGCGAATTTTACATCGACTTCCTTACACCGGAACCCGAGCACGGATGGTTGGTCGTCAGCCCCTCTTTCTCCCCCGAGAATAACCCCTCACTCCCAGGCCGACATATTGCCGTCGTCTATGGTACCACCATGGACAACCAGCTTGTCCACGACCTTTTTGCCAACAGCATCCGCACAGCAGAGAAGTTGGGTGACGACGCTCTCTTCATCGATACACTGAAAACCATCTATAGCAAACTCGCTCCCATGCAGATAGGACGATGGGGGCAACTGCAGGAGTGGATGGAGGATTGGGATAATCCACGCGACCATCACCGCCACGTCTCGCACCTCTGGGGGCTCTACCCTGGCAACCAGATTACGTCCGATGGAACCCCCGACCTCTTCGAAGCGGCCAAAACCAGCCTTGTGGCTCGCGGTGACGCCTCGACGGGCTGGTCGATGGGTTGGAAGGTGTGCCTCTGGGCACGACTCCTTGACGGCGACCATGCCATGACGCTCATCCGCGAACAAATCAAACCCGCCATTCAACCGAACGGTCGTCAGCAGGGCGGCACATACCCTAACATGTTCGACTCACATCCCCCCTTCCAGATTGACGGCAACTTTGGCTGTACGGCTGGTATTGCCGAAATGCTCGTACAGAGTCATGAGGGTTTCATTCGTCTTCTCCCTGCGCTGCCCTCGGCATGGCCACGCGGACGTGTCCACGGCCTGCGCTGTCGCGGCGGCTTCGAGATTCAGGACATGGCTTGGGAAAACGGCGAGCTCACCCGCTGCACCGTCATCTCCCATCTCGGCGGCCCATTACGTGTAATGACCGATAGTGGAATCCTTGAAATCCAAACCCATAAGGGCGAGAAGGTTATGGTGAAATAAGAGGAAGCTGAGTAAAATGAAAAAAGGAAGGGAGGATACCGCGGCATCCTCCCTTTTCCTTATCCGTGCATCCTCTCGGGCTTACTCAGCTGCGGGAGCCTCTGCACCTTCAGCCACAACTTCGAAGGGAACTTCGACGGCGACCTCACGGTGGAGGTTAACGGTAGCTACATAGTGGCCAAGTTCCTTTGCGGGTTCCTTAACGGTAACCTGCTTGGCATCCACTTCGTAGCCCTGACGGTTGATTTCAGCAGCCACCTGTGCAGCACCGACGGCAGCATAAAGCGTACCGGTTTCGCTGACTTTGGCAGCAATGGTGAGCGACAGGGGCTCGATGCGAGCTGCGAGCTCCTCGGCAGCCTTCTTGATGGCAGCCAGCTTGTGAGCGCGCTGACGCAGGTTCTCGGCAAGCACCTTCTTGGCACTTTCCGTAGCGACGATACCCTTGTGCTGGGGGATGAGATAGTTGCGGCCGTAGCCGTCCTTCACTGTTACGATGTCGTTCTTGTAGCCGAGGCCCTGAACGTCTTCAATCAAAATGATCTGCATGTCTTGTCCTCCTTACTTTTAATTACTTCATCATATCGGTTACGAATGGCAGCAGTGCCAGATGACGGGCACGCTTGACGGCCTGGGCCACGCGACGCTGATACTTCAGCGAGGTGCCGGTGATGCGGCGGGGCAGAATCTTACCCTGCTCGTTGAGGAACTTCTTCAAGAACTCGGGGTCCTTGTAGTCGATGTACTTGATACCGCTCTTCTTGAAACGGCAGTATTTCTTGCGCTTCTTATCTACTGCGGGGGGAGTGAGATAACGGATTTCACCTTGTTCCTGTGCCATGATTAAGCCTCCTCTGATTTAGATTGTTTAAGACTGCGACGCTTCTCGGCGTACTGGGCTGCATACTTCTCCATCTTGACGGTGAGGTAGCGGATGACGCGCTCGTCACGACGGAAATTCACTTCAAGTTTCTCGATGACCGTGGGCTCTGCCTTGAACTCAAGGAGCTGATAGAAGCCGGTCGTCTTTTTCTCAATGGGGTAAGCGAGTTTCTTCATACCCCAGTTCTCTTCATTGATAATCTCAGCGCCCTCGGCGACGAGAATACCTTTGAACTTTTCTACCGCTTCCTTCATCTGAGCATCAGACAAAACGGGAGTCAAAATGAAAACGGTTTCGTACTGGTTCATTACTCTGTTTTTAAGGGTTAATACTATTGCTTTTTCGCCTTTCCGAAAAAAAGCGCGGCAAAATTACTGCGTTTTTCTGAAATATCCAAACATTCCAACTAGTTTTTTCTTGAAAAAGCTTTTTTTCAGGTTCCGTGTACATTTTTATGCAAAAAGATTTGAGAGTTTCGAGAATAATGCGTTATTTTGCACCACGAAATAGAACAAGCTATAGCAAAAATTATGAAAGGATTTCTTCAAAGTCTCGGCATCATTCTGATGATTATCGGCTCCATTATTCTCATTCTCAGCTATTTCATGGGTTGGAATAATATCAATGGAGTCCAGTTTGGCGGCGTTGCGCTCATTATCATAGGCATCATTGTCTATATTATTTTGAACAAAAAGCACCAGTAGTCGTCTATCAGGTTGTTGTCCTTATACCGTCTTTGGAAACGGCTGCTGCCGGTGTTCATGTTGGCAGCCGCTTTGTTCTCTTCTTGTGTGGAAGAAGAGGTGAGTGGTCGTGTCATCCCCATCGGCGACAAGGAGAGCTACTCCGTCAGCGACACCGCCATCTTCTACGTGATGACGGGCGATACAGCACGGGTACAGGTGCAGTTCAATCTTGATGCCGACACCGTCACAGGCGTGGATATCCAGCTCATCTTCGAGCAGTCCGATCAGGCTGAGGATTTCTTTGCCTCCTATTCCAACGACACTGAAATTGATAACATCAACTACGACGGCGCCTATATCAGCTACACTACTTCAAATTATGACGGCCTGCATCGTTCGGAGATCATCAATATTTTAAAAGGCAAATACGTCATCAATGAAAAGCAGACCGACGCCGTGACCGATACACCTCACGATTTTGCGGCTCGTGCTTTCAACACGCCCGCCGATGGCATGTACGTCATTGTGTCCCGTCCCCCCCTCTACGACAATACCACCCTTTTCTGGAGCGGCTGTTCGGCCAAACCTCAGAAATCGAAGAGTTCCACACGCAGCGAAACGAACCCGTGGCGATTATATCGCGCTAAATCATTGGAACGCAATTCCGCAGGACGTTGGTACATCCAACTGAGTAACGGACGTTACCTTCGCCGTAGTGGCAATCGTTTGGCTCCGTTGGCCCTGACCACATGCGCCATTCCCCAGCAGGCCACGGCGTGGAACCTGCAACAAGTCATTGCTGGTTTCAACCTTTGGACACTTCATACCGACATCACCAGTACAAGCGACTTCTACGGCCTCACCTGCGGCAAGGACAATGTCCTCGACGTTGGCGTTAACACCCTCGACACTTATTCGTTCCTTGCCTCTCCCGTCGCTCTTCAGTTCCTTGCAAAAGACAAGGTAGTGGGCACCATCGAAACCCATTGGGGGTGTTATACGGTTCTGCCCTCGTATGACACAGACATCGCCAAGTCCGGCGTCGATATAGATGAAGAAACCACTTTTATCGGCTGGAACACCGTCGCTGACCAAGTGGAGGGTTACCTCGCACCGGGCACTATTGTCGAGGCCGACAATACCACCTACTACGCTATCTTTGTAAAGTCGGAATAAGACGCCATTTTTCCAAGCGTATCACCTGTTCTGAGTTTCGACAGGGAAGAAACAAGCCTTTTTAAAAAAGATGGGCAAAAGTAGATAACTCTTGCCATTACTGCCTATACTTATGTAAAAAAACCTAGTTTTAGAATGTCTTTTTTCCCAATCGGGATAGAAGGCTATAGCTCTGTGTGGCTGAGGAGAATGCTGACTTCGGGTTCCATCGTAGGGACGGGGACACAATAGTAGGTGGTATAGTCAGGGTGGAGGACGACAAGGTACATGGCAGCGAGGCGGATGCCATAGTGGCGATGAAGGATGTAGCGGTAGAGGTTCTGTTGGAGGCAGTAGTGGTTGTAGGGGATATCGTCAAGATGGGAAAGCAGTCCGTGGGCATGACGATGGAAGCAGTTCTTGCTGATGACCTGATAGCCATCTTTTCCATGCTGGACGATACGGTTGCTCCGCTTCCAGTCGTACATGACGAATTCTCCGGCCTCGTTGCGGGCAAGGAAGTCAATGGTGCCGGCGATGCGGTGTTCTTCATCGCAGATGCGCCACTCAGTACGGTAGGGGATGGGCTTCTTCTCGTCCATGAAACGGTGGAAGGCATTGAGTTCTCGGCTGATACGGATATTTTTCTCGGTGTTGACGTAGGTGCCGTGATAGGCGAAGGGACAGACGTCGCTAATCGGCTGGCCTAACAGCGACTGCTCAATCTGTGCGTGCATGAAGGTGCCGACGGAGCGGGCTTCATTGCCCCGGCAGGCCCATTCCTCAAGATACTGCTCCTTGGGGTGGTCGGGCGTACCCTTCCGCTCGGCGTTCCGCTCGGCATCGAAAGTGGGAAACCATGAGGCGATGATAGTGCTTACGGACTCGACGGGGGTGTCGTCGAAGGTATAGGCGTGTTGAGCGGGAAAGAAATGGACGTGGGCATCGCGCTCATGGACATTGGCGAGGTTAAATGCGGTCAGAACAATTGTTTCTTCCGCTCCGTATTCGGGGTGATTAGTGCTCATCTTCAAGGGGTAGATTTAGGTACAATCAAGGTGTCGGGGTGGTTGACGGATTGGTAGAGGTGCTCAAGGCGGCAGTACTCCATGTATTTATCAAGCACGTTGCGTACGAAATGGGTGGTTTCGCTGCTACGAACGAAGTGCTCGACGTTGCCGTACCACTGCTTGCGGTTGCTGCCATGTTGCTCGGCGAGCTCGGCAGCTTCGCGGACGTGCCCTGCACCGGCGTTGTAGGCGGCGAGCACCATACAGGCTCTGTCGGGCATGGCCGAGCTGGTAAAAATCTTGTCGAGTCGTTTGAAGAGCCGTGCTGCAGCCTTGACATTCTCGTGGGGATTGGTAAGGGCAAGCGAGTCGACGCCCATGGCGGCGGCGGTGGTGGGCATGAGCTGCATGAGGCCCGTGGCTCCAGAGGGATTGACGGCTTCGGGGTGGAAACGCGACTCTATGTAGGCTACGGCGGCCAGCCATTTCCAGTCCCACTGCAGGGAGTCGGCGTACTGGCGGAAGATGCGGTCGTAGGCACTGATGGTGAAGGGAGGAACCTTGGGGTAGGAGATGATGGTGTCGTAGAGGACGATAGGCTCTTCCTCCACGACGGGGGCACTTTCCTGGGCGCCTGTGTGCCGTCTTGTCCACATGGCACACAGGACGAAGGCGGTGACTCCCAGCACCATGGCCCATTCGGTTGCTCTCCTATCGTTCATTGCGTCGGGGGTTAGTCTTCGGTCTTTTTCTGGTCGAGTATCTGCCGGATGAACGTGCGCAGCATGCTGATGGCGCGGTGATTGTGCCCTCCCTGCGGGATGATGATGTCGGCATAGCGTTTGGTGGGCTCAATGAACTCCATATGCATGGGTTTCAATACGCGCTCGTAGCGGTCCATGACGGCTTCGGCGGTACGGCCGCGCTCGATGACGTCGCGTCGGATGACGCGGATGAGACGGTCGTCAGGGTCGGCATCGACAAAAATTTTCAGGTCCATGAGGTCGCGCATGGTGGGGTCGCAAAGGGCAAGGATGCCCTCGATGATGATAACCTCGCGCGGCTCGACATGGATGGTCTCGGGCTGACGGGTGCACGTCAAGTAAGAGTAAGTGGGTTGCTCGACGGGTTTGTGGTTTTTCAGCATCTCGATGTGACGGGAGAGAAGAGGCCAGTCGAAGGCGTTGGGGTGGTCGAAGTTAATGTTCTGGCGCTCCTCGACGGGGATATGGCTGCTGTCCTTATAGTAGGAGTCCTGAGGGATGATGACGACTTCGCCTGGGTAGAAATACTCTTGTAGTTTGCGGACTACGGTGGTCTTGCCTGAACCCGTTCCGCCTGCAATGCCGATGATAATCATGATATTATTTTTTTGAAGTTTTATTTCTTTTTGTTGAACGTTAAAACTTTATCCTTAAAACTTTCAAAGTTCGTCACACTCTTTCAACCAGAGAGTAGCGGCTGCATCGCTGGGCATCTCCCAGGCACCCCGAGGACTGAGGCTAATTGCCGTAACCTGAGGGCCGTCGGGCATGCAGTTACGTTTGAACTGCTGGCTGATGAAACGGCGGAAGAAGGTGCGGAGCCAGTGCTTCAGTTCCTCGTCGGTGTATTTCCCTTCAGGGCCGCCAAAAACGGCCTGCGCCAAATGATAGATGCGGCGTGGGGTGGCGTGTTCCGTCATGAAGTGCCAGAGGAAGAAGTCGTGCAGCTCGTAGGGCCCGACGGCATTCTCGGTCTTCTGCTCGGGGACAAGCTCGGGCGAGATGGGGGTGTCGACAATATCAAGCAGGGTGTCGCGGACGGCCGCGTCGGTAGTGGTGTTGGCGATGTGACGGACGATGTGCTGCATGAGGGTTTTGGGGATGCTGCCGTTGACGCCGTACATGGCCATGTGGTCGCCGTTGAAGGTACACCAGCCGAGGGCAATCTCAGAGAGGTCGCCGGTGCCGATGACAATGGCATTCTCCTTGTTTGCCAAGTCCATAAGGATTTGGGTGCGTTCGCGTGCTTGGCTGTTTTCGTAGGTGACGTCGTGGTTGGCGGGATCGATGCCGATGTCGTTGAAGTGTTGGAGGCAGGCATCGCGGATGGGGATTTCTTGCATGGTGATGCCGAGGCTCTGCATAAGGGCAAGGGCATTGCGATAGGTGCGGCCTGAGGTGCCGAAGCCCGGCATGGTGATGCCGAAGATGCCCTTGCGGTCGTAGTCGAGGCGGTCGAAGGTACGCACGCAAGCCAGCAGCGCCAGCGTGGAGTCGAGGCCTCCGGATATGCCGAGGATGACCTTGGTGCTATGGATATGCAGCAAACGGGTAGCAAGGGCAGTGGACTGCATGTCGAGTATTTCCTCGAAATAGTCGTCCAGCGGCTGATCGACGGGTAGGAAGGGGGTGGCACTGACGGCCTGTGCTGAGCGGAGTGCGTCAAGGTCAATGTCGGCAGTGATGAGCTGCTCGTCTATGGCGAAGCGTTTTGCTTCGGCCAGCAGGGTTCCGTTGCTGGCAATGAGGGCACTGCCACTGAAAACGTGGTCGGTGGTCGATTCGCCGAAACCGCAATTGCAGAAGACGATAGCCTTGTGCTCGTTCTCTGAGCGGCTGATGAGGGAACGGCGCAAACGGACGTACTCTCCCGCTACGTCGGGGGTGGCAGCGGGTAGGAGGATGATGTCGTCGCAGAGGTTCATCGGGGCATTGTCGAGTACTTGGCTAACAATGGCCCCGCCACTGATGGCAACCGTGGAGACGCGGCTTGCCGAATTGCTGCGGTAGGGGAGGCTGACAACAAAAGTTCCTTTGAGAGGCGCGGTTTGCTGCATGAAGCTGTTCAACTGGCGCTCAGCCTCGTTGAGCAGGGTGGGCATCGCAGCCAGGTCGCCACACGTAGCGCCAGTGATGCAGAGCGACGGAAAAAGGGTGATGTCGGCCCCCAGCGACGCTGCTTTGTGGGCAAGGTGGACAAGGTGCTGGACGTTTAAGGCGCAGTCTGCGGGCTTAACGGTGGGGACGGCTGCGGCAAGGGTTATTTTGTTCATGAATGAAAGTTTTTTAGAAGATGGCACCGATGGAGAAACTGACGCCGTTCTTGCGGCGGTCAAAGATGAAGTTTTCCGTACTGACTTGGCCATGATTGTCGATGGTGGTGAAGTAACGGCTGATGTTGTTCAAACCTGCCTCGAAGGAGATGTCGAAGTAGAGGTGGCTGATATTGACATTGAATCCGATGACGCCGCTGAAGATGAACGGCCAGATGGTTTCGTCGATGTCAGCTTGGCTGAAATTCTCAAACAGATGTCGGCTGCGGCCGGGGAGGATGAAGTTGACCTTCGGTCCGCCGAAGATGGCAAGGCGATAGGGGGCTTGATTTTCGATGTAGTAGCCATAGTAGAGGGGCACTTCCAGTCCGAACAGTTCGGTGCTGATGGTGGAGATGTCGGACGACGTGGCGCTAGGGCTCCATAGTGCTGTGGGGAAGAGGATAGAGTAGCGGCTGATGTTGTAGGCTACCTCGGTCTGCAGGTAATGGTGCCGGATGTTGAGGCGGGCAAAGGCTGCATAGCTCAGGCTGACCTCGGATTTCGTAGTGATGTCGGTGATGTCAGTGCCGTCGATGTAGAGTCTCTCCACGGAGTAGATGGTGGAGCTGAAACTTGCACGGGCACCGTAGTTAAACGAGGTCCTTCGGATCTCGAACTTCTTTCCACCCTGAGCAAACGTTGTTGAAATGCAGCAAAGGAGTATAATAAAGAGTATGGTTTTATTAAATCTCATCTTACTCCTCGTTTTTCGTTTTTGCCACGCTCCAGCCGAACTTGCCGATTTTCTCCCCCAGATGGTAGTAGCCGCCGTGAACATAGACGAGCGGGTCGCTTTCCGCCAGTTCGAACTTATCCGTCTCGTGGTTGTAGTAGCGTTCGTCAGCCAGCACGTTCAACACGTCAGCCACAAACATCTCGTGTGAGCCGAGGGGAATGATGTCCTTCACGCGGCACTCAATGCTCAGTGGCGCCTCTTTGATGATGGGGGCTTGGACTATCTCGGCCTTGCCGGGGGTGAGGTGCATCTCAGCAAACTTGTTGTAGTCTTTGCCTGAGCGGACGCCACACCAGTCCGTTGCCCGTGCCAGCTCGGCCGTGGTGAGGTTGATGACGAACTCCATGTTCCGTTTCAGCAGTTCCGACGAGTGGCGCTCGGGACGCACGGAGATATAGCACATCGGCGGATTCGAGCAGAGCGTTCCCACCCACGCGATGGTGATGATGTTGTACTCCTCGGGTGTGCTCCCCACCGTCACCATCACGGCAGGCAGCGGATAAATCATCGTGCCGGGCTTGAAACTGCGCTTAGTACTCATACGTTCAACTCCTTCTCGCAGTAGTGACATTTCAGGAGACGTTGTTCCTTGTTTATAACGTGGAAGAACGATGACATCGGCTCGTTGTTTGAGATACACTTGGGGTTGGGACAGCGCACGATGCCATGCAGCTCGTCGGGGATGACGACGGTCTTCTTCTCCACCACCTCGTAGTCGTGGATGATGTTGAGCACCACGTTCGGGGCGGTGACGGAGAGACGGCTGATTTCCTCGTCGGAGAAGAAACGGTCGGCTACCTTGATGATGCCCTTACGGCCGATTTTTTCTGATTCAAGGTTGTAGCCGATGGTGACGCTGCTCTTTTCGTTCTGGAGGCCGAGGAGGTCGATGAGCTTGAAGACAAGCTCCGAGGGAATATGGTCGATGACAGTGCCGTTTTTTAACGCTGCTACTAATAATTCTTCTTTCTTCATAGTTCTTTCCTTTTTAAAATCATCCTTCAATCTCCAGGCAATCGCAGATAAGTGCCTGACGGACGAAGAGTCCGTTCTTGGCTTGCTGGAAATAATACGCCTGCGGGCAGTCGTCCACGTCGTAGGCAATCTCGCCCACGCGGGGCAGGGGGTGCAGGATGCGCAGGTTCGGGCGTGTGTGGCGTAGCATATCTGCCCGCAGCACATAGACGTTTTTCACCCGCTCATACTCCATGAGGTCGGTGAAGCGTTCACGCTGCACGCGTGTCATGTAGATGATGTCGGCGGCGTTGATGAGCGTCTCGTCGAACTCGGTGTGCTCGGTGAAGTCGATGCCGTGCTCGCGGCAGTAGAGTTTGTACTCGTTCGGCATGGCCAGTTCCGTGGGGGCCACGAAATGGAAGCGCGGGTGGAAGTGGCGCATAGCCATGATGAGCGAATGCACCGTGCGTCCGTACTTCAGGTCGCCTACCAGGCAGATATCAAGTCCGTCCAGCGTGCCCTGTGTCTTCATGATGGAGTAGAGGTCGAGCATTGTCTGCGAGGGGTGTTGGTTGGCACCGTCACCTGCATTGATGATGGGTACGGGCGAGACCTCGCTGGCATAACGTGCTGCACCCTCCAGGTGGTGGCGCATGACGATAATGTCGGCGTAGTTGCTCACCATCATGATGGTGTCCTTCAGCGACTCACCCTTCGACGAACTGCTGGTGGCAGCGTCAGAGAAGCCGATGACACGCGCCCCGAGGCGGTTTGCAGCTGTCTCGAAACTCAGCCTCGTGCGGGTTGACGGCTCGAAAAACAAGGTGGCTACTACCCGTCCGTCCAGCGTCTTACGGTTGGGCATGGCCTCGAAACGTGCTGCCGAGGCAAGCAGCGAGAGAATCTTCTCTTTCCCTAAATCAGCAATGGTTACCAGACTGTGCATAATGCTATTTGCTATTTTCGATTACGTTTTTGGCCGCGAAGTTAAGAGATTTCGCGCGAAAAAGCAAGCCTTTGGTATAAAAAACTATGAGCAGACGGAAAAAACTCTGTCTGCTCACTGATGGTGTGTCGGGATGACACGACTCGAACGTGCGACCACTTGGTCCCAAACCAAGTATACTACCAACTGTACTACATCCCGCACTCTTGTATTTCGGGCTGCAAAGGTAGTGCCTTTTGCCGTGCAATGCAAATAAAAGCTGCTGTTTTTTTTCATGATGCCGAAAAAACCAGCTGAAAGGACAGAAAAAGTCCGTGCGATGTGGCTGTATTACTCTATTTTCTCCAGCCGTAGCAGCCACGCTTTGCGGTCGATGCTAGCGGCGTAACCCGTCAGCGTACCGTCGGCGCCGATGATGCGGTGACAAGGGATGATGAGTGCGATAGGGTTGTGCCCGACGGCTCCCCCTACGGCGCGCGCCGAGGTGCAGCCGATGCGTCGGGCAATGTCGCCGTAAGTGCTTGTCTGGCCGAAGGGAATGGTGAGAAGTTCCTCCCACACGGCTTTGCGAAACGGCGTAGTGCGCAACAACAGCGGGGGCGTGAAGCCGGGCTCTCGCCCGCTGAAATAGGTATCAAGCCACTCGCGTGTCTGCTGGAAAATGGGGATTTCGGCTGAGTGCGTCAAATCCTTCGTCTCAGGGTCGGGAGCAGGGGCGTGTCGCTGCCTTTCAAACCAGAGCCCGGTGAGGCTTGTTCCGTTGCTGCTCATCGTCATTTCCCCGAGGGGAGAGTCGTAAGGCATCGTGATATCCATTTTCCTAAGTATCCGAATTTCACGTTGTAATTTCCAAGAGAAATCAACAAGTTTTCAATCTATTTTATCTTCAAGGAACGGAGGTGCGCTTTCTGCTCTGTGGTGATGCGGAAGCTTTCAACGGCTTTCTGGATGGTGCGGTTATGCGTCCAGCGGTCAAGACGCTGCTGCTCGATGTAGGGCAGGGTGGTGTCGTACTGCTTGGCGAGGGCGGTGGCGAAGTACCACGCTTGCATCATGCGGACGTAGTATTCGTCGCGCCGGATGCGGGCCACGTCGTCCAGGAAACGGGGATTGAAGTCGGGGCCGTCAAGGAAATGCTGCATCAGCATCCCGATGCCGAAACGGATGGTGTATTCGTGTTCCGCATTCATCCATGCCGCGATGGCGGGAAGCAGTTCGGCCTTGTGCCGGCGGAAACAAGTGGGCGAGAGCTGGTCGCACGTTGCCCAGTTGTCCACGAAGGGGAGGAAGCGCTCCACCTCGTTGAGGCAGCGACGGCAGTCCTTCATCGCCGAGAGGATGAAGGCGTGCAGTTGGTTCTCGTCGAAGGTCGGGTGGGGCAGGGTGGCGATAAACGCTTCCGCCTCGCCGCTCTTCAGCAACTCCTTGGCCAGACTGCGGAGGAGGGGCGTCCGCACACCGACGATGCGTTCAGGGCTGACGTTCGGGAGCAGTTTCCGCTGGAATGCAGCATAGCCGTCATCGGCTAAGGAGTGGAGATGTTGCCCGACGGTCATTGGGCTGCGTCGGGGGTGACGGTGAGGTGATCGACGGTGCAGTCGGGGCCGCTGCGTTTCCAGGCGGGGCGGAGGGACATGAAGCTGCCCAGCACGTTGTGGTGCATGGCGGAGACGTCGAGCGTCGTTCCTACGGGGCGCAAACGGCGTGGCGAGCGTCCGGCGTAGAGGGTGACGGTGTTGCAGCGGTTGACGATGCGCAGCCAGAGTTGCCTGCCATAGGGGTTGGGGAGTTCTTCCACCTGCTTCCCCTCGTGCCAGAGGTGGAGGGTGGAGGCGTCGGCCGTGATGCCGGAGAAGGACTTCGCGTTGTAGCTGAGCAGCAGTCCGGCCTCGCCGTCGGCGGGCGGCAGGGAGACACGGCCGGTGAACGTGTAGCAGGTGTCGCCCACCACGATGGTCTGCATGTCGGTGTCGCCCTTCCACGAGAGCCATTCGCCCTTCACTCGCGGCGTGTCGGCGACGCTTCCTTTAGGCAGTGTGCGGCCTTCGCTCTTGTCGGCCACGGGCCATCCGTCGGCGGTCCAGGTCATGGGCTCGAGCAGCGTGTGGCGGCCCAGTGTGTGGTAGTTTTTGCGGTAGGCGTGATAGACCATCCACCAATCACCCCGGGCATCGGCAAAGAGGGTGCCGTGCCCCTTCGACCACCAAGTCTCGTCGGCGCTCCACGTGTGCACGATGGGGTTGTAGGGCGACTGCTCCCAGGGGCCTTCGAGGCTGCGGCTGCGGCATGCCACGGCCATGTGGCTGGTGGCGGGGCCCGCGGTGCCACCCTCGGCCGAGATGATGTAGTACCATCCGTCGTGGCGCACCACCTTGGGGCTCTCGAGGCACTCGCACTCCACCACCCAGTCGTCGGGGATAGGCCAGGCATCGTAGGCATGGCGGATGTCGCCGGCGGTGCTTAGCCCGTCGGGGCTGAGGGGCGCGCTGATTCCCCCGTTGAAGAAGAGCACGCGGGAGCCATCGTCAGCCACGCCCAGACCGGGGTCGATGGCGCGGATGCCGAGGTCGACGGGCTTGCTCCACGGGCCGCGCACGTCGTCGGCCCAAACCACATAGATGCGGCCGTCGGCAGGGAAGTAGATGTAGTACCGTCCGTCCGCCTTCTGGAAGTCGGGCGCCCACACGGTGCCGAGGTACGTGTCGAGGGCGTGCCCCAGCAGTTCCCAGTGCACAAGGTCGGTGCTGTGCCAGACGGGCAGGGCAGGGAGCCAGTAGTTGGTGGTGAAGGTCATGTAGTAGTCGTCGCCATCGACCAGGATGGACGGGTCGGGGTAGTCGCCGGCAAAGATGGCGATGGGCCAGCCGGTGGCCTCCGCGGGCGTGGCGGGGCGCTTAGCCCCCGTGCAGGCGCACAGGAGGACGAGCAATGCGGTGAGGATGAGGTGTATCTTTTTCATTCGGGGCATTTGTTGTTTGTTTACGATGCAAAGATACGGCAAGTTTTTCGATTCTCCAAACAAAATCCGAATTTTTTGAAAAAAATATATTTTTTTCAAACGGCCTTTTTTCCGAGGGGGGGTAAGGTTACATGGTTACATGGTTACATCACCCCCTCCTGCCCGCGCGCATTATTATTATATATTAAGGGAGTATTAAGTATTATTATTTAAAATCTAATAAATCTACATATCTAATAATACATAAATCTACTATCGCGCACGCAAAAGGAGCATGTAACCATGTAACCGTGTAACCTTGTAACCTTGGGTCCTTCGCCCAGCCCCCCCTTCTGTCCGCCCAGCGCCCCCTTCTGCGCGCTACGTCCCCCCTTCTGTCCGCCCGGAAGGGGGGAATATGTGTGAAAACTGAAAGTTTTTTTTGTTATTCGCGCAATGTGTAGTAATTTTGCCAGCGAAAAGAAATACCTCAATAACATATAGCATAACGAAATGTACAGAACTAAGACGTGCGGTGAGCTACGGCTCGCCAATGCAGGTGAGAAAGTGACGCTGGCCGGATGGGTGCAGCGCACACGTAAGATGGGCGGCATGACCTTCGTGGATTTGCGCGACCGCTATGGCATTACCCAGCTGGTGTTTAACGATGAGCGCGACGCAGCGCTGTGTGAACAGGCCAACCGCCTGGGACGCGAGTACGTCGTGCAGGCGACGGGCATCGTCAGCGAACGCTCGAATAAGAACGCCAAGATGCCTACGGGCGACGTGGAAATCCTCGTCGATGCCCTGAACATCCTCAATGTCTCTGCCACACCCCCCTTCACCATCGAGGACAACACCGATGGCGGCGACGACCTGCGCATGAAATACCGCTACCTCGACCTTCGCCGGCAGGCTGTGCGCAGCAACCTTGAGCTCCGCCACAAGATGGCCTTCGAGGTGCGCCGCTACCTCGACGGGCAGGGATTCCTTGAGGTGGAGACTCCCGTGCTGGTGAACAGCACCCCCGAGGGCGCCCGCGACTTCGTCGTCCCCAGCCGCATGAACCCCGGCCAGTTCTACGCCCTGCCGCAGAGCCCGCAGACGCTGAAGCAGCTGCTGATGGTGAGCGGCTTCGACCGCTACTTCCAGATTGTGAAGTGCTTCCGCGACGAAGACCTGCGTGCCGACCGTCAGCCCGAGTTCACGCAGATTGACTGCGAGATGTCGTTCGTCGAGCAGGAGGACATCCTGCAGATGTTCGAGGGCATGATTCGCCACCTCTTCAAGGCCATCCTCGGCATCGACATTCCCACGCTGCCGCGCATGACGTGGGCCGACGCCATGAAGTACTACGGCTCCGACAAGCCCGACACCCGCTTCGGCATGCGTTTCGTGGAGCTGATGGATGTGCTGAAGGGCTACGGTTTCAGCGTCTTCGACGATGCGGCCTACATCGGCGGCATCTGCGCTAAGGGCGCCGCCACCTACACCCGCAAGCAGATTGACGCCCTCACCGACTACGTCCGTCGCCCGCAGGTGGGCGCCAAGGGTATGGTCTATGCCCGCGTCGAAGCCGACGGCACCGTGAAGTCCAGTGTTGATAAGTTCTATACCCAGGAGGTGCTCCAGCAGCTGAAGGCCGCCTTCGCCGCCGAGCCCGGCGACCTCATCCTCATCCTCAGCGGCGACGATGCCATGCGCACCCGTAAGCAGCTGAACGAGCTGCGTCTCTACGTGGGCGAACAGCTCGGCCTCCGTCCCCGCGACAAGTTCTCGTGCCTCTGGGTCATCGACTTCCCCATGTACGAGTGGAGTGACGAGGAGCAGCGCCTCATGGCCATGCACCATCCCTTCACCTCGCCCAAGCCCGAGGACATTCCTCTGCTCGACACCGACCCCGCCATTGTTCGCGCCAATGCCTACGACATGGTCATCAACGGCGTTGAGGTGGGCGGCGGCTCCATCCGTATCCACGATGCCCAGCTGCAGCAGAAGATATTCGAGATTCTCGGCTTCACCCCCGAGCAGGCACAGGCCAAGTTCGGCTTCCTGATGAATGCCTTCAAGTTTGGCGCACCCCCTCACGGAGGCCTTGCTTACGGTCTCGACCGCCTCGTCAGCATCTTTGCCGGCCTCGACAGCATCCGCGACTGCATCGCCTTCCCGAAGAACAACCAGGGGCGCGACGTCATGCTCGGTGCCCCGGGTCCCCTCGACCCCGTGCAGTTCGACGAGCTTCAGATAAAAGTGGACTTGAAAGACTGAAACACAAAAAAAAGGCGGCAAAATTGTTTGTATTAATCAAGAAAGTCACTATCTTTGCGCGTCAATTGATTCTGAAAACTGTTGTAACTTTATTATTCACTAAATCCAAAACACTATGAGAAAAACAAAAATTTACTCATTTCTGTTGGCTGCAGCCATGCTGTTGCCGAGTGTAGGAGTCAAGGCTCAGTCGTGGACTGACGAAGAGACTGGCGTCGAATACTACTTCTGCGAGGGTCCCAAGAGCGACGGCGAAGGCTCCCAGATGATTATCGACGGTAACGTGGAAACCAAGTTGGGTACGTCCGCCATCCCCACCTACGTCATCATTGGTGCTACGCAGCCCGTCTCTCTCATCGGTTACACCCTCATCACGGCCAACGACAACTCGACCTACAAAGGCCGTAACCCCGAGAACTGGCTCATCGAAGGCTCCAACGACTATGAGAACTGGACCGTCATCGAACACGTCGTTGGCGACCAGGTGCTTCAGGACGTCGACTTCACCCCCTTCGACTTCACGTGTCCTGCTTCTGAGAAGTTCGAGTACTTCCGCCTCACCATCGAGAAGGTCGTCGGCGGCGGCTTCATGCAGGTCAGCGAGTGGCACCCCCACGGCGTCATCCACGATCACACCTGGGGCGACCCCGTCGAGACCCTGCCCACATGTCGTGAAGAAGGCTACTACACCTACTTCTGCACCGAGTGCGGCGGTTACAAGATTGTGCCCAGCGGCAAGGAGGCTACCGGCATCCACGAGTACAAGGACGGCTACTGCATCCATTGCGGCAAGGCCGAGAACGAGCCCCTCGTTGACGAGGACGGCTACTGGATCCTCGAGACTCCGCAGGATCTCATCTATTTCGCCAACCGCATTGAGACCGAGAACCGTTTCGACCTCTGCGCACGTCTGGAGAATGACCTCGACATGGCAGGTCTTGACTTCCACGGCGTTGCTCCGACAGAGCGCTACACCGGCGAATTCGACGGTCAGGGACACTGGATTTCCAACTTTGTCTATGAGCCCGGCCGCAGCAATGTCGGTCTCTTCGGCCTTATCGGCGGTGGTGGTTATGTCCACCATGTGGGTCTTATCAATGCCCGCTTGAATGGCGACGCCAACGTGGCCGGTATCTGCGGACGCCTCTACGGTGGTGTCATTGAAGAGTGTGCCGTTGTCGGCTCTTATATCGAAGGCCGCGACCACACGGCCGCTATCACCGGCGATGTCAACTGGTGTGTGATGGATGGCGACACCATTCCCGGACGTGTCAGCAACTGCTTCTCCGATGCCCAGATCTACAGCCGCGAGTATCAGGCCGGTGGTATCTCCGGCGTCATCAACGGTGGTACCATCGAGAACTGCCTCTTCTCGGGTACCGTTGATTGCGGATACACGAACGCAAGTATCGCCGTCAGCCTTGTCGATAGCGAAGGCGTCCTCTCCGTCATCCAGAACAACGCCCTGCTCGCCTCCCACAACTACGGCTTCGGCGACAGCGGCAACGGCTCAAGGCGTGTTACTCACGAGTATGGCCGCTATGCCGAGCTGAAGAACAACTACTCGCTTACTACTACGCGACTCATTCTCCTTATCGGCGATAGCTACTATTATGCATATTCCGATAATATCGAGAACTTTGCTAACGACCCCAACGATGATAACGGTGCTGATATTACCGACGAGGAAGCCCGTACCGAGGACTTCTATGCCGATATTCTGGGTTGGGACATCGGCGGTATCTGGGGCTTCTATCCCGACACCGAGGGCAAGGCTTATCCCGTCCTGCAATGGATGATTGACTCCGAGGTCAAGCTGCCCACACGTATCTTCGACGTGCCCAGCAATGCTAAGCTCATCTGGGAGACTGGCGATGAATATCTCAACCTCAATGTCATCCACGGCTCCTTCGGCCAGCAGCTCGACATCTCCATTGTCAGCGGTGACGACAAGGCCACTTGGTATCCCGATCTTGGTTATCTCTATATCGGCGATGCTACGGGTGCTTTCGGCGGCACTGGCGACGTCATTCTCTCCGTCGGTTTCGACGAAGAGCTTCAGGGCATTTTCGCAAACGATGATCCCGTTTCACTCAGCGTCTATGTCGACCAGGCTGGTGATGTTGAGATTAAGACTGTCGAGGATATGCAGCGCTTGTTCCGTAGCGCCATTGGTAACTACAAGCTGATGAACGACCTCGATTTCGAGGGCGTTGAATTCCCCGGCATCGGTAGTTCTACCGAACCGTTCACGGGTACCTTCGATGGCAACGGCCACCTCCTCAAGAACATCACCCTCACGGTTGACAACAACGACAAGGTGGGTATCTTCCGCTACACGAATGGTGCCACCATCAAGAACCTCGGCATCAGCAACCTCGTCATCGATGCTCCCGACCGCAACCAGGTCGGCGGTCTCATTGGCGAGTGCGCGAACACCACGGTTGACCAGGTGGCCCTCACCGGCTTCATCAACGGTCGTGACCACGTCGGCGGTCTCCTTGGCCGTACCAGCGGCATCAGCCACATCACCAACAGCTACACTCACGTCCACGTCTATGCCTACAGCCAGGCAGGCGGTATCTCCGGTACCACCAACCAGGGCGACACCATCGTCTTCAAGAACGACTACTTCGCAGGTAGCGTCTACATCTACCATCGTGGTTGGGCAGGCGGCTTCATCGGCCTTGTTGACAAGAGCGACACCAAGATCTGGCTCACCAACTGCGTCTCCATCGGTGACGTCATCAGCCACACCGACGGCAACTCCGACGGTAACGTCGCAGGTCCGTGGCTCGGCGGTAACGGCCCGTCGTGGAACGAAGAATACTCTGGCGCTGCACGTCTCGACTTCTACGAGAACGTCCAGAATGCCGACGCCGTCATCGATGCTGCCCAGAACGACTTGTACGTATGGCCCGTCATCGGTAACGATGTTGAGGATACCGAGTACACCCCCGCTGCCGAGCTCTCTGCCGAAGACATGAAGAAGCAGGATACCTACGAGGATATCGGCTGGGACTTCCGCAGAATCTGGAAGATGGATCCCACTGACTACGGCTATCCTATCCTTCAGGTGCTGGGCGGCTACTTCGCCACCGGCTACGAGGTTCCCGAGGTGGAGAAGGCACTCCTTGAGCAGAACTCAGGCGCCACCTACAACGTGCAGGGTCAGCGCGTGGCCGACGACTACCGTGGCCTCGTCATCAAGAACGGCAAGAAGTTCTTCGTGAAGTAATCCAGGAATCCACATTCCCCCTTCGGGAAGCCCTTGTGGCAACCTGAAAACAGCAGTAGGGGCGCGGTTCATTCCGCGCCCCTACTCATTATTATTTATAAATAAATGAAGCCTTTCTTGTTGGAAAAAACGCCATTTCTGCCGCACTTACGTTAAATAAAGGACGGAAAAAGCAAAAAAGCAGACATTTTCTTGCATTTTCAAGGAATTAACTATACCTTTGCTCACTATTTTATCCGCTTTGAAAATACAATAATTCACTTAAAACCATACAACAATGAAAAGAACATTAATCTTAATCTCGTTGGCCATGCTATTGAGCATGGCGGTAGGAAAGGCGTTTGCCGCCTCTAACATTACAGTAGGCCATTTGACAATCCGTATCCAGAGTAAAAATGCCACGACTGGGCAAGTTTCGGGATACGATAATAATGCACCCGATGGAGTTGTTGTTATTCCATCTACCTTTGCACATGACAATGTGTCTTCGGCTACTGTGGATGGCATACGCTCTGATGCGTTTAAAAATAAGGACAATTTGACCTGTGTTACCATCCCCTCCAGTGTGAGTAGCATCAGTTCAAGTGCGTTCAGTGGTTGCAGCAATCTAATCTCCGTTATTTGTTTGAGGGCAGTCCCGCCTACATTGAGTTCTGGTGCTTTTTCAGGTATTTCCTCTAATTGTATATTATATGTCCCCTACGGCAAAAAGAGTGCATATACTGGTGCCGGTTGGACGGAAGGAACGAATGGAATCTTTAAAGGAGGAGTCGTGGAATTGGACGTTAATAATTTCTTAACGATAACCGTTCCGACCAACGCCGTATACACCGGTGAAGACCATACGGCTACGATTTCTCCGAAAAGCGGTTCCACACCGCCTTCACCGCTTGTAGAGGATATCGACTATAACGTGACCTACACTAACAATACCAACGCCGGAACAGCAACCGTCACCGTAACGGGCGCTGGTCTTTACGCCGGCACTTCAATGTCTGCCACCTTCACCATTTCCAAGGCCGACATCACCCCAACCGTGTCAATAAACAACTGGACGTACGGGGAAACGGCCTCGGACCCGATCGTGTCTGGCAACCCGGGCAACGGCGCCGTAACCTGTCAGTACAAGGTTAGGGACGCCGACGACAGTACCTACTCCGAAACCGTTCCCAATGATGCCGGAAAATACACCGTGAGGGCCACCGTGGCTGAGACGGACAACTATCTGGGCGCCACCGCCACTGCTGACTTTACAATCGCCAAGAAGTCCCTTACCGTGACGGCTAGTGCCCAGACGATCACCTATGGCGGCTCCATCTCGACGGGAACGGACAATGTCACCGTGTCCGGCCTTGTGGACGGCGACGAGCTGTCGGATGTCACGCTGACAGCCGGCGACGGCGTCATCACTCCGTCTGCTGCGGTCATCATGAGTGGCGGCACGGAC
>JAEEZS010000062.1 GCA_016291905.1 Bacteroidaceae bacterium
CGGCAGGTAAGTCGCACTTACTCGTTAGGTTTTGGAGTGGCCATCTCCGTGCCTTGTGAGCATCAGGATTCATTTTCTGTGCAATCATCGCTGCAACTTGTTTGCGTCGGCAAAGGTACTGCCTTTTCAGAATATCGACCCCGATTTCGCAAGTTAAAAAAGCTTAAGATTTCGCGTTTTTGCTCACTATTTAGTATCTTTGCAGGGAAAAGTGAAATTCGCCCCTGTCGATGTCACTGAGGGCGATGCCACCAACGCATTATGACCGTTTAATTCATGATATATCAAGATTATAGCACGTTATCATCTGCTTCATACTGCCCGTGAGGGTAATAGCAGTAAGTTATTAACTTTGTCATTCGGGCCAGCCGTGAGGCCATGCCCGATGTTTTTATCTAGGCAATCAAATGTGACAGGGGACAGTTACTGTCACAACGGAAATGAAAATAAATCGCGATTTATTTTGCATTTCGCTCGATTTGCACTATCTTTGTACCCGAATTCCCAATTCATAGTAGTATGACAAGAGAAGAACAAGTGCAATACTGGCTCGACATAGCCAATTACGACCTCGATACCGCCGAGACGCTATACAATGGCGGACGGTGGCTCTATGTCGCTTTTATGTGCCATCAGACTATAGAGAAAACGCTCAAGGCTTACTGGTGTGCCACTCAGCCTGACGACCCTCCCTACACGCATAGCCACAAACGGCTTGCTGACGGCAGTGGGCTTTATGAGGCGCTAAGCGACGAGCAGAAAGACTTTCTCAACACCATTGTCAACTACAACATCGAGGCCCGCTACCCAGAGGACAGGGATGCTCTTTCCCGCACACTTACCCCGCAGGCCTGCCGACAGATGATTGACGAAACCAAACAGCTACAGCTATGGATAGAAGGACACTTACCCGCGACGAGGCCCTCGAGCTCGTCCGAAGATACAAGCGAGTCATAAGTCCCCGCTTTGAAGTGGAGCCCCGCGTCATGATGTTCGGTTCCTACTCCAAGGGCTATGCCACTCCCGACAGCGACATTGACGTGGCTGTCATCGTGCCCACCTATGGCGACCGTAAGTTTGAGATTTCCAAACTGCTCTGGCGCGATGTCGACAAGGTGAGCCTCCTCATCGAGCCTGTCCTTATGGCAGACGACCGCCAGTCACCACTCTACCATGATGTGATGCGGACAGGGGTGGCGGTGTAGTTTCAAAAGTATGACAGGGGAAAGTTCCTGTCATAATCACATAAAAACCAAACAACAATATGAAAAAACTATTTTTCTTTTTCACCCTGCTGCTGCCGATGATGGCGAGCGCGCATGACATTGAGGTGGCAAACGCAGATGGAGTCACCATCTATTACGTTTTCACGAACGACAACACAGAGTTGGCTGTGAGTTTTCGAGGTGATAATCGTACCGACTTTACCGACGAATACGCTGGCAATGTGAATATTCCTGTGTCGGTCACTTATGAGGGAACCGACTACCCCGTGACGAGCATCGCCGATTTTGCTTTTTACAACTGCTCTGGCCTGAAGGGGTTCACCGTCCCCGGCTCCGTGACGAGCATCGGCATGTATGCATTCAATGGCTGCACCAGCCTGACGAGCGTCATCATCCCCAGCTCCGTGACGAGCATCAGCGTTGGATTGTTCAAGCAATGCTCCGGCCTGACGAGCATCACCATCCCCGGCTCCGTGACGAGCATCAGCAATTTAGCGTTCCAGCTCTGCACAGCCCTGACTGATGTTTATTGCTATGCAGATAGCGTGCCGACGACAGCTCGTAGAGCCTTCGACAGCTCATCTTATAACACCGCCACGCTGCATGTGCCTGAATCCTCTATCGACAGTTACAAGTCGGCTACGCCCTGGAGCGACTTCGGTGACTTTGTGGCACTTGTTTACAAGTGTGCCATTCCCACCATCACCTTTGCCCATGGAGAGTTTACATTCGACAGCGAGACGGAGGGAGTTGAATTCCACTACGCCCTATCGCTCATTGGTGAGACCGAAGGTGCGGGCAGCAAAATCCCGGCAGCATCCTCCTACCGCATCTGTGTCTACGCTACGAAAGACGGCTATGAGGATTCTGATGTCGCCTCGATGGATATCGACCTCAGCACTACGGGCGACGTCAACGGCGACGGCCTGATCACCATCTCCGATGCTGTCGCCATCGTGAACATCATCCTGGGTAACAATAGCGCCAGCTCGCAACCATGAAACCAGCTCAGATCTTTCGACAGTATATTTGGGTCATCAATGCGCTCAAGACGCGGGGAGGGATGACCTTTGAGGAGTTGAACCAGAGGTGGCAGGATGATAAGGTGGCCGACGGCAACCCGTTGCAGCGGTCGTCGTTCAACCGCCATCGCGATGCCATCCTCAGCATGTTCGGCATCGTGATCGAGTGCGACAAGAAGACCTACCGCTACTACATCAGCAACCCAGAGGCACTGGGCGACGACTCGATAGAGCGGTGGATCTTCTCCACGCTCAACGTACACGGGGTGCTGGCCGACAGCGCTGCGGTGAAGGACCGCGTGGTGCTGGAGGGGGTGCCTATGGGGCTGGAGTATCTGGAAACCATCATTCAGGCCGTCAAGACCAACCGCCGCCTGCGCCTGGGCTACCGGAAGTTCGGCACCGAGGGCTATGTGAAGACGGTCTCTCCCTACGCCCTGAAGCTGTTTCACCAGCGCTGGTACCTGCTGGCCTGCAACGACGAGGAGCAGATGCGCGTCTATGCCCTCGACCGCATGACGAAGGCGGAGATGACCGACGAGACGTTTGCGATGCCCGCCGGCTTCTCGCCGCAGGAGTACTTCGCCGAGTACTATGGCGTGCTGACCATCGACACGCCGATGGCCCATGTGGTGGTGCGCACCTACGGCCGGACGCCCGACTACCTGCGCACGCTGCCCCTGCACCACTCGCAGCGCGAGGTGGCATCGACCGCCGACCATACCGACTTCTCGTTCGACCTGCGCCCCACCCCCGACTTCCTCGGCCAGCTGCTCACCCATGCCGACGGCATCGAGGTGCTCGAACCTCAGGAATTGCGCCAGAAAATGCGGCAGATGATAGAAAATATGCTCAGAAGATATTAACAACTGTAAAATACATACCCAAAAACGCTAATTGATGTTAAACTTTCATGGGGTGTCCCTACTTTTTGGGACACCCCATGTTGTATCTTTGCATCGATAATTGATTTATTAACTAAAAAATGCAAGATGATGGATGGTATATTTTTTGTTGTATGTATTTTCGGTCTTGACGGCTGCTGCGCTTGGTTTCTTTGAAGAGAACCATGTTGACTAGCCACTATTGGCTTAACTTCGCATCCGAAATACCGTTTTTTCTATTTTTTTAATTATCACCAAGGATTATGAGTTACGAACAGAAATTGGAAGTTGGCGAACTGAATGAGATTCTTTCCCAACTGGAAGAGCAGGGCTGGGAGCCGATGCTGTGTGACACACCTGTCGACGTGTATGAAAACCCTGTCAACTGTGGCTTACCGCAGGACGTGGGTGATGTTACTAAAACCATTGAGTGGTATCCCCACGAATTGATGCCCCCCAATAGGATTTTCATGGTGCCTGCAAAGGGCGACTCGATGCGTGACGCAGGTATTGAAGCCGGCGACATGCTGACCATCGAAACCGACACCCGGATCATGGACGACGACATGGTGCTGGCACATCTCGATGGCGATTTCACCGTCAAGGCGTATTATGAAGGTGAGGACGGAACGAAGTGGCTTGTGCCATTCAACGAGAAGTATGAGCCTATCCGCCTGAGCGTGGAGAGCGAAGTGTCTATCGTGGGCAAGGTGATCGAGGTGACGAGGCGCTATCCAAGGGTGAGTCATAGTGAAGCCCACCGGATAGTCAGGGGCACGAAGGAGCACCAGCAGGTGAACATGCAGCTGACGAAGGAAGAGATAACCGATATCATCAGGACGGTTGCCCCGTCGGTGGAGATTGGCAGGCAATGGTTCTCGGTCTACTGCCCATTGGCGCATCGCAAGCAGATAGAGAAGGGCAACTATGCATACTTCTGCAGCTTGGTGGCCGAGACGGTGCCTGCCCACAAGAAGCTGCCCGTTGCGCTGGAGTTGCAGCGCTTGGACGTGCTGAGCTTTTCGAGGCCTGTGGCCATGTGGGACGAGTCGAATGCCCCTGTCAGGGGAAAGCGCTTCAGGCAATACAAGGTGATAGCCGACAAGACGATTGCCTTGTTGAACTCCTAAGCCGAAAAACTCTCGGAAAACTCTCAAAACTCTCTCGATTTCGAGTCAAAACTCTCTTGAAATAGCGCTAAACTGGCAAAACTCTCAAAGAAACTCTCGCAAACTAGTCAGCGACGGAAGATTTCTTCCGCCGCTATTTTTTTATACCTACCTTTGCCGACGTAAACCTCTGCGGGGGAGAAAGACCGGTCCTCTGGCCGCGAGGTGATTAACCACAAAAAATAAAAAAGAAAGGAATAATAAAATGAAAGAGATTCAGATTTTCCATCATGAGATGTTCGGCGATATCCGGACGATGACCAACGAGCAGGGCGAGACCTTCTTCGTGGGCAAGGACGTGGCAGAGGCGCTGGGATACAAGAATGCACCCGATGCCCTTAGCAAACATGTAGATGACGAAGATAAGGGCACCATCGCGATTCGCGATTCTGCCTACGAAACACGAGCCATCATCATCAACGAGAGCGGCCTCTACTCCTTGGTACTCTCTTCGAAGCTGCCGCAGGCGAAGGTGTTCAAGCACTGGGTGACCTCGGAGGTGCTGCCCCAGATCCGACGGACGGGCGGCTATATCCCGACGAAGGATGCCGACGGGCGACTGCTGAGCGACTTCGAGATTGTGTGCCTGGCGGTGAAGATACAGCAGCGCACCATCGAGGAGCAGAAGAAGCTGATCGGCGAGATGGCGCCCAAGGCCGAGTATGCCGACGTGGTGCTCGACTCGGTCGACTGCTTCACCACGACGCAGATAGCCAAGGAGCTCGGCATGACGGTCTTCGACCTGACGCGCCTGCTGCTCAGCCGGAAGGTGATGTACCGCCAGTCGGGGCAGTATCTGCTCTATGCCGAGTATGCCCGCAAGGGTTATGCCCGCAGCCGCACGCACACCAGCTACGACAGCGAGGGCGGCCTCCACACGCGCACCTATCTGGTATGGACGGAGCGCGGACGAAGGTTCGTCCACCGTCTTTGCAAGACGGAAGAGGTGATGATACCGTTTTTCGAACCCGACAATTCAAACTTCAACCTTTAACCTTCAAACTTCAAACTTAATAGAAAGGAGATTATCAACTATGCAACAGATTTTCAAGATTGATACCATCTGCGAGCCGCGGATGATCGATGTGACTAAGTTGAACGGCCAGTCGGCACAGATGCTGTGCATTGGCCTGGTGCTGGTGGCAGCAGGGCAGAGCCTGTTTGCCGAGATGTTTGGCGAGATGGCCGAGGATTTTGCGCGGGAGGAGTGTGACAAGGGCACGCTGATCCAGGCCGAGATCGACTTCAAGGTGCGCAGCTGGCAGAACGCTGGCGGCACCACGTCGTACGGCACGAACGCGAAGATTCGTAACTACAGTATTATTCGTAAAGAGGAGAAAGGGTTTTAACTATGAGAAAGATTAAGGAGATCATTATTCACTGCTCGGATACGCAGGAAGGCGTGAACGTGACGGCGGCCGACATCCGCCGCTGGCACACCACGCCCAGAGAAAAGGGCGGACGCGGATGGCGCGACATAGGCTATCACTACGTCATCCGCCTCGACGGCACGATAGAGGTGGGCAGGACCATTGAAAGGGTTGGGGCGCATTGCATCGGACGTAATGGCGAAGACCACAACTCGCACTCCATCGGCATCTGC
>JAEEZS010000063.1 GCA_016291905.1 Bacteroidaceae bacterium
CCAACTCCCCGTCGCCGAACATATATTGTTCCGTCATTACACGAGCGGTAGCAGATCCGTCATAACTCACTACATATCCCTGGATGTTCCAGGTGGAGAAATAGTCGGGGACAGCAGAGGGTTTGCTGGGCACCAGCGATTTGTGTGTCTGCGTCATGACACAGCCATTTAATGCAAGTGTTACGATGAACAGATATATTGTTTTTCTCATTTTAATAGACCTGATATTCATCTTTTCTATTGTTGTTTCACTTCTAACCATAACGTATATTGCGTATATCAGGGATATGGAGTCAAGGAGTTTTTCCGTCTGCAAAGATAATGGAGATAAATGGCATTTCCAACACAAAAATAATAAAACGTCTCACTGCTGTCCGGAGAAAAACTCCGTTTGATTGGTTAAGGGAGGCTTCACGTGAAGTCTTTCTATGGGACGACACAGAACGCCGTGTACACGCAAATATGGATTGCTGTATGTACGTACTTGCTTCTGGTTATTGCCAAGAAAGAATTCCATATTGATTGTGAACTTTACATTTTGGCTCAATCAATAGGACTTGTCCTGTTTGAAAGAGAGCCTATCCAAGAGATTTTCAAACGTAATTCTAACTTAAATAGAGTCCAAGATTTGGGTCAACTTTGCCTATGGCCAAATTTCTCCGGACAGTAGTGAAAACGTCTATTTTCTAAAATAAATCGCGCAGGAGTGCTCCTCCTGCCCAGCGGAATAAATCTGTAGCGTAACGCAAAATCCACTACTTTAGATATGTGAGCTCGATATAATATGTAGTTTTTTCCAAGGGGTATCGGGGGTGTCGGTGGGAAGGGAGAAGCCGTTGGCTTCCAGCCAATAATCCACCGATACCCCCTCTCTGAGGTGTCGGTGGCTTTTCGTTTGAAAATCACATCTGTACGCGTACCCACCGACACCCCCGATACCTGTTGGAAAAAACTCTTTTTTTCTAGCCAATTAGAAAGGCCTTTCGCCAAATCAGAAGGCCCTTCTGCCAGAACAGAAGGGCCTTCTGCGAGATTAGCCGGCCCTTTGCACGGCTGACAACCTCTGAACCCTCCATTCCACTATAGAAATGCCCGTTCTTGCGTAGTTTGCTTTTTGGGATGTCATTCGGTCGGGAGGGTTTTTGTCAGATGCTTGGGCTGTGACGCCAGCCCCTTGGACTGAGCGCTTAACGCACTACGTCGCCCGCACGACGTAGTGCGTCTATGTGCGGACGTAGTGCGTTCTGACGCAGACGTAGTGCGTTTTCGGACTAGCGAATGACAACCCAAAAAGGAAACCGCTCGGCAAACGCCACTTTTATATAGGAATGAAGGGTTTTAGACCCGTCACGCATCAATAATTATACTTTGTCGAGGACATCGCGGGCGACTTGACAAAGGAGGGAGCTGTCGGAGGAGGCTGCTGCTTCAGCTTGGTCGAGGAGCTCGTCCTTGTCCTGCGAGGAGAGGGGGGCGTCCTGGCCGCGGAGCAGATGTGCCATCAGGCGGAAACCGGCATACTGCGTCAGCACGGCCTCCGACGCCATCCACTGGAACGCCTTGTCTTTGGCGTAGGGCAGGCGACGGAAGAGGTTCATGCAGGTATAGTCGATGATTTCGGTGTCGTGCATGGCCTCAAGCCAGATGTCGGCAATCTCAGGGAGGAACGTGTCGGCAGGCTGGAGGTAGCCGGCAAGGATGCGGCATTCGCGGATGTCCTCTTTCCAAAGGGCTTGCGCCAGGGCGTGGTCTTTCTCGTACTTCGAGGCAATCTCCTTCAGCCGAGGCAGTTCCACGCCGAAGATAAGGTGGTACTTCAGCCCCCGCTCGCGGAGGCTCTGCGCCAGCGGGCCGTTCATATAGAGCCTCAGCTCGGACTTTATCTCATTCAGGGAGGACATTTTTTGTTAAGAATTAAGAGTTAAGAAAAATAGTACCGTAAACGGGGTGAAGATGAAAGGCTGCATACAAGACATTTTTTCTTAACTCTTAATTCTTATTAAACCTGAAAGAGAAAAAAAGAAAAGAAAAAATATAATCTATTACTATTTATTTATAATTTTGCACCGAGAATAGTTTTTCTATTCTAAGTTCTTAGGGAACGTTGGGCCTTATAGGTTCAGATACCTTCGAGCGAATACCTGCTTAGCTCAGGGAAACTTAGCACCACGGTGACTGTAGTTTGATAGGGGAGTTTTCTCCCCTATATTTGTTTACCCTTTTCCCATATTTTTCTATAATTAGTTCTCTGATTTTTTTAGTTAGTATATCTTTAGGCACTACATTAATTGACGACTGGAAGTGTTGCGTAGTCGCGGCTGTAGCGGAGGTTCTGGTCGGCAAACGTCTCGGTATAATCGATGGTGACGTCGGTAATGTTGCCGTCCTTGTCCACAACGGGGGTATAGACGGGGTTGATGAAGCCCTTGTAGGGGGCGAGGTTGAGCGCCTTGTAACGAGCCAGCACCTCGGCATGGAGCGTGGGGTCAACCTTCACGGCGTAGGTCTCCACCAGGTCGCGGGCAGCCTCGAAGTCGCCCTCGCTCTTGATGCGCTGGATTTCAGCCAGCAGCTCGCCGAAGAGGTTGCGCAGCTTGCGGTAGTCGTTGATGCGGACGTAGGTCTTGCCGTCCTGCTTCACCATCTCCACCACGCGGTCTTTCTGTCCCTTCTCGAAGCACCAGTGGGCCACGAGAGAACGGTTGCGCATATGGGCTTCCTCTATGTCGTTGCCAGGCTCGATGCGTACGAGCTGTGTCATCAGGCCGTTCATCATGTAGGTGTAGTACTGTGCCTTGAAAGCGTCCTTCGAGGGGAGCAAGCCGAGGTCGAGCAGTTTTTTGTCGCCCACGTAGTAGAGGCCGAAGAGGTCAGCGCGCGCTTCCTCAATGGTGCTGCCATAGGCCTTGAGGGCTTCGGAGCTGGTGCCCGGCAGCAGCTTGCCCGAGCCGTGCCCCAGACATTCGTGGAGGTCGGTGTGGAGGTCGTCGGTAATGGCGTCGTACTTGTCGATGAGGGCACGTTCCTTGTCGCTATAGACGAACTCCTCGTTGAAGCCGTTGCCGTGAGCGGCCTTCGCATAGGCCTCGGTGAGGTTGCCAATGGTGACGGACTTCGAGCCGTGAGCGGCACGTACCCAATCGCTGTTGGGCAGGTTGATGCCGATGGCGGTAGAGGGATAGAGGTCGCCCGCGAGGATGGCTGCGGTAATGACCTTGGCGCTAATACCCTTGCACTCCTCTTTCTTGAAGCGGGGGTCAACGGGCGAGTGGTCCTCGAACCACTGGGCGTTGGCGCTGATGGTCTCGGTACGGCGCGTGGCCTCGAGATCCTTGAAGTTGACGATGCTCTCCCAGCTGGCTTTCATGCCGAGCGGGTCGCCGTAGCTCTCCGTAAAACCGTTGACAAAATCGATGCGGCTGTCGAGGTCCTTGACCCAGGCGATGCAGTAGTCGTCGAAGGTCTTGAGGTCGCCGTCGGTATAGAATTGGATGAGTTTGTTGATGACTGCGCGCTGGGTGTCATTCTCAGCCATTTCGGCTGCCTTGCGAAGCCAGAAAACGATGCGCTCGATAGCCTGTCCGTAGAGGCCGTCCACCTTCCACACCTTCTCCACGAGCTTGCCGTCTTCTTTGACGAGGCGGCTGTTCATACCGTACATCACGGGCTCGGGGTTGAGTGTGTCCTTCTGCGCCTCGTAGAAGGCCTCGGCCTCGGCCTGCGTCACACCATCGCCGTAATAGTTGCCTGCGGAGGTAAGGATAAGGTCCTCGCCGTCAGCCTGATTGACTTTCTTGGGCAGCACGTTCGGGTCGAATATGACGGGGCAGATTTCATCGAGGAACTGCTCAACCGTCTGTCCCTCGTAGGAGGCGGGGAAATGGTTGGGGTTGGCCATTACCGTCTGGCGGAACCATTGCTCCGAGAAGTCGGGCAGGAACTTCAGTTCGCCGTAGTGGTGGTGAATGCCGTTGGAGAACCACACGCGCTTCAGATAGACCTCAAGGGCACGCATCTCGTCGGTGTTGTGGTCAAGAGCTTTATTGGTGTAGATGGTTTCTAAGATATTGCGGATGCGAAGGTTGTACTTGCCGTTCTGGTCGAAGAGGATGTCGCGCCCGCTCAACGCCGCTTCCGTGAGGTAATAGACCAGCTTCTTCTGATTGAGCGAGAGTCCGTCCCAGCCCTTCACCTCGTAGCGTAGCATCTGCAGGTCGGCAAACTTCTCATTGGCATACTCAAACTCCGTAGCGGGCTTCTCGCCGCCGCCACACGATGCAAGCATCATCATTGTCATAGCGATAATTCCAAAAGACTTTTTCATATAATTATAATTTGTTGTATAAGTCGGCAAGGTCGGCGCGTGAGAGGCCGAGTTGCATGGCTCGGTCGAGGTCGGCACGTGCCTGCCGTTTGTGACGCCCCATGCGGAGGTAGATGGCTGCACGGGTGACGTAGGCATAGGGGTCTTGGGGTGTGAGCTTCAGGGCCGATTCCATGTCGAGTAGCGCCAGGTCATAGAGCTCGCGGTCGGCAAGGACGTTGGCACGTGCTACGAGGTAGTCAGGCTCCTTCGGGTATTCGGCAATGAGGGCCGAGAGCTGCTCCGTGGCCTCCACCAAACGACCCTGCTTCTGGTTCAGCAACGCCAGCCCGAAGCGAGAGTTGGCATCGTTGGGGTCGAGCGTCAGCAGACGTCCGTAGTCGGCTCGCGCTACGTCGAATAAACGTTGGTGGACAGCAATATAGGCGCGGAAGGTCAGCGCCTCGCGGTTCTCGATGTCTTGGTCAAGCACGTTGCAGTAATCGACGTAGGCCTTGTCCTCGTTGCCTAACTCCATGTAGGTGGCAGCCCGCGCAAGCAGGATGGGCATAGCCGTCGGCTTGTAGTTCAGCGCCAGCGAGTAGCTCTCAGCAGCCTCCTTCAGCAGCCCCTGCCGTTTCTGTATGGAGCCAAGATTGGCAAAGAGCAGCACGTTGTGCTCGTTGGTAGGGTCGTGCTCAATAGCTTTCTTCACAAAGTCAGCCGCGCGGTCGAGGTCGTCGCGCTCCAGCGCGGCATACGCACTATCAACGTACTCGGCATACGTCTGTGCCCCTGCAGGCACACCAGCCCACAGACACAACGCTGCAATGAGCCACAAAAACAGTTTCTTTTTCATGCGTGGGCAAAAGTACGCCATTTCTGCCGTATGCCCAAAAAAACCAACAACTATTTCAAAAAATCAAGGATTTTTTACTCAAAGTCGCAGACATATCCCTGCCGGTCCATCTCCAGCTTCATCACTTCCCAGCCATTGAGGCAGTCGTGCATCGCCTCCTTCAAGCGCACCACGCCCATAAGGTCGTCGGCACGGATGACAGCCATCAACGTCGGGCCCGCTCCGCTCAGGTAGCAGCCAAGCACCTGCTCGTCCTGCTCCAAATGGTGCATAATCTCGTCGTATCCTTTGATGAGGCTGCCGCGATAGGGCTGATGGAGATGGTCGTGGAAGCCGATGCGCAAGCCCTCGTCGTGTCCGTTGATGAGCGAGGCTACCAGCAGGCTCAGATGCGAGATGTTTCCGATGGCATCCTTTCGCGACACCACGTCGGGCAACACCGAGCGCGACAACTGCGTGGAGAGCGTGAAAGGTGGAATGAAGGCCACGAACCGATAGTCGTTCTTCACGGGGATGTTGAGCGTGGTGACAGTATCGGCATTGACCGAAACGGTGAGCCCGCCGAAAATAGCTGGAGCAACATTGTCGGGGTGTCCCTCGATGCGTGTGGCCAGGTTGAGGATGTCCTGACGGTCGTTGTAACGTCCCTTGAAGGCAAAAGCTCCTACCAGTCCGGCCACGATGCAGGTAGATGACGATCCAAGGCCGCGTGTGTAGGGCACCTCGTCCTTGCACTCGATGCGCAGGCCTGTGAACTCGAGCCCCACCTCCTTGGCTCCCTCGCAGAAGGCTTCGTAGGTCAGGTTATCTTCGCCTGCAAACTGTTCGGGACAGCCTGTAATCTCCAGCCCTTCGTCAATAAGTTCGAAGGTAAACGTGTTATATAGTGATACGGCCACGCCGGCCACATCGAAGCCCGGGCCCAGATTGGCACTCGTGGCGGGAACTCTTACTTTTACTTTCATCCTATGCTTTCGGCTATGTGTGAAACAATCTGGTTTCGGTCAATGACCTTGTTGTGCAGTACGGGGCGGTCCATGATGTCCTGAAGTGCCTCGGGGACGGGTTGCCCAGTAGTACGCCATAGTACCTCTGTGGCCAGTTCCTCGGGGACTTCCCTGCCCGTGACAGCTTTGCATACGCTGGCAGGAAACTTATAGGGCGAGGCTGTGGCCATTACCACCGTAGGTGTGTTGTCGGCTGTTTGCTGACGGTAGCGGTCGTAAACCCCCAATGCCACAGCGGTATGGGTGTCGGCCAGATAGCCCGTCGTGTGATAGTAGGTGTGGATAGTGTTAATAATCTCCTCGTCCGTCAGCCAGCCCGTTGCAAACGACTCGTGCAGACGCTCCAGCATTTCTCCATCAACCCAATAGCGTCCTGTGTCGCGCAGATTGTTCATGCAATTTGCCACCTTTGAGGAATCGCAATAGAGTAGGCTGAGCAGCCGTTCCAGATTGCTGCTGACAAGGATGTCCATAGCAGGGGCGATGGTTTTATAGAAGGGGCGCCGGACATCATAGCATCCGGTAGAGAAGAAGCCCGTCAGCACGTTGTTGCGGTTCGATGCCACGATGAAACGACGGATGGGTACTCCCATTCGCTGCGCCATCACGCCAGCCAGACAATTGCCGAAGTTGCCCGATGGAACGGCCACGTTGATGCCTTGGCCCAAGGCGATGACTCCCTTTGCCACTAACTGCAGATAGGCATGGAAGTAATAGACTATCTGAGGCACCAGTCGCCCCACGTTGATGGAGTTGGCCGAGGTGAGGAAGATTTTTTTTTCTTCACAATCCCGCTGTAGGCTGGGCGAAGCGAACGCCTCCTTGACGGCACGCTGGGCATCGTCGAAGTTGCCCCGAATGGCAACGACCTCGACATTCTTCCCGTGCTGGGTGACCATCTGCTGACGCTGCACGGGCGCGACGCCCTCATCGGGGTAGAACACCTTGATCATTGTGCCCTCCACATCGGCAAAACCTTCGAGGGCAGCCTTCCCCGTATCACCGGATGTGGCAGCCAGTATCAGCGCCTGACGATTTTCGCCCCTCTGCTTGAGCGAAAGAGTCAGCAGATGTGGCAACAGCTGAAGGGCCATATCCTTGAACGCTGCTGTAGGCCCATGGAACAGCTCGGCAATGTGGACATCACCCGCTTGGACGACGGAAACCACCTCCTTGGGAAACGACTTGCGAGCGTAAGCCTTGGCGCAGGCTGCCGCAATCAGCGGTTCCGTCCCTTCGGGTGCAAACGTTGCGATAATACGTGTGGCAAGGGCTTCATACGAGAGTCCTTGTAGCGAAGTCAAATCAAGCTGAGGCAGGTCGAACGCAGGCATCAACAGTCCTCCGTCGTCTCCGATGCCCTGTAGCACCGACTGAAAAAAATCCATTCGTGTGGCACTTCCTCTAGTGCTCACAAAACCGTTATCCATAACAAAACAATACTTTTCGGGCGGCAAAATTACAAAAAATAAAGAAAACGGGAAATAATTTGACGAATTATTTACCGTTTTCCTAAGGATATCCGTCCGAACACCCTTGACGTAGCCAATAGTTTTATGTTTTACTGGACTTGTTCCTTCAATGGACGTTGGGCTATGCCTATCACTTGCAGGCGGTCAACATGCTTCAGCAGACGGGGCAGGAAGTCGTCCCATTGCTGCTGGTTGCCCGGCGTCCAAGCCTTTTCGGCAAGTGCCAAGGCGCGCGGAAACACCATGTATTGCATTTGTGCCTCAGTGGGGATTCGCTCGCCCCAGATGTTTCCCTGCATGCCTTTAATCAGCTGCAGCTGCTTCTCCGTCAGATCGGTGGGGACGATGTCGCCCGTGTAGAGGGCTTTCAGGGTGTTGTTATCCTGGTCGTAGTCGAAGTAGCAGAAGGTGGTGGGGCAGAGGATGACCTCGTTGCCGCCGTTAGTAGAGCGCTGTACGACGTCGGTATGGTCGCCACGCCACCAGTTGATGGTTGCCGACTTGCTAACACCACCCTCCAGGATTTCGTCCCAGCCGATGAGCTTCTTGCCATTCTCATTGAAGTACTTCTCCATGGTGCAGGTGAACCACGACTGTAGTTCTGCCTCGTCCTTCAGCTCGAGGTCTTTGATGCGTTGCTGACAACGGGGACACGTCTTCCATGCCGAGCGATTCACCTCGTCGCCGCCAATCTCCACATATTCGTAGGGGAAGAGGTCGAAAATCTCCTTATAGACGTTGCGGCAGAACTCCAGCGAGGTCTCCTTACCCACGCAGATGGGGTCGCGTCCGTCGTCGTTGCACGAGAGCCAAGGGTAGCATTGTGTCTCGGCGTAGCTATGGCCCGGCACATCGAATTCAGGCACAATGTCAATGCCCCTCACGGCAGCGTAGGAGACCAGTTCCCTTACCTCGTCCTGGGTGTAGTAGCCGCCGTATTCCAGCACTCCATCATGCAGGCGGGTGCGGTCACCTGATAGGGGAACAGCCATGCGGGGGTTGCCGGTTTCCTCCGCGAGTTTGTTGCAGCGCACGTCCCAGTACTCCTTTTCGGGGTCGCGCCACGCGCCCTTGTCGGTCAGTAACGGGTACTGCTTGATCTCCAGACGCCATGCTTGCGAGTCGATGAGGTGCCAGTGGAATTTGCTGAACTTGTACAGCGCCATCGCATCCAGCAGGCGCTTCGTCTCCTCGATGGTAAAGAAGTGGCGTACGGGGTCGAGCATGATGCCGCGCCATTCGAAGTTGGGTGCATCCTCAATCTCCACAGCCGGAATCCTCCATGTGACGTAGGGCTGCAGGGTAGAGGCTTCCACCTGATAGGGCAGCAGTTGGCGCAAGGTGGCAATGCCGTGTACGATACCTCTATAGGCAGCGGCTTCTATGACCACACCATCGGCTGTGGCGGTTAGCTTGTAGCCTTCGGCACCAGCCTCGCAGCGGGGGTTGAGGCTGAGCACGATGTCGGCCTTCTTGCCCTTGCGAAGGGGCAGGTCGTAGCCAGTAGCAGGGCGCAACTTTTCCCTGAGGTACTCAGCCGCAGGCAACAGGCTCTTGTGGGTGTAGGCTATGGTGGCATTGGGGGAGAGGACAAATGAGCCCTCCATCTCCACTGCACGGGTAGGCAGGGGAATAATGTTTATTTCTGCCAAGGCAGACATCGGCAGCAGCATGAACAGCAAGGTGAGTGCGCTAATCATTTTTATACCGCTGGTGATGTTAAGGAATCTGGGTTTCATTGTTTTCATGGGTATGGTTGACTTAACTGAAGTTCAATAATACTGTCTAAAAAGCGCAGCCTAGACAGGCTGCGCTTTTGCTTGATAGTCAGGGATAATTCCCTGCGAGGGGAGAGAATTATTCGGCTGCTTTGTGTGAGAAATAGTAGCCGACACCTTCGGTGAGGCCCTTGTAGGAAGTCTTGTAGGCAACAATGGTAAGTTCATCGCCTTCCTTCACTCCAAGAGGACCAAACTCACCCTTCTTGCCGCCCCAACCGACATAGACACCGTAGATATATACAGAGCCGGTTTCGTCAGTAAGGTCGAAATTGCCGTACTTTTCAAGATCCCACTTTGTGTTGTCTTCTGTAGGCTGAGTGACCGTGCCAGTCAGCATATAGAAGGCTTCCGTGTTATCGGGAAGATTGCGGAAATCAGCCACAGAGATGGGAGAAACTGCATACTTAAGTTCTTCGAATGTGCCGCTGACCATCTGAGGGCTATCCTTGTAAGCACCACGTTGACCTACAACCGTGACAATATCACCCACCTTGGCACCAGCTTCAATGAAGCCTTCAGCACGATAAACGAGGGTCTTGTCCGAGAAATCCTGAATATAGAAGCTCTTACCTTGCTTGTCGCTGGCATAGAGATCGGTGATGATACCTGTGAGGCGATACTGAACGGTGCCGACCTCGGCAGCGAGGAAGTCGGCCACAGTCACTTCGAGGATGGCACCCTTTTGAGCGAGGGTGGTCTGGGCGCTGTAGCTCTTCTTACCATCGGTGGTGTTGAACGTGAGGGTAGTACCACGGTCGCCGCCCTGGTTGGCAGCAGCCTTGAAGATAACCGTAGCTGCCGAAGCGCTGCTTTCGATGGAGGCGATGGAAAGCCATTCTTTGGCATCGTCGGGGATAGAAACGGTCACGCCGTTACCTTTGCAGGTGAGCTCGACAGCGAACTCGCCGCCTTCGATAGGCAGGATGGCATCCTCAGGAGTGACGCTGGCCACCTTGATGAGGGATTTGCTGACCTTGACAACGCTGGCGTCAACGAGCTCGACGGTGCCGTTGTAGGTGGTCTTCGGACCTTCGACGGTAACCTCGTCGCCGACCTCAATGCCGAAGCTGGCCCAATTGTACTTGCCCGTAGCATCAACCGTACCGTAGATGTAGATTTCGCCCGTAGCATCCTGGAGGTACCAGTTGCCATAGTTGGTGTTGGCGATACGGGTGCAGACACCGGTGACACGATAAGTCTTGCTGTCGGGGCCGGCGATAACCTCGGCGCAGGTAGCGGGTGAAACACCGGCTACGCCCTGGATGACGTTGATGTACTGGGTAGCACCGGCACAAACGATGTGGAGTTCGGTGTTGCGTCCGTCAAGGGTCTCAGGAGCGGTGAAGATGATAGTTGTCTCGCCAGCACCACCAGAGGTCTTATCGGCATTCAGCCATGTGGGAAGCGGCTGCTTGACGTAGATGTCCTTGCCGTCGGCGTCTTTCTCGCCCGTCTTAACAGAGAAGAGTTTCTCGAACTCCCAAGCCTCGGCAGCCTTGACGACCAGTTCGGCTTTGCCACCGCTCATAGGCAGGGAAATGTAGGAAGTGGAAACCTGAATTTCATCAAGCTGAGTAGGAATGTTCTCCTCCTGGCAGCTGGTGGCAAACAGCAGCAGCGATGCAATGGCTGCAATAGAATATCTGAGTTTCATAGTCTGTTTCTACTTTTTATGAATTAATTAAAGATGTACTTAAGACCGACGGAGGCATACCAGCACTGGCCAAGAGCGTGGTTGGGGACGAAGGTCTGGGTGTCGCCGCTGATGGCAGCAGGCGTAGAGAATACGGCATAGCCGTCCTTGTCAACACCTTCGTACTTGAGGATGCGGGCATCGCTGCCGATGGCAGGATTGAGGTACTTGCTGACACCCCAGCTGGAGTTGAAGAGGTTAGCGATGTTCTTGATGTCGCATGAGAGCTGGAGGATGTTGGTGTTCTTACCCACGCGAGCCTTGAAGTCGTGCTTGTAGCTGACGTCGAAGCGGTGTACCCACGGGCTGTAGACGGTGTAACCTTCGGCATACTCGCCCTGATGCTTGCTGAGGTAGCTGTCGTTGTGAACGAAAGCCATGAAGCGCTGAGCATCGTCGTCGGAGACGAAGCGGAAGTCGCCATTGTCGACCTGACGCTGGGTGGGGATGAAGATGGCATCGTAGTTGTAGCCGTCGCCGTTCATGTCGTTGGTGGTCATGTAGGAGTAGTTGTAGCCGCCACGCCATGCCTCGTAGATGAGGCTGTAGTGGTTGCCGCTCTTGTCGTGGTGGGTAGCGCTGGCTACGGCACGGTCAGGAGTGACATACTGTGAGTTGTGGAGACGGATGTTGTTGGGGCCTTCGTAAGTAGGAACATAAGTGAAGGCACTCTCAGCAGCCGAACCGGGCATGCCGGTAATCTCCTTGGAGACGGTGTGGGTATAGGCAGCCATCAAGCTGAGGCTCTCGATGGGACGAGCATTGATCTGCACATTGGCACTCCAGCCGTAGCCCTGGTCGGTGTTCTCAAGGACGAAGGCCTTGGTGGTGGTGCGGAAGTCAGCGGGATAGAGAGGACGGTTGTCAGCACCGTTCAGACGGGCGAAACCAGCCACGGGCTTCACGCTCCAGTCGGAGATGCAGACAGCGTTGATAGTCTTGTTGAAGATACCTTCAGCCGATACGCTGAGGGGGAAGTCAGTCGGGAACGAGTAGTCGAAGGCAAGAGAGGTCTTCCATACCTGCGGCATTTTGAAGTTGGGGTCAACAGCCGAGATGGAAGAGGGCTTCGCACCGTCCTCAGGAGTGATGGTTGAGGGATAACCCATGCTCGTGAGTTTGTTGTAAAGGGCATCCACAGTAGCTTTGCCATTCTCTGTCACAAGACCGCCGGCAAACTGGTTCATATCCATATAGCGATTACCCTTTGAATCGCTCGTGTAAGCACCTGTGTAACCTTTAATAACCTCTTCATTCTTTGCACCATCAAAGACCTTAGTTTTAGCATTGAGCTGTGCCTGATACTGCACCATACCGCCGTTGGTAGGCATGTTGGTGAAGAATACGAGGGGCAGACGGCCCAGGAAGAGGCCGGAACCACCGCGAACCACGAAGCTCTTGTCGCCAACCACGTCCCAAGTGAAGCCGAGACGCGGAGAAACGTTGACGTTCGAGTTAGGCCAGCGGCCGGTATCGATACGACGGAGGTTGTTGTCGCGGTCGTAATACTCAAGGTCATAGATGGCCTTGTTGGTCATCAGGTCGCCATTGTCGAAGAACAGTCCGTCGAGACGCAGGCCGGCGGTGAGCTTGAACTGGCGCGTCACGTCCCAGTCGTCCTGCACATAGAGGCCAGCCTTGTGGAACTGCACACGGGCAGCAGGGGTTTTTTCGCCGTTGTAGCCGTAGGTGAGGCAGACAATTTCAGGCGCTTGGGTGAAAAGCTGGTCAACGGTCATGCCGTCTTCCCAGTTGTAGCGGTAGTAACCTGTACCGTTACGCATGTACTGGTTGTCAGCCATCTGATACTCGTAGCTCACGCCAGCCATGATCTTGTGACTGCCCATGTTGTACGTGATGTCGTCGCGGATGTTGCCGACGGTGTTGTGGACAGCGTTGTTCCAGGTGAAGAGCTCGTAGCCGAGGGCAATGTAGTTGTTGCCATCCTTCGTGATGTCGATGAAGGGGAATTCGTCGGAGGTGGAGCCACGGACGTCGTCCAGCTTCGAATAGGTAGCCAGGAACTGGTTGGAGAGCTTCTCAGTGATGCGGCTGTTAAGGTCGAGGGAGACTGAGTGAACGAGGTTGTTCATGGAGTACATCGAGTTGGCATACGACATGGAGTACTGCGATGTACGGGCGCCTGACATACGAGTACCGCCGTCCATGGAGCTGGCGTTGGGCGCGTTCCAAGCCTTATTCAGCGTGTAGTTGTAGCGGAGGGCGAGGTGGTGCTTGTCGGTGATGTTCCAGTCCAAGCGAGCCAGCGCCTTCATGTTGCTTTCGTCAGCGGGGAAATCGGTGTAGGAGCCCGTCTGATAGCCATACTTGCTGGCCATGTATTCCGAGACGGCCTTCAGGTCGGCATTCTTGGTGCGTGAGATGTAGTCGTTGGGCACAGCCACGCCATTGTCAGAGCCTCTCCAACGGTTGGCGATGGTGGGAATCTTCGAGTATTCAAAGTTGCCGAAGAAGAACAGCTTGTTCTTGATGATGGGGGCACCGAGGGTCACGCCGTAGGTGGTGCTGCGGTCAACGGCACGTGCACCGGTAATCTGGTCGCCGTCAACGGCATCGCCGCGCATGTTCTCGTTGCGGTGATAGACGTAGGCCGTTCCCTTCACGGTGTTCGTACCCGACTTGGTGATGGCGTTCACGCCACCACCGATGAAGTTGGTCTGACGGACGTCGTACGGGCTGATGACGACTTGCAGTTCCTCGATGGCATCGATGGAGATAGGACTGCCGCCACCGGGGAGCTTGTCGCTCAGGCCGAAGTTGTTGTTAAAGTTAGCACCGTCGACGGTGAAGTTGGCGTTACGGCCGTCGGTGCCGGCGAAGCTCATGCCATTGCCGCCGTAAGGCGAGAGGCGCGTCACGTCGGTGATGTTACGGCTCACCGTAGGCAGCGCAGCAATCTGCTGGTTGTTGATGTTCGTCACAGCACCCGTCTTGGCTGTGTTGAACTTGGTGGCCGTAGCCGAGATAACGACTTCGTCAAGCAGCTCGGCTGTCTCTTTCATCTTGTGGTTAAGCACGTAGGTCTCACCGAGAACGAGCGTGACATCCTGATAGCTGGCTGTCTGATAGCCAACGTAGGAGATGGTCACCCTGTAAGGACCGCCGGCGCGCATACCCTGAATGGAGTAGCGACCGTCGATGTTAGTGATGGCACCGTACTGCGTACCGGAGGGCGTGTGAACGGCCAGAATGGTAGCACCGATAACGGCTTCATCGGAACTGTCGACAACCTTACCGGCCAGAGCCGATGTGGTAATCTGAGCACTTGCGGCTGCGGAGATAAACATCAGTGCAGCTGCCAAAAAGAAACGCAGTTTTTTGAACATAATAATTTGATTAATAAAATAATTATAAACTCTCTTCGTATTAAGCATCATTTTACGCCGCGAAGATACAACTTTTTTCCCAACAAAAAGAAGAAAAAATAAAAAAAATGAAGGGGGAAAATAAAATAAGGTGACGAACGTCGGCTCATCACCTTAATGGCTTAACAATTAGATTTTTATTTGGTATATGTCTCCTTTTGAACGCCTTATCACTAACGGGAACGAGAGGAACGGCCGGCAGACTTTACCTTCACACCGTCGGCTTTGATGAGTTCCAGAAGGCTCTCCGTCCAGATTTCGGCCAGGCGGACGGCTCCGGTGTAGTTGGGATGGAGGTAAAAGGTGCCTGAATTGCCGTTCTCGGCAGTAAATAGGCTGCGGTTGTTCTCGAAACATTCCCAGACGCTACGGTCGCCGGCATAGACTTGGTCGTACTCAGCCACTAGGTCGTCGATGATAGGGTAGTACGAACGGAGGCGAGTCATACCCTCCTCAAGATAGCGCGAGCCGTTGTGGGTGTTGGGGCTGTACCAGAGGGGGTAGTTGACGAGAATCTTGCAGCTGGGGAAGCGGCGGATGAGCTCGTCGATGATTTTCTTCATGTTCGTGCGGTAGGATTCGGTGCTGACGGGGGCTCCCTCGGTGCCGATGATGGCGCTGTCGTTGGTGCCGAGCATAATGGAGAAATATAGCAGGCCACCGTTATTGCGGAGGAAGGTGTTGGCTGCCTTCGTGACGAGGATGAAGTCGTTTCGTCCGGGCAGGTAGCCGAAGGTGGTGATACCTGAGTGCCCGCCGTTGAAGACGTGGGTGTCCACGCCCGTGGCATCGTTCACCATTTGGCGGCAGAGGATGGGCGGAGCTTGCGTGGAGGGGTCACTGAGTGTGGCACCATAGGTAATGCTGTTGCCGATGAAGACGAGGTTGATGTTCGCCTTCGGGTCGGTGGGAGTGGTGTCCTCCTCCACGTCGGTCTCGATGGCCTCATAGACCTGGAAACGCCCAAGGGAGAGCAGCAGGCCCGTGTGGTCTGTGCGGTCGCAAGTGCGACCCGCAAGGGTGCGCTTTACGACGAATTTCACGTCGGTATATCCCGTACCAAGGTCAATGTGGGGCGAGGTATAACGTTCTGGGCGTAGGGTGGTGAAGTCAGCATCCATGTCCTGTAGCGTCTGGATGTGCTTCCACTCTCCGCCCAGTTGGTTGGTGGCGAGGATTTCCACTTCGGTGGGAGTGTCGTAGGTCGATTGCCAGTTCGAGCCTATCATGGTGAAGATGATGTGCTGCTGGGCTTTGTTGAAGTGCACTTGCAGGTAAGGGTCGGTACCGGCGGGGATGACGTTCGGCCCGCTCCAGGCGGTGTGGAAGATGTACTGGTCCGTACCCACGCCGTCGCTCTCGGGGCGTAGCAGGTTATCCACACCGAACTGACTGCTTTGCGCCGTGGTGGCGGTTATCTGTGTGGGGCTGGTCAGCAGGGCATTGCCTGTCGTCCAAACCTTTTTTGCCGCTACGCTGTCCGTAGCGAGCAGGCTTGCTACAAAGGCAAGCAGCAGGGGAAAGAGGTGATGTTTCATCATGATAAAGTAGAATAATGCTGTCGTATCGGTGGCGAAGGTACGGCTTATTCTGCTTATCTCCAAATTTATGAGCCGAAATCTTGATTTATGGCTGCACCCACGAACGAGACGAAGAGAGGATGGGGGTGCGTGGGACGGCTGCGGAACTCGGGATGGAACTGCACGGCCACATAGTGGGGATGGTCGGGGAGTTCGATGATTTCCACAAGGTTGAGGTCGGGGTTGATGCCCGCTATCCGCAGCCCGTGCTGTTCCAGTAGGGTGCGGTAGGCATTGTTGAACTCGTAACGGTGGCGGTGGCGTTCCTGAATGGATAATGGATAATTGGCAATGGATGATTGAGAATGGATGCTGCTATAGGCTTTCAAGGCGAGGGTTCCAGGCTGCAAGTCGCAGGGGCAGTTGCCGAGGCGCAGCGTGCCGCCCATGTTTCGGATGCCCTTCTGCTCCTCCATGAGGCAGATGACGGGATGAGGCGTGTCGGAGTTGAATTCGGTTGAGGAGGCATTGGTGAGGCCACAGATGTTGCGGGCAAACTCAATGACGGCTATCTGCATGCCCAGACAAAGGCCGAGGAACGGCTTGTGCTTTTCGCGGGCATAGCGGCAGGCGGCTATCATCCCTTCGGTGCCGCGTTGGCCGAAGCCCCCAGGGACGATGATACCATCGTAGTTGCTTAATACAGAAGCGGCACCTTCAGCCGATTCCAGTTCTTCGGCATCAATATAATCCACACACACCCGTTTTCCAAAATGGTAGCCGGCATGGTGGAGAGCCTCGGTGACGCTGATGTAGGCATCGGGTAGATGGGTGTATTTCCCCACGAGGGCGATGTGAACCTCGCCCTGCAGGGCGTTCACCGTATCGACCATGCGTTGCCATGCGCCGATGTCGAAGCTCCGCGTAGGGAGATGGAGTTTGGCGAGGACAATGTCGTCGGCTCCCTGCTGGTGGTAGAGGAGGGGAATCTCGTAGACGTTTTTCACATCGATGCTGGCGATGACATTCGTGGCGGGGACGGAGCAGAACATGGCAATCTTCGCCATTACCTCGTGCGGCGGGAGGACAGGAGTGCGGCAAACGATGATGTCGGGCTGAATGCCGGCACCGCGCAGGTCAATGACGGAGTGCTGCGTAGGCTTCGTCTTCAGCTCGTCCGAGCCGTAGAGGGCGGGCACCAGTGTGGTGTGGACAAACAAGGTGTCCTCGGCAGCCCGCTCCAGCTTCACCTGTCGCAGCGCCTCAAGGAAGGCCTCCGACTCTATGTCGCCCACGGTGCCGCCAATCTCGGTGATGACGATGTCGGCACCCGTTGAAGATGCCGCCTCGTAGATTTTATGTTTGATTTCGTCGGTGACATGCGGCACTATCTGCACGGTGCCTCCGAGGTAGTCGCCGCGCCGCTCTTTATCAATGACGGCCTTCAGTACCTTGCCGAGGGTGATGTTCGACGTGTAGTTCATCTCCTCACCCGTGAAGCGCTCGTAGTGCCCAAGGTCGAGGTCTGTCTCCGAGCCGTCGGCTGTGACGAACACCTCGCCATGCTGATAAGGACTCATGGTGCCTGGGTCGACATTGATATAGGGGTCGAACTTCTGCATGAACACTTTGTAGCCGTGCGCTTTCAATAGCAGGGCAATGCTGGAAGCCGTGATGCCCTTGCCTAAGCCCGACACGACTCCGCCTGTAACGAATATGAATTTTGCCATCTTTCTAAACTCTTAACTCTTAATTCTTAACTCTTAACTGAAAAGACTATTCCCATTCGATAGTCGATGGGGGTTTGGAGGAAATGTCGTAGCAGACACGGTTCACGCCCTTGACCTTATTGATAATCTCGCTGCTGACGGTAGCCAGGAATTCGTGGGGCAACGGAGCCCAGTCAGCGGTCATCGCATCGGTGCTGGTGACGGCACGGAGCACGACGGGGTGGTCGTAGGTGCGCTCGTCACCCATCACACCTACCGTCCGGATGCCAGCCAGCAGGACGACACCCGCCTGCCACACCTTGTTATAGAGCGTCTGCCCGTCGGCACAGGTCCAATCGCGAAGGCTTCGGATGAAGATGTCATCGGCCTCCTGTACCATACGCACTCTGTCACGGGTGATGTCGCCCACGATGCGCACCGCCAGTCCAGGCCCTGGGAAGGGATGTCGCCCGATGAGGTTTTCCGGCAGCCCTAGCTTTCGGCCTACAGCGCGCACCTCGTCCTTGAAAAGCCAGCGCAGCGGTTCGCATAGTTTCAATCCCATCTTCTCCGGCAGGCCGCCCACGTTGTGGTGGCTCTTGATGACCGTGCCCTTTCCCCCTTCTTTCGAGGGGCGGACAAGGCCGCTCTCAATGCAATCAGGGTAGATGGTGCCTTGTGCCAGCCAACGAACGCCTGGCATACGTTTTGCCTCGTCGCTAAACACCTCCACGAAGTCCCTTCCAATGATGTGGCGCTTCTGCTCTGGGTCGGTGACTCCCGCCAAATCGCCGAGGAAACGCTCGCTGGCGTCAACGCCTTTAACGCTGATGCCTGCTTGTTTATAGGCTTCCATCACCTCGGCAAACTCGTTCTCGCGCATCATGCCGTGGTCGATGAAGATGCAGGTGAGCCGGTCGCCGATGGCGCGGTTGAGCAGCGCGGCGCATACCGAAGAATCAACGCCGCCCGAAAGTCCCATTACAACGCGGTCGTTGCCCAGTTGGTGACGCAGTTGGTCAATCGTTGTTGGGATAAAAGCTTCAGGATTCCACTCGCATCGGCTGCCGCAAATATCGGTCACGAAATTGCGCAGCAGGGTTGTTCCCTCCGTGGTGTGTACCACTTCAGGGTGGAACTGCACACCCCATATGGGCCGGGACAGCGAAGCGTAGGCAGCAAAGGGGATGTCCTCAGTGGAGGCAATAGCATGGCAGTCGGCAGGCAGGATGGTGATGGTGTCGCCGTGGCTCATCCATACCTGCGACTTCGCTGCGATGCCGCGCAGCAGAGGGTCGGAGGTGGTGAGGGTGATGCGGGCACGACCATACTCGTGTGCTGCCGTCCGTTCCACCTTGCCGCCATAGGTGGCTGCCAGCAGCTGGGCACCATAACAGATGCCCAGGCAGGGCACTCGTCCCAGAAAGCGACCGAAGTCGGCACGTGGCGCGTCGGCATCGTGTACCGAGCAGGGTGATCCGCTCAGGATAACACCTATCACATCCCCGTCGTCAGCCGGGTAGCGGTCGTAGGGCAGTATCTCGCAATATGTGCCCAGTTCTCTTATCCTACGTGCAATCAGTTGGGTGGTCTGACTGCCAAAGTCAAGAATGATAATCCGTTGCATACGTTCTCTCTTTTATAGTCAATGGACTGTTTAATGGTACTCTTTCCAGCACTTGATACCGACATCTTCAATCGTCAGATGGCAGAAGGCGTGGATGAACGCTGCCGCGAGGCGGGCGTTGGTGATGAGGGGGATGTTGAAGTCGATGGCCGTGCGGCGGATGAGGTAGCCGTTTTGCAACTCACGAGGCGTGTGGTTCTTGGGGATGTTGATGACGAGGTCGATACGTCCCTCCCTAAGGTAGTCGATGACGCTGGGTTTCTGGACGGAATCGGGCCAGTGGACTCGCTCGGCTTCAATGCCATTGGTGGCAAGGAAATCGGCTGTACCACCGGTGGCGTAGAGACGATAGCCGGAGCGGACGAGCGTGCGCGCTGCCTCCAAAAGCTCTACCTTCGACGGGGCTGTTCCTGACGACATCAAGATGCCCTTGCCCTTGTCAGGGACACGATAGCCTGCGGCTAGCATACTCTTCAGCAAAGCCTCGTAGTAGTCGGCACCCAGACAGGCCACCTCGCCCGTCGATGCCATATCGACACCCAGTACGGGGTCGGCGCCCGTCAGACGGGCAAACGAGAACTGCGCCGCCTTGACTCCCACGCAGTCGATGTCGGCAAACGTCTTGCCGTAGGGCTCTACCTCGTGCCCCAGCATAATCTCTGTAGCCATGCCGATGAAATTGAATCCCGTCACCTTCGACACAAAGGGGAAGCTGCGGCTGGCACGCAGGTTGCACTCGATGACCTTCAGCCGGTTGTCCTTGGCAAGGAACTGGATGTTGAAGGGACCTGAGATGTGAAGTGCCTCGGCCAGCTTTGCAGCCGTGCGACGCACACGGCGGATGGTTTCGTAGTAAAGTTTCTGGGCGGGGAATACCACGGTGGCATCGCCGCTATGAACGCCAGCAAATTCCACATGCTCGCTGATGGCGTAGCACTTGATGACACCCTCTTGCGCCACGGCGTCAATCTCCACCTCTTTGGCTCGTTCCACAAATTCGGTTACCACCACGGGGTGCTCGTGGCTGACGGCTGCCGCCGCACTCAGGGCATCGTCCAGTTCATCGTTTCCCGTCACCACGCGCATGGCAGCACCGCTGAGCACGTACGAGGGACGGATGAGCAAGGGGTAGCCCACTTTCTCAGCAAAACTGACGATGTCTTGTATGTTCGTCAGCTCGGCCCAGCGGGGCTGGTCGATGTCCAGCTTGTCGCAAAGGGCGGAGAATTTCTGGCGGTCCTCGGCGCAATCGATGGATGTGGCGGGGGTGCCGAGGAGGGTGACGCCCCGCTCTGCCAGCAGCATGGCGAGGTTGTTGGGCGTCTGTCCGCCTACGGACACGATGATGCCTCGTGGCGCCTCGGCGTCACAGATGTCGAGCACACGCTCCAGCGTGAGTTCGTCGAAATAGAGGCGGTCACAGGCATCGTAGTCGGTACTGACGGTCTCGGGATTGAAGTTTATCATCAGGGCGCGGTAGCCCATCTCTTGCACCTTGCGGATAGCGGCAACGCAACACCAGTCGAACTCCACACTCGACCCGATGCGGTAGGCACCGCTGCCCAGTACCACCACCGAACGGCCGTCGCGCTCTGGCACAAGGTCGTTCTCATCGCCGCCATAGGTGATGTAGAGGTAGTTCGTCTGTGCCGGATATTCGCCTGCCAGCGTGTCAATCTGTTTGATGACGGGGACGATGCCCAACTGCTTGCGGAGGGCTCGCACGGCGTCGGCTTTTCCGTGGGGCGACAGCCCGCTGCCGGCAAGCACGAGCTTCCCTATCTGGTAGTCGCTGAAGCCGCGGCTTTTGGCTTCGCGGAGCAGGGCGTCACTTACGTCGGCAAGTGACGAGCATACGGCCAGCCGGACTTTGGTGCGATGGATGTTCTCCAGGCGGCAGAGGAACCATTTGTCGATTTTCGTGAGCTCGTGCAGACGGTCGATGGTGTAGCCGCGGTCGAACGCCAGTTCGATGGCGGGCAGGCGGCGGTCGGTGGGGTTCTGCAGCTCGGTGTCCACGTCGGGGATGTGGAGCTCGTTGCCCACAAAGCCGTGTAGCCCTTGTCCCACCATGCGCAGTCCCTTCTGGATGGCTTCCTCGAAGGTGCGGCCGATGGCCATGACCTCGCCGACGGACTTCATGGACGAGCCGATGCGGCGCGAAACGTGGGAGAACTTGCTCAAGTCCCAGCGGGGCAGCTTACAGACGACGTAGTCGAGGGCGGGCTCGAAGCAGGCGGTGGTGACACGGGTGACGGCATTTGTCAGTTCGTCGAGTCCGTAGCCTAGGGCGAGCCGTGCCGCCACGGCGGCAAGAGGATATCCCGTGGCCTTCGAGGCGAGGGCCGACGAACGACTGAGGCGGGCGTTGACCTCGATAACGCGATAGTCGTCGGAGGTGGGCGAAAGGGCGTACTGGACGTTGCACTCGCCGATGATGCCCACGCGGCGCACGATGCGGATGGCCGTTTCGCGCAGACGGTGGTACTCGTGGTCGCTGAGTGTCTGCGATGGTGCCACGACGACACTCTCGCCGGTGTGAATGCCGAGGGGGTCGAGGTTTTCCATGTTGCAGACGGTGATGCAGTTGTCGTAACGGTCGCGCACTACCTCATACTCGATTTCCTTCCAGCCTTTCAGCGACTCCTCCACCAACAGTTGGGGCGAATAGGCAAGGGCCGACGAGGCGAGGCGGGTGAGCTCATCGTCATTGGCACAGAATCCTGAGCCGAGACCACCCAGCGTATAGGCCGCACGGACGATGACCGGGTAGCCCGTTACCCGCGCAGCTTGCAAGGCTTCCTCGACGCTGCCGACGGCAATGCTCTTCGGCGTCTTCACGTCTATCTCGTGCATCAGGTCGGCAAAGAGCTGGCGGTCCTCGGTCTCCATGATGGCCTCGACGGGGGTGCCAAGCACCTTGACACCATATTTGTCGAGGATGCCGCGGCGATAGAGCTCCGTGCCGCAGTTGAGTGCCGTCTGCCCGCCGAAGGCCAGCATGATGCCGTCGGGGCGTTCTTTCTGGATGACCTTCTCGACATACTCGGGTGTGATGGGCAGGGAATAGACGGCATCGGCAATACCCTCGGACGTCTGCACGGTGGCTACGTTGGGGTTGATGAGGATGGTGTACCGGTGTTCGTCGCGCAGCGCCTTCAATGCCTGCGTGCCGGAATAGTCAAACTCGCCAGATTGGCCAATCTTCAGGGCTCCCGACCCTAAGAGTAGTATTCGTTGGATGCTATCGGACATAATTCCTAATATTCGAGATGAATAAGTCGAAGAGGCTGTCGGTATCGACGGGGCCGCTGCTGGCCTCGGGGTGGAACTGGGTGGAGAAGAAGGGCTTTGTCTTGTGGCGGAGGCCTTCGACGGTGCCGTCGTTAAGGTTCTCGAAGAGACATTCCCAGTTATCGGGCAGCGTGTTACCGTCGACGGCAAAGCCGTGGTTCTGCGAGGTGACGAAGCAGCGGTGGGTGCCCGGGATGCGGACGGTCTGGTTGTGGCCGCGATGGCCGTACTTCATCTTATACGTCCGTGCGCCGGCAGCGAGTGCCAGCAGCTGGTGGCCGAGGCAGATGCCCATGATGGGGCGGTCGCCGGCCAGGGCGGTGCGCAGGTGGCTGATGGTGGGGACGAGGCGCGACGGGTCGCCCGGGCCATTGGAGATGAAGATGCCGTCGTAGTCACTGTCGGCGGTGAAGTCGTAGTCCCACGGCACGCGGCGTATGGTGACGTCGCGGCGGAGCAGACAGCGCAGGATGTTGTTCTTGATGCCGCAGTCAATCATCAGCACGCGGTAGCGTCCGTTGCCGTAGCTTTGGATGCGGTCGGTCGAAACCTGTGCCACGAGGTTTTCGGCGTTCGGGTCGCGGAAGGGGATGACGTCATCGCCGTCGAAGATGATGCGTCCCGACATGGCGCCGTAGGTGCGTAGCCGCTTGGCCAGCGAGCGGGTGTCGATGCCGTAGATGCCGGGGATGTGCTGCTCCACGAGCCAGTTGCCGAGGCTGCGGTGCGAATCCCAGTGGCTATAGTCCGCCGAATAGTCGCCGATGATGAGGGCGGTGCATTGGATGCGGTCCGATTCGAAGTGCTCCGGCAGGCCGTAGGCATCACGCTCGTCGTCGGGGACGCCGTAGTTCCCTATCATGGGATAGGTGGGGACAAGCAGCTGGCCACGGTACGAGGGGTCGGTGAGGCTTTCGGGATAGCCCGTCATGGCGGTGGTGAACACCATTTCGCCGGAGACGGACTGCTCGTATCCAAACGAGTAGCCCTGATACTCACTCCCGTCAGCCAGTTGCAGGATGGCTTTTCTCTCCATATTTATACTTAATTAATAAATAGCAGTTCGCGATATTTGGGCAGGGGCCAGAGGTCGTTGTCGACAATCTGCTCCAGCCGGTCGATGGGCCGACGGATGGCGGCAAGGCTTTCGGCAATAGCATGATAGGCACAGGCACGCTGGTAGAGGTCGTCGATGCGGTTGGCAGCCTTGCGGGCCTCCACCATGGCATTGACACGGCTGCGAAGTTCGCGGACGAGGGTGCTGATCTCCCTTGTCAGGCTCAGGGCCGGGTTGCCTTCCATCTCTTCGCCGACTTCCTGCATCAGGCGGACGTTCTGCAAGAGGCGCGTCTGATAAGTAAGGGCGACGGGGATGATATGGTTGATGGCCATGCGGCCGATGACGCGTGCCTCAATCTGCACCTTCTTGACGTAAGTCTCCCACTTCACCTCGTTGCGGGAAGTGAGCTCACGCTCAGTATAGATGCCGAGACGGGTGAAGAGGCGGACTGACGAGGGGGTGGTGAAAGCGCGGAACATCTCGGGGACGTTGGTCTCGGTGTCAAGCCCGCGACGGGCAGCTTCGGCAGCCCATTCGGGGGTGTAGCCGTTGCCCTCGAAGCAGACGGTGTCCAAGATGTCGCTGATGATGGGCTTGAGAGTGTCCATGATGGCGACGGAGAGGGGACGGCCCTCGCCAATCGCCTGTTGCACATCGGCATGGAACGCCTGCAGCTGCTCGGCAACAGCCGCCGAGAGGGTGGTGAGCGCACCGGCACAGTTAGCACTACTGCCTACAGCGCGGAACTCAAAGCGGTTGCCCGTGAAGGCAAAGGGTGAGGTGCGGTTGCGGTCGGTGTTATCGACAATAATTTCAGGTATCTCCACGAGGCCGACGGAAGCGCCCCGCTTGCCGGCAATGTCGATGGGCGTGTCGGAGGGGAGAGTGATGAGTTTGTGCAGCACGTCGGTCATGGTGCGGCCGAGGAAGGCCGAAACAATGGCAGGCGGTGCCTCGTTGGCACCCAGACGGTGGGCGTTGGTAGCTGAGGCGACAGAGGCTTTTAATACAGCGTTGTGAGTCTGCACGGCCTTCAGCACGTTCACGAAAAAGGTGATGAACTGCAGGTTACCCTGCGCGTCGCGTCCAGGGGCAAGCAATGGAACACCCGTGTCGGTGCCCAGCGACCAGTTGCAATGCTTGCCCGAGCCGTTGATGCCGTCGAAGGGCTTCTCGTGAAGCAGTAACACGAAGCCGTGACGACGGGCTGTGGTCTGCATGACGTTCATCACCAGCTGGTTCTGGTCGTTCGACAGGTTGGCTTCGCCGTAGATGGGCGCCATCTCAAACTGCCCGGGCGCCACCTCGTTGTGGCGCGTCTTGAGGGGAATGCCCAGCTTGTAGCCGCAGACCTCCACGTCGCGCATGAACGCCGCCACACGGGCGGGGATGGCGCCAAAGTAGTGGTCGTCGAGCTGCTGGTTCTTCGACGAGACGTGTCCCATCAGCGTTCGGCCCGTCAGCATCAGGTCGGGGCGGGCGGCATAGAGGTCCTCATCGACAAGGAAGTACTCCTGCTCCCAGCCGAGGTAGGAGATGACGTGACGGACGGCGGGGTCGAACAACTGGCAGATGGGCAGCGCGGCGTCGCTGACGGCGCGAAGTGAGCGCTTCAGCGGCGTCTTGTAGTCGAGTGCCTCGCCCGTGTAGGAGATGAACACGGTGGGGATGCAGAGCGTGTCGTCCTGGATGAACACGGGCGACGTGGGGTCCCACGCCGTGTAGCCGCGTGCCTCGAAGGTGGCACGGATGCCCCCGCTGGGGAACGACGAGGCGTCGGGCTCCTGCTGCACCAGCGCGCGGCCCGTGAACTCCTCTATCATGCCGCCGCGCCCATCGTACTCCAGAAACGAGTCGTGCTTCTCGGCCGTGCCCTCGGTGAGGGGCTGGAACCAGTGGGTGATGTGGGTGACGCCGTGCTCCAGCGCCCACGTCTTCATGCCCTTCGCCACACCGTCGGCCGTGACGGCGTCCAACGGTCTGTCGCCCGCCATGCACTCCAGCAGCGCCTTGTACGTAGCGGCATCCAGATAGCGCCGCATCTTCTCCTTGCCGAACACCAGCTCGCCGAAGTACTCCGACGGCTTTGCCGATGGCACGTTCACCTCTACGGCCTTCTTCTTGAAAGCCTCCTGTACAACGTCAAATCGCAGTTTACTCATACTCCTTATACCTTATTATATATTATACACTTCGTCCATGGTCAATTGTCCTTTTGAGGCCCTTGCCAAGAAGAAAGGCTGGCTCACGGGGAGCCAGCCTTTCAGACAGCGCAGGAGAGGGGGACAGCAGGCGGCTGTCCGTCGGCAGGGACAGCTCCTTCATGCTGGCCATAAGGGCACACATTGCTCTGTAAACCTCTTCCTTCATCATTTCGTTACTAATCTTTTAACCTTAAAAACAATTAACCTTTATAACACGTAAGGCTGGTTCCTTAAAAACCAGCCTTACTTTATAAACTACTTCATCTTTCTCTCTTTTCCTCTACCTCATTTATCAATAGGACTGGCGAACTTGATAAACGTCTGTTGCTGCTGGAACTGATTCTGGTTCCAGTTCAGCTTGTCATTCATCTTGTTGAAAAGGCAATTAAACGTAAACATCTTCGCTGTCCTTCTTTTTTTGACGCTGCAAAGGTACGCCGTTTTTTCCAATTTCCAAACGATTTTCCGGATTTTTTCATCTCTCTGTTTCTGTTTTTTTACTACATCACTACACGGCTCGCCCATAATCCTCTCGCTCACAGCCCTGTTGCCTCCATTGCCCTAAAAATTACTACACGATTACTACACAATTACTACACGAAAACGTCGTTTTTTCGTGTAGAATGTGTAGATGAAACGTCCATCCTCTCAGATGCTCCTTCTATTTTCGCGAAAGGCCCTTCTAATTTTATAGAATCAGCTTCTATTTGTGCCGATGCTTTATTCCTTTGGGCTGCGGAATTATTCCCTTACGTTACTGATTTATTCCACTACGCTACGGATTTATTCCCTTGGGCTGTGGAATTATCGTTAAACTCTACTGATTTGTTTCCTAATGTTACTTTGGTATAAAATGAAAGTGGTGCGTTTTGTACACGACAAATGTCCAAAGGAAGAACGACTGACGCAACGCTATTTTCTTCCCGTTCGGAGACTTAGTGGAATCTGAACATCTTTTCCCTCTGTAACCTTGTGTACATAAGATCGTTGACTCGCGTAATATCAAAATAGATTTCGGAACGATTGTAGAACTGGCTGGTTTCTCCTAATGAGAAAATGTCGTAATCGCCGGCAAACATTTGAGTCTCTAATTTCCAAAGGTTCAGATAGAAGCGCATGAAGTTGTATTCATCGCTTATTTTGGTGACGTAGAAAGGATGCTCCTTGGAGCCGTCGCCTGTCCTGTCGATGGTGTTTAGCAAGGCCGCAGTACATCTCACATAGCATCGGGCATCGTCTGCCTTTACCTGTGGCCAGCGCACAGAATCCTGTGCCATAGAAAACAGTACCTGGCCCGTCATAGTAAGGGCATCCAAATTCAAGGGGTTAATTTCCAGGATTTTTTTCGCTTTTTTCAGGCATTGTTCCAACTTTCCTTCCCTGGCCAGTTTTTCCATCTTTGCCACTTGTGCCTCCTCCTTGTCTTTCGTCAGAAGCGACTGGCCATAAAAGGCGAGTATTTTTTCGGGATAGGTCAAGGTCGTGTCCTGCTGTTCAACGGACATCCGTGCCACCAGTTCCTTGACGTGTTTCGGATTCGTTTTCACCTCTTTTTTTATCTCTTCCCAGTTTACGGGAAGGATTTCCTTTTCTTCCTGTGCGTTCATCCACAAAGGCAGGAACGAAAGCAGGATTAAAGTAAGCTTCAGTTTTTTCATGACATTCTCCTTTTTTTATTTCCGAGGACAAAAATAGTATTCAAGGAGAGAAATTACAAGAAAGATAACTATTTTTAAGGTTTTTATTGCAATCAAAGGGCGGCGGCCTGTGCCTGCGTCATCATGCGGAGGAAGTTTTCGCCCCAGACCTTGCGGAGGTCATCGTCGGTGAGGCCCTCAGCCTGCAGGCAGCGGGTGAGGTTCATCACCTCGGAGGCGTCGGCACAGCCGATGATGCCCCCATCGCCATCGAAGTCGGTACCGATGCCGACGTGGTCGATGCCTGCGACGTCAATCATGTGGAGCAGATGGCGCACGGCATCATCGACGGTAGCACGTCCCTCGGCTTCGGGGCGGAGGAAGCCGCTGTAGAGGCACACCTGCGCCACGCCGCCGCAGTCGCGCAAAGCGCGTAGCTGGTCGTCGGTGAGGTTGCGGGGGTGGTTGCAAAGGGCACGGCTGCTGCTGTGGCTGCACACGATGGGGGTGCGGCTTAAGGCGAGGGCATCGTAGAAGCTCTGCTCGGCAGCATGCGAGAGGTCCACCATCATGCCCACGCGATTCATCTCGCGCACCACCTCACGGCCGAAGTCGCTGAGGCCTTTGTGGGTAAAGGTGGTCTCGTTGTCACGAGGACGGGCAGAGGCACAGATGGCGTTGTTGCCGTTGTGGCAAAGAGTCATATAGACTACGCCACGCTGGCGGAAGTGTTCCACAAGGCTGAGGTCGTCGCCAATGGCATAGCCGTTTTCGATGCCCAGCATGATGGACTTGAGCCCTCGATGCTTATTGTAATAGAGCTCGTCGGGCGTGCGGGCAATGGCAACCTGTTGACCTGTTGACTTGTTGACCTGTTGACCTGTTGACTTGTTGACCTGTTGACCCAATCTTACGATGCCGTCGAGCAGGGCGTCGGCCTTGCGGGTGGCAGCGGCATAGTCGTAGTGCCCGGGGAGGTCCTGGGGAATGTAGGCGACCATGATGGTGGCATCGAGGTGGCCGTCGCGCATGTTGGGGAGGTTGACGAGGATGCGCGGGTCGCGGGTGTGGAAGTCGATGTGCTGGTGGAAGAACATCGGGGTGTCGCAATGGGTGTCGAGGGTGAGGTGGCGGCGGTGGAAGCGCCGTGCCTCGGCAAACGACTTCGCCTCGCCCACTAGCCAGCGGAAGAGGGGGAGCATGGAGGTGTCGTCGCCCAGAATCATGCACTCAGGGTGCCATTGCACGCCCAGCATCGGCTTGCCCTCGGTGCTCTCGACAGCCTCGATGATGCCGTCGGGCGAGAGGGCGCTGACGCGGAAGCCGGGTGCCGCCTCGCGCACAGCCTGATGGTGGAAGCTGTTGACGGGGAAGTCGTCATTCTTGCTGCCTTCAAGGATTTTTGCCAGCAGCGTGTCGGGGAGTATGCTGACGGTGTGCGACGTGGTGTGGCGGGGGGCAGGGCTTTGGTCGTGACCGAGCGTGGCGCCGCCCTGCACATAGATGTCCTGCCACAGCCGTCCGCCCAGGGCGGCCGTCATCACCTGTATGCCGCGGCAAATGCCCAGCACGGGAATCTGCTTATGGACAGCCATGCGGACGAGCGGCAGCTCCTGTGCGTCGCGCGGCACGTTCGGCTCGCCCACCTCGGGCAGCGGCTCCTCGCCCAGCAGACGGGGGTCGATGTCGCCCCCTCCGCTCAGGATGAGCCCATCGACATGCTCCAGCAGGCTCTCCATCAGCGCCTCGTCGGCATAGGGAGGGACGATGACGGGGCTGCCGCCGGCGTGGACGACAGAAGCAAAATACCCCTCCAGCATGGTGCACATGCCGGAGGAGTAGTTACCTGTAATGGCAATCAGAGGTGCCATTATCGCTTACTCAACGATGTCGAGCACTTCAACGTCGAAGATAAGCGTAGAGAAGGGCTTGATGGAGCCCTGGTTGCGCTCGCCGTAAGCGAGGTCCTGCGGGATGTAGAGCATCCAATGGCTGCCGACGGGCATCATGGTGAGGGCCTCCGTCCAGCCGGGGATGACCTGGTTGGCGCGGAACGTCGAGGGCTCGTTGCGCTTGTAGCTGCTGTCGAACTCGGTGCCGTCGATGAGCGTGCCGCGGTAGTTCACCTTCACACGGTCGGTCTTGGCGGCCACCTTGCCCTTACCCTCGGTGATGACCTTGTAGCAGAGGCCGCTGGCGGTCTTCACCACGTCGGGGGTCTTGGCGATGCTGTCCATGAAAGCCTCGCCGGCCTTCTTGTTGTCGCCGAACTCGGCCATCAGGCTCTCCTTGTGGAACTCGTCCATCAGGCTCTGGGCCATTGCCTGGGCTTCGGTCTGCGGCATGAGCATGCCCTTCTCGGTCGTACCGGCAATGAAACCGGAGAGGAAGTTCTTCAGGCTGAGCACCTTGGTGCTGTCGTCGCCGAAAGCCTCACGGCTGACGCCCGGGATAATCTGCTCCTTCACCTGCTGGCCAATCTGCATACCCTGCTGACGAGCCATCTGCTTGGGGTTGCTCTTGCCGGTGGCACCTGCGAGGATGCCCTGGACGAAGTCGGCCATGTAGGTCGTATCGACGCCGAGGCGGTTGACCATATAGTCCTTCAGACCCTGCGACTGGGCAAGACCCATCGTGTAGGAGAGGGTATCGACTTTGTCGGTAAACGATGCTTTGGGAACGGGCTTTTGGCAGGAAGCAAGTACTGCCATGATGGCTACGGCCATCAGAATCATTGACTTTTTCATTGTTGTTTTGTGGTTAAGTTGTACTGTATTTATTGGTTGTTACCTGTTTGCTTATTGACTTTGGCTTATAGCACCTGCAGGAGTTCTACCTCGAAAACCAGCGCGCTACATGGGGGGATGGCATCGCCTGCACCCTGCTCGCCGTAGGCCAGCTGGTAGGGGATGAAGAGCTTCCACTTGTCGCCCTCGCGCATGAGCTGCAAGGCTTCTACCCAGCCCTGAATGACTTGGTTCACACCAAACACAGCCGGTTCGCCGCGCTCAATGCTGCTGTCGAACAGCGTGCCGTCGATGAGGCGTCCTTCGTAGTGGCAGCGCACGCGGTCCGTAGCCTTGGGCTGACGCCCGTTGCCGCGCTTCAGCACCTGATACTGCAGGCCGCTCTTTGTGGTGACCACGCCTGGGCGCTCTTTGTTCATGCGGAGGAAGGTCTCGCCCTGCTCCGTAGCTGCGGCAGCCGCCTTCCGCTGAATCTCAGCAAAGTGTTTGTTCACAATGTCGCGGGCTTCGCCAAACGTGATAGCTGTTGGCCGGCCCTCGAACACGTCGCGCAATGCCTGCACAAAATCATCCAGACAGACGTCGCCTGCACCCATCGAACGGAGGTTTTGAGCCATTCCAAGCCCTAATCCATAGCTGTACTTGTCCATTGTTTTCAAAAAAATCGGGCAAAAGTAATGCTTTTTATTTAAATAAGGAGCGGGAATCTGGAGAATTTACACTATTTTTGCATTTTGAATACAAAAAAGCAGAAAAACCATGAAGAAATTAGTCGTCTTGACCGGTGCGGGCATGAGCGCCGAGAGTGGTATCAGTACTTTCCGCGATGCGGGCGGACTGTGGGACCAATACCGTGTGGAGGACGTTGCCACCCCCGAGGGCTACGAGCGCGACCCGAAGACCGTCATTGAGTTCTACAATATGCAGCGCCGCAACCTTTTGAAGGCTGAACCCAACGAGGGACATCGCCTGTTGGCCACCCTCGAGCGCGACTTCGATGTCACCATTGTCACCCAGAACATCGACAACCTCCACGAGCGTGCGGGTAGCACCCATGTCGTCCACCTCCACGGCGAATTGATGAAGGTTACCTCCAGCTTTCAGCCCAACAACCCCAAGTACATCCGCACCCTTAGTGCCGATGCCCCTGAGATTCACGTCGGCGACCGTGCCGCCGACGGCAGCCAGCTGCGCCCCTTCATCGTCTGGTTTGGCGAGAGTGTGCCCAATATCGAGGTGGCCATTGACTATTGCGAGCAGGCCGACATCTTCCTCATCATCGGCACGTCGTTGGCTGTCTATCCTGCGGCGGGGCTGCTCAACTACGTCCCCTCTACAGCCAGTGTCTGGCTCATCGACCCCAAGCCCGTCGATGTCCACTCCCGCCGCCCCGTCCACGTTATCCAGCGCGGCGCTTCCGAAGGAATGCGGCAGTTTATCGAAGAGATAAAGCAATCAGCGTGCCAATAAGTCGGCACGCTGATTACTAATAGTCTTTTTTCTTTCTTACTTTCTTAGAAGAGGCTGTGGCCAGTCATCTCGGCAGGCTGAGGAAGTTCCATTATCTTGAGGATACTGGGGGCGACGTCGGCGAGGATGCCGTTCTGGACAACGGTGTCACGCTTCTCTGTGACATAGATGAAGGGCACGGGATTGAGTGAGTGGGCTGTGTTGGGCGTGCCGTCGGGGTTGATGGCATTGTCGGCGTTGCCGTGGTCGGCAATGATGATGGCCTCGTAGCCCGTGGCGCGGGCAGCCTCGATGACGCTGTGTACGCAGGCATCGACAGCCGTCACCGCCTTGGCAATAGCCTCATAGACACCCGTGTGACCCACCATGTCGCCATTAGCGAAGTTGACGACGATGAAGTCATAGACGTTGCTGCGGATAGCTTCAACCAGCTTGGCGCAGACGGTGAAGGCGCTCATCTCAGGCTGCAGGTCGTAGGTAGCCACCTTGGGCGAGGGCACGAGGATGCGGTCTTCATCTTTGTAAGGCTCCTCGCGTCCGCCGTTGAGGAAGAAGGTCACGTGGGCGTACTTCTCCGTCTCGGCGATATGGAGCTGGCGCAGACCTTGGTTGCTGACGTATTCGCCGAGGGTGTTCTCCACGTTCTCCTTGTCGAAGAGGATGTGCACGCCGGTGAACGAGGCATCGTAGGGCGTCATGCAGTAGTACTGCAGGCCGGGAATGGTGGTCATACCGTGCTCGGGCATATCCTTCTGCGTCAGGGCGATGGTAATCTCTTTGGCGCGGTCGTTGCGGTAGTTGAAGAAGATGACCACGTCGCCCTCCTTGATGGTGGCGTCATACTTGGTGTTGACGATGGGCTTGATGAATTCGTCGGTGACGCCCTCGTCGTAGCTCTCTAGCATGGCAGCCACCATGTCGTCGCTCTGCTTGCCTTCGCCGTGGACGAGCTGGTCGTAACCCACCTTGACACGCTCCCAGCGTTTGTCGCGGTCCATGGTGTAGAAGCGGCCGATGATGCTGGCCACCTTGATCTCCTTCTCCAGCAGGGTGCGGATAAAGCCTACGCCGCTCTTGGGGTCGGTGTCGCGACCGTCCATCAGGCAGTGGACATAGGTGTTGTCGATGCCGTACTCCTTGGCAATTTCGCAGAGGGTGATGAGGTGCTCGAGGCTGCTGTGCACGCCGCCGTCGCTGGTGAGACCCATCAGGTGGACGTTCTTGCCCGTCTGCTTGGCATAGGTGAAGGCGCCCGCGACCTCTTTGTTCTGGCGGATGCTGCCGTCGGCACAGGCACGGTTGATTTTCACCAAATCCTGATACACTACACGTCCGGCACCGATGTTGAGGTGTCCCACCTCGCTGTTACCCATCTGTCCGTCGGGCAATCCGACGTTTTCGCCGCTGGCCTGCAGCTGGCTGTGAGGGAACGTAGCGTTCAGGTAGTCGAGATAAGGAGTGTAGGTGTTGAAGATGACATCACCTTTGCCGTGGGCACCGATGCCCCAGCCGTCAAGAATCATTAATAAAGCTTTCATACGGGTTAGTGGTTACTGTTTATTGTTTTATTGTTTATATAAAGTTCTGGCGGATGCGTTAGTTGCCCGCGAAGGCGAGCTCCATCTGTCCGTCACCCAGCAGGTTGTAGGTCATGCGGTGGTAGGGCGTGGTGCCGTATTGGCGTATGGCGGCGCGGTGTGCGCGGGCGGGATAGCCTTTGTTGTGGTTCCAGCCGTAGGCGGGGTACTCCTCGTGCAAACGGTCCATGTAGTCGTCGCGGTAGGTCTTGGCAAGGATGCTGGCAGCGGCGATGTTCATGTACTTGCCGTCGCCCTTCACCACCGTCTTCCAGGGAATATCGCTGTAGGGCGTGAATCGGTTGCCGTCGACGATGATGAAGCTTGGGCGCACCTTTAATCCATCTAAAGCGCGGTGCATGGCAAGGATGGAGGCGCGCAGGATGTTGATTTCGTCAATCTCCTGGGGTGTGACGACGCCCAGAGCCCAGCTGACGGCAGCCTCCTCGATGATGGGACGCAGGGCATAGCGCTGACGAGCTGTAAGCTGTTTGCTGTCGTTGAGCTGTTCGTTGTGGAAGTCGTCGGGTAGGATGACGGCTGCGGCAAATACGGCCCCCGCCAGACATCCGCGTCCGGCTTCGTCACAGCCCGCTTCCTTCATTCCTCGGTTCAGACAACACTCCAGCATGGTCTTTTTCAGCGAGTCTATGCGTCAGTTATATGCCAGCCAGCCGGCGGTGTGTTGGAGGGTGGTATAGCGGAGGGAGGTGGCGTCGGTGCTGAAGGCTTGGAGGGCGCCTCCGCTGACGGTGAGCGTAGCGGGGGTGTAAAGGGCGTCGTCGAGGGAACGGACGCGCAGCGTGGGCGTACCGCTCAGGGTGAGCCCTGCATCGGCGGTGAGGCCGCGGGCGCGGCTGGTGCTGCTGCCCGAGGTGTACTTGCTACCAAGGGTGACGATGGTGACGGAGGGCGTGCCACTAAGGGTTACACTACCCGTGCTATTGATGCCCTTGCCGCCGCCGGCGGTGGCCTTGAGGGCCACAACGGCATTACCGCTCACGGTGAGCACACCCTTGCTGCGAATAGCAGCAGCGGATGAGAGGTCGGCCTCCTCGTCGTCGTAGATGGGCAAGCCGTTCACCATGCTGGTAATCTTGCCACCCGTGACGTTTACTTTACCGTCGGCGTTGATAGCCTTGGAACCTGCGCCGTTCACGGTGGCGCGGACGATGCCTCCGCTGACGGTGATGTCCCTGCGGGCGCGGATGGCGTGGCCCTTGTCGCCGGTGGTGGTGACGGTGACGAGGCCGCCGGCAATGGTGATGGAGGGGTTGATGGAGGCATCGACGGTGCCGTCGTTCTCGCCCTGATAGGAGGCCATGATGCCCTCGTCGGTGGCGTTGACGGTGAGCCGTCCGCCGTTGATGGCGACGTAGCCTTTCTCGACGTCGATGCCGTCGTCGGCGGCCGTGACGGTGACGGTGCCGCCGTACATGAGCAGGTAGTCGTTGGTGCTGATGCCGTCCTTGACGGAGGAGATGTTGATGACGGGGTTGTGCTTGCCGCCGCGGATGCGGATGTAGTCGTCGCTGGCGATGCCGTGGCCGTAGCGGCTGGTGACGTTCAGCGTGCCGGTGCCGGAGAAGATGAGCTGGCCCTCGCTGAAGAGGGTGGCCTTCATGTCCTCGCCGCTGACGGCGGAGGAGTAGGAGGTGCCGTCGGTGAGGGTGCTGGTGCCGTTCAGTACCACGTAGCAGGTCTTGCCGCCGTACTCGGTGGTGCCGACGGTCTTCTTGGGCATGTTGATGGCGGCGCCGTCGCTGTTGGTGAGGGTGACGCCGTCGAGGGTCATCTTGCACTTCTTGGCGGAGTAGAGGGTGAGGGAGCCGTCGGAGGAGGAGCCTTTGAGGACGAAGTCGAGCTTCTTGGAGGCGTAGATGACGACGTCGGCAGCGGTGCCGCTGGCCACGACGGCAGCGGTGCCACTGAGCGACGACGGGCTGAAGGCGACATTGGCCGTCGAGCCGCTCCATGTGATGGTGACGGTGCCCTTCGACTCATCGTCGTCCTCGAAGTTCTCCACGAAGTCGCCGTAGTCGTTGGTGGCGGTTTCGGTGGCGGTTATCTTCTCGGTGACGGAGGTGCAGGCGGTCTCGTCGTCGTCGCTGAAGGCGACGTCGAAGTCGGTGGAATAAGGAGTGGCCTGGTTGTTTCCCTCGAAGGTGTATTTTTCAAAGGCGATGGAGGCGATGTAATCGACGGGGTAGGCAATGGTGACACCGTCTGTATTGAGGAAATAGATGTGGCTGGCATCGTCGCTGAAGCCTGCGGAGAGATAGCCGTCGGTGTCCCCGTTTTCACGGATGAAGACATCCAGCTCTTCCGTGTTTCCGTCGGTGCTTGTAATGATGGCCTTGAGGCTTGTGCCTCCTGCATGAACGGACGTCAATGCAAAGAAGAGGATGAGGGTGGTAAGAAAGAATCGTTTCATCGGATGACAATTTTTGAGGTTTTACTTGCAGCTTCGACCACGTACATTCCTTTCGGAAGGGTGGAGAGGCTGAGGGGTGCCTGGGCCACTGTCTGGATGGCCGTCAATGCCAGGCGTCCGTCAGGGGAATAGACGTAAATGGCTGTTCCGGCAGGGCAGCGGACGCTGAGCTCTTTCGTCAGGGGAGCCCAGACAAAGAAGTCCTGAACCGTCTCCTGTGAGACAAAGCCTCCACCAGGCAAAAAGTACATTCTGCTGATATTGGCGATGGCGTAGGAACTGCTGTCCCCCTGCTTCATGGCGATGACCATGTTGCCGTCGGAGAACGTAATCTTTTGTATGGCTTCAAATTCGTGACTTCCTGTGGCGCCGTCTTTTGTGAGGACATCGAGTGTCGCTGGCGCCTGTTGGGCCTGCGCGGCAAAAGCCGTCAGCAGCAGGGTGAGGAGGATGAGATGTTTTTTCATTTTCTGTTTTTCAGTTTTTCGTTAGTCAGAATTCGAACGAGTAGCCGAGGCCGATGATGTGTCCGCCCGTGTCGTCGTCGTCGGCAGACGAGGCCTCGTCCTGGTAGCGGTAATAGACGGAGAGCTTGGACGTCTTGCTGAACTTGTAGTCGGTGCCGATGGTGTAGCGTATCTTGTCCATGGCGAAGTTGGAGACGAGGTCGTTGTAGAGTTCCACTTCGGCGAAGGGCTCGAACTTGCTCTTGCGTATGTCGTAGCTGGCGGCGAGGCGGCTGCGCAGCTTGTGGTAGCTCTTGGCCTTCTTGGTGTCGGTCATGTAGCTGTAGTCCTCGTCGGTGGCGTCATCGATGAGATACCACTCGTCGAGCCCCTCGACGACGGCTGCCAGGGGGTTGTAGTAGTAGCGTGTGCGCTGGCAGGTGGTGGCGACGCGGTAGGTGTACTGGTAGCGTTCGCGCAGCGAGATTTTGAAGCGGGCCACCTTCCACGAGCCGGTGAGCGAGGCGGTGGCGCGGTGGCGCGGGCCCCAATAGTCGGCATCGACGTTCTTGTGCTTGGGCGTGACGCCGTCGGTGAGATACTTGATGCCTGTCTCGGCGGGGCTGTGCTTATATATAAAGGAGTAGCCGACGCCGACCTTCAGCCAGGGCGCGAGGGTCTTGTTCTTGTACGAGAGGCCCACGCCTGCCGAGGCGCGGTCAGAAGCGGAGAAGTTGTCGCGCATGCGGTAGCCGGCGTCGAAGGAGAGGCCGAGACCCTTGGCCAGCTTGGTCTCGCCCTCGACGTCTGTCCAGAGGCCGACGCCGTCACCTTGTGCATGGATGCCTAAGAAAGGAGAAGCGAGCAGGGCGGCGCAGAGGAGGGCTCGCGTTGTTTTGATAATTTCCACGTTGAATTGCATAGTTTTGAAAACGGTTTTTCGAAGTTTTGAAAAAGATGTAGCGTTAGCCTCGCGGCATTCGACCGACGCTATCGACGCTGTTGTCGATGCCGGAGAGCGGCTTGTAGTAGATACGCAGGATGGCGCTGTCCTTGAGGAAGTCGATGGCGCCCACCTCGACGCGGAACACCTCGAGGCCGGTGCGGCGCTTGAGGTCCTCAAGCAGTTCCTCGTTCTTGTCGGGGGTGACGAGCTTCACGTTGTCGTACTTGATGAGTTTGCTCGCCTCCTTTTTCACGAAGATGGTGCTCTCGCAGATGCTGATGACGATGATGAGCAGCACGTCGGCAGCCAGCAGCTCCACGAAGCTGAAGCTGGGGCCTACGCCGTTGATGACGCTGATGGCGATGAGGACGAAGAGGTAGTTCATCTCGCGAATGGGCACGCTCTCTGTCCTGTAACGGATGATGCTGAAGATGGCGAAGAGGCCGAGGGCGACACCCGTTTTGAGTTTCGTCCCGCCCAGGAAGAAGATGAGCATGAAGACGCTGATGCTCACCAGCATGAAGGTGAAGAAATAGTCGCGGCGGCGGCTCTTGGGATAGTAGAAGAAACGCACGATGACGAACACCACGGCCAGGCAAAGGAAGAAACGGACGAGAAGGTCTCCCAGGGCAGCCCAGTCAGCGAGAATGGAACTTGTACCGACGGTATCGGTAAAGGTGTCAAACTCTCCTTCTAAATCGCCGGCAGCGGCAAGCAGCGCCTTTCCTCCGGCAGCAAGTAATGTCATTAAACTCATGATACTTATCTTTTTTATTTGGTTATTGTTCGATGATTTCTTCCTGTGCCAGCATTTTCTCAATCCTGCGGATTTTCGGGCGGAACAGGTTGTGCTTGATGGCTTCGTTGGTGAGGACGGTGCCGATGCAGTACTTGCTGAAGCCCGAGGGGTGGATGCGCAGCTTATGCAGGATATCAAGCACGGGGCTTGGGACATTTCCGTCGCGTTTCAGCTCAATGATGACGAGGCGGTCGAAGGTGTTGTCGCAACCCGTTTCCCAGTGGTGGAACTTCACGTGGGTGTCTATGGTGAGCCGCTCCGTCTTATTGAGGTTCACGAGGGTGATGCGCTCGAAGCGATTCTCCACCTTCGGCACGAGCTGGCCGAGGGTGTAGCGGGCATACTTGTGGAGCAGCTCGTCGCCGTTATCAGCCACAAGGGTGTCGATGCCTCCGACCTGAATACGTTTTTTCTTCGTGCGGCCGTGGTTGTCCTTGTTCTTCACTTCAAGGAAGGTGTCACCACTGTCGAGGTAGGTGCGTACACGCACTTTCTGGCGGACGAGGCGGCCGTTGTGGTGTGCCAGGTACATCTCCTCGTCGGGCGTGTCGAGGTAGATGGTGCGATAGGGGTTGAACCGGCTGTCACCGGTAGCCTGCGCGTAGTACTTGCCCTGCGCCAGCTCCAGCAGTCGCTCCAATTGCGTGAGCGTGGCCAGATACTTCCGGTCGAGACGGTTCATGAGCTTGATGCTACCCATCTCCTCCAACGGTATGGGTGGAAGATGTTCAAGCAGGTCAACAATTGCCTTATCCATTTTTCGTGTGTGACATACGCTTAAAGTGTGCAAATGTAGGGATTTTTTTTCTCGTTCCAACCATTTTGTTCGAAAAATGATGGTCAATTACGTTTTTTTTGCTCATTTCTTGGAAAAAAAGAATAATCGGCGTACCTTTGTCACTTACTCTGATTAAATGTTACAACCATGCAAGATCTGAAAACCTATTTGAACGAAGCTGAGGAAATGATGGAAATGGCCATCATGCACATTGAAGACGAACTGGCTCACATTCGTGCGGGCAAGGCCGATATACGTTTGCTTGACGGCATTCGCGTGGACAGCTACGGCTCGGTTGTTCCCCTCAACAATGTGGCCTCCGTCTCTACCCCCGACGCCCGCACCATTGCCATCCGTCCCTGGGACAAGAGTATGGTGCGCGTCATTGAGAAAGCCATCATCGACTCCTCGCTGGGCATCATGCCCGAGAACAACGGCGAGATTATCCGCATCTCCATTCCGCCCCTCACCGAGGAGCGTCGCAAACAGCTGGTGAAGCAATGCAGCAAGGAGGTGGAAACCGCCAAGATTAGCGTCCGCAATGCCCGCCGCGACTGCATTGACAGCCTGAAGAAAGCCGTCAAGGAGGGTATGCCCGAAGATGTCCAGAAGGACGGTGAAGAGAAAGTGCAGAAACTTCACGACAAGTTCATCAAGAAAGTCGATGAGGTTTTTGCAGCCAAGGAAAAGGAAATCATGACCGTCTAATGACGGGGCTGGTCATCCGTAATACGGGAAGCCATTACACCGTGCTCACTTCCGAGGGAGCACGGGTGGATTGTCGTGTGAAGGGGAACTTCCGGCTGAAGGGTATCCGCAGCACCAATCCTGTAGCGGTGGGCGACCGCGTGACGTTCACCGTTGCCGAGGGCACCGCCTCTTCCGAAGGCCCTGAGGGATGGATTACCGCCATCGATGAGCGACGCAACTACGTCATCCGCAAAGCCTCCAACCTCAGCAAGCAGAGCCACATCCTCGCCAGTAACGTCGACCAATGTCTGCTGCTTGTTACCGTCAACTACCCCGAGACCAGCACTACGTTCATCGACCGTTTCCTCGCCACGGCGGAGGCTTACCGCATCCCCGTCAGCATTGTCATCAATAAGATGGATCGTTACGATGAGGCCGAGCAGCACATCGCACAGATGCTTGCCACGCTTTACGAAGGGCTGGGCTATCCGTGCCACCTGATATCGTGCGCGGCGGAAGGGCAGCGTTCAGAGGCATCGCCTTTCACGTTGCTGCCTGAGCTGGCAGGGAAGACAACGCTGCTCAGCGGGAATAGCGGGGTGGGAAAGAGCACGCTGCTGAACCTCCTCGTGCCGGGCATTCACCAGAAGACAGCGGAGATTTCCGATGCTCACAACACGGGCATGCACACGACCACCTTTAGCGAGATGTTTCCGCTCCCCGTCGGCACGGACTCGTGGCTCATTGATACGCCGGGCATCAAAGGCTTTGGCACGTTCGACATGGAGCGGGAAGAAATCAGCCATTACTTCCGCGAGATATTCCGCTTCTCAAAGGATTGTCGCTACACCAATTGCACCCACACCCACGAGCCGGGTTGCGCTGTGCTCCGCGCCTTGGACGACCACCTTATTGCCGCCTCGCGCTACAACTCCTACCTTTCGATGTTGGGCGACGAGGATGAGGGAAAATACCGGTAAAATGGTAGAATGAAAAATTAGGAATGAGGAATTATAAATCGTAAATCGTCATGTCGTATTTCCTTGAATGTTGCTGCCAGAGTGCCGACGATGCCCGACGGGCCGAGGCATCGGGGGCACAGCGCATTGAGCTGTGCGAGCAGCTGGCGCTTGACGGGTTGACGCCTTCTGACGAAAACATCCTTGCTACGTTGGCGGCGGTGAGCATCCCCGTCAATGTGCTGGTGCGCTGCCGTGCGGGCAACTTCGTCTATACCGACGAGGAGGTGGCGACGATGGTTCGCAGCATTGAGCATATTCGTCAGCTTGCTGCAGCGGCTCCTGATGGCACTGTGCGCCGTGTGAACGCCGTGGTCATCGGTGCGCTGACCGTAGAAGGCAGCGTCGATAAAAAGGCGATGAGGTTTCTTGTGAATGCCGCAAAGGGAATGTCCATTACGTTTCATCGGGCCTTCGATGTCTGCTACGACCCTGAGCAGTCTTACGACGACATTGCCATGCTGGGCATCGACCGCATCCTCACCTCCGGCCATAGAAAAACGGCCGTTGATGGTTGCGGGTTGATAGCGGGCTTGGTGAGGAGAAGCAAGGAGCCGTCGCTCTACGATACGCCCAACCCCATCATCCTTGTCGGAGGCGGCGTGCGTCCGCGCAATATCCGCGTGCTGGCCGTCGCCACGTCTGCCACCGAGTTCCATTCTTCGTGCTTGGAAGGGTGGGAGAGAATTATCAATTAGGAATTAGAAATGAGGAATAAATATCGTAAACTATGAAAAAGTGTTTTATCGCTTTGTTTGCTGTTGTTGCAACGCTTTTTGTCTCTTGTGCGCAGGAAGGTGGAGGCGCGGTCTATCTGAAAGACTATCTCACCGATGCGAGTAACGACGATGCCATGCCGGCTATCCGTGCCGCGCTTGAAGAGTGCCGCCGCACCCATGCTGCCGAGCTGGTGCTCCCCGAGGGCACACTCAACATCCGCCTCGATGCTGCCTACGAGCGCTATCAGTTCATCAGCAACAACGACGAGAGCCTCAAGCGCATCGCCTTCGACCTCGGCGGCATGAGCCACTTCGCCGTTCGCGGACAGAACACCACGCTGCTGTTCACCGACTTCATGTCGCCCTTCAGCCTACAGGATTGCGCGGACATCACCATCAGCGGCATCAACATCGACTTCACCCACACCTTCCACTCCGAAGGCATCATCCGCGGCGTAGGTGACGGCTGGCTCGACCTTGAGTTCCCTGCCGACTACCGCATAGGGCTCGACAACGGCTGCCTCTACATCATGGACAGCGAGTGGACCACCTATCCCTTCGGCAATATGCTGGAGTACGACCCCGTGAAAGACGAGGTGGCCTTCAACGCCTCCGACTACTGGCTCTCCCGCCAGACGCTCCCCGCCGAGCAGGTTGGCGACCGCCTCTACCGCATCTATAAGAAGGACATCACGGCCACCGTGGGCAATGTCATGGTGCTGGGCGCCGCCAAGCGCATCAACCCGGGCTTCTTCATCGCCGACAGCCACGACATCCTCATCCGCGACGTCAACCTCTACCACTGCGGCGGCATGGGCGTCATCGCCCAGATGAGCCGTAACATCGAGCTCAACCACCTCGTCATTGTGCCTTCGCCGGGCAAGGGCCGTGTGGTCAGCATCACTGCCGATGCCACCCACTTCGTCAACTGCAGCGGCTACATCCGCATGATTGACTGCACCTTCCGCAATCAGAAGGACGACGACACCAACATCCACGGCCTCTACATGGGCATCGACCGTCAGACGTCGCCCCGTAGCCTCCAGCTCAGCTGGCGCAACGATGCCCAGCAGGGATTGCAGTTCCTCCGTCCGGGCATGACGGTGGAGATTGTCCGCAACAAGACCATGACGCAGTTCTGCCGTGCTACGGTGAAGAGCGTCGAGGTACTCAACAAGCTCATTACAAACGTCACCTTCACCGCCGACCTCCCCGAAGGCATCGAGCCCGACATGGTGGTGGCGCAGGACGACGACTACCCCGACGTGCTCATCAGCGGCTGCACCTTTAGCGGCAACCGTGCCCGCGGCCTCCTCATCGGCTCCCGTGGCAAGGTGGTGATAGAGAAAAACTACTTCCACATCCCGGGCGCAGCCATCCTCTTCGAGGGCGACGGCAACTATTGGTTTGAGCAGTCCGGTGTGCGCGATGTCACCATCCGCGACAACGTCTTCGAGAACTGCAACTTCGGCTACCGCGTGTGGGGTAACGCCTGCATCAGCGTGGGCAGCGGTGTACCCGACCGCACCAGCGGCGAGTGCTACCACCACGGCATCACCATCGAGGACAACACCTTCCGTGTCTTCGACCCCCGCATCCTCTACCTCTACTCCGTCGATGGCCTCACCTTCCGGGGTAACCGCATCGAGATGACCACCGACTATCCCTATCTGCGTGGCGTCACCGAGCATTTCCGTGTCCTCGACGACTGTAAAAACATTAACATCCAAGAATAAAGTGAACGTACCTCTGATAGGCGAAAGCCATTTTATCGTCGAGTCCTTCCACTCCGACTGCACGTCGCACCTCTCGCTGGCGGTGCTGGGCAATCAGCTGCTGAACACCGCGGCGTCCCATGCCGAGAAGCTGGGCATCGGGCGTCAAGCCTTGCTGGAGCAGCACCAGGCGTGGGTGTTCTCGCGTCTGCTCATCCAGATGGACCACTATCCCTACGAATTTGAGACATACTCCATCAAGACGTGGATTGACAGCGTGTCGCGCTTCTTCTCCAACCGTCATTTTGCCATCTTCGATGCGGCGGGCAAGGCCATAGGCTATGCCACCTCCGTGTGGGCGCTGATGGACTTGGACACGCGTCAGGCGTTGGACATTGCGCAGGCGCTCCCCGACCATGTCGATTGTGTGGCACCCGAGCACCCCGACTGCCCCATTGCGCGCACCACCCGTGCCCGTGTCACCGCCACCGAGCCGGCATACACCTTTCGTCCGCTCTTCTGCGACATCGACTACAACGGCCACTTCAACAGCATCCGCTACATCGAGCACTACCTCGGTGCGCTGCCGCTGGAGCTGTTGCGTGAGCGCCCCGTCCATCGTTTCGAAATCAGCTACAGCACCGAGTGCCGCTACGGCGAGGAGCTCGCTGTCTATGTCTCTAACGCCAATGTCGACGAATACGACCTCGAGCTCCGCAAAGCCGACGGCACCGTCGCCTCCCGCGCCAAAGCAATCTTTAGTTAACTCTTAACTTATAATGACTCTTAATTCTTAACTCTTAATTCTTAACTCTTAACTTATAATGAAGTACCCCAAAATCGGGATTCGTCCCACCATCGACGGACGCCAGGGCGGCGTTCGCGAAAGCCTTGAGAACAAGACCATGGCGCTGGCACATGCCGTAGCCGAGTTAATCACCACCACCCTCCGCAACGGCGACGGCAGTCCTGTGGAGTGCGTCATTGCCGACGGCACCATCGGCCGTGTGGCCGAGGCTGCTGCCTGCCAGGAGAAATTCGAACGCGAGGGCGTCGGCGCCACCATCACTGTCACCAGCTGCTGGTGCTACGGCTCCGAGACCATGGACATGAGTCCCCATTGGCCGAAGGCCGTGTGGGGCTTCAACGGCACCGAGCGCCCGGGCGCTGTCTATCTGGCTGCCGTCCTCGCCGCCCATGCCCAGAAGGGGCTGCCCGCCTTCGGCATTTACGGCCATGATGTGCAGGACCTTGACGACAATACCATCCCTGCCGACGTGGCAGAGAAGATTCTGCGCTTTGCCCGTGCTGCCCAGGCTGTGGCCACCATGCGCGGCAAGTCATACCTCTCGCTTGGCAACACCTGCATGGGCATCGCCGGCTCCATCGTCAACGCCGACTTCCTGCAGGAGTACCTGGGAATGCGTACAGAATATGTCTCGCTCGTCGAAATCCTGCGTCGCGTCGATTTCAATATCTTTGACCCCGAGGAGTTCAAAAATGCGATGGAATGGGTAGAAAAATACTGCAAGCCCCAGGAGGGTCACGACTATAACGAGGACCGTCCCCTCTTCCCTGGCACGCCGATGACCACCTTTAGCGGCAAGGGTAAGGGCAAGAACCGCGAGGAGAAAGATGCCGACTGGGAGTTCACCGTCAAGACGATGATGATTATCCGCGACCTCATGGAAGGTAACCCGCGCCTGCTTGAGATGGGCTATAAGGAAGAAGCTCTGGGCCATAACGCTATCGCAGGTGGTGTACAGGGTCAACGTCAGTGGACCGACTACAAACCCAACTTCGACTTCCCGGAATCGATGCTCTGCACTTCCTTCGACTGGAACGGCAAACGTGAGGCGAAAATTCTGGCCACCGAGAACGACTTCCTCAACGGTATGACGATGCTTTTCGGTCACCTGCTCACCAATCGTGGTGTGATGTTCTCCGACATCCGCACCTATTGGAGTCCTGAGGCTGTGGAGCGCGTGGCAGGTAAGCGTCCAGAAGGTGCTGCAGCAGGCGGCTTCATCCATCTCATCAACAGTGGTGCCACGACGCTCGATGCTACGGGTGCTGCCACCGATAAGGACGGCAAGCCCACCATCAAGCCTTACTGGGAGCTGACCGACCAGGACGTGGAAGCCTGTCTGAAGGCGACCAACTGGATGCCTGCCGACCGCGACTACTTCCGCGGAGGAGGCTATAGCTCGCACTTCGTCACTAAGGGCGGCATGCCGATGACGATGATGCGCCTGAATATGGTGCAAGGCCTCGGCCCTGTACTGCAACTGGCCGAAGGCTGGACGGTGGAACTTGACCCGAAGACCCACGACATTCTCGATAAGCGTACCGATCCCACTTGGCCCACTACCTGGTTCGTGCCTCACCTCGACCCCACAAAGGATTGCTTCAAGGATGTCTATTCCGTAATGAACTGCTGGGGAGCTAACCACGGCGCCATCGCCTACGGACATATCGGAGCCGACATGCTGACGCTTTGCAGCATCCTGCGCATCCCCGTCTGCATGCACAACGTGGCCGATGCCGACATCTTCCGCCCTGCTGCGTGGAACGCCTTCGGCATGGACAAGGAGGGCGCCGACTTCCGCGCCTGCGCCAACTTCGGCCCGCTGTACAAATGAGAATTAAGAATTAAGAGTTAAGAGTTAAGAAAGAATGTTTCTGTATGCGGCGTACTGAATGTCAAGGCTATTTTTCTTAACTCTTAATTCTTAACTCTTGACTAAATCAATCTCTTAACTCCTAAAAAACATTGTAAGATGAAGTATAAAATGCTTTTCGTACTAGGCCTCCTGTTCCTCCTCTCCTGCGGCGAGGATGTCGAAAAGTCGGCAGGCCGGTTCCTCACGGCGGCGCAGACGGCGTTTGATGCCGGGCGGTTCGACGAGGCCAAGGCCAACATCGACAGCATCAAGGTGGTCTATCCCAAGGCCTTCGAGGCACGCAAGGCGGGCATAGCCCTGCTGCGGCAGGTGGAGCTGGCCGAGGCCCGGCGCACCTACGCCTACACCGACAGCCTGCTGGTCATCAGCGTGGCCCGTGTCGAGGAGCTCACGCCGCGCTTCACGTTCGAGAAGGACGCCCAGTACCAGGACATCGGGCGCTACAGCGCCCCCTCGCAGAAGCTGGAGCAGAACGCCCAGCGCTGCTACCTGCGTGCCACCGTCGACGAGCATGGGCGCATGGTGCTCACCTCGTTCTGGCGCGGGGCGGCGTACATCCACCATCATGCCGTGAAAGTCTATGTCGGCGACACCTTTGCCCAGACGCCTGCCCGCACGGACACCTACGAGTCGTCCGACGCCCTCGCCAAGACCGAGCGCAACGACTACGTGCTGGGCGAGACCGACGGCGATGTCATCCAGTGGATAGCCCTTCATGCCGGCCAGGCGGTCAAGGTGGACTATCTGGGCGACAAGACCTACACCACCACGCTCACTGCCTCCGACACCCGTGCCATTGCCGATGTCTATGAACTGGCGCAGGCGCTGCAGGCCGTCCACAAGCTCAGCATCATGCAGGACGAGACCACCCGCCGTATCGCTTTCCTGGAGAAGAACGAGCATCGCCCTGCCACCGACGAGCAACCTTAATGGAAAGGAAAAAACGTAAACATGATAGTATGGATACAGAAGAAAGAAAAGACAACGAAGCACGAGAGAACCACGAAAGGCAGGAAGAGCGCACGTATCGTTGTAACGACTGCGGAAACGTCATTCACAAGCACGAAATCTTCTGTTCGAAATGTGGCAAACTGCTGGATCGGTACGACTTTGAGGATTAATCCCCTTTGGAGTAAGCGCCATATTTATCAAAAAAAACTCGGTTATTTCTGTTAAAATTCAAAATCGCAGATGTAACCTTGTAACCTTGTAACCTGTAACCTTTCGCCTTTCGCACGTGTGCGCGATATTATATATATTAAGATATATGGAAATATATTAATTATATATTATATTATAAATAATACTTATAACTTTCCAATATATAGTAACCACGCGTGCGTACCCGTGCGAAAGGAAAGGTTACAAAGGTTACAGGTTACAAGGTTACGCTCTTTCGCGGAGCATTACAGATATGTCCGACATCGTATGCGTCTGTCTTTTAACCGTGTACGCCACAACCTCTACCACGCGCCCCATCCTTTAAGCGCGAACCCCCGCCTTTTTTCGGTATATTTGATCGTCGCGGTTGTTACATTTTTCCGCCCATTTTTCGCCCCGCTACGCCCGCCCTTCTGTTCTGTACGAAGGCCCTTCTATCGTGTACGAAGGCCCTTCTGTTCTATACGCCCAGCCTTCTGCCAGGCATCCGTAAAATCAAGTGCAAACCCCACGGCAGTCAGTCCCTTCCCCCGTCTGGAGACGGTTGCTCCCTCGCGTTCGGCGCTGCGTGTCGTTTCATCATGGCCATCGTCGATGCCGTTCCCGACCCTCCGCCCGAGGGCTCCGACCCTGTAGCCCTCTTCGCCCGCACCCTACGCGAAGCTCCAAAGCGGATTGGTGAATTCAATACACAAAACCGAACTATTCATCCGTTTTTGGGGAATGGTCATCCTCAAAAACAATTTTGCCTTTTTCTTGCATTTTTGCCTGCTGTCGTTTATCTTTGCAGTCGAAAACAATAGAAAGATGGCAACTTATACAATCACATTAAACGAACGAACCACCAGCGGCAAGGCGCTGATGGCCTATCTGCAAGCGTTGGGAGTGCCCATGTCAAAGGTAACGCCCAAGGCGAAGAGCAGCTATCTCCGTTCGCAGGAGGACAAACAGGCTGGCCGTATAGAGAAATTCTCTTCCTCAGAGGAAATGTTCAAGTCGTTAGGCATTTGAGCTGTATGTATGAGGTCAGGATAACACAACATACTTCTGGGGTAAGTCAGTTGGGCACTAGAAACGTTAGTCTTGTAGGCAAAGAGTTTACAGGACTTATTGTTTTCTGATATTTCAAGGTCATAGTCATACGATTTTTCCGTAAAAATTTGGAACATTCGTTGCGATGTTTTACCTTTGCCCCCAAATATGCCTATGTATAATAAAAAAACATATTGTCTATGAAGAAAATTTCTACACTGATTATCATTCTCGTGGCTGCAATCCTGGCCACCAACGCCCAGCCTGTGCGTGCGCCGCAGCAGGTGAAGGAGCGCATGAGCGTTGCCGCCCAGCGTATGGGGCAGCAGAAGCCCAACCGCATTACGGAGGAGGACATGATGGCTGCCTGCCCCGACAGCGTGGTCTCGTGGGACACCAACGGCGAGGGCGTGCTGGTGCCTTCCTTCAAGTCCGTCTATACCTACGACGCCAAGAAGCGCATCGCCACCGAGACGGAGTATGACTGGGACGACGATGACTGGGAGCTTTACACGAAAACCACCAACACCTACGAGGGCGACAAGTTGGCCTATGCCATGATTGAGGACTCCAAGGACTGGTTTGGTACGGGGCTGAAGAAGGTGTCCTACACCTACGATGCTGCCGGCCACGTGACCGTGGAGCTCACACAGAATGTGCAGAGTGACGGCAGCCTTACGAACGACTACCGCCACACATACACTTACGATGCCCAAGGCCGCCTCACCGAGGATCTGGACGAGAACTGGGACGGTGACAACTGGAAGAATTCCAGAAAGAATGTCACCACCTATGAGGGCGAGAAGGCCTTCACGACCGAGTATGTCTGGCAAGGCAGCCAAGGCTGGGGAGCCACTGACTACTACGTCATCTACACCAATGCCGCCGGACAGATCTATCGCGAAGACGACTACGAGCTGGACGACGAGACAGGCGAGTTCCTCCCCACCATGGTGATGGAGCTGACCTTCCTGTCCAACGGCCTTCCCGACCTCATGACAATCAAGTATGACATGGGCGAGGGCGAGCTGATGGATATGGGCACTACCAAGTATGAATACGAGTACAACGCCAAGGGCCTGCCCACGAAGGTCACCTCCACGACCAACCTCGACTACTACGGCTTGTTCCAAGAGACGACCATTTCTGTCACCCGCTACTACTATGGCGACGGCTCGCATGTGGACAATGCCGCCACGGAGCCCGTCGTGACCTCGCGCCGCTTCTACGGCATGGACGGCAAGGAGACCACCGGCGCCAGCCGCGGCCTCTACATCGTCGTGACCGAATACGCCGATGGCACACGCACCACTGTCAAGTCCGTCAGGAAATGAAGACACTGCGTACTACAGTCATCGTGACGATTCTCATAGCGCTTGCTGCCTGCACGTCGGGCGGCAAGCGTGCTGCATGGGAGAGCCCCAATCCCCTGGATGTGAAATTGGGAGACCCTTTTATCCTGTACGCCTCCGATGGCCATTATTACATGTATGGCACCTCGCTGGGTGACGGTTTCGAGGCTTTCGTATCTGATGACCTTCGCGAGTGGAAACCCTGCGGACAAATCTACAAGGGCGGTACGCCCGAGCAATGGAATCTCGACTGCTTCTGGGCGCCCGAGGTCTATGAGCGGAATGGCAAGTACTACCTCTTCTACAGTTCTAACAAGCGCGATAACCCTGAGGGCGACCTGGAGGTATTCCGCATCGGCGTGGCTGTCAGCGACAGCCCTGCCGGGCCTTTCCGCGACCTGATGAACCGCCCCGTCTTCGACCCGCCTTATCCCATAATCGATGCCAACGTGCTCTTCGACGATGCAACGGGACGCACATACCTCTACTTCTCGCGCTGCTGCTATAAGCACGCCGTGGAGAGCGAACTGGCGCAAAAGGAACGTGCCGCAGGCGGCTATGCGGAGATTGAGGAGAGCTGGGTGTACGGCGTGGAGATGAAGCCTGACTTCAGTGGCGTTATCGGCGAGCCGCAGCTGCTGCTACAGCCGCCTATGAAGCTCAACGACGTGCAGGCAGAGTGGGAGAGCCAGTCTGTCACCGCCCACGAGGCTAACCGCCGTTGGACGGAGGGGTCGTACATCTTCCGTCAGGGCGACACGTACTACATGATGTACTCGGCCAACTGCTACCAGGGCGGGCACTACGCCGTGGGCTATGCCACGGCCGACAACCCTCTCGGCCCCTTCCGCAAGTCGGCCGACAACCCCGTGCTGAAGGAGAACGTCACCGCGGGCGGCACCGTCATGGGCACAGGACATAACATGATGTTCCGCGACGCCGACGGCCGTATGCTCACCGTCTATCACGGACGCCTCACCTCCAACCCCGACGAGCGCGTCGCCTTCATCGACCCCATGGAGATAACGCCCGACGGCCACCTTGTCATCCACGGCCCGACGGTGAAGTGACTTTAAATATAGACTATATTGACTATAGCTCCAATTACATCAACGGGGAGAATAGTCGTGTGAGGGACTCGGCGAAGCGGCGGAGGAGGGGACGGCGGCACCATTCATCGTAGGTGACGTAACGGGCGTGGCGTTCGTCTGCTAGAAAGACGTCGCGCTGTGAGCAGGCAAAGGCGGTGTCGTAGATGAAGGCATTGATTTCGAAATCCTGCTCGAAGCTCCTGAAATCGAAGTTCGTGGAACCGATGGTGCAGAAACGGTCGTCGCTGACGAGCGTCTTGGCATGGAGGAATCCGGCCTCGTAGAAGCAGACGCGCACGCCAGCAGCAAGCAGTTCGCGGAGGAACGAACAGGAGGCGAGCTGCGTGATGGCTCCCTTGTCGCCGTGCGAAGGGAGCATCAGACGGACATCGACGCCGCCCAGCGCAGCATTGCACAGTACGGTAATTATCGGCTCGGACGGCATGAAGTAGGGAGTCTGGATATAAACGTACGAACGGCTTTGTGCGATGACCTGAAGCAACCCCTGCATGACGTTCCTCCATTCGTCCATAGGCCCTGCCGGGACAATCTGCACGGGCAAGGTACCCGTCGGAGGGAGAGGCGGGAAGAGGGCCTCGTCGGTGATGAGTTCGCTTGCGGCAAAACGCCAGTCGGTGAGGAACGAAGCCTGCATTTGTCCGACGGCTGGGCCGGTGAGACGGATGTGGGTGTCGCGCCAAATGCCACCGTGGATGCCGAGACGGTAGCGCTCGGCGATGTTCATGCCGCCCAGATAGCCTATCTGCCCGTCGACAACGACCACCTTGCGGTGGTTGCGGCAGTTGGCGTAGGGGCGGATGAAGGGAAGGTGGAGACGCATGAATGAGATAACCTGTACACCCCTTTGGCGCATACGACGGTAGAAGCCTGCCCCGACGAAGAAGTTGGCCACCGAGTCGTAGAGCACGCGCACCGATACCCCCTCGGCAGCCTTGCGGATGAGTAGCTGGCTGAGCTCGCGCCCGATGGCGTCGTTCTCGAACTTGAAGAACTGCACGTGAATACTGTCCGTAGCTGCGGCGATGTCGCGCTTTAGCGTGGAAAACATGTCGTCGAAAGCGGTGAATACCTGCACGTCATTGCCTGTCACGAGCGGGACGCGCGCGGCATGAAGCATCATGGTAGGCAGCAGAGTGTCAGAGATAGAAGGTAGAAGGTCTACTGGTTTAGATGCAGGACTATTATCTGAGGTCTGAAGTTTGAAGTCTGAGGTCTTATCTGATGTCTGACCAATGGCTTCGGCAGCTAAGCGGGCGAGCGTGTCCTTGTCCTGGTCACTGACAAGGATACGCCCCTTGCCGCGGGTGCCCATACCAAAGAGAAAGAAGAGGACTAATCCTACAACAGGCAGGAACACCAGCACCATCATCCAGGCAAGCGTCTTGACCGGATGGCGGTTTTCCAGCAACACCAATACGATGGTGCTGATGACCCAAATGCCGATGAGGATTTCCCAGAACATTTACTTCTTGCAAACGCTGGGCAGCTGGTGGAAGAAGTCGTTGCCCTTGTCATCGACGAGGATGAAAGCGGGGAAGTCCTCGACCTCGATTTTCCAAATGGCCTCCATGCCGAGTTCGGGATACTCCACACACTCAATGCTCTTGATATTGTCCTGTGCCAGAATGGCTGCAGGGCCGCCGATGGAGCCGAGGTAGAACCCGCCGTGCCGTTTGCAGGCGTCGGTGACGCACTGGGCACGGTTGCCCTTGGCCAGCATGATGAGCGAGCCGCCATGATCCTGGAACTCATCGACGTAGGGATCCATTCGTCCGGCTGTCGTGGGACCCATGGAGCCACAAGCCATGCCTTCGGGCGTCTTGGCAGGGCCGGCGTAGTAGATGGGGTGATCCTTCATGTACTGCGGCATGGGCTCGCCAGCGTCCAGACGAGCTTTCAGCTTGGCGTGGGCGATGTCGCGGCCCACGATGATGGTGCCGTTCAGTGAGAGGCGCGTGCCGATGGGGTACTGGGTGAGAATCTTGCAGACGTCCTTCATGGGCTGGTTGAGGTCGATCTTCACGGCATCGCCTTCGCCGGCTTTGCGCAGCTCGGCGGGGATGAGCTCGTAAGGTTTGTCGTCCATCTTTTCAACCCAGATGCCGTCGCGGTTGATCTTGGCCTTGATGTTACGGTCGGCTGAGCAGCTAACGCCGAGGCCGATGGGACAGCTGGCACCATGACGCGGCAGACGGACAACACGGATGTCGTGTGCCATGTACTTGCCGCCGAACTGGGCACCAAGCCCAATCTTGTGGGCTTCCTCCAGCAGCTGGGCTTCCAGCTCGATGTCGCGGAAAGCGCGCCCTGTGGCGTCGCCCGTGGTGGGCAGGCTGTCGTAGAAGTGGGTGGAGGCGAGCTTCACGGTAAGGAGGTTCTTCTCTGCCGACGTGCCGCCGATGACGAAGGCGATGTGGTAGGGCGGGCAGGCAGCGGTGCCGAGGCTCTTCATCTTCTCCACGAGGAAGGGGATGAGGGTGCCGGGGTTCTGGATGCGCGCCTTGGTCTCCTGATAGAGGTAGCTCTTGTTGGCCGAGCCGCCGCCCTTGGTGACGCAGAGGAAGCAGTACTCCATGCCCTCGGTGGCCTCGATGTCAATCTGGGCGGGGAGATTGCAGCGGGTGTTCACCTCCTCGTACATGGTGAGGGGGGCGTTCTGCGAGTAGCGCAGGTTCTCCTCGGTGTAGGTCTTGAAGACACCGAGCGAAAGGGCTTCCTCGTCACCGCCGCCCGTCCACACTTGCTGGCCTTTCTCGCCGTGGACGATGGCGGTGCCGGTGTCCTGGCAGAGGGGCAGCTTGCCCTTGGCGGAGACTTCGGCGTTGCGGAGGAAGGTGAGGGCGACGTACTTGTCGTTGTCGCTGGCTTCGGGGTCGCTGAGGATGCTGGCAACCTGCTCGTTGTGCGAGCGGCGCAGCAGGAAGCTGACATCGCGGAAGGCGGTGTTGGCCATCACCGTGAGGGCTTCCTTCTCCACTTTCAGCATCTCGTGCCCCTCAAAGCTGCCCACGCTGACGTACTTCTCCGAGCCGGGGATTTTGTAATACTCTGTTTCATCTTTGCCGAGCTGGAACATCGGCGCATACTTGAATTCTGCCATGATACTTTTTTTATTTAGTAAAACATTTATCTGAAGTCTGTTAGTCTGAAGTCTGATAGTCTGAATCTGTGGGATAGAGAAAATCGTTGTAGGGGTACTTTTGCACGTGGAGCTCGCGGACTTTGTTGTAGAGAAGGGTTTTCAGGGCGTCGATGTTCTGCTTCTGGGCGGCGGAGATGAAGATGCAGTCGTCGCCCATGCGTGCCATCCATGTGGCGCGAAGCTCGTCGAGGGTGATGTTTTCCTTCGTCTTCGGCGTGAGGTCGTCAGGCGCCTTGGGTGTAAAGGAGTAGGCATCGATTTTGTTGAACACCGTCATAGTGGGTTTCTCGGCACAGCCTAGGTCAGCCAACGTGGTACCGACGACACGTATCTGCTCCTCGAAATCGGGATGTGAGACATCCACGACGTGCACCAGCAAGTCAGCCTCGCGCACCTCGTCGAGTGTGCTCTTGAACGAATCAACAAGGTCGGTAGGCAGCTTGCGGATGAAGCCCACCGTGTCGCTGAGCAGGAAGGGCAGGTTTTCGATGATTACCTTACGCACGGTGGTGTCGAGCGTCGCAAACAGCTTGTTCTCGGCAAACACCTCGCTCTTTGCCAGCAGGTTCATCAGCGTGGACTTCCCCACGTTGGTGTAGCCGACAAGCGCCACGCGGATGAGCCGTCCGCGGTTTTTGCGCTGCGTGGCCTTCTGCTTGTCGATGTCTGCCAGCTGGCGCTTGAGCAGCGACATACGGTTGAGGATGATACGACGGTCCATCTCCAGCTGCGTCTCACCCGGGCCACGCAAACCCACGGAGCCCTTTCCGCCACCTGCGCCAGAGCCACCGCCCTGACGCTCAAGGTGCGTCCACAGACGTTGCAGACGAGGCAGCATGTACTTGTACTGTGCCAGCTCCACCTGCGTCTTGGCGCTTGCCGTGCGGGCTCGCATGGCAAAGATGTCGAGGATGAGGCTGGTACGGTCGAGAATCTTCACGCCCAGCGCCTGCTCGATGTTGCGGAGCTGTTTGGCTGAGAGTTCATCGTCGAAGATGACCATACCCACAGGCTCCTCCTCATTGTCGATGCGGGCTTGGAGGTACTGCTTTATTTCGTCGAGCTTACCTTTGCCCACGTAGGTGACGCTGCTGGCGCCTTCTACTTTTTGCGTAAAGCGCTTCACCGTCTGCGCTCCTGCGGTGTCAGCAAGAAACTCCAGTTCGTCGAGGTACTCGGTGGTCTTCTGCTCGTTCTGTTGGGGAGTGACAAGGGCAACGAGCACGGCAAGCTCAGTTTGCGCTTCAGAGATGACAAATTCTTTCAATCGTTCTTCTTATTTAATGTAAACTTTCTTTCCGTTGTGGATATATAGCCCCGAAGAGGGTGTTTCGATGCGACGGCCCGTGAGGTCGAAGAGATAGCCTTCCTTGGTGTCTTCGAAAGGTGAATGAATGCCTGTGAACTGGTAAGTACCGACGGGGACGAATCGCCATTCCGAAGGCGTCTTACGTATCTGGGCATACATTTGCCCCGAGGTCTGCGTGGCCCAGTAGTTGTCGTCGTTAGCGATGATGAAGCCTGTCTGATCTTCGTTGAGCGTCAGCGTGAAGGGGGTAGAATCCTTTTTGCCACTGATGTCGATGTAGCTGCTGTTGATGGCAGCGGGGAGGAAGGTGGCAAGGTTGTAGATGAAGCATTCGCTATCGTTTCCTAATGGCATGAAGTAGAACCAGAAACGATGGTCGTTTTCGACGAGTTCACCTGTGCAGATGTTGCCGGCATAACGGCCTGTGCCGTCATCGAGGTAGCAGTACATGCGTGTCTTGAGGTTCTGAATGGCATAGCAATAGGCTGTGCCATCGCCATTGGTGGTAATATAGGTCATATTAGGCATCGTCTGCTGGATGAGGTAGGCATCCTTGACGGCAGCAATGGCAGCCTCCAGCTGGGGCAACAGTTTCTCAAGGGCATCGTAGTTGCGGAGATAGCAGGCACTCTCCACTTCTCCCACGAAGTCGACGAGGGTGAGGACATCCTCCTCAAAGGTTTCTGTCAGTGGAACGACATTGTCCGCTACACATATACAATCGACCAATGGGTCTAAGACTTCGCCCAGTATGTGCCGGGCCTCGGCCAAATCTTTTTCGGCGCGGGCGAGCAGGGCATCGGAGTAGTTATCGCTGACAAGCTTGAGCACCCAGAGGGCGTCCGTCTCGCTGGTTTTGCCCACGATGTCCTTGTTGCTGGCATAGCCCATGTAGAGGTTCTGGCTCTTGCAGTAGAGAGCAAATCGGCCAATGCCGCTCTCCACCAGGCTAAAGAGCAGGGCGTTTTTCGTGTCGTCGGCTTCGGCTGTGATGCGCTTGCCGGAGGCGATGTAGGAGATGTACTTTCCGCTCTCGAAGTTTTGAATGTAATAGCTGCCCTGGGCGGCTGCGGGGACAAAGACCCACTGCTTGGAGAGGTTTTCGGCAGGGTCGAGCATATTGCCCTTCAATCCGCCTGACAGGTTGGCGGCACAGTAGCTGCTGTAGGTGTAGAGGTAAAGGGCGTAGCAGTTGTTGGGGCGCAGGGCCACCTTGGCGCTGTTGTCGTTCAGCAGTTCACTCACGGCATCATCCACTACGATGGACCATTCGCCGTAGGTATGTGCCGTCTGGTCGGCGTTGTCCATGGCTGCCTTGGCATTGTCATAGGCGGCCTGCAGCGGCTCAATGGCAGAAGCGATGAACCAGCCCACGACGGCGTTGGTGGAGTCTGTCATGGCCAAATAGCTCTTGGCGGTGCTGAGGGATGACTTGAGGGCTTCCAACTGCTCGGCTTCCGTGCCTGCAAGGGCCGAGGAGAGGATCTCGGCATCGTTGTTGCCTACGGGGGCGGCAGCCACCACCTTGATTTTCTGTCCGTCCATTGTCTGCGGCAGGTTGAAGGTGTAGGTGTTGGAGATGGCCACCAGCGTGCCATCGGCATTATAGACTTTGAAGCCCACGGCTCCCTTGCCCTCGGCGTGGTTGATGGTTATCTTCAGTCCTTTGCGGGTGTAGGTGTAGCCCGAGGGAACGAGCGTCTCGTCCTCGTAGTCGAGATACTGTCCCACGTCGCCCATCTTGCCAAGGGGCCACTCGCTGCTGTAGTCGATGCGGAGTTTGTCAGGGCTGCCCCAAGGCTCACGTCCATAGGCAGCGTAGATGCGGTCTTCCACAAAGACAAGGTTGCCGAGTTTCTTCTCATAGGCTTGCATCTTCTCGCGGAACTGCTGGGCAGTCCGCTCTGTCATCGTGACGTAGGAGTTGCTGTAGTCTTCCACAAGCCGGTTGCTGACGGGGACGAAGAAACCGTAGCTCTCGAAAAACTCCGAGAGGTCTGCATTGGCTATCTGGCAACATTTGAGGGCGAACTTCAGCCAGCTATCCTGCCCGCTGACGGTGGAGCTGTTATGGTTCACCATGGGGTCGGCACGCAGGGCTTTGTAGAGGTTGGGGATGTAGTCCTTGTCCTTGCCCAGCTCGTAGAAGTAGAGGTAGAGCTGGTAGTACATACGTGTCTGCTGCCAGATGTCGCGGTCGAACCAGCTTTTGCCGAAGTCCTTGCAGACGCCGTCGCGGACACCCACGCCGCGCGAGGTGCCCTTGCCGCCGCTATAGACAACGATGTTGGAGAACATGTTGTTCGACACCTCTGTGCCGCCCGGGAAGGTGATGAGGTATTGGTTGTTGTGTCCCGTCTCGTGGGCAGGGCCCCAGTAGGCACCGCCAGCGCCGTCGCGGTAGTTGGTGTAGTAGAGGATGCTGCTGAGCGTCGATTCGTTGTAGGCAGTGTGGCTGCCGGAGGCATACATGTAGTTGTCGCCCGTGACGGAGACGCAGTTGAGCACGAAGTCGTGCTTGGCAGGGACAGCCTCTTCCAAGCCCATCTGCCGGCACTCCCAAATCTGGATGCTGTCCCACACGCTGATGGACTCCACAATATGGTCGGGGACATACTTTCGCACGAGCTTGCTGTTCATGTTCCAGAGCACGTGGCGCCCCTTCACCTGAATAGAGAAGCCGGAGAAGAGGTTTTTGTCGGCTATCATCTCCTTCCAGTCGTCGTTGGTGTGGCGGGCGATGTCCCAATAGCCGTTGACGGTGCCGCCCTGGATGTTGATGCGCAGGTCGGGGAAGTCGGCAAGCACAAGGTTGTTGTTGAGGCGCGTGCCGGCGGTGTAGCGGACAAAGACGGCTTGGTCGTTTTGGCCAGAGGAGACGATGTTAAGTCCCTTTTTGAGCTTGGTGCGCGTACCCTTGACGCTCCCCGTGCCGGCCAGCGTCTCTATCTCCAGCGTGGCGTTCGAGGGGATGTTGTCGCCCACGAAGAGGTAGAGCAGCTGCCCGTTGTCAACGCGGATGCCCGTGGGATTGTTCAGGTAGCCGTGTACGCTGTTGTGCATGGCGCTCGACCAGTAGTCGGGGTCGCCGTAGGCCTTGTAGGTGCCAAAGCGGAACATCTTCTCCCACTTGCTAGCCCACTTGTCGGCAGCGAGGTTGACGGCGTAGTCGATGATGGCGGGGGGCAGCTTGCCGTCCATGGCAGCCCGCAGGCTACTTTCGTCCATAGCGGCATAGTCGGCTACGAGTTCCTCGGCGCTATCGTCGGTGAAGAACGTCTTAACGTTTGCGGCATACGTGGCGGCATTGTCGATGATGCCCTGCGTCTCCTGAAACTCCTTCTGCGCAAGCGCCAGCAGGTCTTGGTCAACGTCCACCGACACCAGTTTCCAGGCGCTGCGGTTGTTCTGCGCGTCGCTGTCGCCGGTGCAGGCGCTCCAGGTGACGAGCAGGCCCGTGCCGCCCTGATAGTTCCAGTATTTGTAGCCGTTGTTGACGTAGATGTTGAGGAAGCTGCTGACGGCGGCATTCTGGGTGATGAAGATGCCTGCGGATGACTTGCCTGTGTAGAACTGACTTGAGCCGTCGGCCTGTATGTAGCGCTGCGTGAGGAGGTTCTGCATGGAATAGCTGTCGCCGCTGATGCCCGTGATGCGCCAGAGTTGTTCGAAGGAGGTGTCCGATCCCTTGTTGCCGCAATAGAGCTTGCCCGTCTGGGCGTCCTCAATGACGACCTTGCTGTTGCCGGCACAGACGATACGGTAGATGCCGTCGTTCACTATGCCTGCCGTGAGCAGGGTGGCGGAGAGGCAAAGGATGAATGTGATAAGTGTCTTTTTCATGGTTAGCGTTGTAAAAGGGTTAGTGTGTTGTCTAAGGTGTATTGCTTTCCAGCATGCGTGTCGAGGGTACACTCATTGTCGCCCAGTCTGACGTGGACGGCACCACCGAAGGGCGAGGTGATGACAGCGCTCGTCAGCTTGCCTTCAGCCCAGTCGATATCGACGGTATAGCCGCCCTGTGCCTTGAGTCCGTGGATGCTGCCTGATGCCCAACAGTCGGGGAGGGCAGGGAGGAGGTCGATGTAGCCGGCATGGCTCTGCATGAGCATCTCGGCAATGCCCGCCGTAACGCCGAAGTTGCCGTCGATCTGATAGGGTGGATGGGCGTCGAAGAGGTTGTTGTAGATGCCTGCGCCGCTGCCGTTGTAGTCGGTACGTCCCATGCTAGCGGGCGCAAGGGCGTTGTGGAGCAGCGTGTGGGCATTCTCGGCGTTCTTGGCGCGAGCCCAGAGGCATACCTTCCAGCCCATGGCCCAGCCAGTAGCCTTCATGCCGCGCCAGGTGAGTGAGCGGAGGGCTGCCTGATAGATGCTGTCGCAGTCGGTGGGGTTGATTTGTGTGCCCGGATAGAGGCCGATGAGGTGCGAGAGGTGGCGGTGATGAGGCCATTCGCCGGCATCCTGCTGGCTGACATCCTTCCATTCCCTCAGGAGTGTCTCTCCGTTAGCACGGGGGACGACCTCGGTATGCAAGCCGTTGTCAAGATGGGCAAAATAACTTCGCAGCTCATCAATTCCTAATTCCTCATTCTTCATTCCTAATGCTTCAATGGCTGCCAGCGTGTTCTCAAAGAGCGTGTAAACCAGCTGTTGGGCATGGGCGGTGACAGCCCCCACAGGACCGTGTTCAGGGCTGAATTCGTAGGGGCAAACCCAGGTGCCGTCGCTCTCATCGCGCACCAGACGGTTCTTCCAGAACTCTACGGCAGAGAGCATGACGGGCAGCGCCTTGTTACGAAGGTAGTCCTTGTCGAGCGTGTAGAGGTAGTGCTGCCAAAGGTGCATGCAGTACCAGGCGTTGGCTACGGCGTAGTTCTGTCCCGTCCAGCGCGAGCAGCGTCCGAAGATGTTGTTCTCGGTGGAGAGGAACCATCCGCCGCGCTGCTGTGTAGGACCACCGTCGCGTCCTGTTGTGGAGAGGTAGTTATAGACGTTCTTCTGCCACTGGGTGTCCTTGCCGTCGGCCTTCGAACGGCCTATCGACTCGTTATAGACATAGTCGATGAAGGTCATGTGGAGCTCGCTGAGGTTGGTGACTTCAGCAGGCCAGTAGTTCATCTGCACGTTGATGTTAGAGTGGATGTCGCAGTTCCACGCAGGGCGGTTCGAGTGGTTCCAGATGCCCTGCAGGTTACTGGGCAGCCCGATGCCGCGTGCGCTGCTAATCATCAGGTAGCGCCCGTAGGCGAAGTAAAGCTCCTCGAGGAAGAGGGTGCCCTCCCCTCCATCACGGGAGGGGTCGGAGGTGGGTCTTTTATTGTACTCCTTGATAAGTTCATCCGTAGGCAGCGTGTTGGCATTGTTAGGCGTGAGGGTGAAGCGACAACGGTCGAAGAGGTGACGGTAATCCTTCACATGATCGTCCTTCAGCTTTTTGTAAGGCTGCGCAAGGGCACGGTTGACGATGCCGTCAACGCTGTCGGGCAGCAGACGGGCGTCGTAGATATAGCTGTTGTCAAGTTCCGAGAAGTTCGTACTGCCCCGCATGATGATAAGCAGTTCGTCAGCCCCCGTGATGCGCAGCTCATCGTCTGTCACCTCAGCCTTTGCCTTCCGTCCTTGGGGCTTGACAGCCAGGCGGAAATGGTAGTTGAGCAAATCCAGCTTGCCGCTGAAGGAGATGCCCTCGGTGCTGTATTGGATGCCCGAGGCTTCGGAGGGATAGGCTCTGGCGTTGGCATCGGTCAGGCTGAGCGCTACGTTGATGTTTCCTTTGCCGGAGGCTTTCAGCCGCAGAACGGCAGCCTCGGCAGGGTAGGAGACGAAGTATTCGCGCTCATAGTTTATGCCGTCCAGCGTGTACGTCACGTGCCCCAGGGCGTTCTGAATGTCGAGCTCACGACGATACCCCTCCACCTGTTGACTTGTTGACCCGTTGACTTGTTGACCCGTTGACTTGTTGACCTGTTGACCTGTTGACTTGTTGACCTGTTGACCTGTTGACCTAATAATCAGATTGCCGAAGTTGCGGTAGCTGCCGTAGCCGCTGCCTGCGCCGATGGGGTCTCCACTAGTGCCCGTCCAGAGCGTCTTGTCGTTGAACTGGATCTCCTCTTGTTCCACACCGCCGAAGAAGGTGATGCCAAACTGTCCGTTACCCAAGGGCAAGGCCTCGTTCATCCATTCAGTAGCAGGAGCCGTGTACCACAGCGTCAGTTTCTCGCTGGGGACGTCGCCCGACGAAGCCGTCCGTGCAGCATGGGTGCAGGTGCAGAGCACCAACAGAAGGAGTAGGGGAAGTGTTTTCTTCATAGTTGAAAAAGGTATAGAGAGTGCAAAAGTAATAAGTATCGAGCGATAATGCAAATTTATTTGCATTTATTGGAGCCTTTTTTAGATGCTTGGAATAAATCCGTAGCCCAGTGCGCTGGCGTCGTAGAGTTAAACGTTGTGCCGATAGCGTTAAACTCTGTGGCGACAGCGTTAAAGACTGGCTGCATAGGGCGAAAAAGCAGGAATTATTTGAGTTTTTCTAAAAAAAGTACTACTTTCGCAGCCGAAATGGATGAGATAAAAAGTACGACTGGTTTTTCGTTTGAAGTACTGCCCCCGCTGAAGGGGATGGGCATTGAGCGGCTGTTTGCCGACATTGATATGCTGCGCGAGTTTAATCCGCAGTATGTCAATATCACCACCCATCGCAGCGAGCGCATCTACCGCGAAACGGCTCCTGGGCTCTACGAACGTGTGGCGGTACGCAAACGTCCTGGTACTGTGGCTGTGGCTGCCGCTATCAAGGCGCGCTACGGCATTCCCGTCGTGCCTCATATCCTTTGCAGCGGTTTTACGCGCGAGGAGACGGAATATGTCCTGATTGACTTGCAGTTCCTGGGCATTACCGACTTGCTGGTGCTCCGAGGCGACAAGGCAAAGGATGACGCGAGTTTCACTCCCACGCCAGGCGGTTACAGCCACGCTACGGAGTTGCAGGAGCAGATAAACCGCTTTAATGCCGGCTACTTCGACGACGGAACACCCATTCAGGGCACCGTGCGTCCCTTTACGTATGGTGTAGCTTGCTACCCCGAGAAGCATATTGAGGCGCCCAATATGGAGAGCGATTTGCATTGGCTCCTGAAAAAGCAGGAAGGTGGGGCACAGTATGCTGTGACGCAGCTGTTTTATGATAATGCCGTCTATTTCCGTTTTGTGGAACGGGCACGGGCGGCAGGCATCACCATTCCCATCATCCCCGGCATCAAGCCCCTCACGAAGGCATCGCAGCTGACTATCGTGCCCAAGACGTTCAACGTCGATATACCTGTTGAGCTTACGGAAGCCGTTATGGCATGCAAGGACGATGAGGCTGTGCGCCGTGTGGGCGTGGAGTGGTGTACGGCTCAATGCCGTGAGCTTATCCGTCACGGTGTTCCCCGTATTCATTTCTATGTCCTCGGCGCTACACCCAGTGTGCGCGATGTAGCCAAAGAGATTTTCTAAGACTGAGTGTTATGTTTTTCAAGGATATCGTCGGACAGGAAGAGGTGAAGACGCAGTTGCGCCATCAGTTGGAGAGTGGGCGCATACCCCACGCGCAGTTGTTTGCTGGGCCTGCGGGCACGGGCAAACTGCCTATGGCTGTAGCCTTTGCACGTTATCTGGTCTGCGGGGGGGTGAATAAATCAACCACCCAAACTGTCAACCAGCCTGCTGCTGAATCCTCATTTGGTTTTGCGGGATTCTTCGACGACCCTGAGCTCGCTGTGGATACATCGGCAAGCGTCGTTGATTTAACGGACTCTTGCGGACATTGCCCTGCTTGCGTGAAGATGAACAAACTTGTTCATCCCGACGTACATTTCATGATGCCTGTCTTCAAGCGCGACAGCGGCAGAAATGCCGACACCTATCCGCAGAGCGACGATTTTATCTATGACTTCCGCGATGCTCTTCTTGCCAATCCCTATCTTGAGCTTGGGGAGTGGATGCACGCTGCGGGTGCAGAGAACCAGCAGGGCGAGCTCTATGCCGCCCAGGCGAATGAGCTTATCCGCAAGCTCAGCTTCCGCTCCAGTGAGGGAGGACGCCGCGTGGTAATTGTTTGGATGCCCGAGCGCATGAACGAGTCGTGCGCCAATAAACTGCTGAAGCTCATCGAGGAGCCCCCTGCCGAAACCGTTATCCTGATGGTGAGCGACGACGCCGAGCGCGTGTTGCCTACCATCCAGAGCCGTACCCTGCGCATCAATTTCCGTCCCCTTGCCGAGCCGGAGATTGCCCAAGCGCTGACGGAGCGTTATAGCCTTGGTGCCGACGTAGCTGCCGAGCTTGCCCATACTGCCGGCGGCAGCTGGGCCCGTGCCATGCATCTGCTGGATGCCGAGGACGACACCCGCCTCTATACCGATTTGTTCATCCGGCTCATGCGCCTCGCTTATGGCCGTAAGCTGAAGGAGCTGAAGGATTGGAGCGACGAGGTGGCAAAGATAGGTCGAGCCTCGCAAAGGGAGTTCCTGACGTATGCGCAGCGGATGACGCGCGAGAGCTTCGTCGCTAACTTCCGCACCCCTGCGCTCAACTACATGAACAGCGACGAGGCTGCCTTTACAGCCCGCTTTGCCCCCTTTGTGGATGAGCATAATATCATGGGCATTACGGAATTACTCTCTGATGCCCAGCGCGACATCGAGGGCAACGTCAATGCCAAAATGGTGTTTTTCGACCTCAGCCTCCGCATGATAATCCTTCTTCGCCAGTCTGCTGCAGCAAGATGAATTAAGAATAAAATATAGAACCAAGCGATAAAATGGACCCCGAGAAACTTTCATATCTTCCCCACGACGGCATTTGCTGCCGCGGTTATAGCCGTCAGGACTGCCCCCTCCACGTCTATGACTACCTTGCCGATACCCCCGGCAACCTGCAAGAGACGGACTACGTCGAAGTCCAGTTCAAGAACACCCGCAAGGGCTACTACCTCAATAGCAATCACCTTGACCTTCACAAGGGCGACATCGTGGCTGTCGAGGCCAGCCCGGGACACGATATCGGCACCGTTACCCTTACTGGCGGACTGGTGCTGCTGCAGATGAAGAAGGTGGGCGTGAAGGAGGATGCTCCCGTGCGCCGCGTCTATCGCAAGGCACGTCCCGTCGATATGGAGAAGTATGCCGAGGCTAAGCGCCGCGAGCATAAGACAATGATTGAGTCGCGCCAGATTGCTGCTGACCTGGGCTTGCAGATGAAGATTGGCGACGTGGAGTATCAGGGCGACGGCGGCAAGGCTATCTTCTACTACATTGCCGACGGCCGCGTCGATTTCCGTCAGCTTATCAAGGTGCTGGCCGAGGCCTTCCACGTCCGTATTGAGATGAAGCAGATTGGTGCCCGTCAGGAAGCGGGACGTATCGGCGGCTTCGGCCCCTGCGGACGCGAGCTCTGCTGCGCTACGTGGATGACGTCGTTTGTCAGCGTTTCCACGGGTGCCGCACGCATGCAGGACCTCACCCTCAATCCTCAGAAGCTGGCCGGACAATGCGCCAAGCTGAAGTGCTGCATGAACTTCGAGGTGGATGCCTACGCCGAGGCCATGCGCCGCTTCCCCGCCCGCGACGTCACCTTGGAGACTGCCGAGGGCACGTGGTACTTCTTCAAGGCCGACATTTTGCGCCGCCTTGTCACCTACAGCACCACGCGTGGCGCCGCCGACAACCTTGTCACTATCACCGCCCGCCGTGCCTTTGATATCATCACGCTCAACCGCGAGGGACGTCAGCCCGAATCGCTCTCTGAGGATGGCGCCATCGCCACCGTCGGCTCAGGCGACTTGCTGGAACAGGACAGCCTCACCCGCTTCGACCGTAAAAAGAAGAAAAAGAAATCCTCCCGACCCGCCGGCAAACGACCCAACCCTTCCCGTGAAGGAGGAGAAAAAGCCCCGGAAGAGCGGAGTGAAAGCCAAGAGACCGATAAACCTTCAAACTAACCACCGAAATGAAACGACTTTTTTTCCTTGTCGCAACACTATGTATCTTGACGCTGACCTCATGCGTCAGCAATCGTTATTGCGCTGATTCATTCAGCTCCCATGCCCCCGCGAAAGTCCCCCTTGTGCTGCCCTACGTGGATGTCTTTGCCGTTAGCGAAGGGCAAGAAGTTTATAGCGACTCCCTCTCCACGGCCGCCTCGGAGGTGCTGACGGGCATTCTCGATGAGAATCTCAGCCAGTTCCCCATCAGCGAATTCATCAGGATTGACGATGAAGAATTCGACCGCCTTGTGGGACGGGATGGCGCCGCACTGGCCAGCGCCCCGAAGGTGAACACTTCAGAGGGGGTTAAGACCCGTGCCAAACGTATCCGTGGGCTACCACTGCCCGAATCCATCCGTCAGCTGATGGACGATAACGACCTTCCTTACCTGATGCTCCTTTACGAAAGCGGTTTCAAGCGGGTGAAAGGCGATGTGGTGAAGGAGACGGCAAAGAACGCTGCGGTATCTGTGGGCGTAGCCGCCTTGATTGCCGTTGCTACGTTGGGTTCTGTGATTGTCGTCCCTACCGTCGATGTCCCCAATCCCTACGCTACGACCTTTACCCTCATGGTGGCTGACCGTGCGGACAATTCCGTTGTCTATTACAACACCGTCGAGGAAGTCGATGACCCACTCAGCCGCTCCGAAATCTACACGCTCCTTCACCGTCTCTTCAAGAAATACCCGGTGAAATGATTGAAGATTGAAAATTGAAGATTGATATATGAAGAAAGGTAAACTTCTTTTTCTAATCGCCTTCCTTGCCTTTTGCGGCTTGGTGATTGCTTTCGTTTGTCGCACGAATCACGACAGCCCTGCCACCAGCTCTCCGACTGAGGATGTGAGCCAGTTTGTGACGCTCACCGATGCCGTGCCTGACGCCATCCTCGAGATTCGTTACTTCAGTACCTACAACTTTGTGGGCAGCCGCATCGATGGCTATCTGGAGCCGACGGCGTTGTTGACGAAACGGGCTGCTGATAGCCTCCGTGCCGTCAGCGACGACGTGAAGGCGCTGGGCTACCGTCTGAAAATCTACGACGCCTATCGTCCGCAGCGGGCTGTGGATCATTTTGTCCGCTGGGCTGCCGACGTCAGCGACACCCGCATGAAGCCCTACTTCTACCCTGACCTCGACAAAAGCGTGCTTTTCGAGCAGGAGTACATCATGGAGAAGAGCGGTCATACGCGCGGCTCGACGGTTGACCTCACCCTCTTCGATATGGAAACAGAAAAGGAGGTTGACATGGGCGGCACCTTCGACTGGTTTGGCCCCGAGAGCCACCCCGATTTCTGCGGCAATCCCATGACGGGCGAATACACGGGTGACAATAGCCAGAGCCCCACCGGACGCAGCATCACTCCCGAGCAGTTCGCCCATCGCATGCTGCTTCGCTCGGCAATGCTTCGCCATGGCTTCAAGACGCTCGAGAGCGAGTGGTGGCACTTTACCCTACGCGACGAACCCTTCCCCGATACCTACTTTACCTTCCCTGTGAAACAACTGACAGTTAAACCCTGAATTCAACACCAATGAAAAAAGCATTTTCAACCCTTACCCTCGGCCTGCTTTCCCTGTTGGCCATTGCGCAGAACCAGCCCGCCGGAATCAGACTGGAAGTCGCAGAGTGCACCATCGATGAAAAAGAGTACACCATCTTCTCCTACACGGATAAGGAGGATGGCACCTTCAGCTACTACCTCGGCTTGGGCACCCCCGACGGCATCTCCGAGACCATCTTCGTGTTCGACCAGTATACGGAGACGTGCATTGGAATGGGCACCACCCTCGATGAAGTGCAGGCCCGTCTTGACGAGTTCTTGGCACTCTTGAACGAAACGCCCGGAACCACCCGTGAGTATCCTGCCCGTCTGGGTGTCGGCGAAGGATTTATCCATCCAGAATCCACCTCTGCCAAGTGCGAGGTACGGAAGAAACTCCTTTGGGGCAAACGTCTGGTGTTCTACTTCAAGAACGACGCCTACACCACCGAGACCTATCTTTCGAAATCGGGCATCAAGTCGCTCCGCACCAATCTGAAAATCTACCGTAAGCTGCACCCCAAAAAGGAATAAAAGGGAAGAATCTCTTCATCCCTCATGCAGTTAGAGGACTTCGGACAGCCCCGCCAATTTCATAACTGGCGGGGCTGTCGGTGTTATCAACTAATAAAATCTCTCTTGCAACTAATAAAATAGTTTAAATATCGCCCTTTTCATCGAATTTCCTAAAGATTTAGTTGCACGGTACGAAAACTTCCCTTTCCTTTGTAGCGAAAAGGTAAATCGTAACCGTCATGAAAGAAGATTCGAAAACATTGACCAAAGGTGAGCTGCAGGTGATGAACATCCTGTGGGAAAAGCGTCATGCTACGGTGGCCGAGGCTGTCGAAGCGTTTGCTGAGCCGCGTCCGGCCTATAACACCGTGCTGACGTTCCTGCGCATCCTGGAGGAGAAGGGCTTCGTCGGGCATCGCAAGGAATCGCGCCTTTACGTCTATCACCCCGCTGTGCAGAAAGGCGAGTACGCACGCACGTATATGAAAGAGGTACGCGACAATCTGTTTGGCGGCTCTGCCAAGTCGCTCATCAGCTTCTTTGCCGAAGAAGAAAACCTCTCGGCAGGCGAAGTGCAAGAACTGATAGATATGCTTCAGAGCCTTAATTCCTAATTTCTCATTTCTAATTTTGTAATTCTACCATGTATTACCTCCTCCTCTCCGCCATAGCCCTTGTGCTGTTCTACCTCTTCTACAAGTGGTTGCTGAGCCGCGATACGCTCCATCGCTTCAACCGCGTGGTGCTGCTCGTCGTGCTGGTGCTGAGCGTGGTGCTCCCCGCTGTCCATCTCGACCTGGGCACCCGTGCCGCCGACTTCGCCCAGCTGTTGGAGGAACTGGTTGTCACCCCCGCTGACGAAGCCTACCCCCAACCCGCAGCCTCTCCCAAACCCTCCCCTGAAGGGAAGGGCTTTATGTCACCCCTCCTTCAGGAGGGGAGGGGGGAGGCTACTCTCCTCCTCATCCTCTATCTGGCAGGCGTGGCGTTCTTCCTCGTTCGTCTGGGAGTGGGCGTCGTGCGCAACGCCCGTCTGGGCCGACGCGGGTCCGAGAGGCTCGACGACGGCACACGCCTCGTCCTCCACGATGGTCGCTACGCCCCCTTCAGCTGGATGCACACCATCGTCGTCTCGCGTCGCGACTACGACGCCAACGCCCCCATGATCCTCGCCCACGAGCGCGAGCACATACGCCTCGGACACTCGTGGGACATCCTCCTCTGCCAGCTCTGCACGGCCTTCCAGTGGTTCAACCCTGCGGCGTGGCTTGTGGGGCGCGAGCTGCGTGCCGTCCACGAGTACGAAGCCGACGAGGCCATGCTGCGCAGCGGCACCGATGCCCGCCACTACCAGATGAAACTTATCGAGACAGCCTTAGGCGCCCGGTTCAACTCGATAGCCAATAATTTCACTAATTGTTCCACTAAAAAACGAATTCTTATGATGATGAAAAAGCAAACCAGCCCCTGGGCACGGCTCAAAGTGCTCTATGTGCTCCCTGTGGCAGCCCTCGTGCTCCTTGCAGCCAGCTGCAATAACGCCAAGGAAGAAGCGGATGCCCAGAAGGTGTCCGAAGCAGTCGAAGCCGATCCCCTGTTCGTCGTCGATGGCAACGTCGTTTCAGTCGATGTGTACAAAAGCCTGAAGCCCGAAGACATCGACCACGTCGATGTGCTGAAGGGCGAAGCCGCCACCAGCGTCTGGGGCACACGAGGCGCGAACGGCGTCGTTCAGGTAACCACCAAGAA